>NZ_CP041405.1:2444000-3055000 GCF_007066085.1 Paenibacillus thiaminolyticus | reverse complement strand
AAAGCGAGTCTGAATAGGGCGAATGAGTACGTAGGCGTAGACCCGAAACCGTGTGATCTACCCCTGTCCAGGGTGAAGGTGCGGTAACACGCACTGGAGGCCCGAACCCACGAATGTTGAAAAATTCGGGGATGAGGTGGGGGTAGCGGAGAAATTCCAATCGAACTCGGAGATAGCTGGTTCTCCCCGAAATAGCTTTAGGGCTAGCCTCGGAGGAAGAGTCGTGGAGGTAGAGCACTGATTGGGTGCGGGGCCCGCCAAGGGTTACCAAGCTCAGTCAAACTCCGAATGCCATGGACTTATTATCCGGGAGTCAGACAATGGGTGCTAAGGTCCGTTGTCAAGAGGGAAACAGCCCAGACCATCAGCTAAGGCCCCTAAGTGTACGTTAAGTGGGAAAGGATGTGGAGTTGCCCAGACAACCAGGATGTTG
The DNA here is from genome assembly GCF_007066085.1 of Paenibacillus thiaminolyticus. Taxonomy (NCBI): domain Bacteria; kingdom Bacillati; phylum Bacillota; class Bacilli; order Caryophanales; family Paenibacillaceae; genus Paenibacillus; species Paenibacillus thiaminolyticus. The sequence continues at coordinate 3,054,567 of NZ_CP041405.1, read as the reverse complement.
GCTTAGAAGCAGCCATCATTTAAAGAGTGCGTAATAGCTCACTGGTCGAGTGACTCTGCGCCGAAAATGTAACGGGCTAAACGTACCGCCGAAGCTATGGATTGATGCTTTGCATCAGTGGTAGGAGCGTTGTGTACCGGGTTGAAGGCAGACCGGAAGGACTGCTGGACTGTACACAAGTGAGAATGCCGGTATGAGTAACGAAAAGACATGTGAGAATCATGTCCGCCGAAAGCCTAAGGGTTCCTGGGGAAGGCTCGTCCGCCCAGGGTAAGTCGGGACCTAAGGCGAGGCCGAAAGGCGTAGTCGAAGGACAACAGGTTGAAATTCCTGTACCACCGTAGCCGTTATGAGCAATGGGGGGACGCAGAAGGATAGGGACGCGAGCTGATGGATGCTCGTCCAAGCAGTGAGGCTGGTCAGTAGGCAAATCCGCTGACCGTAAGGCTGGGCTGTGACGGGGAGGGAAAATTACAGTACCGAAGGTCTTGATTTCATGCTGCCAAGAAAAGCCTCTAGCCAGGTGAAGGTGCCCGTACCGCAAACCGACACAGGTAGGCGAGAAGAGAATTCTAAGGCGCGCGGAAGAACTCTCGTTAAGGAACTCGGCAAAATGACCCCGTAACTTTGGGAGAAGGGGTGCCCCGGTAGGGTGAATAGCCCGAGGGGGCCGCAGTGAATAGGCCCGAGCGACTGTTTAGCAAAAACACAGGTCTGTGCGAAGCCGTAAGGCGAAGTATACGGGCTGACGCCTGCCCGGTGCTGGAAGGTTAAGGGGAGTGGTTAGCCGCAAGGCGAAGCTATGAACCGAAGCCCCAGTAAACGGCGGCCGTAACTATAACGGTCCTAAGGTAGCGAAATTCCTTGTCAGGTAAATTCTGACCCGCACGAATGGCGTAACGACTTGGGCGCTGTCTCAACGAGAGATCCGGTGAAATTTTAATACCTGTGAAGATGCAGGTTACCCGCGACAAGACGGAAAGACCCCATGGAGCTTTACTGCAGCTTGATATTGACTTTGGTACGGTCTGTACAGGATAGGTGGGAGCCTGAGAAGCCGGAGCGCCAGCTTCGGTGGAGGCGCCGTTGGGATACCACCCTGATCGTATCGGAGTTCTAACCTGGGACCGTGGAACCGGTTCGGGGACAGTGTCAGGCGGGCAGTTTGACTGGGGCGGTCGCCTCCTAAAGAGTAACGGAGGCGCCCCAAGGTTCCCTCAGAATGGTTGGAAATCATTCGAAGAGTGCAAAGGCAGAAGGGAGCTTGACTGCGAGACCTACAAGTCGAGCAGGGACGAAAGTCGGGCTTAGTGATCCGGTGGTACCGCATGGAAGGGCCATCGCTCAACGGATAAAAGCTACCCTGGGGATAACAGGCTTATCTCCCCCAAGAGTCCACATCGACGGGGAGGTTTGGCACCTCGATGTCGGCTCATCGCATCCTGGGGCTGAAGTAGGTCCAAGGGTTGGGCTGTTCGCCCATTAAAGCGGTACGCGAGCTGGGTTCAGAACGTCGTGAGACAGTTCGGTCCCTATCTGTCGCGGGCGTAGGAAATTTGAGAGGAGCTGTCCTTAGTACGAGAGGACCGGGATGGACGTACCGCTGGTGTACCAGTTGTCTCGCCAGAGGCATAGCTGGGTAGCCAAGTACGGAAGGGATAAGCGCTGAAAGCATCTAAGCGTGAAGCCCCCCTCAAGATGAGATTTCCCACATTGGTAAGACCCCTTGAAGACGACGAGGTAGATAGGTTGGAGGTGGAAGTGCAGCAATGCATGGAGCTGACCAATACTAATCGGTCGAGGGCTTATCCTAAGTAAGATGATTCGTAAGACGAACTTTCGCATTCAGTTTTTAAGGTACAATACCTTATCTGTTTGGTGGCGATGGCGGAGGGGTTCCACGCGTACCCATCCCGAACACGACCGTTAAGCCCTCCAGCGCCGATGGTACTTGGACCGCAGGGTCCTGGGAGAGTAGGACGTTGCCAAGCAGACAGAGATGCGGGCGTGGATTTGCTGATGCAAATTCACGCGGCGCAGAGCTGTTCCTTACTGTTCCCTGATAGCTCAGTTGGTAGAGCACTCGGCTGTTAACCGAGTTGTCACAGGTTCGAGTCCTGTTCGGGGAGCCATCTTGCTCTCATAGCTCAGTAGGTAGAGTGCATCCATGGTAAGGATGAGGTCACCGGTTCGATCCCGGTTGAGAGCTCCAGTACTTTTTTTACAAATTATAGACCAGCTATCCTGAGGCCCGTTGGTCAAGCGGTTAAGACACCGCCCTTTCACGGCGGTAACACGGGTTCGAATCCCGTACGGGTCACCACTTCTTGGACGCTTAGCTCAGCTGGGAGAGCATCTGCCTTACAAGCAGAGGGTCGGCGGTTCGATCCCGTCAGCGTCCACCATTCATGTAAGCCGGTGTAGCTCAGTTGGTAGAGCGGCTGACTTGTAATCAGTAGGTCGTGGGTTCGCCTCCTATCGCCGGCACCATGACGTCACATATGAACATCGTTGGGGATTAGCCAAGCGGTAAGGCAACGGACTTTGACTCCGTCATGCATAGGTTCGAATCCTATATCCCCAGCCATTTATGAGAGCCATTAGCTCAGTTGGTAGAGCACCTGACTTTTAATCAGGGTGTCGAAGGTTCGAGTCCTTCATGGCTCACCAGTTTTATATCGGAATGCGCGTGTGGCGGAATTGGCAGACGCACTAGACTTAGGATCTAGCGGGCAACCGTGGGGGTTCAAGTCCCTCCACGCGCACCAGTATCATGAAACCCTTGTCGGACAAGGGTTTTTTGTTTTGTTTATGAAGATACACCGAACCTGATGCATCATGTGTGCTAACACCTTTGCTAACGATAACATATACGAACCGATTACGCGCGCATAGGTGGCCGTGGTGTTGGATAGATTGTTGAAATCTTCGGGGAAATAGCTTATACGAAAAGTTGAAAAACAAAAAGACGACCTGTAATTAGGTATATATCCCTTAAGGTCGTAACATCAAATAGCGAGAAATTATTTGAGTTGCTTATAAACAGGTAAAGCGCATCAACTACAGTTATAACTAATAACAATTTCGCATTTATGACATTGGGGTTCTTTGAGCGTTTAAAGATCAATACAACAACCCCTACAGTAATTAGTGCATAAAAAAGGAGAAGAGCAGTAACACTATATAGGGGAAGCAAATAAATACTTGTAAAGGAAAGTTCGCTAAAATCTGGTTTCCTTATTTTCTTTAGGTTTTGGAATATCGAAAGTATTCCTGGTTTCTGGTTTGAAAAATATAACCAATTAAATAAAGCCTCGGATTATTCCGAGGCTTTATTTTGATCATTTGTTTCTATATTGTCTTATCTTAAACTGGAAGTCCATATTATGGCCGTCTTTAGTATTAATGGATACTTCCCATTTTTCATTAATAATGCCGCCAAGGACCCCAATTGTCTCTGTTTTTTGTTGGCCTGAAGATATCGGAATGTCTACCGCATAATTTTTTCCATCGCGTATTAACGTCATGTACACTGTTCCTGGACCATCGTTTTTTACATAAATATCCATAAGTCTTCCAGCATGGATGTTTGCAGTAAATGATCTCTGGAAGGAATCGTACCCAACGTGATGAACATCTCCTGGTTCGTAGTCGGTTTCGATTGAAAGAGTTTCTGATTGAGTTGGTGCAATTCTAGGTGAATCAGGCGCAGCAGAAGCGAATCCGGTAAATGTTGACAGCATCAGCACTGTTGAAATGGCGACTAATGATTTTTTCATAGTAACCTCCTTGGAAATAGGTGGTGGTAATAATACATTCCTAATATACTATATATACCCATCAATTTGTGGTGTAGATGAGTCCCCACTTGTGACGAAGACCCGAACTATTCGGAGCTTTACTTGTAAACACTAATATAGAGGGAAACAGACCAGAATAAAACCCTGTGGATAACCGAAAAATCCTTATGTATCAATGCTTAGGCGAAACGAGTGAAACACATCCCCTAGACTTAGGATCTAGCGGGCAACCGTGGGGATTCAAGTCCCTCCGCGCTCACCAGTATCATGAAACCCTTGACGGATTTCAGGAGGAGAATGGATGTCTCGAGAACAGCAGCCAAGCTGGATGGATACGTTCCGGATTCACAATCTGCATGGGAGGGAGCGTGTTGCCTTGTCTGAACGGGTCGGGCCGTTCTGACGAAGGAGGAGCTGCTTACCGAAGCAGGAATCCGATATCTGCTGCGGGAGGCGAAGCACCTGTACCGTTGTGCGGATGATAAGGTGGCTGCTTCGCTCTTTATCAAGCGGTATGCGCCTCCTCTTGCCGGGGGAGTAATGCATGCTTTCTCCAGGCTGGGACAGCTGCTGGATCCGGACAAATGGTCCTTTACCCTTACAATTGACGCATCCGGGGATATCGATGTAATCAGTAAGGTGGAGTTTGAACCTTATTGGGAGGTGGGCCGAAAGCTCGCCCGGGATCGGCCACTAGAGCTTTTGTTCAAGGGGCACTCAACCGGTTGTTTCAACTGATGAAGCAGGTGTCCGGTATTTCCATTAAGGTGCTATAGCTTACGTAGCCAACGTACTGGAACGCTATTACGATCTTTGGCCACAGAGGAGCATACAACGGCGCAGGACCGTCTTTTGCAGGAAGATAGGGATTGGGTACTGCATGAGGCTGCAGGGGCCTTATACGGCGAATATAAAGCTAATCCGCTGGCATTTACCTATACGGTCATTCCGAATCCTGCACAGGAGAGCAAAATATTGAGGATTCGGGAAGTGTGCTGCCTCAAGTTCCGCAGCGAATCAGGGCTTCATTGCACGACCTGTCCTCATATTACGGAGCGGCATCGCGCCGATATTTGCAAATTGCACCAATAACAAAAAAATATAAAATTCAGATTGCATTTGTATTTGTTTTATGATATATTATTACTTGTCGCTTCTGATAAAACATGATGAAGAGACAAGCTGCGGACATAGCTCAGTGGTAGAGTATCGCCTTGCCAAGGCGAGGGTCGCGGGTTCGAATCCCGTTGTCCGCTCCAGAATAAATGCGCCCTTAGCTCAGCCGGATAGAGCGTTTGACTACGAATCAAAAGGTCGGGAGTTCGAATCTCTCAGGGCGCGCCACTTTAACAAATGGATACATACATCGGGACGTAGCTCAGCTTGGTAGAGCACCTGGTTTGGGACCAGGGGGTCGCATGTTCAAATCGTGTCGTCCCGACCATTCATTTGCGGGTGTAGTTCAATGGTAGAACTCCAGCCTTCCAAGCTGGTAGCGTGGGTTCGATTCCCATCACCCGCTCCATAAATTCATCATTTAACCGCCATAGGGCGGTTTTGTTGCATTTAAAGGCGATCTGGTCTGCTTGAGGCATCGGATACGACCACTTTTCAAGCGGAGAGGCTGCCTAAGTAAAGTAATCCTGCGAATTTACAGTATTTCTTCGGCTCCAGGCGCTAATCAAGAGGATTCCTGCAAAAGTGCAGTTTTTTGTCAGTCTAATCGTCATTTTGAACGGAATAGCGGGAAATTGATGGAGATTTGCAGGAATTTCTTGTACCGAAAAATTGAGCGGCGAGAATACTGCAATTTTGCAGGCTTTAGCAGCTGTGGAACGTAACAGAGGGCCCTTATCATCGGGGAACGAGGATGAGAGCACCTTTGGGAACGTACGGCCAGCCAATTCGTGCATCGCAGGAGGCGGGCGTAATTGCTTGACTATCATGACAAAACCCGATCGGCGAATGCTCGAATCGGGTTTCGTGTTGACTATGCTCTGCCTCGCTAATCGGCAGGGCATGGATTTACCGGAATGGTGAACTCAAGTTCTGGAATATATTCCTTCTCCCGCTCAGCACCTCCAGTGTGCGACCATGCTCATCAATAATATCGGCATTAATATCGCTTATGCCACCGATGCTTGGTTCGCCAGTTAGCTTTAGACACAGGTTATGGATAACGGCGTCAGTTCCAGCTTTTCTATGGTGAAGTTAATGTCCCATACGATTTCGTCGGTTCCTCGGGAACCAAAATGATATTGTCTTTTGTATTTGTGGTAACCGGCACAGTCAAATCGTAAGGCTGCTCGTAACCTTCGAGCCATCCTTTACAGACATGTCGAATTGAGCGGGTATGTTTCCGGATAGCTCATTAAGCTGTACAATAACGGATTCGGACGGTTCGTTCGTAGGGGCCGAATCCAAGGCTGCCATAGGCACCTGGCAGGGAAAAGGTTACACGGGAATAAAAAATACTTCCAGGCTGCTGGCTTGTGGTTCGGTTTCTATCTGCACTCAAAAATTGGCATTAACTCATTGTTGCTACTGATCAGGAAATGTGTTATTATATTTACGTTGTGCAATAATATACAACATACGATATACATCATGCGGACATAGCTCAGTGGTAGAGTATCGCCTTGCCAAGGCGAGGGTCGCGGGTTCGAATCCCGTTGTCCGCTCCAGAAGAATGCGCCCTTAGCTCAGCCGGATAGAGCGTTTGACTACGAATCAAAAGGTCGGGAGTTCGAATCTCTCAGGGCGCGCCACTTTTTTAACAAATGGATACATACATCGGGACGTAGCTCAGCTTGGTAGAGCACCTGGTTTGGGACCAGGGGGTCGCATGTTCAAATCGTGTCGTCCCGACCATTCATTTGCGGGTGTAGTTCAATGGTAGAACTCCAGCCTTCCAAGCTGGTAGCGTGGGTTCGATTCCCATCACCCGCTCCAATATCTGCATTCTGCTGGGAAGAGATGTTGAAATTCAACGCAGGTTGTGGTATAATAATTAATGTTGTAAAATAATGCGGACATAGCTCAGTGGTAGAGTATCGCCTTGCCAAGGCGAGGGTCGCGGGTTCGAATCCCGTTGTCCGCTCCAGAAGATGCGCCCTTAGCTCAGCCGGATAGAGCGTTTGACTACGAATCAAAAGGTCGGGAGTTCGAATCTCTCAGGGCGCGCCACTTTTTCAACAAATGGATACATACATCGGGACGTAGCTCAGCTTGGTAGAGCACCTGGTTTGGGACCAGGGGGTCGCATGTTCAAATCGTGTCGTCCCGACCATTCATTTGCGGGTGTAGTTCAATGGTAGAACTCCAGCCTTCCAAGCTGGTAGCGTGGGTTCGATTCCCATCACCCGCTCCATTTTATTATAATCACAAGCCAATACATATTTCGCACCGAACGGACCTTCGATGAGAGGTCCTTTTTTTATTTCCAAATCCGAACTTCCGAACTAATGCGAACATGCGCATAGGTAACGTCCGATTTTTTCATAATAAAGTAAAGATTTTCGAGTTATTTTGTAGTATGATGTTAGGAAAGCCAAAATCCGTTGGAATAGGATTGCAGAGATAGGGGGAGACGAATGACAGACCTTACGTTAACCGCGAGCAAAGCGAACTCCAACAACTTGTTGCGGAGGGACGTTCGTTTTCTGGGTAATATCCTCGGTGAAGTGCTCGTCCATCAAGGCGGGAACGGGCTGCTTGACATTGTGGAGAAGATTCGGGAAATAAGCAAATCGTTGCGAGCTGTATTTCTTCCCGAATTATACGAAGAGTTCAAACAACTGATCAATACGTTGAACCCAGATATCCGGCATCAAGTGATACGTGCTTTTGCAATTTACTTTCAGTTGGTGAATATCGCAGAACAGAATCACCGGGTTCGGCGCAAGCGCGATTATGAACGTTCCGCTGGCGAGACGGTCCAACCAGGCTCGATCGAGAGCGTCATTCTGGAATTGAAGGAACGCAATTGTTCGGAAGAGGAATTGCGCCAGATTCTGGACAGCATCTCACTGGAGCTCGTCATGACCGCCCATCCGACCGAGGCGATGCGCCGTGCGATTCTCGATATTCATAAGCGGATTGCGGAAGACATGATGCTGCTTGATAATCCTACGCTGACGTACCGGGAGCGGGAGCAGCTGCGTGACAAGCTGTTGAATGAAGTCATTACGCTGTGGCAGACGGATGAACTCCGGGATCGGAAGCCGACGGTATTGGACGAGGTCCGCAATGGATTGTATTACTTCAATGAGACGTTATTCGATGTTCTGCCTGAGGTATATCAGGAACTGGAACGTTGCCTTGATAAATATTATCCGACGCAGAGCTGGCATGTGCCTACGTATCTGCGGTTCGGTTCGTGGATCGGGGGAGACCGCGACGGCAATCCATCCGTTACGGCGGAGGTGACGTGGGAGACGTTGCAGATGCACCGGAAGCTTGCGATTCACAAATATGAAGAACGGCTGAAGGAATTGTTCCGCAGCCTGAGCTTCAGCACCAGCATTGTGCAGGTATCCGATGAGCTGCTGCAATCGGTTGCGGCCGATCACGAGAATGTCCCTTTGAAGCGGACGGCATTTTGGAACAATGAAAAAGAACCATATCGCATGAAGTTAATCTACATGTTCGAGCGCTTGCATAATATGATGGACGAGTCTACACGAGACACTTCTGCGCGTTATCGCGATCCTGTAGAATTCGTGGAGGATCTGCGCATCATTGACCGTAGTCTGCGCCATCACTACGCGGATTATGTAGCCGATACGCTTGTTGCGAAGCTGATTCGCCAAGTGGAATTGTTCGGGTTCTACATGGCTGCGCTTGATATTCGCCAGCACAGCAAAGAGCATGAGAGCGCCATGACCGAAATTTTGGCCAACATGAAGATTGTCGATAATTACGGCGCGCTCAGCGAAGAAGAAAAAATCGATTTGCTTCATAAACTTTTGCAGGACCCAAGACCATTGGTGTCGTCCTATATAGAGTACAGCGAGTCGACCCGGGAATGTCTGGACGTCTACCGCACGATCCAGCGCGCCCAGAAGGAATTCGGCGAGAAATGCATCACCAGTTATTTGATCAGCATGGCGGAGGCGGCCAGCGACGTGCTGGAGGTCATGCTGCTCGCCAAGGAAGTCGGCTTGTTCCGTCAAGAAGAGAACGGCAAGGTTCACTGCACGATTCAGGCCGTGCCGCTGTTCGAGACGATAGACGACCTCCATGAAGCGCCAGGCATCATGAAGCGGTTGTTCGACCTTCCAATCTACCGCAGCGCAGTCAGCGCCATGAGCAATGTGCAGGAGATTATGCTGGGGTACTCCGACAGCAACAAGGACGGAGGCGTATTTACCGCCAACTGGGAGCTGCGGATGGCACTTAAAGAATTGACAGCAATGGCTCAAGACTATAATGTTAAAATTAAGTTCTTCCATGGACGGGGCGGCGCGCTTGGCCGCGGGGGAATGCCGCTGAACCGGAGTATTCTTGCCCAGCCGCCGCATACGATTGGGGGCGGCATCAAGATTACGGAGCAGGGTGAGGTTCTGTCCTCCCGCTACGCGATGCAGGGCATTGCCTACCGCAGTCTGGAGCAAGCGACCTCTGCGCTCATTCAAGCCGCTATGCTGGCACGGACAGCCCATACGGATTTGTATGAATCCAAGTGGAAAGAGCTGATGGAGAGCATTTCCCAGACGTCGTTGCAGAAATATCAGGACTTGATCTTCCGGGATCCGGATTTCCTGACTTACTTCAAGGAATCGACGCCGCTGCCTGAAGTCGGCGAGCTGAACATCGGTTCCCGGCCTTCGAAGCGGAAGAACAGCGACCGGTTTGAGGATTTGCGTGCCATTCCATGGGTGTTTGCGTGGACGCAGAGCCGATATCTGCTGCCGGCTTGGTATGCGGCAGGAACGGGACTGCAGAGCTTCTATCAAGGCAAGGAAGAGAATCTGGCCGTGATGCGCGACATGTACCGCCATTATTCCTTCTTCCAGTCGATGATTGACAGCCTGCAGATGGCATTGGCCAAGGCCGATCTGGTCATCGCGAAGGAGTATTCCGGCATGGTGAAGGACGATGCCGTGCGGGAACGCATCTTCAGCCAGATTGAAGAAGAATATAAGTTAACGTCGGATTTGATTCTCAAGATTACGGGGCAGCAGGAGATTCTCGACAATGTCCCGGTCATTCAGGAATCGATCCGGCTCCGCAATCCGTATGTGGATCCGCTCAGCTATATGCAGGTTGGTCTCGTATCCGAATTGCGTGAACTGCGTGAAGCGGGCAATGACAATCCGATTCTGCTTCGTGAAGTGCTATTGACCATTAATGGCATTGCGGCAGGACTTCGGAATACAGGTTGACGAGTAGGGATCACCGTATATAGGATTCGTCGATTCGACCAGCGTAGGAAGCAAGCGACGATGCAGTCGAGTCTTGAGTATTCAAGGCTCGACTTTTCCTGTGTAGACGCAGGACAGGTTCAACGAGAGAGAAAGGAATCGTGGACGGGCCTTGAAGCGTGACGGAGGGCAGCATTCCCTGTGAAGCACGCATTATTGGACGGCCATCGTGCTGCGTGATGAATGGACGGATGGACAGAGTACAGGGGACGGTGCTCCAGAGGTTCGGATTCCTGCTTGCGATGTCCGGCATTGTCATTGTACCGCAATGATTGTGGAAGACATCGGCATTAACGGGCAGTGAGGATGGAGGGAGACCGTGAATACATTGGAGAAACGGCTCGCGAGATTGGCCCGCAAAGGAGACACACGGGCTTTCGCCGAGATTGTCGAATTATATAAAGATAAGATCTATCACCTGGCCTACCGCATGCTGAATAACCGGCATGAGGCGGAGGACGTGGTGCAGGATACCTTTTTGCGCGTATACCGCAATCTGGACCGCTACGACGAGAATCAGAAGTTCTCCACGTGGATTTACCGAATTGGGACGAACTTATGTATCGATCGGCTTCGCAAGCGGAAGCCGAGTTACTCCCTGGATGCCGAGATGACGGAGCAGGAGGGCGTGGACGGATATGCGATGATTCCAAGCGACGATCGGACGCCGGAATCGTATCTGATTGTCAGCGAGACCCAACGCATGGTGCAGGAAGCGATTAATAGCCTGCCGTCCAAATATAAATCGGTCATGGTGCTGCGGTACTTGCAGGATATGTCGCTGCAGGAGATCAGTGATGTGCTGGATATGCCGGTCACGACCATTAAAACGCGCGTGCACCGGGGAAGGGAATTTTTGCGCAAAAAGCTGGAACGGAAATTATAGGCATTAATAACAGATTATTTGTTTGAAACTATTCGATTGCTGCAGCGTAACGTATATGAGACCGGCAAATGTCCGACTCCTCTTCCGGCCGGATTGAGAGTTTCGAACTTGCGGGTTATTTTATGAGACTTCAAGAAAGGACTGGCTCAAATGGATTGCAAACAAGCCGTCTCATTGATGCATGATCTTCTGGATGACGATTTGGACCGAGAATGTGCGGTGGAACTGAAAAAGCATATGCTTGGTTGCCCGGCTTGCCATGAGCGATTCCGTGAGTTGGAGCATACGGACCGTCTGCTGTACGGGTTCAATCATCGTTTGCAGCCCGTATCCGAGGATCTCACCGACCGCATTATGAGTATTATCCCGAAGCCGAAGCAGCGCAGCGCCTTTTCGGTATGGGTGAAGCGGCATCCCGCAATTACGGTTGCGGCCGTCTTTGTTGTGGTTATGATGACCAGTTGGCTCAGTATGTGGAATTCAGATAAACAGCTCGTCGTGAAAGGCTCGAATCTGGATGGCGTTGTCATTGAGAATAACGTCGTCATCGTGCCTCCTGACAAGGAGGTAGCCGGCGATCTGACGATTCGCAATGGCGCAGCCGAAGTGTACGGCAAGGTGAAGGGAGACGTCACCGTCATCGACGGGAAGCTGTTCCAGGCATCCACCGCGAATATTTCGGGATCGGTTCACCAGATCGACGAAGCCATCAGCTGGATATGGTACCAAATTACTAGTTTGTTCGGTACAAAGCCGGATGTCCCTTGACGGGACATCGGTCGGCCTCTTGACCGATATCAAGCTCTCCTGCGATGTCTGTAGGAGAGTTTTTTTGGTTCAGACAGGAGTTTTGCGTCATGGCGGAGAAAAGTATATAGTTAAGTTCATGAGAGAACGCTGTAGATGAATGATTTTATCAGGGAATGTTGGGGGTACCAGCATGAATTATTTTGCGGACATGACGTGGCCGAACATGCTCAAGGATGTTATAGATATTCTGGCCGTGAGCTATATTATTTATCAATTGCTTGTCCTTATCCGTGGCACTCGCGCCATCCAGCTGTTGAAGGGGATTTTTATCCTCGTCATCATCTGGGCGGTCAGTACATGGTTTAATTTATATACGTTGAAATGGCTAATGAATCAGATGTTCACCTTCGGGGTGCTGGCGCTGGTCATCATCTTCCAGCCGGAGATGCGGCGCGCGCTGGAGCAGCTGGGCCGAGGGAAAATATTAGGGCGCCGCACGGCCGTCGATGAGGACGAGACCGCCCGCATTATCGGGGAATTGATTAAGGCAGTGAATTACATGTCCCGGCGGAAAATCGGGGCGCTCATTGTATTTGAGCGCACGACGGGGCTCAATGAATATACCGAGTCGGGCATTGCCATGGAATCGAGGCTTAGCTCTGAGCTGCTGATCAATATTTTCGTTCCGAATACGCCGCTTCATGACGGCGCGGTCATCGTGCGCGGCAGCCAGATCGCCGCGGCAGCCTGTTATTTGCCATTATCGGAGAATCCGTTCATCAGCAAAGAGCTCGGAACGAGACACCGCGCGGCGATCGGAATCAGCGAAGTGAGCGATGCCATCTCGGTGATCGTATCGGAAGAGACGGGGCAGGTGTCTCTGTCTATGAACGGGCAAGTGGTCCGTGACATCAAGGAAGAGTCGCTAATCTCGAAGCTGTTCGAGGAATTGAAGCCGCCTGCCAAAAAAGAACGCCGCTTGTTCTGGAAACGAAAAGGTGAGCATCATGGATAAATGGTTAATGAACAATACTTCCGCCAAGGTTATCGCGCTTCTCATCGGGGTGCTGCTGTTCATCGTCGTGCATAAGGATGATCCGGCGAGTGTCTCGGTTCCTCCGCTTATGGAGACGCGATGGATTGACAACGTCCAGGTACGGACCGTCGGCTTGGATACGAAGCAGCAGGAGATCCAGTCGATTACGCCGGATTCGGTGCGGATTCAGGTGCGTGGGAAGCGAACCACGATCGCCGCCGCGCTGCCTGAGAATTATAAGGTGATTCTCGACTTGACCGGCTATGGGCCGGGGAAGCATGTCGTGCAGCTGCAGCATGATTTCCCTCCGGGCATCGAGCTTCAGGCGATGCAGCCGTCGAGTGTCACGGTCGAGCTGGAGGATGTGCAGACGAAGGAGTTCGAGATTCAGGTCCGGACCCAAGGAGCGGCTGCCCAAGGGTATAAGCCGGGCACGCCGATTGTCTCCCCGTCGAACCGGGTTCATGTGACGCTGCCTGCGTCGCGGATGACCGAGGTGGCTGCTGTCGCTGCTGCCGTCAATATCGAGGGGGCCAACGAGTCGGTGATTGCCAAGCGCGTGAAGCTAACGGCCTATAATGACCGCGGGAAGGAAATCGAGGATGCGGTCATTACGCCATCGGTCGTAGAGATTGAAGTTCCGATTACGAAGCCGTTCAAGACGGTTCCGCTTCAATTGGATCTGGTCGGGCAGCTTCCGGACGGACTGGCCGTCTCTTCACTGGTGCCGAGCGTCAACCAGATTACGCTATATGGCCCTCAGGAAGTATTGAATAAGATCGAATTTTTCGACGGGGTTCAAGTGAATTTGAAGCAAATCGACCAGGCCGGACAATATAAGCTGAACGTAACATTGACGCCGCCGCCGAACATTGAGAAAATAGAACCGAGTGAGATTACGGTGGATGCCGTCGTGTCCGCCGTGAAGCAGAAGGTGATTACCGGTGTTCCGATTACGCTCACCGGGGAGAATGACCGACTGGAGACATCGATTGTGGAACCGGCTACCCGCAAGCTTGATGTCACCGTTGTCGGTGCGCCGAACCTGATCGACGAGATGACAGCCAGCGATGTTCAGCTTATCGCGAATGTCAATGATTTGCCGGCAGGCACGCATACGATCAACGTTCAGGTCAATCTGCCCCGCTTCGTAAGGCGCGCGGAACAGACTCCGCTCACGGTAACTGTCGAGATTCGGGATAAGGGGGAGCCCGTCACGACAGATCCCGCTCCGGAAGGCGGCGGCGAGCCGGATAACGGAACGCACGGCGCTACGGAAGGGAATCACCCAGGTACAGACACAACCGAGCCGAACCGCTCGAACCATGAGGAAGATCAGACGCCGGAAGAAGAGACTTCTACCGATCCCGGTCCCGGCGATGATACGCTCACTCAGGAATGAACGCATATAATCAGCATGTGAACGATATATAACAAGTAATCGAGGAGCCGCCTGCATCCGTCCCGCCTCAGCGCAGGCAGATGCAGGCGGCAGAATGAAGGAGAGCAGGTTTGTTATGGGGAAATATTTCGGTACAGACGGCGTCCGCGGTATTGCCAATACGGAGCTTACTGCGGAGCTTGCTTATAAAATCGGCCGCTGCGGCGGTTATGTATTAACAGGAAAGGCAGCCACGAAGCCTAAGGTGGTTATCGGCATGGACACCCGGGTATCGGGACGCATGCTGGAGGCCTCGCTGACCGCCGGTCTGCTGTCCATTGGGGCAGATGTGGTCCAGCTCGGCGTCGTGACGACGCCGGCTGTCGCTTATCTGACCCGCGAGCTGGGGGCGGATGCAGGCGTCATGATCTCCGCTTCCCATAATCCGGTGGAGGATAATGGAATCAAGTTCTTCGGCCGTGACGGCTTCAAGCTGCTGGACGAGACCGAATTGGAGATCGAGCGCCTGATGGATGCGGAGGTCGACGAGCTTCCTCGTCCGATTGGCAGCGAGCTTGGGACGGTCACTACCGACACGGAAGCGAAATGGCGTTATGTCGAATATTTGAAGTCAACGGTGAAGCATCGGTTCGACGGCCTCAAGATCGTGCTGGACTGCGCGAATGGAGCGGCGTATGAATTAGCTCCCCGCTTGTTCCGCGATCTTGGCGCCGAGGTTATTGCGATTGGCGCCGAGCCGAATGGCTTGAATATCAATGCCGAGTGCGGCTCGACTCATCCGGA
This sequence comes from Paenibacillus thiaminolyticus, assembly GCF_007066085.1. NCBI lineage: Bacteria > Bacillati > Bacillota > Bacilli > Caryophanales > Paenibacillaceae > Paenibacillus > Paenibacillus thiaminolyticus. The sequence goes on along the minus strand of NZ_CP041405.1, from coordinate 3,039,485 downwards.
GCATTTGAGGCGGGAGGTCTTGAAGCATGAGGCGGATCTCGGATTGGCCTTCGACGGAGATGCCGATCGGCTGATTGCCATCGATGGAGCGGGAGAAGAAGTAGACGGCGACTTCGTGCTGCTCATCTGCGGCGAGGCGATGAAGAAGGAAGGCCGCTTGAAGCAGGATACGATCGTGACGACTGTCATGAGCAATATCGGCTTCTTCAAGGCCGCCGGCAGTCTGGAGCTGAATACGGCCAAAACGGGGGTCGGGGATCGCTATGTGATGGAAGAGATGCGCCGCGGGGACTATAACCTGGGCGGGGAGCAATCCGGCCACGTTATCTTCCTGGACTACAATACGACAGGCGACGGGATGCTGACCGGTATTCAATTGGTTGACACGCTGAAGGGCAGCGGCAAGAAGCTGAGCGAAGCCCGGCAATTGATGCGCAAGTTCCCGCAGGTGCTCGTGAACGTGCGGGTTGAGGATAAGAGCAAGTATAAAGACAATCCGGTTATCGAAGAGGCGATTGCTTCGGTGGAGCGGGAATTGGGGGATAACGGCCGCGTGCTCGTGCGTCCGTCGGGTACGGAGTCGCTCATTCGCGTTATGGCCGAAGGCCCGGAAGTCAATGTTGTCGAAGGATATGTCAAGCAGATTGCAGACGTGATCTTGCAGGAATTGAGCGTATCGAACTAGAGGGACAGGCCGTCCATTCGTGTCGAGCGGATGGACGGCTTTTGTCCTAACTTGCCGGGACGCCTGTTGCCAACGGGAGGCAACATGAATATAATAAAAGCAGATTCCGCTGTGGCAGGATGGAAGGACAGCTTGCCGGGCTTCACGACATCACAGCAGTAGCCGGCTGACGCACGGAGTCGATAAGCATGTGTAGAATACACGGTATTCTGTCGAGGGCGGTAAGGCTGCTGAATCGGGCTAGCGCGATTCGAACAGCTTACCGAAACGGGAAGCATGCACGTCATATGATTCAATGAGGAAAGCGAGGGTAGCAGCCATTTCGCAGGGAACTGCATCATAAGCGCCAGCACTTGGCACCAGCGTTCGGCATGCTGGACAAGTGGACGAGGTGGAGGTGTTCGAAATTGTTCGGCGGGGACCTCCCGGTGCGCCAACGGCACCGTAATAGCATGGCGGAAAGCGGCAAGGCGACTTGTCAGACAACGCCTGCTTACGTTGACAGGATGATTATCGAATATACAGGAACGAAAATATATACTAAATGGGCTGGCTCATGAATGGACGCGCACATCGGATTCGGAAGATCTTTCCGGACATGCTGCTGTGCAACGCTCATTCCTTGCACAACTGAATATCACGGACTGCGGCTTTCCCTTGTCAGGAGGAGCGTTCCTGGACAAGGGGGCCGCCCTAATGCGATGCATCGATGCGTTGTTGCAGGCAGCATGGCTTCCGTGTGCGGCGTCCTTCACGTACGTCGGCATAACGGAGGTTGGATTAGGATGTGTGGTATTGTCGGATATATCGGTGCAAGAAATTCTCAAGCTGTATTGTTGGATGGACTGAGCAAGCTGGAGTACCGTGGCTATGATTCGGCGGGCATTGCGGTATTTACCCCGGATGGGCTGCAGGTCAGCAAGGCCCAAGGCCGTCTGGCGGTGCTCGCTTCCCGGCTGGAAGCGCAGCCGCTGGAGGGGAGCGTCGGCATCGGGCATACGCGTTGGGCGACGCACGGGAAGCCTTCGGATGAGAATTCTCATCCGCATACAGATGCTTCGCGGAAGTTCTCCGTTGTCCATAACGGGATCGTGGAGAACTATATGGAACTGAAGGAAGAGCTGATCGCGGAAGGAGTTCATTTCGTGTCGGATACCGATACGGAAGTGATCTCTCACCTGATCGCCCGGGAGTACGATGGGGACATCGTCAAGGCGGTCCAGCGAGCGACTTCCCATATGCGCGGCGCCTTCGCGTTGGCTGTGCTGACGGAATACGAGCCGGATAAGCTGGTGGCGGTACGTTTTGCCAGCCCGCTTGTCATCGGCATCGGCGATGGCGAGAATTTTATCGGGTCGGATATCCCGGCAATTTTACAGTATACGCGTCGAGTCTATATTTTGAATGACGGAGAGATGGCGGTCCTTACCCGGGACGCTGTCGAATTGATGACACTGGAAGGGAATTTTATTTCTCGGGAAATGATTGTTGTCGATTGGGACGCGGTCACTGCAGAAAAAGGCGGATATGACCATTTCATGCTCAAAGAAATTCATGAGCAGCCCAAGGCGTATCGGGATACGATGCGCGGAAGAATTACAGAGGACCGAAGCGGCATCAAGCTGCCAGAGCTCAATGTGCTCAGCGCGGAGAAGCTTCGGAGCATTCGCAATATTCAGATTGTCGCTTGCGGCACCGCTTATCATGCGGGTCTGGTCGGACGGACCCTCATTGAGCAGTGCACAGGCATCCCGGTCGAGACGGATGTCGCGTCGGAGTACCGGTACCGCTCGCCGATTATTACCCCGGAGACGCTGGTCATCGTGGTAAGCCAGTCGGGAGAGACGGCCGATACACTTGCCGCTCTGCGGGAAGCGAAGCGCTGCGGCGCCGCTGTGATGGCCATTACGAATGCGGTCGGCAGCTCGGTCGCCCGCGAAGCGGATGACACCATCATTACGTGGGCCGGTCCGGAGATCGCGGTCGCTTCGACCAAGGCGTACACTTCGCAGCTGATAGCCTTCATGCTGTTCAGCTTATACGCTGCCCAGACGCTGGGCACGAAGGACCAAGCCTGGATCCGGAAGCAGCTTGCTGCAATGCAGGCCTTGCCTGAGCAGGTCGAGCGCATCCTGGAGCAGGCTGGCGAACTGAAGCGGGTGGCCGAGGAGACGGCGGGTCATGAGCATCTGTTCTTCATCGGACGCGGCCTCGATTACGCCGTAGCGCTCGAAGGCTCGCTCAAGCTGAAGGAGATCTCGTATATTCATTCCGAAGCCTATGCGGCCGGGGAATTGAAGCATGGTACGCTAGCTCTGATCGAAGAAGGCGTGCCTGTCATCGCGCTTGCGACCCAGTCTGCGCTCTTGGAGAAGACGGTGAGCAACATCAAGGAAGTGAAGGCTCGCGGCGGAGTCGTCTTCGCGGTCACCGACGAAGCGAACGCCCCGGCGCTGCAGAAGGCGGTCGACGGCATCTTCGTCGTCCCGGCTACGCTGCCGCTGCTGGCGCCAGCCCTTGCCGTCGTGCCGCTGCAGCTTATCGCGTATTACGCGAGCCTGGCCCGCGGCAATGACGTCGACAAGCCGCGCAATCTGGCGAAGAGCGTGACGGTGGAGTAAAAAGAAAAATAAAGTTTTAGACTTTTGTTCAGAGACATTAATGTTGGTAACTGGTTTTTATTAAAACTTCAAATGGTAATAGTTACGGTCGTCAACTATTTTGGACGGTAACGGTATCGCTTCTAGCCACGCGGCACAAGAAGAGCAAGGTGTACGAAAGGTACATCACTCTTTTTGTGCCGTTTTTTTGTTCTATATAAATTATTTTTGTAAATACTAATTCTAGTAAGTATTTTAGGAGGAATATTGGATGATTAAAAAAGGGCAGCCACAATGGAAAATTGAACAAAGACGTCTAAAAGAAGGACGCGGGCAGGGCCATTTCGCCGATTACCAGCCCTATGTTAAAACTTATGACTTTTCATCAGATGGAGTCCGGTCACGTGATTTAGGATGGAAATCCGAAAGAATTCATCATTTTATGTCACGCGGTGAATACTACTATTATCTCGTTTTAGAATTCTCTGATCGAATCGTGGATATTCGTGAACAATATCCTCTTTTACCTAAAGAGAGAACGATAGAGATTGCGAATGAACTAAACGTTCCCCATCCGAGCGATGATAATGGAGACCCGGTCGTCATGACCACTGATTTTAATATAACTATTCTTGGAGAGAAGCATCCAGAAGATTTGCGAGATGTTATACGTACTGTTAAACCTACAATGGAACTTACAACTGCTACATTGCAGAAACTTGAAATCGAGCGTCGTTTTTTTGAAGAGAAGGGAATGGATTGGGGGGTAGTAATAGACGACATAAAGCCGTCTAACTTATTTTTCAACTTAGATTGGATCTACGATAGTTACTATTTAAGTGCGAAAGCAGACTTGAATCCGAATAACGTAAGTTTTGTTGCGCCTCATATTTTTGATGCGATAAATAACAGTGAAGCACCTCCGTCAGAAAAGGTTACTACCGTTTTTCATAACGGTGGTCGGGATTTAGACTATTACTTAATATCCGACTATAATGAAGTGGCTATTGAAAAACTCATTCAGCAAAATGATTGGAGAAAGATTGAGAACAGTGGTGGCATTGTATCAGATCATATAAATGTATACAAAAAGCAAATACAAAATCTACACCAAGAATACGAACGATATGAGAAGCTATTCCTAGACAATCCGGTGAAATTTAATCATGATTAACTATACTTCACAGAGAAAAAAGCAGATGGGAGCTATATTATTGCTGTGCTTAATATAGATGAAAGAAGACTCTATACAATGGAAGCTTTTTATTAATGTGAATTTTTAACTGATTCAGCCAACGGGACACTATAGCTAAAGAAAGTAACTGGAATGCGGCAGCCGGCATTCTTCCAAACAAACTACGTAGGACGTCGGGGCGTTCGGAACATCGAGGGTCAAGCAACTTTTTAGGGCACAAATGGTTGCGATGCGGGAGGCCGAAGCTGCTATGCTTAATTCGAAGAGAGGAGGGAGAATGATGGAGTGGCTGGAGCGAATGAATCGAGCAATAGACTATGTTGAAGCAAATCTAACCGGGGAAATCAAGCTGAGTGAGGTGGCCCGAATGGCTTGCTGTTCGTCATACCAGTTCCAGCGGATGTTCTCGTTCATTACGGACGTGACACTAGCAGAGTACATTAGGCGGAGACGGTTGACGCTTGCCGCGTTAGAGTTGCGCCACGGTGGGGCTGCAAAAGTAATCGATGTTGCACTGAAGTATGGCTACGAATCACCTGTCTCATTTGCGCGGGCTTTCCATGCGCTGCATGGAATCACGCCAGCCATGGCCCGTCAGGACGGGATTGAGCTCAAAGCTTATCCCCGTCTATCCTTTCTAATTACGATCAAAGGAGCAGAGGCTATGAATTATCGGATCGAGACAAAGGAAAGCTTTGAGGTGTTCGGTATTGAAGGCATATTCCAAACCGATGGGGGCGGTGAGGAGCCGCAGACACCAGCTAAGCTATGGGAACAGAGCCATGCGAACGGCGATTTTAAGCAGCTAGAAGCGCGTGCGGGCACTTTGCCATCATTCGTCAGCCGGGAGCTGCATCCCGTGCATGCAGTGTGCAGCTACCGGAAGACTGGACCAGAAACGTTCCCATACATGCTGTGTGCCTTTAAAGATGAAGCCAGCGACACGGATGGGTATACATCGGTGACTATTCCCGCGCATACGTGGGCGATTTTCCCGTCGGATCCACACCCATGGAATCAGTTCGGAGAGACAATTGAGACGCTTTACCGCCGCTTTTACACCGAATGGCTCCCGACGTCTGGCTACGAGCAGGTGGACGGGGGAGAGTTTGAAATGTACGGCACAAAAGACGGTCTCAATTATATCGAACTTTGGTTTGCGGTACACAAAGTATAATTGGTTGCTGGGAGGAAAAATAAGGGTTCCTACGAGGGGACTTTCAACTAACTGGGAACGATAGCTCAACGAAACAAGGAACAGTTTGCCACGGCAGCTGTTCCTTGTTTCTATTACGCTAACGGGCGTATGTCTTCAATAATCTTTGAATCCTCTTGTTTTTATAACCAGGATTACTATAACCTACATAGTAATAAAGATTTTTATACAATCGAGCTAGTCTTATCCATTCATCATAAAAATATTTAAGTTCATCCATTGTTTTACTTGTGTTATTTGGATCAATTAGTGTAACTCTTTGTTTTAGCAAGAGAGTTTAGAGATATTTTTCATTCTTTATTGGAAAAAGGTTTTTTTAGAAAAACTTAGAGTTTAAATTTTAGTAATAGAACTTCCCTTTAATGAGGAGGTTCTATTTTTGTGAATTATTGTTTATACAAGTAGGACTTGCTGAATAATGCATAAACGCGAGAAATCATGAGATACTCAAAGAAAACTATGAGGAAATGGGATTATGACATTTAATCAGGTGCAAGGTTTTTGCGAACTTTCTTAATAAAACCGTACACCTTTAAATAATAGCGATTAATCAGAATCTCGTGAAGCACCGAACATAGACGGTGATAAGAGCATTTTATATTACCTCTCGGTCATCTAAGCTTCTGATTTTGCCGTTTCTAAAGTCATTTTGCATATTATGCTTGGCTTCTTGTATTTCCAGCATTTAAAATGCCGGGTACATTCTCAAAAACAAATAACTTAGGTTTGTATTTTTCCAAGAACTTAACATACTGTCGATATAAATAATTACGTGGATCATGCTCTTTATTGTATCGAATCCTGCTCGATCTATGCATATGACTTTCCCGTTTTCAGATAATTTATCTAATATACCGTTATTTTGAATGGAATGGGCATCTATAATAAAAAATTTATGAATAATGACTTTGTTATATAGAATCATGTTAGACAATTTCTATATTCCCGACTTTTCATTATCAAGTCCTAAATTCAAGAATCATCAAAAAATAAAGGGCTCCACATATTATTTATAACTAATATGTGGAGCCCTTATGTTTAACTTCGTATCCGTTAGTTTAAGCGGTAAATTATGAGAGAAGTTTGGATTAAATGACCCCAACCCCCGAATCATTCAAATTTATTATCCGTAGGTGTTGCCCAACATGGTCAGTAACTTCTCTTAGTATTCAGTTGTTTTTTCTAGCTATACGAATAAACTTGTCCGCGAAGAACCCTCACTTGTCCCAGTATAAAAAAGTCATGAACCAGTAAAAGATGTCATGAACCGAAATGCAAGATGAATGATTTTCAGCATCTAGAAGGGAGCCCGAGGGATTGATTCGTGGCTCCCTTTTAAAATGCTAAAAAACAATATACATACTACACGGTGTCGGCAAAACAAGCTGGTGTAGAGAAAGGTCTACTCATGTAGGTATAGCGCATTACTCTGCAAGTACGCTAATTGCTCAAGAAAGAAACGAGTTATTTACACTTGACAAGAGAGTGGATCAAGTTGAGGATAACCAACTGTTGATTCTTTCCGCCGTGAGGCGTATCTGCGCGTCCCAGAGATTTTTATTAGACGGGCACTTTTACCTTGTAAATAAAGGAAATGCGGTTGAAAGGGTACCGTATCAAACATTCGCAGATATTAACCCATCTGGAATAATTCTTCTAAAGGATGATGTGTGTTCCATTTACGATAGATTAGGTGCTAGAGATGCTCAGCATTATGACCTATCATTTCTAGAGAAGTTTCAAAATGCAGAAATGGAATACGCTCAATACGTGTCGGGAAAATTGAGTTGCCCTTTTAGTATTATTACTCCCACCAGTACGTTTGATTTGAGCGGTTTCGTAAGCGAATGTTACAAGGAGGGGACTCTATGAGCGGAATACTTGAACGGAAGAAGTTTAGAGAGGTTAATCTGAATGACCCCTTTTTTGATTCTCTGAAGTCCGATTATCGGGAATTTGCAGCTTGGTTTGAACGAAAGGGAGATGAAGAGGCATATCTGTATTACGAAAACGGATTTGTTCAAGGCTTTCTTTATTTTAAAGTTGAATCAGGACCCATTACAGATGTAGAACCCGTCATCTCCGGTAAGCGCCTCCTGAAGATAGGTACGCTCAAAATAAATCCACACGGTACACGCTTAGGCGAACGTTTTATAAAAAAAGGCCATCGATTATGCAATTGTAATGGGTGTAGAACAATGTTGAGTCACTGTATTTGAAAAGCATAAGGCACTCGTGGATCTGTTCGAAAAGTATGGGTTTTCACGCCATGGAGTAAAGGTAACAGTAAACGGAACTGAGTTGGTGTTTGTAAAGTCTCTGACCACATTTACGGGCGAAATATTAACGGATTATCCTTTGATTTCGATAAAAGGCAATAACAAATACATACTTTCGATCTATCCTCAATATCATTCCGTCATGTTCCCAGACTCTATCTTAAGAAATGAGAACCTCAACATCCTAGAAGATGTCTCATACACGAACAGCATTCACAAGATATATGTAACCAGGATGAAAGTGTTTCCTCTGGTAAGAGGAGATATATTGTTCATGTATCGAACCAAGGATGAAGGAAAAAAAGCAGAGTATAGTTCTGTCGTCAGTTCTGTATGCGTAGTGGAGGAAGTCCGTTACCAAACCGAATTCGAAAATTTTGAAGCATTTTATTCTTATGCCACAAAATATAGTGTATTTGATCGAATGATTTACAATATTGGTATAACCGCGGCGGGTGCTATACAATAAAAATGACATATAATGCAGCATTAAGCAAACGATTGATTCGTCAGAAGCTTATTGAGCAGATTGGGATTGACTGCAACATTTATTGGGGCTTCTTTCAAATCATGGATGAACAGTTTGTTCGTATACTAGAAGAAGGTGGAGTACTTGAAAGTATTGTTATCGATTAGACCTGAGTTTGTGGAGCAGATTGTAAATGGTAAGAAGCTTTTCGAAAACCGGAAGAGGATTTTTAAGAAAGAGGTTGAGTCCGTCATCATTTACTGCACGAAGCCAGTAGGGATGATTGTCGGAGAATTTACATTTGATTATATTATATCTGATACTCCTCAAGCGCTATGGGATCGGACTCACAATGAATCAGGAATTTCTAAAGACTTTTTCATGCAATATTTTTCAGACAGAGAAACCGGTTATGCAATTCAAATTAAGGAATATCGGGAATATGAAAACCCTGTTCAACCGGAAGAGGTTTTTGGACATTTCGTAGCTCCGCAGTCGTATCGTTATGTTGCAGATGAGGAATGGAAGGAACTTCAATTAGTTTTGTAATGTTGAAGAACAAATGGTTTCAGCCAAGGATTTTTTTGGCTGGGGCCTTTATTTTTTTGAACACTTATCGATAAATCAATGTGAAGAGTTAGCCCGCGCGAGGACTGCGTCTGCGGGAACAGCAGGTGAACGAACATGAGCAAGACGGTTATACCGATGAGGCTAGTTCTGCGATGTTCGGCGTATGCTGCTCGGGAGGATGCCGAAATCGTTGGCGGAGCGAATGCCGTTCAAGGTTGGCTATGTACAGCATGCAGGGACGAACCGACGGACTCCTGTCCTTTTCAAAAACGAAAATTCTCCTATGTTCACAGGACTGTCGTTACCGAGGGAAAAGGTGAAAAAGCAACCGAAGATGAACATCTATGCTTTTCACGAGGACAAATCGATCCAGTCGTTTAAGGACACCATTCGAGCCCGAACGCACATACGAATTCCACTCACCGTCTTTGAACTCATTGACTCCATCAACCCTGTTATACGGGGATGGGGCAACTACTTCCGTAAAGCCCACGTAAGAAAGCTCTTCAATCGAATCCAACGCTGGATTATTCGGCGAATATGGAGTCACCGTTTTAAACGCTGGCGCAACATGGGATGGAAAAAGTTGCATGAATCCGTCTTCTACTCCAAGTACAAATTGGTAAACCTCCTGTCGTTATTACCAGACTTGAACCTACGGACTGCACCCAGAGGGTGACATGAAGGAAAGCGGATTGCGGGAAAACTGCATGATCCGTTTGAACGAGCGGACGGAGGAAGGCACAAGCCGACCTCCTTCGACTCTACACCGAGGAACGCAGGACAACACAACCTGCGGGAGGAAAGGAGCCCTGCTTTGTTCATGTTTCTTAAGGAGGTACGAGTCAGTGAATGCCAAACGGCTAACGACACCAAAGGAAAACGTTCAACAACTCCAAGAGAAACTAGGTCATGCGGCCAAGGAAAGCAAGAAGCGAAGATTTCACGCTCTGTATGACAAGGTCTACCGGTTAGACATCCTGTGGGAAGCATGGCGGAGAGTACGAGCCGATATGGGCTCTGCTGAAATTGATGGGGAGACGCCAGCAAGGCTTGCAGAAATTCGTCAGGTAATCATGTTAAGTTATCGCAAAACGCAAGGATTCGGAGCACCGGCAGAGAATGCATACAGGTAATATCTACCAAATTGGCCGCCCCCCTGAATGTCGACACGCGTCGAATTCCTCGATTGATGGCAAACCATTCCCAGCGTTTCTTCTTTATTCGCTCTTTTTAGACAAAATATTTACACCTTATGTTGGAAAGACCAAATTTAACTAAAGCTTTACTGTACATTCTTAGAAGTTTTGATATAATTATACTTGGCTCATCTTTCCTATTATGCTAGAACATAGAATTGTAGGGTCCTTATACCTATTCAAGCTGTGCGCGAGAGACCAGTCCACTGGCTACCCAGAAAGCCGGCATGCGGGGACCGACAATTGTGGAAAATGACATCCGAGAATATGTTGCTCCATGACGTCAGAAGGTTCAGAAAGGATGAAGCCAACCTTATCCCAATTCCGATGGAGGATGAAGCGCATGAGCATTTTTGAAAAGCTGGAATCCAACGTAAGATCTTACTGCAGAAGCTTTCCGGTGGTATTCGACCGGGCCAAGGGGGACCTGTTATATTCTGAGGACGGAAGAGCATATATTGATTTTTTTGCAGGTGCTGGGGCACTGAATTACGGTCATAACAACGATTATATCAAGGACCGGGTTCTCGATTACTTGACTTCCGACCGGATTATGCACGGTCTGGATATGTATACAATGGCCAAGCGCGAATTCATCCAGAGCTTCTCGGAGCGGATCCTGGAGCCGAAGAAGCTGAATTACAAGCTTCAATTCTGCGGTCCGACGGGGACGAACGCGGTGGAAGCGGCCCTGAAGCTCGCACGCAAGGCGAAGAAGAGAACCGGGATATTCGCATTCATGGGCGGCTTCCACGGCATGTCGCTCGGCAGCCTGTCGGCGACAAGCTCCAAGTCCATGAGGGAAGGGGCGGGGCTTCCTCTGGGCGGAGTTACGTTCATGCCGCACCCGAGTGGGGCTTTCGCAGAAATGGATACGCTCGGCTATATCGAGAATATCCTGACTGATTCGCACTCCGGAATCGACAAGCCGGCCGCCATCCTGCTTGAAACGGTACAAGCCGAAGGCGGAATTCACGTCGTCGACGCGCAGTGGCTGCGAGGGCTGCAGCAGCTTTGCCGCAGGCACGATATCCTGCTCATTACCGACGAGATTCAAGTCGGCTGCGGCCGGACAGGCGAATTCTTCTCCTTCGAACGTGCGGGGATTGAGCCGGATCTCATTACCCTGTCGAAGTCGATCAGCGGGTACGGCCTGCCAATGTCCCTCCTGCTGCTGAAGCCTGAACTGGATCTCTGGACGCCGGGCGAGCACAACGGCACCTTCCGCGGCAACCAGCTCGCTTTTGTAGCCGCCAAGGCCGCTCTCGAGTTCCGGGACAGATCCGCCCTGGAAGCCGAGGTGAAGCAGAAGGAAGAGTTTGTGCGCTCGTTCCTTGACAAAGAAATCAAGCCTCTGCATCCGTCGATCGCGATCCGCGGACTCGGTCTGATCTGGGGCATTGACGTCTCGGGCTTCACGGATGAAGCCGGGTCGAAGCGGATGACGGAGATCAGCTTCGAGAACGGGCTCATCATTGAAAGAGCCGGCAGAGGAGACCACGTGCTGAAGATCATGCCTCCGCTGACCGTCTCGATGGAGCATCTTGCCGCCGGCTGCGACATTATCAAGTCCAGTATACAGCAGGTGATCTCTCAGGAGACCCAGGATTTGCTGGTAACGACCTAAGTTCGGCCAAGCTGATGACCGCCCCGGCAAGAGGCACGGAAGTGCCTTCCGGGGGCCGTGTGGCCCTGATGTTAAGATAACGTTTTTACCCCATTGGAAGATTTTCTCCCCATGCTGCCTGCGGTACCGTCAGTCAGTATAGAATTCACCGCTAATCCAAGGGCTGTCCCGTTCATGCCATACGGAGCATTCTTTGAGCCTCATGCAGCGCCATCGTCACATCTAATCGTCAGGAAAAGCTCACTACCCCGCAGCCGGATCTTTACTTATCCACACCAGGGCTGCGGGGGAATACACAAATCGTACATAGAGTGTATCAATACCCCTTAAAGATAGGCTTCGACAAAGGCAGCTCCGGTGCCGAATCCGGAGGTACGGCCGACTTCCTGCTGGCCGGCCGGAACCCTACAGCAAGCCTTACATCGATGGAAGGAACATCCCTTGTCCATCCCCAAATCCAATTCCGAACCCAATATTAAACCCAAGCCCGTCTTCGGGCGGCTCGTCCGCAGCAAGCATATGAAGCAGAGGAGCCGGAAGTAGCCGCATCTCTTGCGTAGAACGATGCTCTTTGTTGTCTTTCACGCATGGGAGCCGAGCGGGACAGCTGCTAGGCAGAGGATTGCCGCATGCGATCAACTGGGCAAGCGAAGCGGTGACCTGGCGAAAGCCATTGATATTGTAGTCACATGTTTGAAAAGGCGGGGAGCAAGGCTGTAGCGTTGCTGCGGCATATGCTCCGCCGGATTGCTTTTACCCATGTAGAGAGGGGGACGATCCAGGTGGCTTTTGAAAAAGAAACGTTGTTTTGGAACGAAAAATTCGGTAGCGACGATTATACCTTGACGCGGCTGCCTTACAGCAAAGCTCCAAGCTCCCAGGCGCCCATTATGACAACCGTCGGCGGTTCGCTTTCGGAGAAAGCGGCGCAGCGCGTCCTTCAAATGAGCAAGGGCGCTCCGCTGGCCGCTTTTATGATTTTGCTCGCCGGTGTTCAGTCACTCTTGCATAAATATACAGGCGCTTCTGACATTCTGGTCGGCATGCCGGTTGTACGGAAACCGACGGAGACGCGCCGATCCGTTAATCATACGGTCATTTTGAAAAACTTGCTTTCGGCGGGTGCGACTTTTAAAACGCTTCTGAGCGAGCTGAGGACTTCCTTGCCGGAAACGATTCAGCATCAACATATTCCGTTTTTGAAAATGACGGAGAAGCTGGACCTGCAATATGCAGACGGGATACCCGTCATCCATACGCTAGTTTCCCTTAAGGAGCTGCATCTGGACGAAATTGGGCAAAACGTGGTCACGGATTGTTCCTTTGAATTCAGCTTAACCGGCGGGACGATACAGCTAGCGCTGTCATATAACGAGCACTTATATGACTCCAAGTTCATGACTCGGGTCGTCGGCCATCTGAATCGCCTGCTGGCCGTGGGGCTTCACGAGTTGGAGCTGAACATCGTGCGGGTGGACATGCTGTCGGAGGACGAGAAATTTCAATTGCTGCAAAGCTTTAACGATACCGAGAAGGACTATCCCCGTGATCGGACGATTCATCAGCTCGTGGAGGAGCAGGTGAAGCGGGTGCCCGAAGCAACGGCGGTTGTCTTTGAGGGGCGGCGGCTTTCGTACGCGGAGCTGAACGAACGGGCGAACCGGCTGGCGCGGACGCTGCGATCGGTCGGCGTGCTGCCCAATCAGCTGGTAGGCTTGATGGCCAGGAGATCGCTGGAGACGGTCGTTGGCATTCTGGCGGTTCTGAAAGCTGGCGGTGCCTACGTGCCGATCGACCCGGAATACCCGGAAGAACGCATCCGCTACATTCTGGAGAACTCGAATGCGCAGCTGCTGCTGACTCAAAGGGAGCTGCAGCAGCAGGTGCCGTTCGAAGGGACCGTGTTGGCGCTGGATGACGAGCAGGCCTACAGCGACGATGGAACGAACCTGGAGCCGGCCAGCGGTCCGAATGATCTGGCTTATGTCATCTATACGTCAGGTACGACGGGCAAACCCAAAGGGGTCATGCTGGAGCATCGCGGTTTGGTCAGCTTGAAGCTGATGTTCGCGGACAGGCTGGGCATCACGGAGCATGACCGGATCGTTCAATTCGCCAGCCTGTCGTTCGACGCGTCCTGCTGGGAAGTGTTCAAAGCGCTCTATTTTGGCGCGGCTTTGTACATCCCGACGGCCGAGACGATTCTCGACAACCGCCTGTTCGAGAGTTATATGAACGAGCATGCGATTACGGCGGCGATTTTGCCTCCGACGTACAGCGCTTATTTGAACCCGGACCGCCTTCCCAGCTTAACGAAGCTCGTAACGGGAGGCTCGGCGGTATCGGCCGAATTCGTGCAGCAGTGGAAACCGAAGGTCCACTATTTCAATGCTTACGGCCCTACCGAAGCTTCGATTGTTACGACGCTTTGGGATGCGGATGAGGAGCAGCCGGAGCGCAGAGTCATTCCGATCGGGCGCCCGCTGGCCAATCACCGGATTTTTATTTTGGATGCCCACCTGCAGCTTGTGCCTCCGGGAGTGGACGGCGAGCTGTGCGTGGCAGGCGTGGGGCTTGCGAGAGGTTACCTGAACCATCCGGAGCTGACGGCTGAGAAGTTCGTGGAACATCCGTTTGCGCCGGGAGAACGCCTTTACCGGACGGGAGATCTCGCCCGCTGGCTGCCGGACGGAAATATTGAGTACTTGGGCCGGATCGACCATCAGGTGAAAATCCGTGGATTTAGGATCGAGATCGGCGAGATTGAAGAGCAGCTTCTGAAGATCGACTCCGTGCAGGAGACGATGGTAATCGCGCGGGAAGGCAAAAGCGGGCAAGAATTGTGCGCTTACCTGGTCGCGGGCCGCCCGCTTACGCTCGGCGAGTTGAGAAGCGCGCTGGCGCAAAAATTGCCGAATTACATGATTCCGGCGCATTTTGTTCAGCTTCCGCGGATGCCGCTCACGCCGAACGACAAAATCGACCGCAAGGCTTTGCCCGCCCCAGAAGGAAACGCGCTGACCGGCGGCGCGTACGTAGCTCCCCGCAATGAAGCCGAAAGGGCGCTTGCCGATGTGTGGCAGGCGGTATTGAACGCCGATCGCGTTGGGGTAACGGATCATTTCTTCGAGCTGGGCGGAGACTCGATCAAGTCCATTCAAGTATCTTCGCGGCTTCATCAAGCCGGGTACAAGCTGGAAATCCGGGATTTGTTCAAATATCCGACTATTTCACAGCTCAGCCTGCATGTGAAACCGATCGGACATACCATCGATCAAGGCGAAGTAACGGGTGAAACGGCGCTGACACCGATTCAGCATTGGTTTTTCGAGAGCTCCTTTGCGGCCCCGCATCATTTCAACCAGTCGGTGATGCTGTACCGGAAGGAACGCTTCGACGAAGAGACGGTGCGTCAGGTGCTGCAAAAGCTGGCCGAGCATCATGACGCCTTGCGGATGGTGTTCCGCAAAACGGAACAAGGGTTTAGTCAACGGAACCGCGCGATTCAGGAAGGCGGGCTGTTCACGCTGGACGTGTTCGACTTCAAGGGTGCGGAGAATACCGCACAGGCTGTGGAAGCGAAGGCAACGGATATTCAAGCGGGCATCGATCTGGAGAAAGGGCCCCTCGTGAAGGCGGGACTGTTCCGGTGCGCGGACGGCGATCATTTACTGCTCGCGGTTCATCATGCCGTGGTGGACGGCGTGTCTTGGCGCATTTTGATGGAGGATTTCGCTCTGGGTTACGAGCAGGCCGGCAAAAGCGAGGAAATTCGTTTCCCGGCGAAAACGGATGCGTACCGCACTTGGTCCGAGCAGCTGGCCGCTTACGCGCAAAGCCCGGAGATGGCAAAGGAACGGGCTTATTGGCAGGCCGTGGAACAAATTGCGGTTCCGGCCTTGCCGAAGGATCTGGAGGCGGACGTTACGACGCAGCAGGACAGCGAATCGATGTTCGTCCGTTTGACTCCTGAAGAAACGGAGCTGCTGCTGAAGCGGGTTCACCGGGCCTACAACACCGAAATGAACGATATTTTGGTAACGGCGCTCGGCATAGCCGTTCGCAAGTGGACGGGACACGAACGGGTGCGGATCAATCTCGAAGGACACGGACGCGAATCGATCGGAACGGATATCGACATCACGCGCACAGTCGGCTGGTTTACGACCAAGTTTCCGGTCGTCCTGGAGCCGGAAACCAACCGGGATTTGGCCTATCAGATTAAACAGGTCAAGGAAAGCTTGCGCCGCATTCCGAACAAGGGGCTTGGGTACGGTGTATGCCGCTATCTCTCCAAATCGGAGGATGGCTTTGTTTGGGGCGCAGAGCAGGAAATTAATTTTAACTACCTCGGCCAGTTCGACGATGATGTCAATCAGGACGAGATCGGCATATCTTCTTATTCCAGCGGAAACCCGGCCAGCGACCGGCAGGCCCGCAGCTTTGTGCTGGATATCAACGGCATGGTACTGGACGGCGCTCTATCGCTCGATCTCAGCTACAGCCGGAAGCAGTATCGCAAGGAAACGATGGAAGCCTTCGCTCAGCGGCTTGAGCAAAGTCTCCGAGAGCTCATTACCCACTGCGCAGGCAAAGAACACACCGAATTGACGCCGAGCGATGTGCAATTTAAAGGCTTGACCATCGCGGAATTGGAGCAAATCGGCCAGCGCTCGGGCCATGTCGGGGAAATCGAAAATATTTACTCGCTTACGCCGATGCAGAAGGGCATGTGGTTCCACAGCGCGCTTGACCGGCAAACGGCCGCTTACTTCGAGCAGACGCGGTTTACGATGCGGGGAGCGCTTGACGTCCAGCTTTTCGAGAGGAGCTGGATGGAGCTTGCGAAACGTCATCTGGTGCTGCGGGCGAATTTTGTGAAAGGACCAGCGGGCGAGCTGCTGCAAATCATATACCGCGACAAGCCGGTCGGTTTTGAATATGAAGAGCTGCTTCACTTGCAGCCGGACGAGAAACAAGCGTATTTGGATAAAAAGGCCGAGGATGACAAGCTTCGCGGCTTCGACATGGAACATGACGCGCTCGTTCGGGTTACGATCCTGCGCACCGAAGAGCAGAGCTATCATGTGCTGTGGAGTTTCCAGCATATTTTGATGGACGGCTGGTGCCTGCCGCAACTGACGCAGGAGCTGTTTGAGACGTACTCGGCCTTGGCATCCGGCAAGCAGCCAGCGGGAGATAAGGGATCGGATTATGGCGCTTATATCGAATGGTTGGAGAAACAGGACGATCAGGCGGCATCCGGCTATTGGACGGCGTTCCTGGCAGGTTACGAAGGGCAAACCGTACTCCCGGGGCAAAAGGAAGCGCAGCCGAACGGCAGATTTACGGCTGATCACGTCACCGCCGAGCTGGGCAAGGACTTGAGCGAGCGGATGGACCGGGTGGCGAAAGAGCGTCTGGTTACGGTCAATACGCTGCTGCAAGCCGCTTGGGGCGTGATGCTGCAAAAATATAACGGAACAAACGATGCCGTATTCGGCAGCGTCGTGGCCGGAAGACCGGCGGAAATCCCGGGCATTGAGTCCATGATCGGGCTGTTCATCAATACGGTGCCGGTCCGCGTCACGAGCGAAGGGGACACCGTGTTCGCCGACCTGATGGCGAAGCTCCAAGAGCGGGCGCTGGAGTCCGGGCGTTATGATTACTATCCGCTGTATGAAATTCAAGCCCGCAGCGTGCAAAAGCAAAACCTGATCAACCATATCATCGCTTTCGAGAACTATCCGGTGGACGAGCAGATGGAACAGGCGGGCGACCAGCAGCACGGCGACCTGACGATCACTGACGTTCAGATGGAGGAGCAGACGAACTATAACTTCAACGTGACCGTGGTGCCGGGAGCCGAGATCGAAATTCGGTTCGACTTTAACGCCGAAGTGTTCGATAAAGACAGCATCGAACGGCTCAAGGGGCATCTCGTCCATCTGCTGGAGCAGGTGACGGATAACCCGGAAATTACCGTGGGTGAGCTGGAACTTGTGACGGAGGCGGAAAAGGCCGACCTTCTCGGACGTTTTAACGACACCACTACGGAATTTCCGTGCCGGAAGACGCTCAATCAATTGTTCGAAGAGCAGGCGGAGCTTTACCCGGACAACGTGGCCGCCGTCATGAACGAGCGGCAGCTGACCTACCGCGAGCTGAACGAGCGATCCAACCGCCTTGCACGGAAGCTGCGGGAGACGGGAGTAGAAGCGGACCAACTGGTAGCGATTCTGGCCGAACGCTCGCTCGATATGGTCGTCGGCATTCTGGCGATTCTCAAAGCGGGCGGAGCATACGTGCCTGTCGATCCCGACTACCCGGAGGAGCGCATCCGCTTCATGATCGAGGATTCGGGCGCGCCGTTATTGCTGATTCAAAAGCATCTGCACGAGAAGACCGACTTCGCAGGAACGCGCCTCGAATTGGACGATTTCGTTTGGGGCGACAGAGGGGCGGACTCCGCCGATGCGCTGGACGCTTCGAACCTGGAGCCGATTTCCGGGCCGGGCAACCTGGCTTATGTCATCTACACGTCGGGAACGACCGGCAGACCGAAAGGAACGCTGATCGAGCATAAGAACGTCGTGCGCCTCCTGTTCAACGACAAGAACCTGTTCGACTTCGGGCCGTCCGACACGTGGACGCTGTTCCACTCGTTCTGCTTCGATTTCTCCGTCTGGGAAATGTACGGAGCGCTGCTGTACGGAGGCAAGCTGGTCATCGTACCGCCGCTCACGGCGAAAAATCCGGCCGATTTCTTGGCGCTGCTGGGCCGCGAACAGGTCACGATTTTGAATCAGACGCCAACGTACTTCTACCAACTGCTGCGTGAGGCCTTGGCGGACCATCCGTACGATCTGCGGATTCGCAATGTCATCTTCGGGGGCGAAGCGCTGAGTCCGCTGCTGCTCAAGGGCTTCAAGACGAAGTACCCGGAGACGAAGCTGATTAATATGTACGGCATTACCGAGACGACGGTTCACGTGACGTATAAGGAAATAACGCGGGTCGAAATGGAGGCGGCGAAGAGCAATATCGGCAAGCCGATCCCGACGCTGAGGGTGTACGTCCTGGATGAAAACCGCCGCCCTGTGCCGATCGGCGTAGCAGGCGAAATGTACGTGGCCGGGGAAGGCCTGGCGAGAGGATACCTGAACCGTCCGGATCTGACGGCGGAGAAGTTCGTCGATTCCCCGTTTGCGGAGGGGGAGAAGCTGTACCGCTCGGGCGACTTGGCGGCTTGGCTGCCGGACGGCAACATCGAATACCTGGGCCGGATCGACGACCAGGTCAAAATCCGCGGGTACCGGATCGAGCTGGACGAAATCGAGACGCAGCTGCTGAACGTCGAGGGCGTGGAAGAAGCGGTGGTGCTCGCCCGTCAGGACGGCGGGGGCGAGAAGGCGCTTGTCGCCTACTTTGTGGCGGACCGAACGCTGACGGTCAGCGAAATGAGAACCTCGCTGGCCCAGGGAATGCCGGGATACATGATCCCGTCGTACTTCGTGCAGCTGGAGCGCATGCCGCTGACGACCAACGGCAAAGTGGACCGCAAAGCGCTGCCGGAGCCGCAAGGCGGCATACAAACGGGCGTCGAATACGTAGCGCCGCGTAACTGGACGGAGTCCCAGCTTGTGAAGATCTGGGAGGAAGTGCTGGGCTACTCCGGCATTGGAGTCCTGGACAATTTCTTCGAGCTCGGAGGCCACTCCTTGCGGGCGACGAACCTTGTCAGCAAGATTCAGAAGGAAATGAACGTCGAACTTCCGCTGCGCGACGTATTCCGCTACTCGACGATCGAAGAGATGGCTCTCGCCATCTCCCGGATCGGAGAGCAGTCGTTCTCGTCGATTCCGCTGGCAGGCGCAAGAGCATATTATCCGCTTTCCTCAGCTCAGAAGCGGCTGTTTATCCTGAATCAGCTGGAAGGGGCCGATCAGAGCTACAACATGCCGGGCGTGCTGTTGCTGGAAGGAACGATTGACCAGAGCCAGCTGGAGAAGGCTTTCCGCGGACTGATCGCACGGCACGAAACGCTGCGAACCGGCTTTGAGATCATACAAGGCGAAGCAGTACAGCGCATTTACGAGAGCGTCGACTTTGCCGTCGAGTACCGCCATGCGAACGAGGAAGAAGCGCCTGAAGTCGTGCAGGCCTTCATCCGGCCTTTCGACTTGGCGAAGCCTCCGCTGCTGCGGGCGGAGCTCGTAGAGCTGGCAGCCGAACGTTATTTGCTGATGTTCGACATGCACCATATCGTCTCCGACGGGGTTTCGATGGACGTGTTAGTCGAGGAACTCGTTCGTCTGTACGGCGGTGAGTCGTTAGAGCCTTTGCGCATTCAATACAAGGACTATGCGGTATGGCAGCAGTCGGACGAGCAAAAAGTGCAGTTGAAACGCGAGGAAGCTTACTGGCTGGACCGTTACCGGGGCGAGCTGCCGGTTCTGGAAATGCCGACGGACTATCCGCGTCCTGCCGTGCAGAGCTTTGAGGGACAAACGCTGACGTCCTTCGTGGACGAGGCAACGAACGAAGGCTTGAAGCAGCTGGCCGCTCAAAGAGGAACGACGCTGTATATGGTGCTGCTTGCGGCATATACCGTGCTTTTGCATAAATACACAGGTCAGGACGATTTGATCGTCGGAACGTCGATTGCGGGCAGAACGCACGGAGACACGCAGCCTTTGATCGGAATGTTCGTCAATACGCTGGCGCTCCGCAATTATCCGGCTTCGGAGAAGAGCTTCCTGTCGTATCTCGAAGAAGTGAAAGAAACGACCTTAGGCGCTTACGAGCATCAGAATTATCCGTTCGAAGAGCTCGTCGATAAAGTGCAGGTCAGCCGGGATTTGAGCCGCAACCCGCTGTTTGACACGATGTTCTCCCTGCAAAACTTGGAGGATAAAGAGTTTGAGCTGGAAGGGCTGAATTTGTCCCCGTACCCTAGCGAATACGGCACGGCCAAGTTCGACCTGAGTGTGGATGTTACGGAAGAAAACGGCGGCCTGGAGTGCAGCTTTGAATTCGCAACGGCTCTTTATAAAGAAAGCACGATCCGGCGGCTGTCGACTCATTTCGGACATTTGCTTGCGGCGATCGTAAGCCGTCCGGATGCGAAGATTGCCGAGCTGAACTTGTTGACGGCAGAGGAAAAAGAGCAAATTCTCGGCGCGTTTAACCCGGCGCAGCCGGAAGCGGCTCCTGCGGCCGCGTTCCACCGGCTGTTCGAGGAACAGGCGGAGCGCACGCCGGAAGCGGAGGCCGTCGTGTACGAGAACGACCGGCTGACGTATGCGGAGCTGAACGAGCGGGCGAACCGCTTGGCGGCCACGCTGCGCGCAAGCGGCATCGGCCGGGAGACGATCGTCGGCATTCTCGCCGAGCGTTCGGCGGACTTGCTGGTGGCCGTGCTGGCCGTCTGGAAAGCGGGCGGGGCGTATGTGCCGCTCGACCCGGATTATCCGGCAGACCGCGTGCGGTTCATGCTTGAAGACAGCGGAGCGAAGGTACTGCTGACGCAAACGGCGCTGCGAGAGCGTGCCGAAGCCTGGCTTGGCGAAGAGGAGCGGGCGCTGGCAGCGGTGCTCTACCTCGACGACGAAGCGTCGTACAGCGAGGAGCGGGCGAATGCGCCGATTGGCTCCGGCATGGTCTCCGGCAAGCTGACGGATGCTGTGGACGACGGCGATGAGAGCCATCAGCATGTCGGCACCGACAGCTTCCATGAAGCCCGTCCGGAGGATCTGGCGTACGTGATCTATACGTCGGGAACGACGGGCAAGCCGAAGGGCGTGATGATCGAGCACCGCAGCCTGGTGAACACGGCGGCGGGCTACCGGCGGGAATACCGGTTGGATCAATTCCCGGTGCGCCTGCTGCAGCTTGCCAGCTTCTCGTTCGACGTGTTCGTGGGAGATATCGCGCGGACGTTGTACAACGGAGGCACGATGGTGATTGTGCCGAAGGACGACCGGATCGATCCGTCTCGTCTGCACTACTGGATGGAGCGGGAGCGGGTCACCATCTTCGAATCGACGCCGTCGCTGATCGTGCCGTTCCTGGAGTACGTGCACGAGCAGCAACTGGATATGAGCCGATTGGAGCTGTTGATCACGAGCTCGGACAGCTGCAGCGTGGCGGATTACCGGACCTTGCAGGAACGCTTCGGCTCGTTGTTCCGGATCATCAACGCTTACGGCGTGACGGAAGCGGCGATCGACTCAAGCTTCTACGACGAGGAGCTGGCGAAGCTGCCGCAGACAGGCCATGTGCCGATCGGCAAAGCGTGGCTGAATGCGAAATTCTACATCGTGGACGCGCATTTGAATCCGGTGCCGGTCGGGGTGCTGGGCGAGCTGGTCATCGGCGGAGCCGGCGTGGCGCGCGGGTACTTGAACCGTCCGGAGCTGACGGAAGAGAAGTTCGTAGACAGTCCGTTCGCCGCGGGCGAGCGGCTGTACCGCACGGGCGACTTGGCGCGGTGGATGGAGGACGGGAACGTGGACTTCATCGGCCGGATCGACAACCAGGCGAAAATCCGGGGCTACCGGATTGAGACGGGCGAGATCGAGTCGCAGCTGCTGCGGGTGGAAGGCGTGCGCGAAGCGGTGGTGCTGGTTCGAAGTGACGCGAACGGGCAGAAGGCGCTATGCGCGTATTACACGCCGGATACCGGAGCGGAGTTGGCAGTGAACGTTCTGCGCGGCGCGCTGGCGCAGGAGCTGCCAGGGTACATGATCCCGTCGTACTTCGTGGAGCTGGAGCGCCTGCCTCTGACGCCGAACGGAAAGATTGACCGGAAGGCGCTGCCAGCGCCGGAAGGAGAAGCGGGAAGCGGAACGGAGTACGTCGCACCGCGCAATGAGTTGGAAACGAAGCTGGCGGCGATATGGCAGGAGGTGCTGGGGCTTGCGAAGGAGATTGGCGTTCACGACAACTTCTTCGACATCGGCGGCCACTCCCTGCGGGCGACGACGCTGGTCAGCAAGGTGCACAAGGAACTGAGCGTGGATCTGCCGCTGCGCGACGTGTTCCGCCATTCCACGATCGAGAGCATGGCGGCCGCCATTTCCCGGCTGGATGAGCAGACATTCGTTGCCATTCCGGTGGCGGATGACCGGGAGGTGTACCCGCAATCTTTTGCTCAAAAACGTCTCTTTATCCTGAATCAACTGGAAGACGCGGAGCTTAGCTACAACATGCCGGAGGCGATGCTGCTGGAGGGGGCTTTGGACTGGGCAAGGTTCGAAGAAGCGTTCCGTAAGCTCATGGCGCGGCATGAAATGCTGCGCACCGGGTTCGAAATGGTGGATGGCGAAGCATCGCAGCGGGTTTACCAGGACTTGAATTTTGCCGTGGAGTTCTATCGAGTAGATGAGCAAGAGGCCGAAGAGACGGTTCGCCGTTTTGTCCGTCCGTTTGACTTGGCGAAGCCTCCGCTGCTGAGGGTAGGCCTTGTCGAGCTGGCTCCGGAACGCCATATTCTAATGTACGACATGCATCATATTATTTCCGACGGTATCTCCATGGAAATCTTTGTTGAAGAATTCGTCCGCTTGTACGGCGGCGAGCAATTGGAGCCTCTGCGCATTCAGTACAAAGACTACACCGTTTGGCAGCATTCGCAGGAGCAGAAGGAACGGCTTCAGCGTCAGGAGGCGTACTGGCTGAACATGTTCCAAGGCGAGCTTCCGGTGCTGGAAATGCCAACCGACTATCCGCGTCCGGCCGTGCAGAGCTACGAAGGCCAAACGCTGGAGTTTTTCTTCGACGCTTCGAAAACTGACGGCCTAAGGCAACTGGCCTCGGAAACGGGCACGACGCTGTTTATGGTGCTGCTTGCGGCATATAACGTCCTTCTGCATAAATATTCAGGTCAGGAAGATGTGATCGTCGGTACGCCGATTGCCGGAAGGAATCATGGAGATGTGCAGCCGTTAATCGGGATGTTCTTAAACACGCTGGCGATCCGCAGTTATCCGGCTTCGGAGAAGACATTCCTGTCATACCTGAACGAAGTCAAAGAAACGACCCTCCACGCCTTCGAGCATCAAAACTATCCGTTCGAAGAATTGGTGGACAAGGTGCAAGTCACCCGTGATTTAAGCCGCAATCCGCTCTTCGACACGCTGTTTACGATGCAGAATACGGAGAACGAGGAATTTGAGCTGGAAGGGCTTCGCCTGATTCCTTATCCGAGCGCACTGGATACCGCAAAGTTTGATATCAGCTTGGATGTGGGCGAGGAGAACGGCGGCTTGGATTACAGCTTCGAATATGCGACGGCTATCTACAAAAGGGAGACGATTGAACGGCTGGCGAAGCATTACGAGCAGCTGCTCGTGACGATCATAAGCCGTCCAGATGCGAAGATCGCCGAGCTGAACTTGTTGACGGCAGAGGAAAAAGAACAAATTCTCGGCACGTTCAACCCCGCGCAGCCGGAAGCGGCTCCTGCGGCCGCGTTCCACCGGCTGTTCGAGGAACAGGCGGAGCGCACGCCGGAAGCGGAGGCCGTCGTGTACGAGAACGACCGGCTTACGTATGCGGAGCTGAACGAGCGGGCGAACCGCTTGGCGGCCACGCTGCGCGCAAGCGGCATCGGCCGGGAGACGATCGTCGGCATTCTCGCCGAGCGTTCGGTGGACTTGCTGGTGGCCGTGCTGGCCGTCTGGAAAGCGGGCGGGGCGTATGTGCCGCTCGACCCGGATTATCCGGCGGACCGCGTGCGGTTCATGCTTGAAGACAGCGGAGCGAAGGTACTGCTGACGCAAACGGTGCTGCGAGAGCGTGCCGAAGCCTGGCTTGGCGAAGAGGAGCTGGCGCTGGCAGCGGTGCTCTACCTCGACGACGAAGCGTCGTACAGCGAGGAGCGGGCGAATGCGCCGATTGGCTCCGGCATGGTCTCCGGCAAGCTGACGGATGCTGTGGACGACGGCGATGAGAGCCATCAGAATGTTGGCATGGGCAGCTTCCATGAAGCCCGTCCGGAGGACCTGGCGTACGTGATTTATACGTCGGGAACGACGGGCAAGCCGAAGGGCGTGATGATCGAGCACCGCAGCCTGGTGAACACGGCGGCGGGCTACCGGCGGGAATACCGGTTGGATCAGTTCCCGGTGCGCCTGCTGCAGCTCGCAAGCTTCTCGTTCGACGTGTTCGTGGGAGATATCGCGCGGACGTTGTATAACGGAGGCACGATGGTGATTGTGCCGAAGGACGACCGGATTGATCCGTCTCGTCTGCACCACTGGATGGAGCGGGAGCGGGTCACGATCTTCGAATCGACGCCGGCGCTGATCGTGCCGTTCCTGGAGTACGTGCACGAGCAGCAACTGGATATGAGCCGATTGGAGCTGTTGATCACGAGCTCGGACAGCTGCAGCGTGGCGGATTACCGGACCTTGCAGGAACGCTTCGGCTCGTTGTTCCGGATCATCAACGCATACGGCGTAACGGAAGCGGCGATCGACTCAAGCTTCTACGACGAGGAGCTGGCGAAGCTGCCGCAGACAGGCCATGTGCCGATCGGCAAAGCGTGGCTGAATGCGAAATTCTACATCGTGGACGCGCATCTGAACCCGGTGCCGGTCGGGGTGCTGGGCGAGCTGGTTATCGGCGGAGCCGGCGTGGCGCGCGGGTACTTGAACCGTCCGGAGCTGACGGAAGAGAAGTTCGTAGACAGTCCGTTCGCCGCGGGCGAGCGGCTGTACCGCACGGGGGATTTGGCGCGGTGGATGGAGGACGGGAACGTGGACTTCATCGGCCGGATCGACAACCAGGCGAAAATCCGGGGGTACCGGATTGAAACGGGCGAGATCGAGTCGCAGCTGTTGCGGGTGGAAGGCGTACGCGAAGCGGTGGTGCTGGTTCGAAGTGACGCGAACGGGCAGAAGGCGCTATGCGGGTATTACACGCTGGATACCGGAGCGGAACTGGCAGTGAACGATCTGCGCGGCGCGCTGGCACAGGAGCTGCCGGGCTACATGATCCCGTCGTACTTCGTGGAGCTGGAGGGTCTGCCTCTGACGCCAAACGGAAAGATTGACCGGAAGGCGCTGCCAGCGCCGGAAGGGGAAGCGGGAAGCGGAACGGAGTACGTCGCACCGCGCAATGAGCTGGAAACGAAGCTGGCGGCGATTTGGCAGGAGGTGCTGGGGCTTGCGAAGGAGATTGGCGTTCATGACAACTTCTTCGACATCGGCGGCCACTCCCTGCGGGCGACAACGCTGGCGGGCAAGGTCTTTAAGGAATTAAACGTCAATCTGCCGCTGCGCGACGTATTCCGTCACTCGACGATTGCGGCGATGGCCGAGGCGATCGCCCGGATGGAACGGCAGGAGCATGAGGTCATTCCTCAAGCGGAGGAAAGAGAGTACTATCCTCTGTCCTCCGCGCAGAAACGGCTGTTCATTCAGCACACGCTGGATGGAGCGGATCAGCTTTACAACATGCCGGAGTTGGTGCAGGTGGAAGGCGAGTTTGAATTAGACCGGTTGGAAGCCGCCTTGCGGAAATTGATAACACGGCACGAATCGCTGCGCACCGGTTTTGAAATCGTGAAGGGCGAAGCGGTTCAGCGGATTTACCCGCAGGTCGATTTTGCTATCGAGCATCATGAAGCGGATAAAGCGGATGCGGCTCAAATCGAGCAGATCGTTCGCAGCTTTGTTCGTCCGTTTGATCTCGGAAAGCCGCCGCTGTTGCGAGCCGGGATCATCGGGCTGGAGCCGAACCTGCATATTCTCCTTTTCGACATGCACCATATCGTGTCCGACGGCGTATCGATGGCGATTGTGATCGATGAGTTCTCGAGTTTCTACGCCGGGGAAGAACTGCCGCCACTGCGCATTCAATACAAGGATTATGCCGTTTGGCAGCAGTCGAAGGCCCACCGAGAGCGGATCGGGCGGCAGGAAGCGTACTGGCTGCAAACCTTCGAAGGCGAGCTGCCGACGGCGGACCTGCCGATGGATTACGAACGGTCTGCGGTTCGCAGCTACGAAGGCGCGCATCTGGAGTTCGACGTTGAAGCTTCTCTCTCTGCGCGGCTGCGCGAATTGGCGGCCGAGCGTGACAGCACGTTGTTCATGGTGCTGCTTGCGGCTTATACCGTGCTGCTGTCCAAGTACAGCGGTCAGGAGGACTTGGTCGTGGGCACCCCGGTGGCGGGAAGAACAAACGCCGATTTGGAACCGGTCATCGGGATGTTTGTCAATACGCTGGCGATCCGCAATCGTCCGTCGGGCGACAAAACGTTCTTGTCTTACCTGGAAGAAGTAAAGGAAACGGCTTTGGGTGCTTTCGAGAACCAGAATTATCCATTCGAAGAACTCGTGGAGCGTTTGAATGTGAAGCGGGAGCCTGGCCGCTTCCCGTTGTTCGATGCTGTTTTCGATTTGCAAAATATCGAAGAACGAGACGCCGAGCTGGAAGGGGTCACCCTGAAGAATTACGAGCTTGACCAATTGGAAGAAGCGAAGTTCGATCTGACGCTGTTTATGTATGAAAACAACGGGGCGCTAAGCGGGGGCTTCTTCTACGCCACCAAGCTGTTCAAAGAAGCGATGATCCACACCTTGACCGAGGATTACCTACGGATACTGTCTCAAATTGCGGAAAATCCGCAACTCGAGCTAAGCCGGATTGAATGTCATAAACCGGCTGCAGGCGTAAAGAGTGCCGTCGATACGATCGAATTCGCGTTCTAATCCTACAAGCGCCTCCGCCATCAAGCGAAAACGGCGCGCATCCCAAGGAAGACGGCGAACAACGTCCAAGCCCGTAAACGCGCAGGCCGAAAGCAAGCTTTTTCGGACCTGCGCCGGGGCAAGGGGTTACTTCATTTTTAGGGGAGGTACGAATGAAATCTTTATTTGAAAAGGAAGAACGGTACTGGAGCGGCAAGTTTGACGCCGATGACAGCCTGAGCTTCCTTCCCTACAGTCAATCCTCCAAATTATCCGCCGACGGGGAAGCTGCGGCCGAGCCGGGCTTGCTTCACCGTACTCTGCCGAGCGAACTCTCGGAGAGAATCATTCGCCTCGCCAACGGTTCGGATTTGGCTTTGTACATGATTGTTTTGGCAGGAGTAAAAAGCCTGCTGTTCAAATATACCGGGCAAGACCAAGTGCTGGTCGGCATGCCTTCTTATAGCGCAGACCCCGACGGGACTCCGCCGCCGCATGACATCTTGGTGATCAAGACGTCCGTAAGCCGCCAGACTACGCTGAAAACGCTGCTCGGGGGCATCAAAGCTTCCATCGGCGAGGCGCTGGAGCATCAGCATCTGCCTTTTCGAAAAATGGTGGAGCCGCTCCATCTGGGCTATACGGGGGACGGCCTCCCGGTCGTCAACACCGTCGCATCTTTCGCCCCGATTCATCCGGTACCGCTGGGTAACCGGGTGGCGGCCGATACGGTTTTTCAATTTGACCGCCAAAACCACTCCATCAAGCTGGAAATAAGCTTTGACGGGCAGCGGTACGAGCGGGCATTTGTGGAACAGGCGGCCGACCATCTTGTTCGGCTGCTATCCGTGCTTTTATTTCAGCCGGATCTGGAGCTTGGACAAGCCGATGTGCTGTCCCCAGACGAGAGGGAGATGCTGTTGAAGCGATTTAATGACACCGAAACCGGGTTCGAGCAGGGGAAAACGATTCACGGCTTGTTCGAAGAGCAGGCGGAGCTTTACCCGGACAACGTGGCCGCCGTCATGAACGAGCGGCAGTTGACCTACCGCGAGCTGAACGAGCGATCCAACCGGCTTGCGCGGAAGCTGCGGGAGACGGGAGTAGAAGCGGACCAACTGGTAGCGATTCTGGCTGAACGCTCGCTCGATATGGTCGTCGGCATTCTGGCGATTCTCAAAGCGGGCGGAGCCTACGTGCCTGTCGATCCCGACTACCCGGAGGAGCGCATCCGCTTCATGATCGAGGATTCGGGCGCGCCGTTATTGCTGATTCAAAAGCATCTGCACGAAAAGACTGACTTCGCAGGAACGCGCCTCGAATTGGACGATTTCGTTTGGGGCGACAGAGGGGCGGACTCCGACGATGCACTGGACGCTGCGAACCTGGAGCCGATTTCCGGACCGGGCAACCTGGCTTATGTCATCTACACGTCGGGAACGACCGGCAGACCGAAAGGAACGCTGATCGAGCATAAGAACGTGGTGCGCCTCCTGTTCAACGACAAGAACCTGTTCGACTTCGGGCCGTCCGACACGTGGACGCTGTTCCACTCGTTCTGCTTCGATTTCTCCGTCTGGGAAATGTACGGAGCGCTGCTGTACGGAGGCAAGCTGGTCATCGTACCGCCGCTCACGGCGAAAAATCCGGCCGATTTCTTGGCGCTGCTGGGCCGCGAACAGGTTACGATTTTGAATCAGACGCCAACGTACTTCTACCAGCTGCTGCGTAAGGTCTTGGCGGACCATCCGTACGATCTGCGGATTCGCAACGTCATCTTCGGGGGCGAAGCGCTGAGTCCCCTGCTGCTCAAGGGCTTCAAGACGAAGTACCCGGAGACGAAGCTGATCAATATGTACGGCATTACCGAGACGACGGTTCACGTGACGTATAAGGAAATTACGCGGGTCGAAATGGAGGCGGCGAAGAGCAATATCGGCAAGCCGATCCCGACGCTGAGGGTGTACGTCCTGGATGAGAACCGCCGCCCAGTGCCGATCGGCGTAGCGGGCGAAATGTACGTGGCCGGGGAAGGCCTTGCGAGAGGATACCTGAACCGTCCGGATCTGACGGCGGAGAAGTTCGTCGATTCCCCGTTTGCGGAGGGGGAGAAGCTGTACCGCTCGGGCGACTTGGCGGCTTGGCTGCCGGACGGCAACATCGAATACCTGGGCCGGATCGACCACCAGGTGAAAATCCGCGGCTACCGGATCGAGCTCGACGAAATCGAGACGCAGCTGCTGAAGATCGCCGCCGTGCAAGAAGCCAAGGTGCTCGACCGCGACGACGCGAACGGCCAAAAGCAGCTTGTCGCTTACTACGTCGCGGAAACGAGGCTGGCGGCGCATGAACTCAAGGAGGAGCTCGCCAAGCAGCTTCCGGGGTATATGATTCCTTCGCACCTCGTGCACCTTTCGCAGATGCCGCTGACCCCGAACGGGAAAATCGACCGCAAAGCGCTGCCCGCGCCGGAGGAAGCCGCGGCCGGAGGAGCGGAATATGTCGCGCCGAGAACGCTGCTCGAAATGAAGATCGCCCGCGTCTGGCAGGATACGCTTGGCGTTCCGCAGGTCGGCGTAAAGGATAACTTTTTTGAGTTGGGTGGCAATTCGTTAAGTCTGATGAGGCTCGTTCAAGCCGTTTACGATGAAACGGGCATTGAGATACCGCTGAACCGCCAATTCCATCATGTAACCGTTGAAGCCATGGCTTTCGGAGAGGGGGATCTGGGTCTGGATAAAGGGGGAGACTCCTTCATTAAGCTGAATAAAGCAGGAGATTTGAATGTGTTCTGCTTCCCTCCGGGCAGTGGCTTCGGCATCGGTTACCGGGAGCTCGCAAACAGGCTCGACGGCCAGTTTTTGCTCTACGGCATTGATTTTATCGACGATGCCACCGATTACGAGGTCATGCTGAACCGTTATGTAGACGAGATCGTCCGCATCCAGCCCGAAGGACCTTACGTGCTGCTCGGCTACTGCTTTGGAGGCAACCTCACGTTCGAGGTAGCCAAAACGATGGAGAAAAGAGGGTATTCCGTAACGGACGTGCTCATGGTGGATTCGTGGATTAAGGACACGCTGACGCCTCCCGAAACGTCGGAGAAAGAGCTTGAAGAAACGCTTGCCGATTTCGACGAAGAAGAGAAGGAATTAATGAGCAGTCCGCTCGTGCGGGAGCGGGTTCATCGGAAGGTCAAAGCGACCTTGACGTACGAAGCGCAGCTTATTAATTCCGGCACGATCCCGGCCCGGATTTACGAGCTGATTGCGAAAGACAGCGAAGCGTTCCGCCTAGAGCACCAATTGCCGTCCTGGCGGGGGGCAACGACGCAAGCTTACGCCGATTACCGGCTGGAGGGCGCGCACGAGGAATTGCTGGAACTCGCGCGCGTGGACGAAACGGCCGTTGTCATCCGGGACATTTTAGAGCAAGTCAAGCGGCAGATCGAAGTGGAGGCCGGGGTACTGCATGGAAGCTGACCGGCAGCAGTCTGTTCAAGAACAAGGCACAGCGGCGCCTTCCAAGCGCCAATCCGCTTACGCCACCTGGAAAGCGTTCCGCTGGCTGATGTCCTATGTAAGCCGTCACAAAGGCTGGATGATCGTCGGTACCTTGTCCGCAATTGCCGCCGCCGTTATTGAGATATGGACGGGAAGTTTGATCGAGCAGCTGACCACCCAGGCCGAGGAGGGGGCGGGGCCAATCGTTCTGCAAATCGTGTACACGGTCTTTGTGGTCATCTTGATCGGTGTGCCGGCGAAGTATTTTATGAGCTTCGGGGTGGAGCGAAGCAGCGCCTCTGCGGTGCAGGATATCCGCAACCATGTCATGCGTCATATCGGCAAACTCCCGGTCTCCTATTTGGAAAAGCAGCACTCCGGCGACGTGTTGTCGCGGATCAACAACGACCTGCAGCTTATCCAGCAGTTTATGATTCGGGACCTTGCCCAGTGGTTTTATCATCCGCTATTGTTCATTGGCTGTTTCGCTTATTTGATCTACCTCCAATGGGAGCTGATGCTTTACAGCCTGCTGTTATTTCCCTTAGCGCTGCTGGTGTCCCAATGGATCGGCAAGCAGTTGGAACGGTTGACGGAGGAAGCCCAGGCGAACATGGGCCGAATGAACGTCAACCTCCAGGATACGCTCGGGGGTATGCCTATTGTAAAAAGCTACCTGCTATCCGGCATGTTATCTCGCTCCTACCAAGTGCTGCTGCAATTGACGGCCCACAAAAAGCTGGCCGTGAAAAAGCGGGAAGCCTGGGTCAATCCGTTGCTTTCCACGCTGATGATCAGCCCGATCATTTTCGCCGTCAGTTACGGAAGCTATTTGATCTACCAAGGGCAGCTAGGCGCGGGGGAGCTGGTCGCCTTCCTGTACTTGCTGAATCTGTGTCTGGAGCCGCTGGAGCATATTCCCGAGCTCATCACACGGACGTTCGAAATGGCCGGTGCCCTCAGAAGGGTCTCCGAAATCGTCGAGCAGCCGACCGAAACGGAAAATGGCCGTTCGCTTCCGAAGGCGAGCGCCGCCCCCATCGAGTTTCAGAAGGTAACCTTCGGGTATGAGGAGAGCTCCCCGATCCTGCGGAATGTTAGCTTTTCGGTGCCGGAAGGGAAGACGATCGCGCTTGTCGGAGCGAGCGGCGGAGGGAAGAGCACGGTGTTTAAGCTTGTATGCGGCTTTTATCCGCTTCCGGAGGACCAGGGTGAGATCCGCGTGTTCGGCAGCCTGATCCACGGCGCCGATCCGGAGCAGCTTCGGTCGCATTTTTCCGTGGTAACCCAGGATTCATATTTGTTTAGCGGCACGATCGCCGAAAATATCGGCTACGGGCGGGAAGAAGCGTCGATGGACGAGATTATCGAAGCCGCCAAAGCCGCTCAGGCGCATTCCTTCATTATGCAGCTTGAGGGCGGCTACCAGACATATGTCGGAGAGCGCGGAGGCTTTTTGTCCGGCGGGCAGCGCCAGCGCATTGCAATGGCCCGGGCTTTTCTGAAGGATGCTCCCGTTCTGCTGCTGGACGAGCCAACGTCGGCTCTTGATCCGGAGTCGGAAAGCGCGGTTCAGGAAGCGCTCAATGTATTGATGAAGCAGAGAACGGCCATGGTTATTGCCCACCGGCTTTCTACTGTTCAAAACGCCGACGAAATTTGGGTCATGGAACAGGGGAAGATTGTTGAAAAGGGCACTCATGAACAATTGCTGGAGAGGAAGGGACTGTACGCCCAGTCGTACTACCAGGAATTTACCGATTCTGCCGAACGCAGGGAGGTGGCGTACACATGAAAAAGGGCGGATGGCTCTCTCAAGTGAAAGAACTCGGCTACTTGCTGACCTTTATGAACCGCAAGCGCAAAACCCAGTACGCCATTGGCCTGGCCGTGACGGCGCTCACCCAGACATTGTTCCTGATCGCCTTCAGTTTGGTCGTACATAACTTGGTTGATTTCGCCGTGTCTCGTGATACGTCCCTGATGGTGGAAGCCTTTATTATTTTGGGTGCGGCGCTGTTCCTGGAAAATGTGATTTCTCCTTGGTTCATTTACTTATACCAGCGCAGTGTCGAGCTGACTGTGCTGAATATCCGCGAACGTCTTTACGACAAGCTGTGCCGGGTGCGGCCGAGATTTCTGGAACAGACGCACCATGGGGACTTGCTGTCGCGGGTGAACAACGACGTAACGACCGTTGAGTTTACATTTTCGCAGGTTTACTTCGTTTTGCTGCTTCAAATTGTTTTTTGCATCGGCTCCATTGTCTCCATGGTGTTGATCGATTGGCGGTTTGCCGGCGTATCCTTCGTCATTCTGCTGCTGTCCTCCGTGGTCAGCCTGAAATTTGCGCGGGATATTCGAGCCTTGTCCGAACAAGGCTTGCAAACGCTCGGTAAAATGACCGAAAAATTCAAAGATTTTATGGGCGGCATTCAAATTGTGAAGCTGTTCCGCATCCGTACGATTTACAACCAGTACGAAGCGTTGAACGAACAAATGACGCAGACGCTTCGGCAAACTGCGCAGAAGAATGGCATGCAGGCTGCGGTGAACCATTTTATCAGCTACGTCACGTTCTGCGGCATCATCGTCATCGGCAGTCTTCTTTATGCCTACGGACTGATGGGAATGGGAAGCGTCGCCGCCCTGGCGGTTCTGCAAGTGAATCTGACGCACGCCTTGTTGAACTTGGGGATGGTTCTGTCGATGACCCAAAATTCGCTCGCCGGCGCTCACCGGATTCAAGAGGTACTAAGAGAGGAAGAGGAACCGGAGCGTTTGGGCTCTCCTCACAGCGAGCTAATGTCAGAGGCTGCGGTGGAGTTTCGCGATGTGGAATTTTCCTATCAGGCAGATAAAAAGGTGCTTGTCGACATGTCCATGCAGGTGTTTCCCGGCCAGGTCGCCGCTATCGTAGGGGCCAGCGGCAGCGGCAAAAGTACGCTGATCAAGCTGCTGCTCGGCTTTTATCCTGTGGATAGCGGAGAAATCCTGCTCCAAGGCAAACCGTTCGGCCATTACACGCTGGATGAAATCCGCAGGCAGATTGCATACGTTCCGCAGGAGCCGTTCTTATTTACCGGCACGATTGAGGAAAACATCCGCTACGGCAACCCGGATGCAACGGATGAAGAAGTGATTGAAGCGGCCAAAGCGGCGTATGCTCACCATTTCATTCAGGAACTTCCGGAACAGTATCAAACGTCGGTGGGAGAGAGAGGAGCGTCGTTGTCGGGCGGACAAAGGCAGCGAATTGCGATCGCCCGGGCGATTCTCAAAAACGCCCCGATTCTGCTGCTGGACGAAGCGACTTCCGCGCTGGATAACGAATCCCAGCATTGGGTACAGCAGGCCCTGAACGAATTGATGAAGGGGCGCACCACCATTCTGATTGCCCACCGTCTCAGCACCGTGGAACATGCGGATTTGATTACCGTCATGAACCAAGGCACGGTCGTCGAGCGGGGCCGTCATCAGGACCTGCTGGCGCTCGAGGGTTATTACGCTCGGCTGTACGGCTAGACCCGCTTTACGGTGGGCGGCTTCCTAGGTACAAAGCCTATCTATAAAGAATCTCTAAACCGGGAGGGTGTCGATGTGAAAGTGAATACCAACGAGCAATATGGATTAACGCAAGCCCAGCGCCGGATATGGTTCATGGAAATTATGAATCCGGGCACGTCCATCACGATGCTTTCTGCGACCTACCAGATTACGGGCAAGATCGACACACAGCTTCTGGAGCAAGCGGCGGCACAGATCGTCAAAACCTATGACGCTTTCCGAATCCGCATTAGCGGGGATTTGCAAAATCCAACGCAGTGGTTCGAAGAACCAGAGAATGTCCAAGCCAGGATAAGCCGCCTCGTAATAGGCACAACCGAACAATTCTATGCTTGGGTGAAAGAAGTAAGCGAAAAACCGGCCAGCGTGTTTGACGAATACCTCCACCAATTTACGATTATCCATTTTGCGAACGGCCAGGTATGGCTCAATTTGACGATAAATCATATTATCGCCGACGGTTTGTCCGTCACTGCCTTGCTGCATGCGGTGATGGAAAAATACCTGGAACTGCGCAAAGGCATCTCCAGCAGTTACCAGGCCCCTTCCTATCTGGATTATATTTCCGCAGAACGTGAATATGAGCAATCGCAGCGTTATCAAAAAGGCAAGGAATACTGGCTGACGAAGTACAGCACTTTGCCTGAAACGACCGGCATTAAATCGTATCCGCCATTCGCGATCGGCAGCGAATCCAATAAACTTTCCATCACTTTGGACGGTTCCCGGTATGAACGCATTCTGGCCTTCAGCGAACAATATCAGGTCAGCATATATACGTTATTTCTGTCCGCCATGTACGCCTTATTGTACAAGCTGACCGACAGCACCGATATTCCGGTCGGCACGGTTTTCGCCAATCGCACCAGCAAGAAGGAAAAAGAAACGATCGGCATGTTCGTCAGCACCGTGGCCACGCGGATTCGTCTGAATCCAGACGGGCACGTGCTCTCCTTGATCCAAACGGTTTCCAAGGAAAATACGGCGGATCTGCGGTATCAGAAATACCCTTATAACCAATTGATCCAGGATTTACGCGAACAACACGGCCGCAACGATCTTTCGGGGCTGTTCCGCACGTCTCTGGAATATCTGCCTTTGAAAATCGTGGAGTATGAAGAAATCAAAGTACGCCTGGAGGCTCACTTCGCTAGGCATGAGATGGACGATTTGCTGCTGCGCTTCGACCATATGCTGAATGAAGGCCATGTCATTCTCCATGCTTCCTATCGTACCGGCCTGTTCGAGACGGCCGAGATTGATCGGATTATGGAACAGTATGTAACTGTTCTGGACCAGTTTCTTCAGACTCCCGAACTGCCAGTACGCGAGATTTCTCTGCTGAGCGATGAGGAGAGACACCGCATTCTGGGCGTGTTTAACCCGCCTGTGGCAGGGCTGAGCGAGGGAGAAGCGTTTCATCGGTATGTTGAAAAGTTGGCCCGGGAAATTCCGGATCATCCGGCAGTCGTCTACATGGACAAACAGCTGACCTACGGCGAATTGAACGAACGCGCTGAGCGGCTGGCTTATCTCCTTCGTGAACAGGGCGTGGGAAGGGAGACGATTACGGGGATCTGGGCGGAGCGTTCGGTGGAACTGCTGGTCGGGGTGCTCGCCGTTTGGAAAGCAGGCGGAGCCTATGTACCGCTGGACCCCGACTATCCGGCGGAGCGGATTGAATACATGCTCAGCGATAGCGAAGCATCGGTGTTGCTTACGCAGCGTCATCTGTTGGGGCGGGCCGGAGGTTGGTTGGCCGATGACCGGCTGAAGCTTCAAGCTGTCTATGCCATGGACGATGAACAGATTTATAACAGGGATGCCTTAGCCGTGGAATTTGAATCTGCCGATAGTGCCCAGCAAGACTTGGCTTATGTGATTTACACCTCGGGTACGACGGGACGCCCGAAAGGCGTCATGATCGAGCACGGCAGTCTCGTGAATACGGCGGATGCGTACCGTCGCGAGTACCGCTTGGATCAGTTCCCGGTGCGGCTGCTGCAGCTGGCCAGCTTCTCGTTTGACGTGTTCGTCGGAGACATCGCGCGGACGCTGTATAACGGAGGCACGATGGTGATTGTGCCGAAGGATGACCGGATTGATCCGAACCGCTTATACGGCTGGATTCGGGAGCAAGACATTACGGTATTCGAATCGACGCCTGCGCTCATCCTGCCGTTCATGCAGCATATTTATGAAGAAGGGCTGGACGTCAGCTCCATGCGGTTGCTGATTACGAGCTCAGATGCTTGCAGTGTCACCGATTACCGGTTGCTGCAGGAAAGATTCGGTGGACAATTCCGCATCATCAACAGCTATGGCGTTACCGAAGCGGCCATTGACAGCAGCTTTTACGATGAGCCGCTGGATAAGCTGCCGCCGTCGGGTCATGTGCCGATCGGCAAAGCTTGGCTGAACGCCCGGTTTTACATTGTCGATGCCGCGTTAAAGCCGGTTCCTGTAGGGGTTCCGGGCGAGCTTGTCATCGGCGGCGCCGGGGTGGCGCGCGGGTACTGGAACCGTCCGGACCTAACCGCCGAGAAGTTTGCGGACAGCCCGTTTGTGCCGGGCGAACGTCTGTACCGGACAGGCGATTTGGCCCGCTGGCTAGAAGACGGCAACGTCGACTTCATCGGCCGGATCGACTATCAGGTGAAAATTCGCGGGTTCCGGATCGAACTCGGCGAAATTGAAACGGCCCTGCTGCGTTTCCCGGGCGTCAAGCAGGCTGTGGTGACCGACCGTACGGATGAGCAGGGGCAAAAGTATTTGTGCGGCTACGTGGCGGCGGATACTTCCTTGCAGCTGAGCGATCTGCTGTCCCAATTGAAGCAAGAGCTGCCGGCCCATATGGTCCCGGCCCGGCTGGTGTCTCTTGATAAGCTTCCACTTACTCCGAACGGCAAAATTGACCGCAAAGCGCTGCCTGAACCGGCCGGAGAGGTAGAATCAGGCCGTGAGTATGTGGCTCCTCGCACAACGCTGGAAACAAGACTTGCTCTCATGTGGCAGCAGGTGCTGGGTATTGCGCGAGTTGGAGTCCAAGACGATTTCTTTGACCTGGGTGGTCATTCCTTGCGGGCCTCCATGCTGGTTTCCAAGATTCGGAAAGAGCTGCAAGTCGAGGTTCCGCTGCGGGACGTTTTCCGCTACACCACGATCGAACAGCTGGCCCAAAGAATCGGCGGTTTAAAGCAGCAGGAGACGCATGAGATTACAAAGGCGGCTGAGGCCGAGTACTATCCGGTTTCATCCGAGCAAAAGCGTCTGTACGTCCTGCGCCAGCTTGACGGGGCCGAGCGCAGCTACAATATGTCGGCGGCGCTTCTTCTCGAAGGCAAGCTGGATCGCATGCGCGTCGAGCACGCGTTCCGGGCGCTGATTCAGCGCCATGAGACGCTGCGTACCGGGATCGAGCAGGTTCAAGGCGAGCTTGTGCAGCGCATCTATGACGAGGTGGAGTTTGCTGTCGATTATTTCCAGGCGGGCGAGCGGGAAGTGGATCAAGTGGTGGAAGCTTACTATCGCCCGTTTGATCTGACCAAGCCGCCACTTCTCCGCATCGGCCTGATCGAAGTTGCCGAGGATCGCCACATTCTGCTGTTCGATATGCACCATATCGTCTCGGACGGCATTTCGACAGCGCTGCTCTTCGACGAGTTCAGCCGCCTGTATCGGGGCGAGGAGCTGGCCCCGCTGCGCATTCAATACAAAGATTATGCCGTTTGGCAGCATTCCGAAGCTTACGCGCAACTGCTCCAGCCGCAGAAGGAGTACTGGCTGGAACAGTTGTCGGGCGAGCTGCCGGTCTTGGAGCTGCCGACGGACTTCCCGCGGCCAGCGGTGCAAAGCTTTGACGGCCGGACCGTGAAGTTTTATATCGGGAAAGAGCGGACGGAGAAGCTGAAAGAGCTGGCGGCACGGACGGGGACGACCCTGTACATGGTGCTGCTGTCGGCTTACTCCATCCTTATGCATAAATATTCGGGTCAGGAAGATCTGATCGTGGGAACGCCGATTGCCGGAAGAACGCAGGATGAAGTGCAGCCGATCGTGGGGATGTTTATCAACACGCTGGCCATTCGCAGCCGTCCGGAGCGTTCCAAGCCATACCTTTCGTACCTGGAAGAAATCAAGGACATCACGCTCGGGGCTTTCGAACACCCAAATTATTTGTTCGAAGACTTGGTGGAAAGTCTTCACATTCCGCGCGCGACCGGGCGAAATCCGCTCTTTGATACGTTCTTCTCCCTGCAAAATACGGAGAACGAGCAAATTGTCATTGAGGGGCTGGAGCAATCGTTTTATCCGCTGGAAAACCAAACATCCAAGTTCGAGCTGCTCCTGGATATTTCGGAGCTGGACGGTCAGCTCGAATGCCGGTTGGAGTACGCTACGGCTTTGTATAAACAGGAGACCGCGGAACGGTTCGCCAAACATTATGACAAGCTGTTAGAAACCATCGCAGCAGCGCCGGACGGGGATATTGCCTCGCTGGAAATGCTCACGGAGGAGGAAATCCGCGAGCTGGTGCGCGGTTTCAACGGTTCGGAGGCGGGCTACCCGCGGCAGCAGACGATTCAAGGCTTGTTCGAAGAGCAGGCGGAGCTTTACCCGGACAACGTGGCCGCCGTCATGAACGAGCGGCAGCTGACCTACCGCGAGCTGAACGAGCGATCCAACCGCCTTGCGCGGAAGCTGCGGGAGACGGGAGTAGAAGCAGACCAACTGGTAGCGATTCTGGCCGAACGCTCGCTCGATATGGTCGTCGGCATTCTGGCGA
Source organism: Paenibacillus thiaminolyticus (assembly GCF_007066085.1). Classification (NCBI taxonomy): domain Bacteria; kingdom Bacillati; phylum Bacillota; class Bacilli; order Caryophanales; family Paenibacillaceae; genus Paenibacillus; species Paenibacillus thiaminolyticus. The sequence goes on along the minus strand of NZ_CP041405.1, from coordinate 3,000,088 downwards.
TTCTCAAAGCGGGCGGAGCCTACGTGCCTGTCGATCCCGACTACCCGGAGGAGCGCATCCGCTTCATGGTCGAGGATTCGGGCGCGCCGTTATTGCTGATTCAAAAGCATCTGCACGAGAAGACCGACTTCGCAGGAACGCGTCTCGAATTGGATGATTTCGTTTGGGGCGACAGAGGGGCGGACTCCGAAGGTGCGCTGGGTGCTTCGAACCTGGAGCCGATTTCCGGGCCGGACAACCTGGCTTATGTCATCTACACGTCGGGAACGACCGGCAGACCGAAAGGAACGCTGATCGAGCATAAGAACGTGGTGCGCCTCCTGTTCAACGACAAGAACCTGTTCGACTTCGGGCCGTCCGACACGTGGACGCTGTTCCACTCGTTCTGCTTCGATTTCTCCGTCTGGGAAATGTACGGAGCGCTGCTGTACGGAGGCAAGCTGGTCATCGTACCGCCGCTCACGGCGAAAAATCCGGCCGATTTCCTGGCGCTGCTGGGCCGCGAACAGGTCACGATTTTGAACCAGACGCCAACGTACTTCTACCAGCTGCTGCGTGAGGTCTTGGCGGACCATCCGTACGATCTGCGGATTCGCAACGTCATCTTCGGGGGCGAAGCGCTGAGTCCGCTGCTGCTCAAGGGCTTCAAGACGAAGTACCCGGAGACGAAGCTGATCAATATGTACGGCATTACCGAGACGACGGTTCACGTGACGTATAAGGAAATTACGCGGGTCGAAATGGAGGCGGCGAAGAGCAATATCGGCAAGCCGATCCCGACGCTGAGGGTGTACGTCCTGGATGAAAACCGCCGCCCTGTGCCGATCGGCGTAGCGGGCGAAATGTACGTGGCCGGGGAAGGCCTTGCGAGAGGATACCTGAACCGTCCGGATCTGACGGCGGAGAAGTTCGTCGATTCCCCGTTTGCGGAGGGGGAGAAGCTGTACCGCTCGGGCGACTTGGCGGCTTGGCTGCCGGACGGCAACATCGAATACTTGGGCCGGATCGACCACCAGGTCAAAATCCGCGGGTACCGGATCGAGCTGGACGAAATCGAGACGCAGCTGCTGAACGTCGAGGGCGTGGAAGAAGCGGTGGTGCTCGCCTGTCAGGACGGCGGGGGCGAGAAGGCGCTTGTCGCCTACTTTGTGGCGGACCGGACGCTGACGGTCAGTGAAATGAGAACCTCGCTGGCCCAGGGAATGCCGGGGTACATGATCCCGTCGTACTTCGTGCAGCTGGAGCGCATGCCGCTGACGTCCAACGGCAAAGTGGACCGCAAAGCGCTGCCGGAGCCGCAAGGCGGCTTGCAAACGGGCGTCGAATACGTAGCCCCGCGTAACCGGACAGAGTCCCAGCTTGTGAAGATCTGGGAGGAAGTGCTGGGTTACTCCGGCATTGGAGTCCTGGACAATTTCTTTGAGCTCGGAGGCCACTCCTTGCGGGCGACGAACCTTGTCAGCAAGATTCGGAAGGAAATGAACGTCGAACTTCCGCTACGCGATGTGTTCCGCTATATGACGGTAGAGTCGATGGCCGGGGCTATTGCCAGCTTGGAAGAAACGCAGCACAGCTTGATTCCGAAAGCGGAAGAGAAAGCGTACTATCCGGTTTCCTCCGCGCAAAAAAGGCTGTACGTCCTGCACCAGCTGGATGACTCGGAGCTGAATTACAACCTCCCAAGCGCCTTGCAATTGGAGGGGGCTTTGAACGAGGGCAAAGTGGAAAAGGCGCTGACTACTTTGGTGGCCCGGCACGATATGCTGCGCACCGGTTTTGAAATTGTGAATGGGGAGCCGGTTCAGCGTATTCATCCGCTCGTAGCTTTTAAGGTCGAGAAGCTTCAAGCAAGCGAAGATCAGGTTGCAGCCATTCTTGAAGGCTTCATTCAGCCTTTTGACTTGACCCAGCCGCCTTTGCTGCGCGCCCTGCTGATCGAACTGGAGAAAGAGAAATTCCTGCTCGCGCTGGATATTCATCATATTGGTTCCGACGGCCTTTCCATGGACGTGCTGCTGCGCGAATTCGTGCGGCTTTACAATGGGGAAGAATTGCCGGAGCTGCGGATTCAATACAAGGATTACGCCGTTTGGCAGCAATCCGAGGAGCAGCGCCAGCGCATCAAACGGCAGGAGGAATACTGGCGCGGGGTATTCAGCTCCGAGCTTCCGGTTCTTGAGCTGCCTCTCGACTTCTCCCGCCCGGCCGTGCAGCAGTTTGACGGTCAAACGCTCATGTTTACGCTGGACGCGGAGAAAAGCGAAGCTCTCAAACGGCTTGCCGGCGATTCGGGGGCGACGCTGTACATGCTTCTGCTGGCTGCGTACTCCGTATTGCTTCATAAATACGCGGGACAGGAAGATATCGTGGTGGGTACTCCGATTGCCGCCCGATCTCACGCCGACTTACAGCCGATTATCGGCATGTTCGTCAATACACTGGCCCTTCGCTTGGGTCCGGCGGCGGAGCGGACGTTCTTGGATTACTTGCAGGAAGTGAAGGAAACGACGCTTGGAGCCTATGAGCACCAGGACTATCCGTTCGAGGAACTGGTGGAAGCTCTTCAGGTGAGCCGGGATTTAAGCCGGAATCCGCTGTTTGACACCATGTTTTCTTTGCAAAAGCACGAAAGCTTGGATTTAACCCTGGAAGGCTTGCAATGGTCGCTGTTCGACATCGAGGAAAAGACGGCGAAGTTTGATCTTAGCTTAGATATTGTGGAATTCGATAACGAGTTGGTTTGCAAGATCGAGTACGCTACCTCGTTGTTTAGACAGGAAACGATGGTACGGCTAGCGGGTCATTACGAGCAGCTTTTGGCGTCGATCCTAGCTCAGCCAGGTGCGCGGATTTCGGATTTGGATTTCTTGACGGACAGCGAAAAGCATGATTTGCTGGTCGGGTTTGACGTGTCGTCTTCGGCTCTTGCGAAGCAACCCGCCGCAGAGGGTACTGGCTTGGAAGCGGATGAGTCGTGGAGAGAGAGGACGTTCCACGAGCTGTTCGAGGAGCAGGCGGAGCGCACTCCTGGAGCGCTGGCGGTTGTCTACGAAGACAGCAAGCTGACGTATGCGGAGCTTAACGCCAAAGCGAATCGTCTGGCGTATGCACTGCGGGCGCGCGGGGTGAAGCCGGAGCAGGTGGTCGGCATTCTGGCCGGCCGTTCGGCGGAGCTGTTGATCGGGGTGCTCGGCGTATGGAAAGCGGGCGGCGCTTATGTGCCGCTCGACCCGGACTATCCGGCGGAGCGGATCGAGTATATGCTCGCGGACAGCGGGGCGTCGGTGCTGCTCACGCAGACCCGCCTGCTGGAGCAGGTGGAAGCTTGGCGCAGCGACGGAGCTCTAGTGCTGCAAACGGTGCTTGCGCTTGACGATGCCGCGACGTACAGCCTCGGAGCGGCGGGAGAGGCTGCTGCCGAAACGTCCGCTACGGCAGAAGCCGAGAAGAACGTACAAGCGGCGGATCTCGCATCGAATCCGACGAATGTGAACAAGCCGGGCGATTTGGCTTACGTCATCTACACCTCCGGTACGACGGGCCGTCCGAAGGGCGTGGCGGTGGAACACCGCAGCCTGGTGAACACGGCGGCGGGCTATCGGCGGGACTACCGCCTGGATCAGTTCCCGATCCGGCTGCTGCAGCTCGCCAGCTTCTCGTTCGACGTGTTCGTCGGCGACATTGCGCGGACGCTGTACAACGGCGGCACCATGATCATCGTGCCGAAGGACGACCGGATTGATCCAACCCGCCTCTACGGCTGGATTCGCGACTACGCCGTGACGGTGTTCGAATCGACTCCGGCGCTGATCATGCCGTTCATGGAGCATGTGCATGCCGAGGGTCTGGACCTCAGCTCAATGCAGCTGCTGATCACAAGCTCGGATGCGTGCAGCGTAGCGGATTACCGCACCTTGCAGGAGCGCTTCGGCTCGCAGTTCCGTATTATTAACAGCTACGGCGTAACGGAAGCGGCGATTGACTCCAGCTTCTATGACGAGCCGCTGGAGAAGCTGCCGAAGACGGGCAGCGTGCCGATCGGGAAAGCGTGGCTGAACGCCAAGTTCTACATCGTGGATGCGAATCTGAAGCCGGTACCGGTCGGGGTGTTGGGCGAGCTGATTATCGGCGGAGCGGGTGTGGCCCGCGGTTACTTGAACCGCCCGGATTTGACGGCGGAGAAATTCGTAGACAGCCCGTTCGTCGCTGGGGAGCGGCTGTACCGGACGGGCGACCTGGCGCGCTGGATGCCAGACGGCAACGTGGACTTCATCGGCCGGATCGACAATCAGGTGAAAATTCACGGCTATCGGATCGAGCTTGGAGAAATTGAAGCGGCCATGCAAAATTTTGCCGGCGTGCGTCAAGCGCTTGTCATCGATCAGACGGACGAGCGGGGGCAGAAATATTTGTGCGGGTATGTCGTAGCGGATTCCAGCTTCGGTCTGGAAGGGCTTGTGGCCCATCTGGACGCCGCGCTGCCTTCCCATATGGTGCCTTCGCGCATCATGCGCCTGGGTCAAATGCCGCTTACGCCGAACGGGAAGATCGACCGTAAAGCGCTGCCTGTGCCGGAAGGAAGCATTCGTGCCGAGGCTGCATACACGGCGCCTCGTACTCCTGCCGAGCAAGCACTTGCGTCGGTCTGGCAGTCGGTGCTGGGCGTGGATCAGGTCGGCACGATGGACAATTTCTTTGCGCTCGGCGGCGATTCGATCAAGGCCTTGCAGGTATCGTCCCGTCTTTTGCAAACGGGGTACAAGCTGGTCATGAAAGATTTGTTCCATTACCCGACGATTTCCACCCTTAGTTTGCAGCTGCAGACGGCGGAGAGAACGGCAAGCCAGGCCGAAGTGACGGGAGAGGTCATCTTGACCCCGATTCAGCGCTGGTTCTTTGAACAAAATCCGGCCGACGTGCATCACAGCAACCAGGCGTTCATGCAGTTCTCCAAGCAAGGCTTTGACGAAGAAGCTTTACGCCAAGCGGTGCGTCAGCTTGTCGTGCATCACGATGCTCTCCGTACGGTTTACCGCGAAACCGAGAACGGCTATACCGTCTGGAACCGCGGCGCCGGGGAGAACGAAGCGCTGTTCGATCTGGAAGTGGTCGATTTCAAGGGAGTCGGCGACGTGAAAGAAGCGGTAGAGGCTAAGGCGAATGACATTCAAGCGAGCATCGATCTGGAGAACGGTCCGCTTGTGAAGCTCGGCTTGTTCCGCTGCGACGACGGCGACCACCTGCTCATCGCGATCCATCACTTGGTCGTAGACGGCGTATCCTGGCGGATTCTGCTTGAGGATTTTGCTGCCGGCTATGAGCAGGCGCTGCAAGGGCAGCCGATCCGTCTGCCCCTCAAAACGGATTCATTCCAAACGTGGGCGAAACAGCTCGCTGATTATGCGAACGGTCCGGCGATGGAAAGCGAGAGAGAGTATTGGCAGCATATTGAGCAATTGACCTATGAGCCGCTTCCGAAAGATTTTGAACAAGGCAGATCCAAGCTGAAGGACAGCGGGCTCGTGACCGTTCGCTGGACGGCGGAGGAAACCGAACAGCTGCTGAAGCAGGCACACCGTGCTTACCATACGGAAATGAACGATTTGCTGCTTGCCGCGCTCGGCCTCGCGGTACAAGCTTGGAGCGGCCGGGAACGCGTGCTGGTGAATCTCGAAGGCCACGGCCGGGAAGATGTTTTGCCGGATGTGGACATTACGCGCACGGTAGGCTGGTTTACAAGCCAATTCCCTATCGTTCTGGAGCCGGGTCATGCCCAGGCGCTCGGTCATCAGATGAAACAGGTTAAAGAAAGCTTGCGCCGCATTCCGAACAAAGGAATCGGCTACGGCATCCTGCGTTATTTATCGGTGCCGCGTGACGGCGAGCGTTTCGCTTTGGAGCCGGAGATCAGCTTTAACTATTTGGGTCAGTTCGACCAGGATTACGAAAGCAGCGGCTCGCAGCCGTCTCCGTTCAGCCCGGGCTCCGATTCAAGCCCGAATGCAGTGATGGATTATGTCCTCGATATCAACGGTATGGTGTCGGAAGGAGTGCTGGAACTCACGATCCGTTATGGGGAAACCCAGTATAAACGGGAAACGGTAGAGCGCCTGAGCACCCTGCTTCAATCGAGCTTGCGTGAAGTCATTAGCCATTGCGTATCGAAAGAGCGGCCGGAGCTTACGCCTAGCGACGTTCTGCTTCAAGATGTGACGGTGGAGGAACTGGAGCGGCTGGCCGAACATACGGCGGCGCTCGGCGAACTGGAGAATGTATACACCCTGACTCCGCTGCAAAAAGGGATGTTGTTCCACAGCCTGCTGGATGCCGATTCGGAAGCTTACTTCGAACAGGTGACCTTCGATCTGTATGGAAGCCTGAATGTCGAAGCCTTCACCCAAGGATTGGATACGCTGGTGCAGCGGAATGAGGCGCTGCGGACCAACTTTATTACCGGTTGGAGAGACGAGCCGATTCAAGTGGTATTCCGCGAGCGGAAGTGTGAAGTGTACTTCGAGGATATTCGCTCGGTAAGCGATGAAGACCCGGAGAAGACGATAGCCGATTTCGTCAGCGCGGATAAAGCGAACAAGTTCGATTTGGCCCGAGGCTCTCTTATGCGCGTGACAGTTTTGCGCACAGGCTACGAGTCCTATCATGTGATCTGGAGTCACCATCACATTTTGATGGACGGCTGGTGTATGTCCTTCATGATCAAGGAAGTGTTCGACACCTACTTCGCTTTCCAGGAGAAGCGGACGCTGGAGCTTCCTCCGGTTACCTCGTACTCCCGGTATATCGAATGGCTGGAAGCTCAGGATGCCGCGAAAGCTTCGCGTTACTGGTCCGAGTATTTGGCGGGTTACGATCAGCAGACCAAGCTGCCCCAGGAGAAAACGCAGCTGAAGCAGGGCGCTTTTGAAGCGGCCGAAATCGATGTGGAACTCAGCAAGGAACTGACCGGGCAAATCGAGCGGGTGGCGCGCCAGCAGCAGGTGACGCTCAATACGTTCATACAGACCGTATGGGGACTGGTTCTGCAGGTATACAACAACAGCGAGGATGTCGTATTCGGCTCCGTCGTATCCGGGCGTCCGGCGGAAATTCCGGGCATCGAAAGCATGATCGGCCTGTTTATTAATACGATCCCGGTCCGTATTCAAGGCAAAGCCGAGGAGACGGTAGCCGATATCTTGAGGAAAACTCAGGATCAAGCGCTGGCATCGGGAGCTTACGAAACGTTCCCGCTGTTCGAAATTCAGTCGTTGAGCGAGCAAAAGCGCGACTTGATCAACCATATTATGGTCTTTGAAAATTATCCGATGGAAGAACAGATTGAGCAGGTCGTCGGCGGAGACAAAGAAGCGCTGAAAATCGCTAATATCCAGTCGCCGGAGCAAACGAACTACGACCTGGACATTACCGTCATTCCGGAAGAGCATATTATGCTGCGGTTTACGTACAATGCGCTGACGTTCAGAGAGGAAGACATCAGGCTGATCCACGGTCATTTCGCCCGGGCACTGGAGAAGGTTGCGGCTAACCCGAACATCCGCGTGAATCAGTTGGAGTTTTTGACGGCGGCGGAAAAAGAGCAAATTCTCGGCGCGTTTAACCCGGCGCAGCCGGAAGCGGCTCCTGCGGCCGCGTTCCACCGGCTGTTCGAGGAACAGGCGGAGCGCACGCCGGAAGCGGAGGCCGTCGTGTACGAGAACGACCGACTTACGTATGCGGAGCTGAACGAGCGGGCGAACCGCTTGGCGGCTACGCTGCGCGCAAGCGGCATCGGCCGGGAGTCGATCGTCGGCATTCTCGCCGAGCGTTCGGTGGACTTGCTGGTGGCCGTGCTGGCCGTCTGGAAAGCGGGCGGGGCGTATGTGCCGCTCGACCCGGATTATCCGGCAGACCGCGTGCGGTTCATGCTTGAAGACAGTGGAGCGAAGGTGCTGCTGACGCAAATGCCGCTGCGAGAACGCGCCGAAGCCTGGCTCGGCGAAGAGGAGCTGGCGCTGGCAGCGGTGCTGTACCTCGACGATGAAACTTCGTACAGCGAGGAGCGGACGAATGCGCCGATTGGCTCCGGCATGGTCTCCGGCAAGCTGACGGCTGCTGTGGACGACGGCGATGAGAGCCATCAGAATGTTGGCATGGGCAGCTTCCATGAAGCCCGTCCGGAGGATCTGGCGTATGTGATCTATACGTCGGGAACGACGGGCAAGCCGAAAGGCGTGATGATCGAGCACCGCAGCCTGGTGAACACGGCAGCGGGCTACCGGCGGGAATACCGGTTGGATCAGTTCCCGGTGCGGCTGCTGCAGCTCGCAAGCTTCTCGTTCGACGTGTTCGTGGGAGATATCGCGCGGACGCTGTATAACGGAGGCACGATGGTGATTGTGCCGAAGGATGACCGGATCGATCCGTCTCGTCTGCACCACTGGATGGAGCGGGAGCAGGTTACCATCTTCGAATCGACACCGGCGCTGATCGTGCCGTTCCTGGAGTACGTGCACGAGCAGGGGCTGGATATGAGCTGGATGGAGCTGTTGATTACAAGCTCGGACAGCTGCAGCGTGGCGGATTACCGAACCTTGCAGGAACGCTTCGGCTCATTGTTCTGGATCATCAACGCCTACGGCGTGACGGAAGCGGCGATCGACTCCAGCTTCTACGACGAGGAACTGGCGAAGCTGCCGCAGACAGGCCATGTGCCGATCGGCAAAGCGTGGCTGAATGCAAAATTCTACATTGTGGACGCGCATCTGAACCCGGTGCCGGTCGGGGTGCTGGGCGAGCTGGTCATTGGCGGAGTCGGGGTAGCACGCGGGTACTTGAACCGTCCGGAGCTGACGGAAGAGAAGTTCGTAGACAGTCCGTTCGCCGCGGGCGAGCGGCTGTACCGCACGGGAGACTTGGCGCGGTGGATGGAGGACGGCAATGTGGACTTCATCGGCCGGATCGACAACCAGGCGAAAATCCGGGGCTACCGGATTGAGACGGGCGAAGTCGAAGCGAAGCTGCTGAGTGCAGGTGGCGTGAAGGAAGCGGTCGTTGTCGTCAGGGAAGATCAAGAAGGTCAGAAAGCTTTGTGCGCTTATTATACAGCGGAAGAAGGCCTGACGGCGGCGGACCTGAAGCGGGCGATGGCCAGCGGGCTGCCGGGGTACATGATCCCGTCGTACTTCGTGGAGCTGGAGCGCCTGCCTTTGACGCCGAACGGAAAGATCGACCGGAAGGCGCTGCCGGCACCGGAAGGGGGAGCAGGCGGAGGCCGCGAATACGTGGCGCCACGCACCGAACTGGAGGCGAAGCTGGCCGCCATTTGGCAGGAGGTGCTTGTTCGGGAGAAGGCGGTAGGCGTAACGGATAACTTCTTCGACCTCGGCGGACACTCCCTGCGGGCGACGACGCTTGTCAGCAAAATGCATAAGGAGCTAGGCATTGAATTCCCGCTTCGCGACGTATTCCGCTACTCGACGGTTGAGGAAATGGCCGCGGCTATGGAGTGGCTGGAGATCGGCTCGTTCACAGCTATTCCGGCTGCGGAACCTAGCGAGTATTATCCGCTATCTTCCGCTCAGAAACGTCTCTATATCTTGAACCAGCTGGAAGGTGGCGAGCTGAGCTACAACATACCGGGAGCAATGCTGCTCGAAGGGGAGCTCGACCGGCAGCGGTTTGAAGAAGCGTTCCGCGGGCTCGTAGCTCGTCATGAAACGCTGCGTACCGGCTTTGAGATGGTAAAAGGCGAAGCGGTTCAGCGGATTTATGAAGAAGCCGCCTTCCAGGTGGAATATGTGCAGATTAGCGGGGAGCAGGCGGAAGAAACGGTGCGCCAATTCGTTCGTCCGTTTGATCTGGCGAAGCCGCCACTTCTGCGGGTAGGCCTTGCCGAAATGGCGCCGGACCGGCACATTCTGATGTTCGATACGCATCATATCGTATCTGACGGCGTTTCGATGGACGTACTGATCGACGAGTTCGTCCGCTTGTACAGCGGGGAGCCGTTGGAGCCGCTCCGCATTCAGTACAAGGATTATGCGGTATGGCAGCAATCGGACGAGCAGAAAGCTCAGCTTGTCAAGCAGGAAGCCTATTGGCTCGACATGTTCTGCGGAGATCTGCCGATTTTGGAATTGCCGACGGACTATCCGCGCCCGGCTATGCAGAGCTATGAGGGCCGCACGCTGCAATTGTTTATGAATAGCGAGAAAAGCGAGGGTCTGAAACGGCTTGCAGCCGAGAACGGCGCAACGCTTTACATGGTTCTGCTTGCTGGTTATACAATATTATTGCATAAATATACTAGTCAAGAAGATGTGGTGGTCGGTACGCCGATTGCGGGAAGAAATCACAGCGACATTCAACCGCTGATCGGGATGTTCGTCAATACTCTGGCCATCCGCAGTTATCCGACTGCCGGTAAGACGTTCCTTGACTACTTGAAGGAAATCAAGGAGACGACGCTGGGCGCTTTTGAACATCAGAATTATCCGTTTGAGGAACTGGTAGATAAGGTAAACGTGGCTCGCGATTTAAGCCGCAATCCGCTGTTCGATACGATGTTTGCTTTGCAGAATACAGAGAATTTGGAAATCCAGCTTCCCGGACTCCATTTGTCGACGTATGCCAGCGAAGAAATTGTTTCTAAATTCGATCTCAGCCTGGACGTTACGGAGATCGAGGAAGGCTTGGAATATCTGTTTGAATACGCCACTGCTCTTTATAAAACCGAAACGGTGGAGAAATTAGCCGCTCACTACTTGCAGCTGCTTGAATCCATTCTCCGCAACCCGTCGGCGACTATTGCCGAGCTGGGCATTTTGACACCGGCGGAAAAAGAGCAAATTATCGGCGCGTTTAACCCGGCGCAGCCGGAAGCGGCTCCTGCGGCCGCGTTCCATCGGCTGTTCGAGGAACAGGCGGAGCTGACGCCGGAAGCGGAAGCTATCGTGTACGAGAATAACCGGCTGACGTATGCGGAGCTGAACGAGCGGGCGAACCGCTTGGCGGCCACGCTGCGCGCAAGCGGCATCGGGCGGGAGACGATCGTCGGCATTCTCGCCGAGCGTTCGGTGGACTTGCTGGTGGCCGTGCTGGCCGTCTGGAAAGCGGGCGGGGCGTATGTGCCGCTCGACCCGGATTATCCGGCAGATCGCGTGCGGTTCATGCTTGAAGACAGCGGAGCGAAGGTGCTGCTGACGCAAACGGCGCTGCGAGAGCGTGCCGAAGCCTGGCTCGGCGAAGAGGAGCTGGCGCTGGCGGCGGTGCTGTACCTCGACGACGAAGCGTCGTACAGCGAGGAGCGGGAGAATGCGCCGATTGGCTCCGGCATGGTCTCCGGCAAGCTGACGGATGCTGTGAATGACGGCGATGGGACCCATCAGAATGTTGACACCTACAGCTTCCATGAAGCCCTTCCGGAGGATCTGGCGTACGTGATCTACACGTCAGGAACGACGGGCAAGCCGAAGGGCGTGATGATCGAGCACTGCAGCCTGGTGAACACGGCGGCGGGCTACCGGCGGGAATACCGGTTGGATCAGTTCCCGGTGCGGCTGCTGCAGCTCGCAAGCTTCTCGTTCGACGTGTTCGTGGGAGATATCGCGCGGACGCTGTATAACGGAGGTACGATGGTGATCGTGCCGAAGGACGACCGGATCGATCCGTCTCGTCTGTACCACTGGATGGAGCGGGAGCGGGTCACCATCTTCGAATCCACGCCGGCGCTGATCGTGCCGTTCCTGGAGTACGTACACGAGAAGGGGCTGGATATGAGCTGGATGGAGCTGCTGATCACGAGCTCGGACAGCTGCAGCGTGGCGGATTACCGAACCTTGCAGGAACGCTTCGGCTCGTTGTTCCGGATCATCAACGCATACGGCGTGACGGAAGCGGCGATCGACTCAAGCTTCTACGACGAGGAGCTGACGAAGCTGCCGCAGACAGGCCATGTGCCGATCGGCAAAGCGTGGCTGAATGCGAAATTCTACATCGTGGACGCGCACCTGAACCCGGTGCCGGTCGGGGTGCTGGGCGAGCTGGTTATCGGCGGAGTCGGCGTGGCGCGCGGGTACCTGAACCGTCCGGAGCTGACGGAAGAGAAGTTCGTAGACAGCCCGTTCGCTGCGGGCGAGCGGCTGTACCGCACGGGAGACTTGGCGCGGTGGATGGAAGACGGCAATGTGGACTTCATCGGCCGGATCGACAACCAGGCGAAAATCCGGGGCTACCGGATTGAGATGGGCGAGATCGAGTCGCAACTGCTGCGGGTGGCAGGCGTGCGCGAAGCGGTGGTGCTGGTTCGAAGTGACGCGAACGGGCAGAAAGCGCTGTGTGCGTACTACACAACGGATGGCGAACTGACGGCGGCAGACCTGAAACGGGCGATTGCCAGCGAGTTGCCGGGATACATGATCCCGTCGTACTTCGTCGAGCTGGAGCGCCTGCCTCTGACGCCGAACGGAAAGATTGACCGGAAGGCGCTGCCGGCGCCGGAAGGGGAAGCAGGGAGCGGAACGGAGTACGTCGCACCGCGCAATGAGCTGGAAACGAAGCTGGTGGGTATTTGGCAGGAGGTGCTGGGGCTTACGAAGGAGATTGGCGTTCACGACAACTTCTTCGACCTCGGCGGGCACTCCCTGCGGGCGACGACGCTGGTCAGCAAGGTGCACAAGGAGCTGAGCGTGGACCTGCCGCTGCGCGATGTGTTCCGGCACTCGACCATCGAAGCGATGGCCGAAGCGATCAGCCAATTGGAGCGGCAGGAACACCTCTCCATTCCGGTTCTGGATAAGAGGGATTACTACCCGCTTTCCTCCGTGCAAAAACGGCTGTACATCCAGCAGCAGATGGAAGGCGCCGAGCTTAGCTACAACATGTCCGGCATGACGGTTCTCGTCGGGCGCTTGGAACGGAATCAATTCGAGGCGGCGCTCAAAGGATTGATCGCTCGTCACGAAATTTTGCGAACCGGCTTCGAAATGGTCCACGGCGAACCGGTACAACGGATTTATCCGGACTTGAAGTTTGCCGTCGAGTATACGAAAGCGACGGAAAGTGAAACGAAGAGCATCGTAGACGGCTTTGTGCGCGTCTTTGATTTGGAGCGGCCGCCGCTGCTGCGTGTGGGCTTAGTGGAATGGGAAGCGGAACGGCATCTGCTTATGCTGGACATTCATCATATCGTCACGGATGGCATGTCGATGGGCATCTTCGTCGCAGAGCTGCTGCGCCTGTATAACGGCGAGACTCTGGAACCGCTTCGGATTCAATACAAGGAATTCGCCGCTTGGCAGCAGTCCGAACCTGTAAAAGAGCGGCTGAAACGTCAGGAAGCCTACTGGCTGGACGTGCTGGAAGGCGAACTGCCGACGCTTGAACTGCCTACGGACTTTGTCAGACCTGCCGCTCGCAGTTTTGAGGGAGATGTGCTGCCTTTCAGCATCGACAAGCAGATGACCGACAGCTTGCAGCGCATCGCTGATGAGAACGGTGCCACCCTTTATATGGTGTTATTTGCGGCCTATTCAATCCTGCTCAGCAAGTACTCGGGACAAGAAGACTTCATTGTAGGCACGCCGGTTTCGGGCCGCACACATGCCGACCTGGAGCCGCTCATCGGAATGTTTGTCAACACTTTGGCGATTCGCCATAATCCGTCCGGGGAGAAGACCTTCCTCGCTTACTTGAACGAAGTCAAAGAAACGATGCTGGGGGCCTACGACCACCAGGATTATCCGTTCGAGGAACTTGTGAAAAAGCTGCAGGTACCGCGAGATCAAAGCCGCAATCCTATATTCGATGTCATGTTTGCTCTGGAAACGAAGGAAGATAACGTTCAAAGCTTCGGGGATATCCAAATCGAATCTTATCCGGAAACGCATACGGTTTCCCAATTTGATCTTACCTTGGTCATTTCGTTGCTGGATGAGGGAATGAACGGGCAGTTTGAATATGCCACCAAGTTGTTCACACGCAATCTGATCGACAATTTCGCTCAGGACCTGCTCGTAATCATCACTCAAATTTGCGAACAGCCTTCGGTGCTGTTGAAGGATATTTCCCTGAACGGGCAATCCGAACAGGAGCAAGATGTGCTAGAGGTCATTGATATTATTTTCTAATCCCTTACCCGGCTTGGGTGTATGCCGTATTTCTCTCGGTACGCATCCTGCCGGGTGTTTTTTTAAATGAAAGGGGAAAATCCACCACAGGAATCTGACGTCAAGTGCCGCTGAGTAACTATTTCAATTTATTGGAAAATCAACAAAACACAACAGAACACGAAGACTACAGGAAGAAATACAGATATTTAAAACGTGCGCCGCGGCTACTCGTTTACTACTACCTCATAGGGGAAAAGTTCCGAAATACAATGGCCGAAATAGGCCGCAGGAAGGGGTGAGAGAGATAGCCGACGACGTTCTGAGTAAGGAATTTCAACAGGAATGCTAGGCTTGGAATCGATCTCACCGGCAAAATTATGCCGCAAGCATAATCAGGTGGATCCGGACCTGCTCCAGCAGGTTTTCGAGCGGCTGGCTATGCAGATTTTGTCTAGGCATGGCTGTTCGATAGCAGACCGCAAAGCACTCCGGATTATCGACTCTACCACCGTTGCTCTTTGCTTGCGGAGGTACAAGTGGGCCGACTTTCGCAAGACCAAGGCAGATATAAAGCTTCACCTCCGCCTTGCTTTTGCAGATGCTCATGAGGTCCTGCCAGAGAAGGCAACCCACGACAGCCAAGAAAAATGACCGGACACAGATGGATGACCTTATCGAAGATGCCGGAATCACCTATGTGTTGACCGCGGTTACGTGGACTACAAAGCATTCGATCGTTATTGCTCGGACGGGATATACTTCGTGACTCGCTTGAAGGAGAACACGGTGATCGAACCGCTCCAATCGCTTGAAATTCCAGAGGACAGCAAGGTCACCAGGGATGAATGGGTGCTGGTAGGTTCCACGCAAAAGCGGATGAAGCACAAGCTTCGCATGATGGCAACAACCGATTCACAGGGCAATTTTCTCATTTTGCTCACCAACCGTTTCGATCTGTCTTGCGATGAAATCAGTGAGATGTACCGCAGCCGCTGGGCCATTGAGACCTTCTTCAAATGGATGAAGCAGCACCTGAAGATTAAGCATTTCTATGGAACAAGCAAACAGGCCGTGCACAACCAGGTTTGGCTGACACTCATCTCTTTTTGCCTGCTTATGCTGGCCAAACTGGACGCGAACGTAGAGCACTCCCTCCTGCAAATCCAGCGGTGGCTGAAGGCTCTGATTTGGAAGCCCTATGCACAGTGGATCGGGCATATGAAGCGAAAACCGAGCCGCAAGTCGGCAGGACGAAAGCGGTTAGAACCCACGTAACCGAGCCGGCCCGAAGGGCGTTGTCTGACGCAAAATCCAAATAAATTTTAAAATGGACAGGGCTACCTTTAGTGGCTGCTCGACCTTTTGGTTCTCTTTGTAAAAGGGGTCGAATAAGCTGAATTGAGATTTTTAAGACTCTCTTTATATCCTGCATTTCCTGCATAAATTCCATTTAGATTTATCGTAAAATGATGCTGTTTTTTCAAGGCTTGTCCATCGAGATATTTTTTGTGCCAGTTTTTTTGTTTTCAGATCATTATCTCATTCACGGTTAATTGAATGAACAATAGGCTAACCTCATTAGGTTTTTTAATATCGTATGATGGCACGAAGACTGTGCGGCTCCCGTGACACTAGATACCTTGGAAGCCTTAGAACAACAAATAAAAGTAATAAAGCACGATAATGGAATGTTTATAAAGTTAGAACGATTACAGACGAAGAGGATATAATACCTGTACCTGCAATTGGTAAACTGGTTTATAACATTGAAGAGGAAGAATCAACAATTAGAAAAGAAGACGTTAACGGAACTGAACTCGATTACGAAGAATATGATGAAGGGGGTGATTACTTTGTTCCATTACCTACTAATATTAAACCAATAATAGATAGTTTGAATTCACTAGATGAGAGAAGAGTTCAAACTGTTATAAATTCTTTAGCCTTGGCAACAAAAGAGAATTTTGAAAATTGGCTTCAGAACTTAAAAATGAGTGAGTTTGAATATATCGGTATCACTGGGCAGGATTTGGTTCACCGTTAGCTCTGGCAAGTTGAGCCTTTCATTGCTATACTGGATTGGCATCTATCAGTTCCTTTTCGTTGTGGGTTGGACTTACAACTTTACAGGATTGGCAGATGTTTTTTCAGTTTTACCCCTCTGTTAAATTGTCAAGCACTGATTTCGGTTTTGAGCCTAAATTTATGATTTGTTTTCAAGAAAGAGAGAGAATAACAGGTGAGGAAGTTAAAGATTCTTCACTGACCTGCTAAATTTCAGTTGATGATAGTTTCCAACTTTCTTTTCATGGTAACTTCTGGTGGTTCCAGACTTTTTATTTTTCGTCTTTATCACGTGCCGCGGCAAACACAGTAAAATCAACAAAATTGGTTCACGACTTTTTTATCACCTGACAGTTATTTCTTAGAAGAAAATAAAGTGTTAGACTGAAAAATAAAGTAATAGACTCACAGAAACGGACATACTCCTACTAGCAGCTCTTCTACAGTCTTAGATTCGACATCCAGAATTACAGCACGACTCCTCTTTTTGTGGGGCTGCCTTAAGGTAGCCTCATTTTTTTATGGGCTTTAGCCCTTTGAGTGCGTGAAACGTGTGCAGAACTTGTAGCTTCTGAAGAAATGGAAAAAAGAAAGATTTTAAATACAAAGTAGACTCTGTTATACAGAGGTAGAGAGATATTATAATTCATTTGCGATAAATTAGGAATAGTTTGATTTGTTTAAAACTGAGTAGAGGATTATAAAGTGTGTGCGGTTTTTTGCCAAGTCCTATATGTCTTATTGTATGGAGGAAATATGCTTAAAGATCATTTTAAAATTAGTAATATTCCCACGGTTTTATGGGGAGATAAGAGTGAAAAAATTTTTATTGCAGTACATGGAAATATGTCAAATAAGGAAGATGCAGTTATTCAAATATTAGCTGAAGAAGCCAATCAAAAAGGTTATCAAGTATTAAGCTTTGATTTACCTGAGCATGGAGAAAGAAAAAATGATAATACTCCTTGCAAAGTACAGTTTTGTGTTAGTGAATTATCTATAATTATGAATTACGCAAAAGAACATTGGAAAGAAGTAAGCGTGTTTGCATGTAGTATGGGAGCTTATTTTAGCCTTTTAGCCTATCAAAATGATGTGTTAGAAAAGGCATTATTTTTATCACCAGTAGTTAATATGGAACGAATTATCGAAAATATGATGAAATGGTTTAATGTAACACCAGAGCTTTTGCAAAAAGAAATGACTATAGAGACACCTATTGGTCAAAAGTTATATTGGGACTATTTATGCTATGTAAAAGAACATCCTATTAATACATGGAATACAGATACATATATTATGTATGGAGCCAAAGATGAACTGTGCGAATTTGAAACTATTAACTATTTTACAAAAAAACATCGTTGTGAATTAGAAGTCATGGAAACAGGTGAACATTACTTTCATACTGAAGAACAGTTAAAGATATTTGAACAGTGGTTACACAAACATATCGATTAACAAATTACAATTTATCTTGAACCTGTTAGAGAAGAATGGGTGAATATATAAACTGATATTATATTTGAGAGACATTATAAATGTGAATGTATTTTAGTTCAATAAGAATTAAACAACGTTATTAATGATTTTTGAGTACAAATACCTTTAAATGTATAGAAATTAAACAACTATATTATCGATTTACAGCACAGTCTGGTGGTCAAAAAGTGTGGAACCAGTAGTAAATGTTGTGAACCGACATGCAAGATGATTGAACATCTAGAAGGGAGCCCGGGGGAATGATTCGGGCTCCCTTCAGACCGTTCGAAATAATGATATCGTTACGATTTGAGTCCTGTAATGAACAGCTACTGCGGGGATTATGCCAGAACCTATATGATTCGGAACGGACAAGCATTAACTGAAGATGAGCTGACGCAGCACAAATTTGCAGGAAACCTGGGGCATACCATCGAGTTTCATATGGGGGAATGGCGATATTTTGAAGCCGGCAATCAAACAACGCTTGGCGAGGTTCGTTTATTCACCTTTGAGCCGCATATTCAGAGAAGTGATGGATGTTACGGATTCAAGAAAGAAGATATCTATTACTTCCAGAATGTTGAGATCGTGATGTTGTAAGGTTAACTGCCTGTAGACTTTGTTTCTAATGGAATCGTCTAAAGTCTTTATCCAAATATATACATACAGCAGGAAATATGGTATATTACTTATGTTGTACCGTAGTTTATAAATGTGTAAAGGGGCTGTTTCGTAATGAAAAACGCAAAAACATTTGAGGTATCCCATACTTAAAACCGAATAAGGGCGCATGACTGAATTTTTACGGGGATTGTATCCCTTTATTTAGTATGCCAAAAAAGTAACCTTTCGTGAATATTGAAGCTTTGGTCAAAAGCAACGGTAGCACACTTCTGGGTGTGTTATTTTTATGCTCATTTTTCCTTCATCATTGGACCGCAGCAGACAGCCATGAACGGCTGCTTGCTGCGGTTTTTTTGCATTGCGCCCTGGACGGTAACAAAAGTATGGCCTGTAATGCGGTTTCTCGGACGTGATTTTTCTTTACAAAAACAGCAGGGAGGCATCCATGAACACTTTTACACTACGTGACTACGGCTTCACGCCGCAACATGATCCACTACACACAGATGGAACCTACGCAAGGGTTACCGCTGTGCATAAACAACATTACAGCCTCATAACCGAGCAGGGGGAATGCCTTGCGCGACTGAAGGCGGGTATCTATTTCAACAACTGTACCGAAGAATTCCCTACCACCGGGGATTTCGTGCAAATTCAATATAATCCCGACGGCGAAAGCCTGATTATCAGAACGCTGCCACGCAAATCGAAATTTGCTCGAAATGACTTATCCGGTCATGCGGCTAACTTTGCAAAGACCGTAAAAGAGCAGACGGTGGCCGCCAATTTCGACTACGTATTCATCATGCAATCGCTAAACCATGACTTCAATCCGCGTCGGATTGAACGTTATCTGGCTTTATCATGGCAATCGGGCGCCATTCCCGTTGTCATCCTGACTAAAGCGGATTTGATAACCGATACCTCGGAATATCTTGCGGCGGTGAATCAAATAGCAATCGGGGTTGCGGTTTATGTCATTAGTGCAAAAACCGGTGAGGGCATAGACGGACTTTCCGACTATCTCACAAAAGGGAACACTATTGTGTTTCTCGGCTCTTCCGGTGTAGGAAAATCAAGCCTTGTCAATAAGCTTGCAGGAAAGGAAATGATGAGGGTTAGCGATATCCGCGAGGATGACAGCAAAGGCAAGCATACCACTTCTCATCGCCAATTAATTCTCCTGAGCAGCGGCGTTATGGTCATTGATACGCCGGGGATGCGCGAGCTTGGCATGTGGGAGGCCTCCGAAGGCATCCGTGAAGGATTCTCCGATGTGGAGCGTTATCTGGGTCATTGCAAATTCTCCGACTGCGGGCACGCAGGTGACCCGGGTTGTGCCGTCAGAGCCGCCATACAAAACGGTGAGTTGCCGAAGGAGCGTTGGGACAGCTATCTCGCTCTCAGAAGGGAAGCCGCATTCGTAGAGGACAAAGCTGCCTATTTGCGCAACAAAACGGCCCAGATCGTGGCTTCAAAAGTAATAGAGAGACAGCAAAAAAGAGGAGGAAAACATAGATGAGCATAACCTACCAAGCAGCGGCCGCAACAGCACAAAGTCTGTTATTGCCCGCAATTAAGAAACTATATGGTTTAGAGGGCTACTCCTTTTCCCAAATTCCACCGCATGACGGCGGTAGAAATCTGGTGTACACCTGCCATAAAGCAGAAGCACAGGATATGGTCATCCGAATCTCTTTTCTGGACGACCGCAGCAAAGATGACTTTCTGGGCGAGCTCGAATATATCTGTTATTTGCACGAACACGGAGGCAGTGTATCCAATGTCATCCACTCCAAGAATGGTCGGCTTCTGGAAGAAATTCAGCATGAGGGTCAAGTCTTCTTTATCTGTTTGTTCGAACGGGCCCCAGGGAAGCAGCTTGCGGAAAACCACTACCGTTATCGGGATGGAGCGCCACTGACCGAATACTTCTACAACTGCGGCAAAACGCTTGGCAAGCTGCACCAATTGTCCAAAGCCTACCAGCCCACCCGGCGGAGATACGATTTCTTCGATAAATACAATAAAACCTATATAGAACAAATAGTTCCCGACTTCTTGTCGCCGACGGTCAAGGAGAAATTGTTCCGTATTCTTGAGCAATTGCAGGGGCTCAACAGGCATTCCGATCATTATGGCATGGTTCATTTTGATTACAGTGACGGAAACTATAACATCGATTACGATAACGGACAGATTACGGTATTTGACTTCGACAACTCCTGTTTCTGCTGGTATATGTACGACTTGGCGGGTCTGTGGGGACATGGCGTTGGCTGGATTCAATTCGAAAAAGACGTAAACAAACGGATGAAGTTTATGGAAGGCTATTTTGAGACTGTTCTGGACGGCTATCGCTCCGAAACTGATCTTGATGATGCTATGCTGGAGCAATTGCCTTTATTTATTCAAACGACTATCTTGGAGAATATGATTGACGCATTTGAGGTGGCACAACATAACGGAGAGCAAGTGGAGTGCGACGAAGCATTGTTGTACCTTATCAAATGTTTGGAGGAAGACATCCCATATAAAGGATTTTTCCACGACATTTATTCATTCGAAGCGCCTTTTCAATACGAGGAAAACAAGAGGTAACAGCGGTCATGGGCAGTGATGTATTGAATTAGGGATAAACCATCGGTTCTCTTCCCCTGATGCGGGTGATTGTGCATTGCGGAGGAACCGGTGGTTTTTCTTTTGGTTTGTTTATATATAACATACTTGCCAATAATCGATTCAATAATTTTGGAGTTGAAAAATATGACAGTATCCCTATGCAGCATTGAGCTGCGTTTTAATCTGGGCTAATGTATCCCCAACTTGAGCTTGATAGTAGACTTCATAGCGATAGACCCGATAAGCGGAGGAGCCGATGGTCGCCAGATCGGTATCCGATTTCGGAGGCCATATTAGACTCGGAGGTTAACTGGTACACATGTATTTTAGCATCTGCTCAAAAGTGATAAAAGCCAATTTATTGAGCTAACGTTTCCCGTTAGCGTATTGCGATCACTGGCAGTGAGACGCCCCCTAGTTAGTTCTTTAAACTTTCCTACTGGATTGTGGCGATTGACCTCCGAACTCTTTTTTCTTCATTCTTATGCCCAGTATGATGAAAGCGACATAGATTAGGATGGCAATCGAATCAATTAATGTGTCCGTAAGTGCCGAAACATCATAATATGCCGTTACACCAAGAATGACAATCAGACGAACGAGCAGAAGTGACACGATTATCCATGCAGCAGACCGGATCTTCGATCGCTCGCTTTGAAATGATAGGATAATGAATACAATGCCGAAGATCAGATTCTCCGCAGTGATAATATGCCAGACATACCTAAATACTATCCGTGTATCCATGGCTATATCATTCACCAAGAGCATCGGCAGTACAGCGGATTGCCCGTTCCATGCGTGTGTAACGGCAAACAGTATTGCAAGAACGCCAGCAATCAGATAGTAATAATTTTTAATTTTCACGTCCATCACAATCCTCCTTAGTTATTCCAGGATCCTTCTTGTGCAGATCCCGGTAAATCTCCCGAACGAACGCTGCCAGCCGCTGGTCACTTTCATGGTTAAAGTCCCTTAGTGATTCAATTGCTACGTCTAGCAACTGACTGACCTTTTCAAGATGTGCAATTTTTTTGCGCGTTTCTGCTTTTTTGGAATCAAGGAATTCAGCGACCTCCTGGTAATAAGCAGGATCTACACTCTGCATTCTGTGGAATTGAAACTTCTCTTTGATTTCTTCTAGAGAAAAGTCCGCATACTTCATGATTTGAATATTCATCAAACCGATGAGGTCCTCCTTAGAATAACTGCGGTAAGAATTGTGTTCCCTGGACGGTGATACGAGTCCAATACGGTCATAGTACCGAAGCGTATCCTTCGGGATACCAAGTATCCGTGAAACCTCTTTTATAGAATATTGTTTTTCTTATACATCAAAAATAACATTGGAGTAAACTCCAATGTCAATACGTTTTTACTATTTTTTTCACGCGGTATTCTAACAACCACTCTGTTACTGCACTTGACGAGCTTCGTACCCGCATTAATGAGTACATACCCTTTTACGACACTGAGCGGTATCAGTGGACATTAAAGAAGATGACCCCTAACGAATATAGGAATCATCTTCTGGCAACGTAGTGCTTTTTTTATACTGTCCACGTTAAGGGCCACAGTTCAAGGCCGTCAGCAACCGTTACAATGGAGATAACCTGATGGTGGTACGCTCCACAGGCGGCGTAACGACCCGCTATTACGATGACGACCGAGCGAATCGTAGCGGAAGATAAGGTCGAAGCAGGTGAAGTGTCACCATTACGGCTTAACCATCTTCGCACCTAACGTGCGGCGTCGGCGTTATATCATGGCCAGGACAGTTCACCCTTGATCACCTGGGCGCCCATTTCCAGATCACTTGTGTTCTTTAAATCTGGATAGGCCTTCTGCATCGCTGCAGTCAGCTCAGCGGAATTTTTGGCCTGCTTCGCCGCAGCTTCAAATTCTGCAATGTAGTCACGGGTAAATACGACGCTGGATGTATCTTCGGAGCTCTTGTCCAGATAATGGCCCGGGATAACCCGTTCCGGCTTCAGGGCAAGAATCCGCTCCAGAATCTCCCGCCATTGGTCACGGCTCTCCGGGGTCTGGTTGTCTGCCATCCAGACATGCAGGTTCTCGTAGATCGGCACACCACCCAGGATGGTCTTTTTCGACGGAACCCACAGGACGGTATGAGTTGGAGCCGAACCGTCGAGACCGATCACCTGCACGATTTCGCCATCGACCGTCAGTTTGTCCCCGTCCAGGACATCAGGGACGATCAGCGCGGTTGGGGCGTTTTCTTTTAGAATCGGACTCCAGTAATCGCTTTTGAGCTGGATGGTTGCCTTGATCTCTTCCACAGTGGCCGGGGTGGCAACGATCTTCACGTCAGGAAATGCCTCGCGGATCGTCGACAGGCCGAAGTAGAAATCCGGATCCTTGTGGCTGATATATACCGTAGTCAGTTTCTTTCCGGTGTCGCGGATCATCTTGACCAGTTGCTCGGCGTTGTTCTTTTCGATCTGAGCATCGACGAGCAGTACCTCGTTCGGTCCTTCGATCAGGCTAGAGGTGACGGGGAAGAGGCCCTTTTCTCCAGGGTTGAACGGCGTGATCTTGAGGTCCACCGCTGGCTTCTGAGTTTCTTCGCTCTCGGTATTCGTCGTACTCGCCTCGCCGGAGCATGCGCTCAGCAATAACGTGATACAAAGCAACAAAATAATTCCCATCGATGATTTCTTACTAAACATCGCAAATCTCCTTCTTCCTTATATGGATTAAAATTATGGAAACAGTAACGTAACGCTGCCAGCACAAGCCGCTCACTCCGATTCGCTCCCGGCTTTGTCCAACAGCTTCATCGCTTGATCCCGGCTTATGCCGTACTTGGCTACCAGCATGTCATGCACGTCGTAATCAACGTCTCTCCTTCCAGTGGATTTCAAGATTTGGTGTTGT
The DNA here is from genome assembly GCF_007066085.1 of Paenibacillus thiaminolyticus. Classification (NCBI taxonomy): domain Bacteria; kingdom Bacillati; phylum Bacillota; class Bacilli; order Caryophanales; family Paenibacillaceae; genus Paenibacillus; species Paenibacillus thiaminolyticus. The sequence continues at coordinate 2,976,287 of NZ_CP041405.1, read as the reverse complement.
AACTAACCTTATTACAACTATTCCAAAAAAAATGGGTTCACTTTTTCATGTTGATATATACCGTAAGTTCGGAACTGGAACAAGCAATGAAAGAATGTGAACCGGTTTGGAAAATCTGCTGCTTAGTTTCATTACTAACACCATCACGGTGTAACCATTATAGTTACAACACATAAGAAGTGTCAAGGGGGCTTTTCAAATTGTTCTAAAGTTTGTCTCTTTTTTGCATTTAATTATAGTGAACTTTTGGCATGTACAGTAATTTACAGTTGAAAATTATATTTATCTTATGCGTTCTGGAAAATGATTCAGGGTGATGATGTTACATCGTAGTTAGATGAAAGTTAGATGATCATGTTATAGTGGTGTCGGGTGAGATTATGGAGATTAGAATCTTGGTTGTCGAGGATGATGAGCATATCAGAACGATGGTGCAAAAATTTTTGCAAAACGCGGGTTACCGCATCGATACGTGTTCGGATGGCGATGACGCGCTAGAGCAATTTTATAACACACAGTATCACCTCATCATACTGGACATTATGCTGCCCGGCACGAACGGGCAGGAGCTTTTGAAGGAGTTTCGTAAAATAAACGACACCCCGGTATTGATGATGACCGCATTGAGCGATGATCGGAATCAACTGACCGCTTTTACCAATGAAGTGGACGATTACGTTACCAAGCCGTTCTCTATGCCGATTCTTGTCAAACGTGTTGAAGCTCTTCTACGACGCAGCGGGGCCATCAAAAAAGAAATTACTGCGGGCAAGCTGACCTTATTCCCCGAAACCTACGGAGTCGAATATAGCGGCGACAAAATTCAGTTATCGCCTAAGGAATTCGAGATATTGATGCTGCTTGCGCAAAACAGACATAAAATTGTGTCACATGAAACGTTACTGATTAAGATTTGGGGATATGATTTTGACGGCAACGAGGGAATTATTCACGCGAGCATCAAAAAGCTGAGGGATAAATTGCCTAAAAACCTCATTAAGACCGTAAAGGGGATTGGCTATTGTTTGGAGGTCGAGGATTATCAAGCGTAGATTTTTTGGAATTTATGGAAAAGTGTTTTTCTATACCGCATTGATATTGCTTTTTGTTATCTTTTTCATGTTCGTCTTTTTCTTCGACCAGGTCAAATCAGTCGTTGAGTCAACGCAGCGACAGCAATTATCAGATGTATTTCAACCTCTTCTCAATCGTCTGCATGGAAAATCTGATGATGAAATAATAACTATGGCTAAAAATTTTCACGAAAAAAACACCTCCTTTGAATTTTGCTTGGAGGCTTCCGACGGACAAATTTTATATCAAACTGAAAATTTTAGCATGATTAGAACTGATATCGGCTTACCGCCATCAAGCAATGTAATCATCAAAGGAAATGCTTTCACGGAGCGCAATTTTCATTTTATAACCGCCGATTCCAGCGAACGGTTTCAATTCCTGGTGAAGGCTTCCGGAGGCGTAACCTTATATGTTACCGGGACGATATCTGGAGCTTCCGTATACCACGAATTTATAGAAAAAATGGTTTTCGCTTTTTTGATGATATTCATGGCAAGTCTCCTTGCCGCTGCCCTATTTGCCAGACAAATCGCAAAGCCTATTGAAAAGATCGCGCAAGATACGAAGAAAATGTCTGATTTGGAGCCGGTTATTGCTCCAGAACCCCGCAAAGACGAGATCGGCCAGCTTGCCGGAGACGTCTACAAAATGTATAAAACATTGCAGGTTACGATTCAGCAATTGGAAATCGAAATTGAACGGGAAAAAGAGATGGAAGAAAATCAGCGATATTTTTTCTCTGCGGCTTCGCATGAGTTAAAAACGCCCATCGCGGCCACCAGTGCATTGCTGGAGGGGATGCTGGAAAATGTGATTCCGCCTGCGGAATATCCAAGATATGTACGAGAATGCTTGAAAATGATGAATGAACAAAATAAACTGGTCTCGGAGATCTTAGAAATTGTGACGTTGAGCAATGACATGGGAGGACAGGAACAAGAGCGCATCCAGTTAAATGAGTTGGTGACCGGGATTCTTTCTTCCTACCGCACGTTAGCCGATGTAAGAGAGCAGCGCATCGATGTGGACATTCCAGAGAACCTGTGCTGCACCTTGGATCCGAAGCTGTTCCGCAAAGCGTTGTCCAACATTGTCATGAACGCGGTTCAAAATACGCCGGAAGGCGGAAGAATCCATATCTATACGCAGGAAATGAAAAAATGCGTTCGTCTTTGTGTCTTCAACAACGGAGTGAGGATTCAAGGGGAAATGCTGCCTAAGCTCTTTGAGCCTTTTTACCGAGAGGATAAAGCGAGAAGGCGGAGTCAGGGGCGCAGCGGCCTGGGCCTTACCATTGTGAAAAAAGCTCTCGATTTAATGGGAATCCCGTTTGCGCTTGATAATGTGGATAATGGCGTGTTATTTCGCATGGATCTACCACACGAATAGAAGAGGTCTAACCGATTAACCGGCAGATGAATCTGCCGGTTATTTTTTATGTTGAAATCCAAAGTTAGATTAAAGTTAGATTGGGACGGTATGCTGTATTCCGATGAGAAGCCGGGGCTCGTCGCAAAAGGATTTTCAGGAGGAGAGAACATGTATATTTTAAAAAATGCGCTTCACAATGTTAGGCAAAATAGAGGCAGAAACATTCTAATCGGCGCAATCATTTTGGGCGTTATCGTGACTACCGTGATTGCGATAATGATCAGCAACACCGCAAATGGCATCATAGAAGATTATAAAGGCCGTTTTGGAGCGGAAGTGCGTCTTGAACCTGACATGCAGAAAATACGAGAGGAGGCAATGGCAAACAGCAAAGATGGGCGGGTGATGATAACCATTCCGTCGATCCCTGCTGACCAATATATTGCGTTCGGTGAATCGGAATATCTGCAAAACAGCGTATATACGGCCAGAACCGGTGTAAATAGCGAAAATATAACCGCGATTGACGCGGAGCTTGGCCCGGGAAGCGGCATGATGAGGATGGGTGGCGGTCCAGGTATGTCCCAGGATGAACCGATGCAGTTCATGCTGAGTCTTCTCGGAAATCAATTTACTGAATTCGAGGGTGGAATGCGGGAGCTTGCGGAAGGGAGAATGCCGGGAGAACGTAACGAGGCTATCATTAGTACGGATTTGGCGGAGCAAAACGGGATTCAAATCGGGGATAAGCTATCGTTATATAGTGAATTGACCAATAAAGCGGAGGGGGAACGCGCGGATATATCATATGAATTGACCGTAGTGGGAACCTATTATGACGTGACGGATGAATACGCTGAAGGCTCAATGAAAAACGCTTTTACCAACCGCCGCAATGAAATACTTACGACCTATGATACGGTTGTACAGGAAATCCAACCAGAAATGTCGGGTATCAAGGTTGAAGCGACCTATTATTTGAAGCAACCCGACATGTTGGATGCGTTCGCTGAGGAAGTATATGATAAAGGGTTGGAGCAAACCTTTAACGTTACTACGGATGAGGCTTCCTATAACAAAATCATCGGTCCCGTGGAGGGACTCAAAGGCGTGGCCGTGACATTCATGGCGGTCGTGTTAATTCTCGGGGGCATCATTATCGCACTTCTGTCCTCGATGTCTATCCGAGAGCGCAAATATGAAATCGGCGTTCTTCGGGCCATGGGGCTGAAAAAAGGGAAGGTCGCATTTGGCTTATGGTCTGAAATCATGATAATCACCTGTGTATGTTTGGCGGTCGGACTTGGCGTGGGCAGCCTGTCTGCGCAGCCTGTCACCAATGCCTTGCTTGCCAACCAGATTGAATTGGCAGAAGAGGCGGCGAATCAGCAGCCAAGCGGAGGCATGATGATGATGGCCCCGCAGAGCTCCTTTTCCAGCACCGACGTGGAACCGCTCAGCAGCATCGATCTGTCCTTAAATATGAACGCGGCTCTTCAAATTATAGGTATCGCGCTGCTGCTTGTATCTGTCGCCAGTCTCATATCTATCAGCCGAATTACCAAATACGAACCGATCAAAATTCTTATGGAAAGGAACTAAGTGATAAATATGAGTGTATTGACATTAAAAAACGTCTCCTACAAATATGATGGCGCCAAAAAACACGTTCTTAAAGAGGTAAGCACCGCGTTCGAGCCAGGGAAGGTATATACGATTATTGGCAAGTCGGGTTCTGGCAAGTCCACCCTGCTGTCGCTGATGTCAGGTCTTGACACTTGCAAGGAAGGTGCGATTTATTATCGGGGCGATGATCTGAAAAAAATCGACCGCGACGATTATAGGGCGAAAAGCATCGGCGTTATCTTTCAGGCGTATAACCTGCTTACAAACGCTACGGCGGTTCAAAATATTGTGCTGTCGATGAACATCAGCAAGAGCCCTGAAAAGGATAAGAAGGCATTTGCCTATGAAATTCTTGAAAAAGTCGGGATTGACCGTGAAACAGCCGATCGGCCGGTACTGAAGTTATCGGGCGGCGAACAGCAGCGCGTTGGAATCGCAAGGGCGCTGTCGCATCATCCAGACCTTATCATAGCCGACGAGCCAACCGGAAATTTGGACAAAGATACGGAAGTTGAGATTTTAAAGATTTTCACTTCGCTTGCCCATGATGAAGGCAAATGCGTCATTATCGTTACCCACTCAAAGAAGGTTACATCGATTGCCGATGAGGTCTTGGGGATACATGCGGGAAGACTGTTTTTAGTTGGAGAAACTGACTAAGTCGTGGCCGTGAGGATCGAACATTTAAAAAATCTAGCGAAAAGAGAAGGAAAACATGAGAAAAAAGAAGATTCCCATTTTGAGTATGGTTCTATATGCTCTCGCCGGGTTGCTCATGCTCTATACGGCTTGGTCAGCGTCCCACAGTTATGGTTATATTTCCGAGATGATAGCAATGAATCAGTTGGTGGCCAGCGAAAATAGATATGAAATTGTAAATTTCTTTATGACAAACTGTGCACAATATATGCTGTTTGCCGTTATCCTATTTACATTAGGGTGGATCTTGCATATGAATTCATCTCTTCATGCAGGACATCGTAACCGTAGTGATCAAGCCGCTTCTTCCGTACGTAAGCATGAAACCGACGAAGATGATTTTGACACGTGGTTTCAGAAAAATGATAATTAAGGATTCGTCAAGAGGCGTGCCCAGCAGGGCACGCCTTCTTAACTGTTGTCCTCATCCAGTATTGCTCGAGGAGGATAAATAGATGCTAGTCCATTCATGCGTGCTGCAGTTCCCCGTCTATGATCTTGGGAAGCGCGGCAAGGCCGGCCGTATTCAGCAAGTTCCAAGGCTTGTTAAAGTGAGGCTGGAAGAAGAAGTCGACGAAAGCTAGCTCGTCGATCGTCATCCCGTGTTGAATACATACCGACAAGGTATTCATCGCTTGGGTCAGATCGACTTTGGACATGATTTGCGCACCCAGCAGAGAGCGGCTTTCTTGGTCATACACAACTTTTAAGGTCGCCGTTTCTGCCGTAGGCATAAATTCCGGCCGGTAGGCGTCGGTTACCGTAACCGCCTCGGCATTGATGTTCTCGTCGGCGCATGCGATTTCGGTAAGTCCCGTCGAAGCCAGGTTGAGATCGTATATTTTGAGGCCCGACGTGCCCTGCGTGCCCAAATACTTTGTCGTTGGCCCCATCAGATTGCGGGCCGCCAGCATTCCCATCCGCACTGCATTGGTGGCCAGCGGAATGTAAGCAGCCTTGCCGGTCGGATTGTAATGTACGGCACAGCTGTCCCCGGCGGCGAACACGTCCTGCTTGCTGGTCTGCATATATTGATCCACGATGATCGCGCCATTCGGCAGCATATCTACCTGACCTGTAAGCAGCTCGGTATTCGGGCGGAATCCGATACAAAGAATGACCATATCGGTTTCGATTTCACCCTTGTCGGTGATGACGAGGTTTACAAGACCGTCCTTGCCTTCACAAGCTTTCACGGTCTGCCCAAGCGCAAGCTCGATGCCTTTGCTGCGGAACGCATCCTCGATCCGGCTACTGAATTCGGTATCCAGATACCGGTTCAGAATTCGGTCTGCGCTGTCAATCAACGTCACCTGCTTACCGCTTTGCTGGAACGCCTCCACAAGCTCTACGCCGATGTATCCCGCACCGACTACCGTAATATGGTTCGCGTGTTTTGCCTTTTCGATGATGGTATTGGCATGTTCGTAGTTTTTGCACATCAGAATGTTGCCAAGCTCCATGCCTAGAAGCTGTGGAATGACCGGCCAAGAGCCCGTCGTGACAATCAGCTTATCGTAACAATCTTTGAATTCCTCTCCGGTTATCAGGTTGCGTACCTGAATGATTTTCGCATCCGTATCGACAGAGAGGACCTCATGACGCATGTGAGTCACGACGCCCAAATCCGCCAACTGCTGCGGGGAGGAGTAAAAGAGCCCTTCCGGATCCTTCACGACACCGCCCACATACAAAGCGATCCCGCAAGATAAAAACGATATGTTGTCGTTGCGTTCGTAAACGGTAATCCGGGCATCGGGGTACAGCTTGGCGGCATTGACCACCGCTGCTGTTCCGGCATGAGTACATCCAATCACTGCCATTTTCATCTTTATTCCTCCTCGAGTGTAAAAACTAGGTGAACCAAATGGTTGAATGCAGTTGTGAATTATTTCACACTTACAGTTTACTGTGATTTATTTCACAAATCAATAGTCCAATTTGTTCAAATTTTCACAGAGGACATCGATGCCTAATTTGGCGTTCAGATCAATCCAAAGAATATATTGTAAGAAAAAGCAACACTTTTCCCATCAACAGCCGATAAAAGAAGTAGGGCCTTTCACGATCATATGAACATTTCCGGATAGGAGCACAGTCTATTCATTAGGGATCGGAATAAGACCATTGAAATGTTGCAACCAGGCAGTTGAGAGAGGAGAAGCTTATGAGGTCAGTATTTGAATCAGGAAAAGGCCGCTTCGGTTTTGGGGTGTTCGTTGTGTGTGCCATACTTATCCTTACCCTATCGTGGCCGGCAAGCATACAAGCCAAGAGTAATGCCGCAGCCGCTTCCTTTAAATTGAAACCTGCGGCCAAATCACTATATCTTGTCATTGGAAAGGAAGCCGATCTTCCTAAGGTGAATGCTATACATAAGGACGGCAGAATCGAGGACGTGACTGGCTCTGTCACGTGGCAGTCCAGTTCGGATGTGTTGACTATCAGCGGAGGCAAGGTGAGCGGCAGATATGGCGCCTCGGCGAAGCTGAAAGGCAAGTACGGCAATCAGACGGTTACCGTTCCCGTTCGTATACAAGAGGATTTCGTGAAATATGATGTAGAACCGACGACTACCGTCACATTAAGTGCGGGTTCCTCTAAGCCGATTAAAGTAACGGGTTATTACTCCAATGGAAAAAAAGCATCGATCGGAACGAAAATCCAATGGAAATCCGGAAATGATCAAGTTGCGAGGGTGAGCAACGGAACGATAAAGGGAGTGGCGGAAGGCAGTACGACCGTTACGGGCGTTGTCGGCCAGCAAAGTTTCGAAATTCCCGTGCAGGTTACACCGAAGATTAAAAAACTCACCGTAACACCTGCGAAGCTGGTGCTGACTCCCGGTAAGCCGGCCACTTATTCCGTTCAGGCGGTGTATGAAGGCGGGCGCACGGTGGATGTCTCCTCACAGGTGACGGCAAAAGCGGCCGGCAAAGGCATTCAAGTGAGCAACGGCACAGTTACGGCGGTGGGCCAGTCCCAGGGGCGTGCCAGCGTAAAACTGTATTATGGAGGAAAAGGGGTGTCGCTTCCAGTCGTCTTCCAGGAAAGCTTGGCTAGCATCGAGGTGCAGCCTACCTCTCTCGTGATTGGAGCGGGATCCTCCAAACCCGTCAAAGTGATCGGCACCTATTCCAACGGTAAAAAGGTGTCGCTTGCAGGCAAGGTGGCATGGACATCCGAAAACGCGCAAATCGCCAAAGCAGCAGGTGCCAGCGTAAAGGGGCTGAAGGAAGGCACGACAAAAATCGTCGGCGTTTACGGCGATCGCACCTTTGAAATCCCGGTTCAGGTCACACCTAAGCTGAAGAAGCTGACGGTCACGGCATCGAACTCGAAGCTTGCTCCATATCAAACGACGACTTACCGGGTACAGGCTGTGTCCAGCAGTGGGAACATCAGCGATGTAACGTCGCTCGCCCAATCCAAGTCGAACGGCAAGGCGACCGCCAATCAGGGCACGGTTACCGCCGTGAGCAAAGGCAAGGGCGTCATTACCTTTACATATGGCGGCAAAAAAGCAACCCTGCGCATAACGGTAGGGTAGCATGAAAAGATCAGATGTCTGCTCGCGATCACCCAGATGGAATGGCGGACAAGCACTATGTTGCTTGGCTTAATGGTAACGGATAGTTATAGATTCTATTCATTATTCAATAATAAAAGTCCCGATGGATTGCATCGGGGCTTTTTGTGTTTTCGTAAATCTCCTTCTAGTGGTAATAATCGAAAATGCGCTGAGAACAGAAGGTAGCTGACATAGGAATCTTGAGTATTAAAGAGTTGTTTGATAAGAACTCAGTCAGCTCTTTATTCTAGTATACGTTGCTTAGAATTCTTTTATTGTATCTATTTTTTGGAGCTAATATTTAGTGTATTCCAGTATTAAGGGTTCCACTTATAAAATTGAGCACAATGCTCTGTTCAATTTCTTCTCTCATCAGGGTAACCTTTTTATTACTATTATTTGAAGTTTATTAAGGGATAAGTATTATTTTTTCCTGCTTATCACCATTCCATTTGATCGTGAGCGTAATTTTCTTACCTTCTTCTGGCAATCTATACATACTAATTGAAGTTGAAATTGTATTGTTTATTAATGTTGAAGTTTTACCACTTTTATCTGAAGAAGTTGACGATCCACTTAGTTGAGGACCAATCCCTTCGCTAGTTATATCATAAGACATTTCATAAACAACTTGAGAAGGGTCGGTAAATGAAAGATTGAATAGTATCATGTAACTGTCGGCATCTTCTTCATGAGTTATGATATACTCAGCTTTCCAATGGTCACTTTTTCCTTTTTCTCTCGCCACTTCACTAGATTTAGAGCATCCAGACACAACCATTACGACTAATAAAAAGACTATTAAAAATCTAAATCCCTTCATTTCTTGTTACCTCCTTTTTTGTCCCATCGGAATTATACATTTCGCATAGGCTCTAGTAAGGGATATTTTTCGTTTGAATTAGCGCTTTTTCGATCCACCATTACTGGCGTGAAGGCTATAACGTGTAGTGTTACGATGAAACTGATTGAGTTGTGAGGTGTATCAGTATTCGCATTATAAGATGTAATACTAGATTAGCGCTGAATCTACCCATTTTCGGTAAGAGTAAAGAAAGTGGGACGATGAATAAACACAAGCAATGTAAACGAAGGAATACGTATGGGCTATAAGAAGAGTTGTCCAAGGATCTGGGGCCTATCGGAACAATAACCCTGATACGCCCCGCTCCTTTTTATGACCGTCCTTTTTTCGGCAGCATAATATCGAACGCTGTTCCTTGCGAAGGCTCGCTCTCGACCGTAATGGTGCCCTCATGGGCTTGAATCAGCTTGTAGACAATAGCCATGCCCAGTCCGGTGCCATCCGAGGAGGAATCCGTGGTGGTGCCGCGGTAATACTGTTGAAACAGATGTTCTACTGTATGAGCGGGCATGCCAACGCCATTGTCCATGATGCGGATAGCTGCATGTTCCCCTTTGTCCGCAAGCTGTACATAGATATCCGTATCCTCAGGATTGTGGATAATGGAATTCATTACTATATTTTGCAAGATGCGCTGCATGTATTTCGGATCAAACTCAACGTGAATGGCAGGCGTATCCGTTTGAAAGTGCAGATGATAGGTGCTTGCTTGCGGGTTATTGCTGATATCGGCAACAACCCTTTTTGTAAATTCGACCACATCCTGGCTCGTCTTCTGTAATGGCAAGGCGCTGTCCGCGCGATTGAGCTGGATGACGAGGCTTAGATCTTGAATTAATTCTTCCATATGCTTACCTTTGTCACCAATTTCCTGGATAAAAGAAACAGCTTCTTCCTTCGACCACTCATACTGATCATTCAATAAAAGGGTGGAGTAGCCTTTGATATAGGTTAAAGGCGTTTTCAAGTCATGGGAAATTCCTGCAATCCAATCCTGTTTGGCTTGTTCGATTTTGGTTCTCTCCGCTTCATTCGCTTGCAATGTGCCCCCCAACGATTGCAGGTGTTGGAGCACCTCCTGATATAGACGGTATCGCATGCGAAGCTTCCCTTTGCGGGTATACATGCGGGGCAACCCGGCAGGCTGCTTGTAGTTGTCTTGCGAGAGTTGATGAATCCAGGCCATGATGAATCCGATCGGACCGCCAAAATACCAGCCAAACAGGCCAATGCAAAGCAGCGTGCTTATCACAAAAATCCATCCAACGAGCAAACCTTCATCATCTGGACTGACATGGATGTCGAGCAAGGGAAGAAGGCCTTCGAACAACATGACAATGACGAATCCCGTCCCTAGCATCCAAAGAATAAGTCCCAGCGCGAAATGAAGAGTGAATCGAGTTTTTATTCGCATCGTAACGCCTCATTCGGAGGGATGAATTTATAGCCGATTCCTCGCAAATTCACAATGATTTTTGGTTTACGGGTATCATCACCGAGTTTTTTTCGCAGCTTGGAGATATGGATCGTAACCGTTTTTTCTTCCCCGAACACATCATTTCCCCATACCAATTCGTAGAGCTGAGCCGTCGTGAAGATGTGATTCGGATGCTTGCAGAAGAAATGAAGCAGCTCTAGCTCCTTGGCTGTACAATCAACAGGTTGATGCTTCACGGTTAACGTTGCCGATTCCGGATGAAAAGCGAAGTACCCATAATCGTACGCCGTGTTCTGATGATGTGAATGCTCAGCCATCCTTTGACGGCGAAGGATCGCTTTGATGCGTGCAACGACCTCCATCGGATTAAAAGGCTTTGTAATATAATCATCTCCACCGATCCCTAACCCCGTTAATTTGTCGAAATCGGTAGAACGCGCACTGATAAAAATGATCGGTGCATTGGTATGCTTCCGCATCTCCGTGCATAGTTCAAAGCCGCTTATATCCGGGAGCATAATATCGAGCAAAATAATATCATATGCTTTTTCTTTGATGCGCTGCAGCGCGCCTTTGCCCGTTGATGCGGTGTCGATATGAGTGAAATTTTCTTTCCTGAGTGTAATCTCCAATAACTTCAAAATGCCGATTTCATCATCGACCGCTAATATATTTGCAGATTCCATTGTGCTTTTCCCTCTTTTCAAGCTTATCCTGCCCATTCATTTTCTAGCTTACCCTATCAAAAAGATTACGAGCATTTTCCGCAGTATTTACTTTGATTTTACTTTCATTCCTTACACTTAGTGTAGCACATCAATAAGAAATCGGGAGGAAATCAGAGTGGAAGCCGTCATTCAACTCAATCAAGTAAGCAAGACATTCAAGGGTACGGAGACGATTTCGAAGGTCGATATGAACGTCAACAAGGGAGAAATTTATGGGTTTTTAGGTCCGAATGGGGCTGGAAAAACAACTATCATGAAAATGATATTAAATCTAGTAAAACCATCTTCCGGTGAAATCAAAGTCTTCAATCAACCTATTCTGCCAACATCTTATCAATACTTAAAAAGGATAGGCAGCATCATTGAATATCCCGTGTTTTATGACCGGCTAACAGCCAAAAAAAATTTGGAATTTCATTGTAAATACGTTGGTTATCACGATAAGACTGCGATCAAGGAAGCGCTGGATATCGTGGGTCTTCACGGCGTGGAGAACAAAAAAATCCATGAATTTTCTTTAGGCATGAAGCAGCGATTAGGGATTGCGCGGGCGATGGTTACGAAACCGGAGATACTTATTCTGGATGAACCAATCAATGGCCTTGATCCTATCGGGATTAAGGACATTCGCGAGCTTCTTTTGCTTTTAAAAGAGAACTACGGAGTTACCATTTTAATTTCAAGTCATATCGTGTCAGAAATTGAATCTATCGCCGATACGATTGGCATTATTCATCACGGGAAATTATTGAAAGAAGTGAAGATGGAATCCATCCGCAGACAACATGCCGGCTCGTTAGAAGAGTACTTCATCAATCTAATTCATGGAGGCAATCTATATGCTTGAACTGATGAGACTAGAGTGGGAAAAAAGTAATGTATCCAGTTATTTTAGAGGATTAGCCATTTGTATTGTGGCGATTTTCGCTGCCGTTGCGCTGATGGCGCGGGGCTCTCACGGGGAAGGTGAACCGATGTTTCCGGATTATGCCGCCTTCATGTCTTTAACGAATATTTTGATTCGAATCGTCTATATCATTTTCTCCAGCGTTATCTTATCGCGTGTAGTGATTGAGGAATACAAGAGCAACATGATTCAAGTGCTGTTTACCTATCCGCAGCAACGGAAAAAAATCATGCAAGCCAAGCTATCCATTGTGTTTGGATTCTGTTTTTTCAGCATCCTCCTAACTACGGTGATCATCAATCTATTCATTTTCTTCTTGAATCCGATGATAGGTTTATTTGAAGCATCCGTTCGTGTCGATGAAATAGCGGCTACCGTTCCAGCTACGTTGTTGAACGCATTTATGATTGCAGGAATCAGCCTAATTCCTCTATCTTTTGGCATGAGAAAAAAATCGGCGGCTTCCACCATTACCTCGGCTGTCGTCATTGGATTTGTGATTAACGCCACGGTGTCTGATGGGGGCAGTTCGACCAGCCTGTTCCAATTCATTGGAATCCCGATTGCGCTCTGTCTGCTTGGCCTTATCATTGGCTATCTTTCTTTTTACAAAGTGGACCAAATCGATGTCGCTTAATATACCCATTTGAAATGAATGGAGGGAAAAACTTTGAAAAAAATGATATTTGCTTCGCTTATCTTGATTACGGTTGGCGGGTTAGCTGCTGGCTGCCAAGGAGGAGGGCAGAACTTTGACAGCAAAACTTCCTTTGCGGCAAACGGCCTTCAAGCCATCGAAATTAACAATGATTCTTGGGATATTGAGTTCAAAAATACGGAATCCGAACAAATAACCATCGCTTGTGAAGGGAAGCGGCATGACAAGAAGAGCGACCCTGTGACCCTTACCCATAACGGGAATAAACTTGTTGTCACACAGCAAGATCAAGGGGGCATGGAAGGATTCAGTTTCGGCAAGAGAGGCACTATCTATATATCCATCCCTGACAATGAGGTACAAATGATTACAGTGAATAATGGCTCGGGTGACATCAAGATGAAGGACGTAACGGCCACAAACATAGTTATTTCCAACGATTCGGGCATGCAAATCATGGAAGGACTGTCCGCAGACAAGGGGGAATTTTCATCCAAAGACGGGGAATTGAACTTGAAAAACAGCTTGCTGCACGAATTAATCGTAACCTCCACTAGCGGGGACAGCTATATTACCGGTGTGACTAGGCCGGAGATGAACATTACCTCAACCGATGGTGAAGTCTCAATCCGAGAGTTACAAGAAGGAAAATCATTGCGCGTAGAAACCAAGTCAGGAGATATCGCGGTGTCTTATAAAGCCGCTCCCGCTTCCTTAATGCTTACCGCGAACAGCGACTCGTCGGATATTAACGTTGATCTAGATGGCTTCAGGGAGAAAGAGAGCACGGAAAAAACAAAAGCAGGCATGATTGGGGATGCAGCCAATAAACTAGAGCTCATCAGTAAGAATGGAACGATTCAGGTAAATTAGATGGGACAGAAACGAGAATATTGGGCTCCAGTGCATATTTTCGGCATCGGACTTTTTGTGGGCCGCATGCTGGAAGAACGAAGCCTTGGTTGCGACTCGGCTCGCATGAATGGATATTCACGTATGGGAGATAAGAATTAGAGGCATGCTACAGGAAAAGAAGCGGGACAAGGAGCAGGTTATGGAACAGCAGCATGCATTAGATCAGGTGGAGGCCTTGGCATTAAAAAAGAAGGCGGCGTGGGACTCCGGCAAGTTCCAGTATCTGCTTCGTTCTATCCTGGCAAGTATGTTTATCGGGTTCGGCATTGTTGTTGCGTTTAAGACCGGCAATCTGTTCGACGAAGGCGCTTCGCCGTTTGCCTATACGGCAGCGGCTGTCACATTTGGCGCGGCTATTATTTTGATCGGTTACGCGGGCGGCGATTTGTTCACGGGAAATACCTTTTACTTTACCTTCTCTACGCTGCGCGGAGCGACGACCTGGGGGGACGCACTTAAGATGTGGGGGGCCAGTTATGCGGGCAACTTTATTGGCGCGATCCTCTTCGCTGTCCTCTTATGGGGCACCGGATTATTCCGTCAACCGCACAGCAATGTGTTTTTCTATGATGTCGTTGCACATAAGATGGACGCTCCAACGCTTCAGTTATTTTTCAGGGCAATCCTGTGCAATTGGCTGGTCTGCATGGCGTTCTTTATCCCGATGAGCCTCAAGGGGGACGGGCCGAAGCTGTTTGCCATGATTCTGTTTGTGTACTGTTTTTTCATTTCCGGATTTGAGCACAGCATCGCCAATATGACCTCATTTGCGATCGCCTTGATCATGGAGCACCGGCCCGGCATCTCCGTACACGGCGCCCTGCATAATCTGATCCCCGTCACCTTTGGCAATATCATCGGGGGAAGCGTCTTTATGGGATTGGTATATTTTTACCTGGAAAAAGTGAAAACATAACGTCTTTGGAAGCGGGAAAAACACAGAGATGAGGGTCTCTGTGTTTTTTGCATTTTACTCGCTCCCTCCCCTTCAAAAACTGCGGCGGTTACAATAATAAAATGCTTATGAAGGTGAACGAAATCGGAGAGCAAATAAGAGGAGAAAGTTGACATTAAAACTGAGCAGAGTATGATATAAACAAAGTTTTTTAGTATGATTATACTATTTTATGTATAGAAATATTAAATTTTAATTTAAATTGTTAATTTACCAGGCGCCTACATTCCTAACTCTATGGAAGCAGCAATGTACGAATTCATATTTTGGGTTGAACGAGGTACATATTGCGATATGAATCTCCAGGGAGATTTAAAGTCAAGGGGGGCGAGGTCAATGAAAACTCCAAACAGATTAATCAAATTATGCCAATATTTAGTAGATCATGCAGAGTGGGTCACGACTCAAGAATTAGCGGTGAAAATGGATTGCTCTGCCAAAACGGTTAGGAAAGATCTGGAACTTCTGAAATCTTTGCTGCCGGAGAATTGGTTTATCATAAGCCAAAGAGGTAAGGGCGTTTGTCTGCAGCGGCCCGACAATTCCTCGGATGTATATCTTGAACATATGATCAATCAAACAGATAAGATGCAAAATTTGATGAGTTTCTTGATTCAGAATGATTCAGGCTGTTCTTTGGTCGAAGTCAGCCGCGCGCTATTTTATAGCGTAAGCACAGTCAGCAAATTATTAAAGTTGGTAAGGAAAGAGCTGAAAAAATACTATCTGCGGTTAGACATGAAGCCGCTTAAAATCAACGGAGATGAATTTCATTTACGTCAATTTTATTATGATTATTACGTACGTAAAAACAGAACGGACTGGATTCAAACTCAATCTTTGGATTCCATGTATTCTTTTATGAAAAGGATTGAAAATGAAGGCGAGTTTTCTTTTTCAGATAATACGTATATACAACTCCCGATCATGTTGTCGGTCTGGCAGAGCCGGATGGCCAAAAAAAAGTATATCACTGAATTTGTTTATCCTGATCTTCTTGCTGAATTGGGCGAAACCATTGACTGGCTTCTTCCGCTTATCGAGGGGTATCTGGAGTCATTGCACATTACGTATCCCCCTCATGAACTGTATTATGGCGCAGCGCTGATCCTGGGGGCTTCCAGAATTACACATAATCATTCAAGAAGAATCATTGTGGATCATCAATGGGATACGGTGGCGAAATCGATACGATATATAGAGGAGCAGACCCGATTGCCGTTTTCGCAGGATCATATTTTAGTGCAGCAAATACATGAATATTGTCTATCTGCGAGAGTAAGGTGGGTGACTCGGGTACACAGCTACGTAAACCTGCACAAAGAAGTCATTAAAAGCAGAAAACCTGTGCTGTATCACTCGATTCAAGAAGCCGTCCAACTCTACTCCAAGTATGCGGACTCGATCAGGGAGGATGACATTGCGGATTTTACGATGTACTTCGTGGCCAGCAGGAAAGGTCATCATCTGCAATTAAAAGAAAAAACCATTTTACTGTATATGAGTGATCCCGGCGTCATGAGATATGCCATGCTGAAGCTGCTGGATCATTTACAGGGACAAATAAAAATAGTTACAACCAACCAAGCTCAAGAAATGGCCCATCTTGTTGCTCATCAATATGTCGATGTCATTGTTACAACCTACAAGCATAACGAGGCTCTCCTCACGAATGAGGTCCCTGTCATTCAAGTTAGCCCATTACTCTCCAACTATGAAATCAATATGATTAAAGATACGCTGCAACTATAGCGGGCTCATGTCAACAGGATACTGGATAGTATCCTTTTTTTTGTTGTTCACTAGATAGGCAATCCGTCTATAGGCGGACGCTCGCTCCTGTCTCTTTATTAGAAACGACTTTTCATTTTCTAGTACTTTCCTACCATTTGTTTCGCTTTGCAACGGAAAAAATGAGGAAGTTAGCGGTCTCATGTTGCCCTAAAATAGATTAAGTCTGAATCGGCCGTACGAATAAGACGGTAAATGGAAAAACAGACGCTCAGAGACGGGAGAAATGATTCGTAGAAAGGGGGCTGTTGGACAAGAATGATGGTGTCCTGAAAGTCGTTAATCGACAAATCACAAAAAATAAAGGAGTAGTGAAAAATGATGACTAAAAAAGGTGTAAAGAAAGGTTTCTTATTATTCGCAGCGATTCTGTTATTCGTGACTCCTGCAGCGGTAAGCGCGGAAGAAGCGTCAAGCTCCACCGCCACTTCTCAAGGCAGCATTACGATAACGTCAGAAGACACGGTAACGCCGCCGATCGAGCCAAGTGAACCGGGCGGGGAAACAGGGAATGAAGGGACACTAACGATCGACAATGTCTCGCCGCTCCTTTTTGCTTCCCATACACTGTCAGGCGGAGATGTAAATTACACAACAACAACGAAAAATCCAAACGTTCAAGTCACGGATATTCGCGGTACAGGAGCGGGTTGGACATTGCAAGTATCGGCTACTCCGTTCAAAGATAAGACGGACAACACCAAAGTCCTGAAAGGAGCCATTGTAACGCTTCCGGTTGGTATGCTAATAACATCGCAAGATAATGTATCCACAGCTCCAACAGCAAAACAAGTGCAATTGAGCACCGATTCAGATGTAACTGCTCCACAGAACTTGATGGTAGCAAAAGCAGACACGGGCTTGGGAACATGGGTCGATAAATTCGACGCCAGCGAAGTGACGATTCAGGTTCCTGCCGGTAACTTGACCGGTGATTATGTATCTACATTGTACTGGAGCCTGCTGGACGCGCCGCAATAAAGAAATTCAGGAGGGCAAAGAGATGAAGGTACTTAGAATACTGGCACTGGGGATCATTCTGGCCGGGACGATGCCGTTAAGCTATACGGTCGAAGCGGCAGACAGCAGTACCGCCTCTTCCACCAGTTCGATTCGTTTTACGGCGGATGAGGGACCGACGAACCCGGTCGATCCGGACGATCCGGACAATCCCAATCCAGGCGAACCTATTGATCCCGAAGATCCGGGCAATGGAGGCACGGGAAACAGCGGCGCATTGACGCTTGACTATGTCACCAATTTTCAATTCGGAACGCAGACAATCGGAAGCGGGACCATGTCGTATCACGCCCAAAATAAAAGTCCGTTCGTCCAAGTGTCGGACAAGCGCGGTACTGGCGAAGGATGGACGCTCAAAGCAACGGCTTCCGAATTCCAAAGCGAAGATGGAAAATTGCTGGCAGGCGCCGTATTATCATTGCGCAACGGACAAGTCAAATCTCAGTCCGGCAATGTGTCTTCTCCTCCAGCAGCCCATGATGTGGTCTTCGATAATAAGGATGCGCAATTGGTGATGGTTGCGAAGGAGGGCGGCGGCCGCGGGACCTGGATTAGCGTGTTCCCGGGAACCAATGTCCAGCTTCAGGTGTTGGCGGGTTCGGCGGATGCCCTTGCCGATTACAGTGCCGTAATTACGTGGGAATTGTCTAACGCGCCAAGTTAACATCGTTCCATTCGTTGAACTTGGCGGTAAACAGGTTAGACAAGCCAAGTTCAACCTTACAATACCGTATGAACATGTGTTCCACGAGGGTGAGGAAAGGAATAGCGAATGAAAAAAGGTTTATGGATGCTGATAGCTTCATTATGGATTGGACTGGGACTCGTCACTAGCTCTGATATGGTCTTTGCCGGATCGATGAATTACTCGGTTAAAGCGAATATCCCCGAAAATCAAATCAATAAAAATCTTACCTATTTCGACTTGAAAATGAGCCCCGGTTCAAAACAAACGATATCGTTAACCGTCAAGAACGGCTCGACCGAACCAATCGAGTTAATGATTGAACCCAATACCGCGATAACGAATCAAAATGGCGTGATTGATTATAGCAAACATGAATATGAAAAAGACAGTTCATTGAAGTATGCATTTTCTGATTTGATTACTCCCAAACAGAAAGTAACGTTACATGGAAATGAAACCAAGGAAGTGCCGTTTACGATTCAAATGCCCGAAGAGTCGTACGATGGAGTCATTTTAGGCGGGTTCTATATCTATAAAATGAGTCAAGCTGATGAAATCGAAGAAAATGCTAATGTTCAATTAAAAAATGAATTTTCTTACGTGATTGGCGTGAAATTAACCGAGACGGAAAATACGGTACAGCCGGAGCTAGAGCTAAATGAAGTTCAGGCAGGCTTAATGAACTATCGTCCGGTAGTTACCGCCAATCTGCAAAATATTAAATCCGTTATCGTAAGCGATTTGGAAGTGGGCGCCAGAATTACAAAGGAAGGCCAAAAAGAAACGCTATACGAAACGAAAAAAAGCCAAATGTCGATGGCCCCGAATTCTAATTTTGATTTTCCGATTCGTTGGGAGGGCCGGCGGCTTGAACCCGGGAAATATCATTTATATCTAACGG
The DNA here is from genome assembly GCF_007066085.1 of Paenibacillus thiaminolyticus. Classification (NCBI taxonomy): domain Bacteria; kingdom Bacillati; phylum Bacillota; class Bacilli; order Caryophanales; family Paenibacillaceae; genus Paenibacillus; species Paenibacillus thiaminolyticus. Next base: position 2,957,077 of record NZ_CP041405.1, on the reverse strand, counting down.
CTACGGACGGCAACCAAACGTGGGAATTCGATAACATGTTCGAAATTAAATCCGAAGAAGCGAAGGTAATCAACGAATCCGCCGTTGCAGTCGCCGGAGAAACCGCCGTTAATCATAACAATACGATGATTTTCCTCGGAATGGGCGTGATCATTGCAGCGCTCGTTATCATTATCGTGCTGCTGCTTAAGAAAAAAAGAGAGGAAACGAATGAAAATGATGAACACAAAATTTCCTCGTCCTGAGTTGGTGCTGCTGTTAATCTTGTGTTTACTGCTTCCGAGCTTCGTGTGGCTGGCTCCAGTCCATGGGGAAGAAGCAAATGCGAATACTTCCGTCGACGGGATTGAACCAGATATTTTGGTGGCGTTGCCGGATAATTACCGTTCCGTAACGGACGTAACTTATGTGACGTATGCCACCTATAATCGCGCGATGCCTCGCAATGCGAATCTTCCGCCGGCCAAGATTGATTTGGAAAATATATTTACGACGCCAGCAGGCTCGAACAGTTCCATTATTGACGGTTCTATTGTAGAAATTACGCCGAATGCGAAATCGAAAAAGGGTGGAATTTGGTCGACTCCCAACAATTTAATGGATTTAACCCAAGATTTTACGGCGTCCATGTATGTATATTTCGGCAATCAAGGAACGAACGCGGCGGATGGCATTGCGTTTGTCATGCACAATGACCCTAAAGGCACAAACGCGCTGTCCCCTAACGGAGGCGGAGGACTCGGAGTGTGGGCCGAAGGTAAATATAATGGTCTGTACAATGGAATCCAAAATAGTCTGGCGATAGAATTTGATACGTACGTAAACAATACTTCAAGCGATAGCCGGTTTGATACCGATAGTGCCGCCGGGAACCACGTTGCCTGGAACTATCCGGGAAAACCGAGTACTTATGTAGATTATCAGCATACAGTGCTTGAGCGGGCAAGAAAAATGATTCACAATGATCTCCAATATACGGGGACATTATCGAATGATACGTGGCGTAGATTCGAAGTGAAGTGGGATGCGGCGAATAGTCAATTGACATATCATCTGGAAGGAACCAATCCGGTAGTCATTCCGATCGATGTTCAAGATGTGTTCGGGACGAACCAGGTCTATTGGGGATTTACCGGTTCCACCGGAGGTAAATATGCACAGAATCGGGTTGTGTTCGAAAGCGTTCCGGGACTCGTCAATGGCAAAGTCACCGAAACGATAACGAGAGAAGACGGAAGTGTTGTTGACCAAGGCGACTTCGTCTACAAGGGAGAGGAATTAACCTATACAATCACCGCGAACTACCTCTCCGGCAAACAGAACTGGAAAAACATATTCGGGCTGACAACGATTAATGAGCATGTCACCTACGTTCCGAATTCATTAACGTTCACCGATCGCAACGGGACGACACCGGTGAATGATAGTTACTGGTCAGGGCAAACGTTGGCCGTTCCCCTTCGCGATATGAGCGCCGATTATGACGAGCAGACGATTTCTTTTCGGGTTAAAGTGAATAGCTTACCGCTAAACACACCCGTGACCGAAAAATTCACCGTGGCAGGAAACAACTATATAAACAGCAGCGATGCCGTTACTTATGTGATTCAAGCCAGCCGTCCGCCGGAAGTAAAAATACTTGATGAAGGACCTATCCTGTTAAATGCCGGTGAGGACTATGTGGTGACAGGAACCTGGCAAGATTTTGATAATCCCACAGGCACGCTGCATTTCATCATCAATTCTTCACTGCTTCAAAAGGAGCAACTGGAGGGCGGACAATCTTCCGAACCGGTTGAATGGAGATATCACTTGATCCATCAACTATTCCGGCTTGGCGAAAATACGTTTGAAGTCTATGCAACGAATGATGACGGCCTGATTTCCAATACAGCTTCGGTCAAGATTATGGTTGGACATCCGCCCGCGATAACGTTGCGGGATACAGGCGAGGAAATTTCCATTGATGCCGGCGCTGACTATACCATAAGCGGATATTGGAGCGACCTGGATAGTGACTCCGTTGATTTATACTATGCCATCGACGGGAATGAACCGGTAATTTTCACTTCACAAGCGGCCAATTCCGCTAACAAAGGGGAAGAAGTCGCTTATCAATACGCGATTCCGGCAGAACAATTGCCAGTGGGCACGTATCCAATTACAGTCTATGCCGTAGATGATTCGGGCCGGACATCTAATGTGGAAATGGTAACGCTACAGGTTACGGGGAAATTGGTTTTTACTAGTGCTGCACAAAATATAAGCTTTGAACAAGCAAAAATAGCAAGCCAACCTTCCTTGTCCGCACGAAATCAGGATTGGGATTTTCGCGTGAAAGATACCCGCGGTAATGGAAGTTCGTGGCGGCTCTCGGCGACGTTGGCCGAACCATTTACCGATGACCGGGGGAATGAGTTGAAGGATGCATTGATATATGTTGACGAGCATGGACATGAAATAACGATGGAACCGGGAATTGCTGCGGATGTCTACACCAATGTTACCCAGGGCGATCAAGAGATATCCATTGACTGGGAAGAGAACCAAGGCATTTTAATGAAAATCAATCCCTATGCTTATGCGGGAAATTATAGGGGACTGATTCGTTGGGATTTAGTGGATGCCCCTTAGACGAACGTTGGAGATATATCCGGTATTCCAACCCATTGTTGATAAGCAGCTATCCATTATCGGATACGAGTCGTTCATTCGAGGAACAGATTCCGGGAAGGCATTGGCCAAGCTCCTCTCCAGTTCTCACGAAGACATGGAGTGCATCAACGCCATTGATCTGCAGTGCAAGGCAATGGCCCTCGAACAGTACTCGGGACACCTGCCACTATTTCTCAATTCCCATCCGTTCTCAAGTGACCCGTTACCGGAATCGTTGCCATACCATAACCAGTATCCGCTCATTATTGAATTAACCGAACATACGGCGATCCAAGATGAGCAATTGATATTAAGCCATATAACCCGACTCTCAGCCGCAGGGATTCAGTTTGCCATCGATGATTTTGGATTTGGGCATATATCGCTTCCCTTCATTCTGAGGTTGAGACCCAAGTATATCAAGCTGGCGAAGGAAGTCGTGCGAGCCTGTGAAGACGACAGCATCCTGAAATTCACAGAAAAACTCATGCATCCCTTTCAGGATATGGGGATTCAGATTATCGCAGAAGGTATTGAGACGGAACAGCAATTTCAGCGCATGCAACGGTTGGCAGATGGATTTCAAGGATATTGGATATCGGAGCCGAAGGCTTCATTTTTGTAAAGTGGCCCATATCAACAGGTCAAACCGAAGCTTTGGCCTGTTTTTTTGTACATCATTGCGCGAGGCTGGGGGTAGGCGGCCATGATTACGATTAGGCGGGACGGGAAGACGTATTATTTAGAGATGACGCAAGACGGGAATAACAGATGGATTGTGAAATATCAAAAAGTAAAGATTGCAACCTTTTATCGAACTCCTTATTCCTGGAGAATGGAAACGAAACGGAAAAGCACGTTACTGCCTGTCCTCTCAGAAGCTATCAAGCAACTGAACCAACGCGATTTCAACGAGTTTCCCGTCGTAATCGACGGGGAGCACATCAGCATACGTGTTATTTCGAATCATCAATATGTGGTGACGATCAAGGATAATATTGAGCTGTTAATCTACTTCGACGGATATACGTGGAAGGTTAGGGGAGAGGGAGCGATTAAGTACCGCTACATCGCAACCCCTGTCATTTCTTACTTGAGGAACTATGCTGCCGCTTCATCTCATCTGGACGGCCATTAAAATCAAGCATCTATACGAATATCGGGGCGGCCCCAGGCCGCCCCGCATTCGATCTATCCTTGCGCTCTGAGCTGCGCACGCTTCTGCAGCTTGACAAGCTCGACCACGGCGAGCGGGATGACGGACAGCACCGTAACCAGAACCCAGTGGGCCAAGCTCAGCGGCACGAGGTGGAAGATGTCCATCAGCGCCGGGATCACGGCTACGCCGAATACAATCGCCAGTGACAGCATCGCACACCAGAACAATGGCCGGTTGGACATGAACCCGATCGTGAAGATCGACAAGGTGTTGCTGCGCACATTGAAAATATGAACGACAGAGGACCAGCCCAGGATGATAAAGGCCATCGTTTGTCCAACTTCGTAGGAAGGTCCGATTTGATCAGAGATTTGTACAAAGTTCCCTACATAGAAGCCAATTAACGTCAGAATTGTGTAAACTATTGCTTGATAAGCAATCTTCTTGCCCAAGCCATTGGAGAAAATGCCGGCATTCTTCGCGATTGGCTTCTGCTTCATCGCATCAGGCTCCATCTTCTCGCGGCTCAAGCAGAAGCCTGGGATACCGTCAGCGACGACGTTGATCAAGAGCAATTGAATCGCGATGACCGGCGCTCCCCATCCGAGCAGAATCGCAATAATCATAATCATGATCTCAGAGAAGTTGCAGCTTAGCAGGAAGTAGATCGTCTTGCGTATATTTTCGTAGACGCGTCTTCCTTCTCCAACGGCATCGACGATCGTTGCGAAGTTATCGTCGGTCAATACCATATCCGAAGCGCTCTTCGCTACATCGGTACCCGTGATGCCCATAGCCGTGCCGACATCCGCCGCCTTCAAGGCAGGAGCGTCATTCACCCCGTCACCAGTCATCGCGACGACAGCATCATTTGCCTGCCAAGCTTGTACGATACGAATCTTGTCCTCCGGGGATACCCGGCCATATACCGCAATATCTTTGACCTTGTGCGTGAGTTCCTCATCGGACATGCGCGCAAGCTCTTCACCCGATATCGCGAGGTCGCCCTCTTCGAGAATGCCGATCTCGCGGGCAATGGCCGATGCGGTAGCCATATGGTCTCCCGTGATCATGACCGTCTTAATTCCTGCATCCTTCGCGGCTTGCACCGCAGCCTTGCTCTCCGGACGCGGCGGATCAATCATCCCTACGAGACCGGCGAAGCGAAGGCCCTGCTCCAACTCTTCTGCGTCGAGCTTCTCAGGCAGCTCATCATAGTGCTTGTACCCCAACGCCAGGACGCGAAGGGCTTGCTCAGCGAATTGATCGTGAACATGATTCGCCTGCGCTTGATGCTGTATCGTGCAGGCTGCATTCGGATCCAACGGAATACGGTCGAAGGCGCCCTTGGTAATGGAGATATAGCCATCTGGGGTGCGGTGCACCGTCGTCATCAGCTTCCGGGAAGAATCAAAGGGAAGCTCATGCACACGCGGATATTTCGCTTCCAGTTCCGCCTTGGTCATCCCTTTATTCAGCATGAGACGAATAATCGCGGACTCGGTCGGATCGCCGATAACCGTCTCTTCTCCATCCTTTTCTTCGATGGATGCGTTGCTTGCCAGGCTGAACATGACGAGGAGATCGTTCTCCGTCTCATTGAATTCAGCACCGGCGCCCTTCGGCTCATGAGAGACCGCCCAGATCTGCTGAATCGTCATCTTATTCTGGGTCAGTGTTCCCGTCTTGTCGGAACAGATAACTGATGCGCTGCCAAGCGCCTCCACCGCCGGGATACGGCGAATGATTGCATTTTTCTTCACCATATTTTGAATGCCGAATGCCAAGGTGATGGTGACGATAACAGGCAGTGTCTCCGGTACGGCAGCGACAGCCAAGGATACGGCGGTCATCAGCATTTCCATCATCGTCTCGCCATACATGAGGCCAATGAAGAAGACAAGCGCACCAGATGCAACAGCCACGACGCTTAGCTTCTTCCCGAGCTCCATGAGGCGATTTTGAAGCGGAGTCTTGCTCTTTTTCGTATTGTTGAGAAGGGAAGCGATCTTGCCCATCTCCGTCTCCATCCCGGTAGCTACGACAACCGCTCTGCCGCGTCCATTGGTGACCAGACAGCCGGAGAAGAGCATATTCACCCGGTCTCCGAGCGGAGCGGATTCTTTGACCTCGGCATTTGCGTTTTTCTCCGAAGGCACACTCTCGCCCGTCAGGGCAGACTCTTCAACAAGCAGATTGGAACCCTCTATAATACGGGCATCCGCCGGAACCATATCTCCAGCTTCGACCACGATAATATCACCAGGCACGAGTTCTTTCGCACTGATTGGCTGCAGCATTCCATCACGCACAACCTTGGCCAGTGGAGCATTCATATTTTTAAGAGCGTCGAGCGCTTTTTCCGCGCTAAGCTCCTGACGGATGCCGAGCACCGCATTCAGAACGACAATGGCGATGATAACGATCGGCTCCGCATAGTCATGCCCCTCTGTCACCGCAAGATAAGTGGAAATGATGGCGGCGACAATCAAGATTAATGTCGTAACCTCTGTTAACTGATGCAGGAGCTTCGCCCAGATGCTCTCTTTCTTCTCTTCTTCGAACTCATTGTAGCCCTTTTGCTCCAGCATCTCCGCTGCTTGCTTACTGCTGAGTCCGTTCTCTCTATTTGTTCGAAGCGTCTTAAAGATATCTTCCAGTGTTCTCTCCATCCATTTCATTCAATGCACCTCACTTGTGTAGTCTATCCGCCCCAGAGGCGAAGCAAAAATTCAACGAGCATTTCCTTTTTCATATCCAGACGTACGGGATGCCCAAAACTCTCTGCCTTCACTTTTTCAAGAATAATGGTCAGCAGCACACTGTTCGCGATGAGCGCGATGCCGCTGATTTCATCCTCTGTGATTGAATCGTCCGCCATCTTGGCAATCTCTTTTTTGAGTTCCTCCGTAATATATTCGAAAATCGAAGGATACATAAATTCGAGCTCTTTGCTGCCCATTTCTCTAATGGTGACTAAGAAGAAAGCTTTATGCTGTTCATATATCTCATTGATAAATTCAATCTTCGCCAGCAGCAGTTCACGGATGTTTTCATGATCGGTGTGGAAAAAGGTATCGATTTTTGTTTTTATCATGGTCATTTGCTGCGCTAATGATTCATGAATGAGATCATCTTTGCCTTTGAAATGCTTGAATATCGTCGCTTCATTAATATCTGCTTGCCGGGCGATACACTTGGTTGTCGTACCCTTGAAGCCATGCAACGCCATATTCTCCAAGGCGGCTGACAGCATTTTTTCTCTTACCGTCTGTTTCACGAATAGGGTCTCCTTTCTTTTCGTCAAGTAAGTACTTGCTTGATTTTTAGTTTACGGATCGATAGCGCGCATTTCCGTGAACTAGATCACATTTTTTTTATTTTTTTATTATCTGCCGTAACTGTACAACGCAATATAAGAAATTTGTAAGAATCGGGTAAGAATTATGCAAACATCGATTCTTATAATGGAGCTTGTAAAGACATGGAGGTGGCGTCATTGGTTGAACTGATGAGACTCGAAATGCGCAAATTTCGCATCGGCCCTTATATTCGCGCGGCACTCATAGCCAATGTGATGATTTTAGCTTTCCTATGCCTGATTAGTTTCTTTGGCGAAGTGAAGGAAAAGATGCCTCTGACGGACTACGGAATGGCTTTTGCCATCATCGATACGCTTACGCGGGCGACTTACATCGTGTTCGCGGCGGTGCTGCTGTCACGAATCGTCATTGATGAGTTCCGCACCAAATCGATTGCGCTTCTGTTCATGTACCCCATCAACCGCAAAAAGCTCCTTGCAGCCAAGCTGCTTATCGTGGTGGTGTTCACGCTGTGTGCGGATATTGCGGGGAATTTGTTCGTCGGGATCGGCTTCTATGTATTGAATCTGGTCACGCCTATCGTTCCGGTGCCGTTAACCGTATCTGTGGCGGCCCATTCCCTGCTAACTATGGTGATGAGCGCCTTGGCGACCAGTTTTTTGAGCTTGATTCCGTTGTACTTCGGCATGCGGAAGCATTCCGTCTCGGCCACCATCTTATCGTCGCTTATCGTGGTGATGCTCGTCTGTCAAAGTATTGACGGCTTCTCGCTGTATTCTATCGTTGCCGTGCCTATCGGGTTGGCGCTTCTCGGAATCGCTGTGGCCTATATGTCGATACGCCATATCGAGCATGCCGATGTGTGACATCACGAAGCAGAGAGGGGGAGAGGGATGGCGAAGCAAGTGTTGAAATGGATCTGTTTGCTTAGTGTTGCCTCAATCATCGTAAATGGTCTTCTTTTTATGGGAACGGGAAGTCAGAAGGTGCTTATCAGCCTGTGCAGCGCTGTTGGACTCGGGATCGTAAGCGGAATCGGATTGCTGGCCACGAGGAAAAAGGGGTAACCGGGAATCGAAGCGTCAAAAGAATAACGGAAACGGGGCTGTCGCTGAAGTCGATGATGACTGGGGGCAAGGAAAGAAGGAAATGAACCTATTTTACAAAGGAAACAGGTGACGGGATGAGTGTGTTGGCATCAACTTCGAAAGTATGCCTGCAATCGCTATGGATGATGTGGGAGCGCGTGTTTGACTTGATCACGAAGGCAAGAAGCGTATCCGTAACCCAATATGGAATATGCAAGCTTGTCGTAAGACGGTATCATGGGCGCAGCATGCAATGCAATGACGGACAATGGGTGCATTCCGGAGATTGGGTAGGGGAGCTCCATCTGGATAACAGGCAGGTGCTGGAGCTGTCCCGTTCCCTTGGGCCGAATCGGGCGGCCTTGATGACGGCGCGGCAGCTGCGTGATGCGCTCAACCAGATAAGCCGGGCTATGGAGAGCACGCCCGAGCTTGCGAGGGTCACAGCGCTGACGGGCATCACCTTGCTCCATCGCGGAATTATTTATGGCCTTGGCTTTGAGCTGCACCCGATGAACTCCAAATGGCTCCGCTGGACGACAACGCACTATCTTCGCCTTCTGCTGGCGGTGATGCATCCACACGGAACGCGAAGAGTGAAGCAGAGCAGCGAGAAGCTCAATCCGATGGTATTGATGATGACGAAGCAGTCTTTACTGGAGCGTTACCGCCAAGATGTGATTTCATGCAAAAGCTGATGCTTGGCGGAGTCCTGTTGATCCTGTTGCTGATCGTCTGCTACATGGGGATTCCCTTTCTGATCACGAGAATATGCGGGGTTGGCGTGTTGCGGAAAGGGAGGCCGACGGCCAGGATTGCCCTTACCTTTGATGATGGTCCTGATCCGCGGTACACGCCTCAACTGCTTGATTTGCTGCAGGATCATGGAGTCAAGGCCACCTTTTTCGTGCTGGGCAGCAAGGCGGAGCAGTACTCGGATTTGACGAGGCGAATATATCTTGAAGGCCATCAGATCGGGATACACAACTATACACATCTGTCCAATTGGTTGATGACGCCCGGGCAGGTGAGGGAGCGGCATGTGGAGCGAACGGCCGATATTGTCGAGGGCATCGTCGGAGAACGCCCTGTGTTTTATCGGCCGCCATGGGGAATCGTGAACGCCGGGGATTTGTTCTCATTGCGCCAATCATACCGGATCGTGCTCTGGTCCGTCATGGGGTGGGATTGGACGCGCGGTACGGATGCGGAGCGGTTGACGCGGAGGCTGATGCGGAGCATCAAGCCCGGATCGATCGTGCTGCTGCATGACAGCGGCGATACGGCCGGCGCGGACGAGGATGCTCCGCAGCAAATGCTGAAGAGTCTGCGGGAGGTTCTTGCCAAGCTGCGCTTGCAAGGATACCAATGCGTGCGTGTAGACGAGCTTCAAGCGCAGCCATATGCCGGCCGCAGCCCAATGGTTCAAGCAGGACGCGGCCAGGTGAAGATGGCGCTGCCGCGCCATCGCGAATACCATCAAAATCACGGCTAGCGGCGTCATCCGCGCCAGCTATGAAGAACTGCGGCGTCAGAGTTTTGCCTATGCGTGGGCGCTTAAAGCAATATGCCGATCAAAGAATAGATAATTACGGTGGAGAACAACACGGTCATATGAAAAAGCGAGAACAAGAACATGAATTTGGCCCATTTCTCGGAGTCCATTTTTCGATACCCGACAATGCTGAGCAACAGCCAGGAGACGCTCGACAGCAATGCGACCAGCATCAGGCCGAGGCTTAGCGACCAGAACAGACAGCTTGCCACAATTAAAGCCGTCAAATAAAGATTCGTTTGCATGCAGGTTCTCTGGATGCCTTTGACGACGGGAAGCATCGGAATGTTAGCGGCCCTGTACTCTTCATGCTTGCGGATCGCGATCGCATAGAAGTGGGGCATCTGCCAGATGACAGCGTGTACAAAAAGTCCGATAATCGCAGGATGGGTCAGATCCGGATAGATCGCGGCCCATCCGATAAGCGGAGGCATGGCTCCGGCAATGCTGCCTATCTCCGTATTGTAGACCGTCTTTCTTTTGCTCCACATCGTATAGGGAACCGCGTAAAAGAACAAACCGAGAAAACCGAGCAATGCGGCCAGCGGCGTGGCCAAATATAAAGACGCCAGACCAAGAATAGACGCGGAGATGCCAAGCCAGAGCACGGCCGCCGGCTTGATTTCCCCGGTCACCGTTGGCCTGTTTTTGGTTCTCTCCATGACGGAGTCGATATCCCGGTCATACAGGTTATTGAAGGCTCCGGCCGCGCCCATGATGAACACCGATCCCATCAAGGCCAGTACCATTTCTGGCAGCTTCTCCACCAAGCTCAGATCATAGGTGTATAAGGCCAACGTCAACCCGGCGAACATCGGAATCAGGTTGGATTTGATAATTCCGCTCTTTACTGTCTGCGCCAAGATGGCCGTCCGCGTCCGCTCTCGCTGTGGAACGTCAAGCGCCCTTCGCATGATGAACCTCTCCCCTTATGATGAATTTTATATACTAATCAGAATTTATATACTATGTGGTATGTTAATGGGGTGTGGTATCATTGTCAAGTGAGGGAGGAAGAACCATGGGCAGACGGAGATTAACCCAGGAACAACGAAAACAGGAAACGCGGCATTTGCTTATCGAGTCGGCAATCGAGATCTTTGCCCAACTCGGCCTCCACGGCGCTTCTGTAGATAAAATCGCAGAGCATGCGGGCTTCAGCAAGGGGGCCGTGTATGCTCATTTCAAGTCGAAAGAGGAGCTTTTTCTCGCCATACTGGAGCAGCAGATGAAGCTGCAAGTTGATAATATTCGGCAAGTCATCGAGCGGCAGCATTCCATCTCCCAATTCATTGACGCGATGGATGCCTGCTTCGGTTCGGTGAAGAAGAGAAACCGGACTTGGAATATGCTATATATCGAGTTTTTGCTGTACGCGATGCGCGAAGAAGCGGTGCGCCACCAATGGTCGCGCATGCTCACGGAATCCGTCACGCAAATTTCGGGGTCCATTAAGCAGCTGATGTCGAGGGAGAAGGACGGTACGGCGTTATCGGCGGATGATATCGCATGGACGATTCTGTCCTTGGAAAATGGCCTGGCCATATTCAGCTATATTGGCGATGAGAGCATGCCTCCCCATTTATATAAGAAGGCTCTTTATCATTTGCTTGCGTCAAGGTGACGAAGCAGCCATAACGCAGCGGAAGCCGAGACAGCCTCGGGCGTTGAGCCTGAGGCCCCTCGGCTTCTTTTTTGTACCCATGTCCGCGTCCATAACTAGAAAAAGCGATTTACCGAGCGGAATTTAGGAAATTTCTCCTGTTTTTTCTCGGTTTTTTGTTTATTCCTGCAGGTTGTCGAGGTAAAATAGATAGGCAATTGGTAGCTGCAGATTCGAATCGAATAGAAAAGAGGAAGAAACGTGATTATCGTCAGTGCTTGTCTGGCCGGATTGGAAGTAAGATATGATGGTACCCACCGTCTCGATCATCACATCACGAAGCTGCTGGAGGAAGGCAAAGCCGTTACCGCATGCCCGGAGCTGCTGGGAGGCTTCGCGACGCCCCGGGAGCCGGCCGAGATTATCGGCGGAGATGGGGAGGATGTCCTAGGCGGAAAGGCCCAGGTGATCGAGCGATCAGGCAGAGACGTGACCGCCATGTATGTCGAGGGAGCCTTCGAGACGCTGAGACAGGCCCAAGCGATGAAGGCCACGCTGGTCGTGCTCAAAGAATACAGCCCATCTTGCGGAAGCTCGATGATTTATAATGGAGAATTCGCAGGCAAGGCGAAGGCTGGCCTCGGCGTGACCGCTGCGCTCCTGAGAAGGCACGGAATCGAAGTGATATCGGAGGAACAGTTCGCCGATTGGACTTTGGAGTAATTAACGGCTTTACGATATGAAGGTATGAACAAGCAGGTATTATCATTCGGGAATCGCTTGGTGTGACATCAGGGTTGCAGCATGCGGCCTGAGTCGGATGCCAGGCAATGAAGGGTAAGGGGGCCGGGTACGTTATCCGTTCAACCTCGAATCCCGAGATAAGGTGGATTATGGTTTATTTTGAGCAAAAAAGATTACTGAAAATATGGTGGGAGCGGCCTACCCTGTTTATTGTGCTGTACGGATTATGTTTATCCTTTACGATATGGATTGACGTATTCCTGTATCCGGAGCGGGATATGTTCATCTGGTATCTCGTCGATACGGTGTTTGCCGGATTTGTATTCTGGCGCAATGCGATGCTGCAGGTTCTCGCCGCCGCTGTCATTACATGGCTCCATTACGCGTTGGCGCCCTTTCCGTTCCCGCATGTCAATGTGTTTCTATCCCAAGCCCTCATTCATTTATTGGCGATCTTATCGATATCGTTAGCCATTAAATATTACAACCGGGAAAAAGAGAATACGCTGAACTTGACGTTGACCTTAGCCAAATCGCTGGATTCGAGAGATCCGTACACGGCTTACCATTCGGACAATGTAGCTTATTATGCCGTATGCATTGCGATGGAGATGAGGCTGAAGCGCAAACAGTGCGGACATATTTATATCGGCGGACTTTTGCATGATATCGGAAAAATAGGCGTGCCCGAAGCGATTTTGAACAAGCCGTCCAAGCTGACGAAGGAAGAGTACGAGGTGATTAAGCAGCATCCCGTCATCGGCTATGAGATGGTGAAGCATATTTCCTTTTTTGAAAAAAACGGCGTTCTCGACATGATTCTATTCCATCACGAACGCTATGACGGGACCGGATATCCGCATGGATTGCAGGGTACCGATATTCCGTTGGCGGCCCGCATTATGGCTGTGGCCGACTCCTTCGACGTGATGACGTCAAGGCGGGTCTACCGGCATGAGGCCGATATCCGCTATGCCCTTGATGAGATTCGCAAGCATAAAGGCACGCAATTCGATCCCGACATCGCTGATGTCTTTATTCAGATTGTCGAACGGGAAGGGGAGGGCATTCTGTCTCACCCTCGTAATATCCTATCGAAATGCTAAGGTCACCATAAATCAATGCGAATCTTCCATGAACCCATACTGTGGTAAATTAACTCTGCTGAATTTTGTGCTTGGAAGGGGCTTAACGTCTCATCACCTAGGCATTTTTTCACGATAAAGAAATTGTGACTATATACCTATATACCGGGGGGTTGCGGAATGACGGGCATGAGAAAAAGAAGCGGAACGGCAGCGCTGATGTTGCTGATCGCGCTGCTGTGGTCGGTGGCGGCCGTGCTGCATGCGGAACCGGCAAGCGCGGCGGAGGGAGGCACGGTCTCGATCAATGCCTTCCTGGCGCCGGATCGGACGCTATATGTGGAAGTCTTGGCGCCGGAGTATGCCGGCAAGCCTTTGCCAGATGGACAGTATGTCGTCATCGGCGCCTATCTCCAGCGCGATGGAGAGGCGATGCAAGCCACATTTCGCGAGTTCGACGAGAAGGGCTTCATCAGGACGTCCATGGGGGAGGTCGAGGAAGCCCGGTATGTGTCCGTCGAATGGGGTGATAACACCCATTGGACGGATATTAAGCGAGAAGGCAGCTTCGAGTTGATCAATGGCATGATGACTGCGGGTGAAAGGGCGAAGCTGCTGAGCACAATGAAGGAGCTTGAGCCGTATAAGGCGAGAATCGCGGTCACGTCATCCGCTTCTTATTATATTGACGACAAGAAGCGGCTGTGGGCCTTCGGCGAGCTGAGCCCGGCATTGCACGGAGCCGTTCCCGGGACGCGGGAAGCGCTGTATGTGAGAACGCCGAAGCTGATCTCCGCCATCCCCGGCGCCGTGCAGGTCGTGGCTGATTTCTATGAAGGGGCGGCCCTGACCGATGACGGCCAGATCTGGTACTGGTACACCCATGAGGAGCGGACATCCCCGCTGCGGATTGCCAAGGTGCCCGGGGCGAAGCAGATTCAGCTCTCGGTTGCCGGGGGCTTGGTGTTGAAGCAGGACGGGACGGTATATGCGTGGGACAAGCCGGAAGCGGCGAGCGGCCAACAGTCCCCCAAGCAAGTGAAGCTGAAGAAGCTTCCCCAGCTGCAGAAGGTCGAGAAAATCCGCATCGGCAATGATGGGCAGCATATGGCATTGACATCTGACGGGGCGGTATGGCTATGGACAAGAAATGTATACGATAAAGATTCGATGCCGGAGCAGGTGAAGGGCCTGCCCAAAATCGTTGATCTCGAGCCTTACTACCGCGGCGCTTTGTTGATCAGCGAGCAATTCGATCTGTGGATGCTTAACGATGATATTTCATCTCCTAAAGTGCCCAAGATAGTCAACACCGACTCCCATGTGATTGGCATCTTCAAGAACTTGCCGGAAGTGAAGCTGGCGGACGGAAGCTTCAGCTATTATAGCCAATCTGCCTTCAATGCCGAGCCGGACCGCAATCTGAGCGGCGTCATCGCAGCCGAGCATGCGGCGCTCGGCTTCCGGGACGGCCATACGATCGCGATCGGGGCGGACGGCAGGCTGCTGGCCTGGGGCAATAATGCGTACGGGCAGCTCGGCAATGGGCAGCCCTATCCGCTTCTGTTCGATCCGGAGCCCATCAAGGGAATGACTCAGACGGAGCTGGTGGCAGCGGGGGACAACCACACGTTGGCCGTGACGAAGGACGGGAAGCTGTACGGATGGGGCAGCAACCGCGCGCACCAGATCAACGCAGAGTCCGCAGAGCAATATATAACGCCGCGCCTCATCGGCACGTACAACGGCGTCAAGAAGCTGCAGGCCGGGGAAGACTTCTCGCTGCTGCTCCTGAACAACGGACAGCTGTATGGCTGGGGGAATCTGCAGCGGCTTGGGCTGGAGAATGCGGGTGCGCCAACCTTAATCGAACGGTTCGGGCAGGACAAGGTTGCCGATATCAGCGCATATGAGCGCGGCGCCGTCATCTTGACGGCGAACGGGGATGTATACCAGATGGGCGGCATCCTTTACTATGGCACGGTAGTTGATCCCGAGGATTTTATGTGGAAGCTGGACATTGGCCGAGCGAAGGCGATCGCGGCGGGGAATATGCGAAGCTATGCGGTGCTGAAGGACGGTACGGTCTGGTCATGGAAAAATATCGTGCAGAAGAAGAAATATGCGGCGGCGCAGCTGCCGGGATTTGCGAAAATGACGACGATTGCGGCCGGGAGCCGGAACGGAGACTTCGCGGTCGGATTGGATGAGAAGGGGAATCCGTGGGCCTGGGGCGACAATTCCGCCCGCACTCTCGGATTCGGGCTGCCCTTCAAGATGCAGAAGGGAACGGATGCGTCCGCTGCGCCGACCCGGAACTTCGACGCTTATTCCAACGGGCCGCTCGGCAAGCGGGACAAGCCAACCTATGCCTCCGTCACGGCGGGCTCCCATGGGGCCATTCTGCTGACGAAACATAAGGAGATGCTCTTCTTCGGTTATTTATCCAATCCGTTCCGGACAGGCAATCTGTATCAGAAGGCCGATTACGCCGCTGCGGCCAACAGCAATGTGTTCGTCATCTCGAACGGGCAGCTATGGGCCTACGGAACGAATAATGATTATGGCCAGCTGGGGAACGGTACGCGCGCGAACTATAATACGGCGCAGACGATTCGTTTCTCGAAATAAAGCTTTGTTCCCCGACGGTCCGCTTGGGCCGCCGGGATTTTTTAGAAGAGACGATTTCTGCTATGATAGGAATGTATGTTCTTGAATGAAGGAGGAGAGCGGGATGAGCCGTCCCTATCGAGTGATCAAGGCCCATCGTTCCAATTATCCTCAGCCGATCCGGTTGTCAGCCGGACAGCGGGTAATTCTGGGGAGATTGGATGATGGTCCGGAAGGCTGGCGCAACTGGCGCTACTGTTATACACTCGATCGGAAGCTGGAGGGCTGGGTGCCCGAGCAGATTATCGAGAAGCGGGATCAGGAAGGCATCATTCTCGAAGCGTATTGCGCCCATGAATTGAATGTCGACCCCGGCGATATCGTGAATGTGCACCGGGAGCTGAACAAGTGGGTGTGGTGCCGGCGGGAAGGGGAAGAAGAATGGGGCTGGGTGCCCCTGGATCATGTGGAGCCGATAGAGTAATTTTGCTGAAGCTCTCGGGCTCTGTCGCAGGAACTGAAGCGTTGGCAGGAAGCTGCCTGGCAGGCAATCTAGCGAAGGGATGAGATCATGTTGAACATCACAGACTATAGCATAGAATTAGTAAAGGATCCGTTCCATATTTTGGCCGGACGGCGCTATGAATTCAGACTCGATATCGAAGTGTCCGAGGAAGATGAACTGTATTCGGAACACGGCGTCTACGTCCGAGTTATCTATGCCGTCGAGGCGGAGCGGGCCTATATTGTGAAGCACGAGCTCTATGAGCGGACGACCGAACGCTATCTGGAGTTCGATCTGGAAGACAATGAGATAGCGGCGGTGAACTTGTTCTGCAGCGAGCATTATGCCGAGGCGGACGAATAACGAATCTCCGCCCAGAAGGGAGCAGCCATGGGACGCAGCAACATCACCGTACCGTATGGCTATGAGCCGCCGGTCGAGAAGGAGAAAGGAACGCTGATTTACTACGATTCTTTTGAACGCGCCACAGCGGAAGAACTCGATCGGGCCGCGGAATATGCCGCGATGTATGCCTTCAAAATGTTAGTGCTGTATCCGATCCACGAGGAGACGTTGAAGCGAATGGCGAAGGGAACCGCGACCGCCTATTATAAGCGGGTGAACCGGTTGGAGCAATGGGCCCGGGAGCGGGGCGGCAGAGACAGTGCAAAGGTGGCCATCGAAGATTGGGAAGGCAAGCGCAAGAAGTATACGCCGCTTGATGCCGCCCTTCGCCATCTGACGGAGAAGTATCCCTCTCCTTATTTCTTATATGTGACGCCGGAGACAGCCAACCAGCTGGCCTCCTTCTCTTCCTTCGCGGCATGGATCGGGAAGCTCCGCCTCCTGTTGGCGTCCGAGCCGGAGGAGACGCATCCGCGGCTGCGGCAATATGCGCATCGCTGGAGCGTCGCAGGCCGGAGCGAAGGGACGAGGTAGCCGGGAACGAGAGCGCGGGCCGCACCTTACAGCACAGCCATTGTGAACGCATTCATGATACAATGAAGGGAGCAATGCCGCTGCGGCGGAATTCGAACACATGAGGTGACGCATAATGGCTCTAACCGCGCATACCCTGAATACACAGATTCGCAAAACGGTACATATTCAATACTTGCTGCATTTGCCGGCGCAGTATGATGCCTCTTCCGACCAAAAATGGCCGGTCCTTCTGTTCCTTCACGGGGCAGGCGAGCGGGGGAACGATCTGGAGAAGGTGAAGGTTCACGGTCCTCCCAAGCTGGCGGAGCATACCGATCTGCCGTTCATCATCATCGCGCCGCAATGCCCGGAGCATTCGCACTGGCAAGTGGAGATGGACGCGGTGATCGCATTGCTTGATGAGGTGACGGCCGCTTACCGGGCGGATACGGATCGAATCTATGTGACGGGCTTAAGCATGGGCGGATTTGGAACCTGGAGCCTCGGAATCGCTTACCCGGATCGGTTCGCCGCGCTGGTGCCGATCTGCGGGGGCCATAATCCGCAGCAGGTCTCGCTGCTGAAGCAGGTTCCGGTGTGGGTATTCCACGGGGCGAAGGATACGGTCGTCCCGCTGAGCCAATCGGAAGCGATGGTTGAAGCGCTGCGGGAAGCGGGCGGCGATGTGAAGCTGACCGTGTACCCCGAGGCCGGTCATGATTCGTGGACCGAGACGTATAACAGTGACGGGCTCTACGACTGGCTGCTGCAGCATTCGCTGCGCAGCAGGGCTGAGAGATAGACCAAGAGATAGGCCAAGAGATAGACCAAGAGATAGACCAAGAGTAAGACCAAGAGATAGACCAAGCAGACCAAGCTGGCCAAGCAGACGAAGCGGCCCAAGCAGACCAAGCTGGCCAAGCGGCCCAAGCAGACCAAGCTGGCCAAGCAGACCAAGCGGCCCTCCATAGCGGCAATGTCATTAAGTTTAGCTCAAAGACAAGAGCCGAAAACATAGGAATCTAAAACGGCATGGGAAAGACCCTGTGCCGTTTCTTTTTTTATACAAGCAAGGAAAAAAGTGCACGGCAAACAAAGCGGAGGGAAGATCCGCTTAAAAAAATGTTCATATGAAACAAATTATGCTACTCTATAGACGAAGCTAACCACTGATTTGTAGCGTATTTTGCGCGTATTCTGCTGCCCTGGGCGAATGGGTCGAATCGGCAAAATGTTTTTGCGAATCAGCGCTTCAACATCAGGCGGGGGTTCATCGTCCCTTGAGCGCAGGAAGTGTCTACACACGTGAACGGCAACCGTGAAGTTAACTTGATAGGGGTGCCGTTTCTCCATTTGGGAAATGACGACGTGCGAGGTCATCATTTCAGCGAAATTGTACAGGATCATTCTTGCGAATATCTCCTGGGTGATGGACTCTCGTTTCTTTGCATGAAAATTCGTCAGACCGACAGTGTACTTTAATGCCCGGAATGAGGTTTCAATGCCCCATCGCATGTTATACATTGACATGATTTCACCCGGTGGGAAATCCGTGGCGGTAAGATTCGTAATGACGGTCTCAAAAGCGCCACTCGGCAGGACGAAACGAACCACCCGAAAGGAAATCGGATAAAACAAGTTCTCATGCAAATCCAAAAAATCAAAGGTAGACGTGGAAGGAACGAACTTGTAAATCTCGGGATTAGCCTTGACCTCTTTGGTTTGTTTTTTGGTGAGTGTCAGATGAACGTTCCTATCAAACTCTCCGCTAGAGGGCAAACGCAAGCCCGAAAGAATACCATTGGAATCCAAATCCTTTACCCGTATGACATAGTTCCACCCTTTGCGTTCAAGATGCGCGAAATTGTTGTAACTTTCATAACCTCTATCGGCAATCACAATGGTTTTGCCCTTGATTGGAGAACGGTGAACCATAGCAGCCAGCGCCCTTCCCTCGTTGCACAACCTTCGTGGCTGAACAATGGCATCCACGTACAGTCTGTTGCACAAGTCATAGGCAGCGTTCAAATGCAGAAGGTTATAGCCTTTCGTGTTCGGTTGACTTTGAAAATAGGTGTCCGTGTCCGCAGAGTCAGTTGCGATATGCAAATCCGAACCGTCAACGGCAAGTAGCCGATACCCTCGGTAGTCCTTGATATCCGTAACCGATTGCGTAAATGCGTGAAACAAGAATTCCACAGCAGACGGCAGCACTTTATTCCTCTGTTGGACAAAAGCGGAAGTGGTTGCGGTGTTTACGTCATAGCCTTGTGATTCCCAAAGTTCCTTATATATGCTGTTGCCCCCCATGGAGATCAGGAGTTGCATCACCGTTTCAAAGGGCAGCTTTTTCTTTCGGGTAAAATCTTTTTCAGGGTTTTTGACATAAGGAGCTGGTGCGGCTGCCATTTCTCGTATGAGGGATGTCAGCGTTTTTTTTAGCGAATTCGCATACTCATTCATGGACGTGGCCTCCTCGTGTTTCAAGGGTCTTCGCCACACATATCCATCTACCTGTTAAGTCTTGATTTTCTTTCAAAAAAAGAGCGGGCTATCTTTTCGATAACCTGCTCTTGTGCTTGATTATGGTTTCCACGCCTTATCTTAATGACATTGTCCATAGCGGAGGGCTTTTTTTGTTATCGCTGCACGCCTCACAAGCAGTTCTTCGCTACGGTGATCCGGTCCCGCTCTGTGTAAAAGAGTCGCGCATTTTGCCGGATATGTCCGAGTATTCATCATTCCAACTCTTTGATGTGACGGTTGGTTCGCTTTGTTCGTTCTAACTTGTCTGGTGCCTTCGGCCCAACCTGCCTTCCACGGCTCGACTTCCCAAAAAAACTGCGAAAATGCAGTTTTCCCTTCTAACATTTATTCCGTTGGAGGAATTCCTGCAAAACAACATTAATTTGAGCCATGCCAATGGATTGAAAGCAAAAATCGGCGAAAATGATGCGCTTTTCAGGCTGTTGGAAAACCCCTGTTTTTTTGGAGGGGTGAGTACCTAATCGAAACTTGGCATTCAGAGCGTCATTGCCTTCTGGAGGCATCATTATCTCCTGGGGTTTTAACGTGTGGAGTGAATTGCTGCCATTTTACAGGAATTTCGGCTCAATGAGTCCACATTTCGAGGAATTGCTGCACAGCTACATCATTTTAGGCCCTTTTGAGCTAAGTCGAAGAGAAACGGGTGAAATTGCTGCAGTTTCACAGGATTCCCTTTCTGGTGAAGTCGTCCCTACCGAATTGCTGTATTGGTGCAGGATTTTGCCATTGAATCAACGTGTCTTGAGAAACCGTGCAGTTTTGAGGACTTCGCCTATCGGATAGACATTTCATTGTGCAGTTTTCAGGCACTTCGATCAGATAAAATTTTTCTACTGAGAGATAAGTCCTGATGAAGTGCCCAAAAATCCTTTGGACTTTCTCAACAGCCTGGCTTTTGCAGGAATCTCATCCAATCGCAACTCAGCTGGAGAAAATTGCTGCGTTTACGCAGGATTACGCTGCAGCATCCGTTTTCCGCGGCATTCCCGGCCACCGCTTTCCGTGGCATTCCCGGCCACCGCTTTCCGTGGCATTAACGGCCACCGCTTTCCGTGGCATTCCCGGCCACCGTTTTCCGTGGCATTTCCCGCCTTCGTCGCAATCCCGTCTTTGTCTCTCGTCATGATTTAATGAAGTAGGGGGCATTCCCTTTCTAGATATGGCTGCTTACATCGAAAATGACAAGAAGATATGTTGAAATTCCGGAAATTAGATAAGATACGTTCTGGAAATCAATGAATCCTATGTTGTAGGCTAAAAGCGAATAGGAACCGAACCGTGGAGGGGAGGAGCTGTGGATTATTTCCTGCAGTAGAAACTGCTGCGTCATCCTTACATCGAGCGAAGTCAGAAGTTGTGCACATGAGCGAGAGAGGTGAAGGAATTGAGACGAACAGGAAATCGCATGCTATGCCTGCTGATGGCATTCCTGCTGGCTGTCATCCATGTCCCGGGATCCGCCGCGGCGGAAGGGGATCAGCAACAGCTGCTGGCGCAGCAGGAGGCGATTGCCCAATGGGTGTTCAAGGATGCGGGAGAGAACGGAATTTTCCCCGCGGCATCCGGGGCTTACAAGAATGCTGCTTTGTTCAAGAATGTGGGCGGGACCTACGAGTACTACAGCGACAACGCGATTACGTACCAAGGCTGGGATCGCGGGGTAGGGACGAAATATTGGCTCGCGACGGTGCCGACCACCGGCTTCAAAAATATTACGGTATCGTCGACCCAGACCTCTTCAGGCACGGGGCCGCGGGATTTCAAGGCGCAATTCAGTCTCGATAACGGGACATGGACAGACATTCAGGGCGGCGTACTTAAGATGGAGACCCATAATTTTAACTGTAAAAACAACGCATGCAAGCTGATCAACAAGCCGCTTCCGCAGGAGGCGAACAACCAGCCGCTGCTCTATGTCCGGTGGGTGGTCAACTCGGATGCAAGAACATCCGGCGAGTCGGGCGGCGTCGGCAGCGCCGGCTCCAGCCGCATCAAAGACGTGCGAATCGCGGGCGAGCGCATTGACGGTTCGGGGCATACGCCGCGGCTCGTCAATATGACGTTCAACGGCGATCCGAAGACAAGCATTGCGCTCGCCTGGTATACGGATCAGATGACGGGCACGGTGCTGCAGGTCGTGGAAGCGTCCAAAATGCAGGGAAGCGAATTCCCGGCGCATGAGGCGTTAGTCTTCCACGGCAGCGCGGAAGCGATCAAGACGTTCATGAGCGCCAAGGATCGCGACAAGCAAAAGTATACGACCTTCATCAGCCACCGCGCCTCCGCCGATAACTTGAAGCCAGGCACCGCCTACAAGTACCGGGTTGGCAACGGGGATGGCGCAGGCTGGAGCCGGATTGGAAGCTTCACGACCGATGCGGCGGACAATCATCAGCCGTACCATTTCATCGTCGGGTCGGATTCCCAGGCCTCGAAGCTGTCCGCCTTCGAGAAGTGGCAGGACACGTTCCGCAAAGCGATTGATCAGATCGGCGATCCGAAGTTCCTGATCAACGTCGGCGATCTGGTCGACAACGGCGATCTGGAGGAGCAGTGGCAGTGGATGCTGGGCGCCGCTCAGGACGAATTGGCCCAGGTTCCTTTTGTTCCGGTGCTCGGAGGGCATGAAGTACAGGATTATGACGGCGACGAGACGACGCCGAACCGGAACTTCTATAATCATTTCAACGTGCCGCTAAGCGCCGGCGTGACCGGGGCCCATGAAGGCTCGATCTATTCGTTCGAATATGGCGACGCGCTCTTCCTCGTCATCAATTCGCAGTTCGAAGGCGAACTGAAGTCCAACGGCAAGGATGTCGCTTGGGCGGATGACGAATTCTGGGCCCAATTGGATTGGATGCGGCTTCAGGTTGCCAAGACGGATAAGAAGTGGAAGTTCGTGTCGCTTCACAAAGGGCCTTATTCGGCCGGCGACAACGCAGGCCAGTGGGAGGACGGCCGGATTCAATTTTATAAAAAATATCTTGTTCCGGTGTTCGATGAGATGGGCATCGACATCGTGTTCGAGGCGCACGACCATATGTATATGCGTTCGTACCAGATGCTGAACGATGTGCCGGTGAAGAACGTGCAGAAGGATGGGCAAGGCCGCGTGCTGAACCCGCCGGGGAGCATCTATCTGATGCCGAATTCTCTCGGCGAGAAATTTTACACAAAGTATCCGGGCTATAATGATTATTTTGCAGCTATAAATGAACAGCCGTTCAAGAAAATGTTCGTCGATGTCTCGATCGCGGATGAGGTGCTCAAGCTGACGGCCTATACGGCGGACAAGGCGAAGCCGGCCGTCTATGACGAGTACGCCATTAAGCGGACGGACGGCAAGCCGGACAAGGTCGAGCAGGCGAAGCTCGCCTTCAGCGGCAAGCGGGCCGGCCTCTCGTGGAAGCTGCCTTCTGCCAGCTCCGAGCCGGTCCGAGGCTTCCGCATCTATGAGAAGAACGGCCAGGCCGGCACCAACTGGAGCGCCTATATTCCGGCGGCCGCAGGACAGACCCAGTATACGTATTCCGTGAACAATCTCGATTCGGGCCATTCCTATGAGTTCATTATTAAAGCGGTCGGTACGCGGAACAACTCGGACCCGGTGTCCGTGAAGCGGTAACGACAGCAGCATCATACGGTGCAGCTTCTTGCAGCCTCTTGCTTGGCCGGAACGGCGGGCGAGGGGCTGTTCTTCATGCTGCGCTCGCCTTGTGCTATAATCGGGGACAACATTGAACGACTGCAGGAATGTGGAAGGGGCATGACGGTATGGAACCAAGAGAAGGCATGACATCGCCGGAAGGGCTGGCGATGCTGGAGCGGGTGCGCCGCATCTGCGGCACGCTGCCGGAAGTGGACGAGATCATTGACGGATTCGGCCACAACACCTTCAAGGTGAGGGGCAAATCATTCGTCATTATGGGGGAGCACGGCAAAGTGCCCGGCCTGTCCTTCAAGTCGGATCGGGAGACGCAGGACATTTTGCTTCAGCAGGGCGGCTTCATCAAGACGCCTTATATCGGCCATCATGGTTGGGTATCGGTCAAGACGGATGAACCTTTGGATTGGGATGAGCTGGGCGACCTGATCGAGGAGGCTTATTTGCGCGCAGCCCCGAAGCGCCTCGTGAAGCAGGTGAAGCCGCAGGCTTGACGATCGCGGAGAATCGCGCGATAACACCTTACCATTGCCGCCTCGCATAAGAACAGGTATGATGGGGAAATACATCAGTCTTTATAGCGGAGTTGAACTTGCATATGAATTCATTCCCCAAATTGAAGTTGACGCTGTCGATGGCTATCTTCGGCTCTGTCGGCTTTTTCTCGCAGCAGACGGGCTTGCCCGCGCTTGAATTGGTATTCGTCCGCTGTATCTGCGCGACCTTGTTCCTCAGCCTGTGCTGGGTGCTGACCGGCCAGGCCAAGCGGGAGCGGCTTATCGGAAGAGAAGTGATTCAGGTTCTGGCGTGCGGCGTGTTCCTCGTCCTGAACTGGGTCTTTCTGTTCCGATCCTTTGAGACGATGTCGGTCACCATTTCGATTTCGATCTATCATCTTGCGCCTGTCTTCGTCCTCATCCTGGGAAGCTTCCTGTTCCGTGAGAAAATGACGCTGCTGGCGGCACTCTCCATCCTCGTCTGCTTCGTCGGCACGCTGTTCGTCATCGGCATCGACCAGGGATTGTCGTGGCGGGAGGTGTGGTCTACGGGTGCCGGCTGGGCGCTGCTGGCCGCGCTGTTCTATGCCGGGACGACGCTGCTGGGCAAAGGCATCAACATCATGAGCGCGTACTTGATGACGGTGCTGCAGACGCTGTTGGGCGTGTTTTTGCTGCTGCCTTTTGTGGACTTCAGCGCATTCAACAGCCTGACGCTGGAGAATTGGGCGTATATTGCGGCAACCGGGCTGATTCATACCGGTTTTGTCTATTATTTGTTTTTTGATAGCCTCCGCAATTTGTCGGCCCGGATTATATCCGCACTCATCTTTGTCGATCCGGCGGTCGCCATTTTGCTGGACACGGTCTTTACCGGATTCCGTCCGACTTTGCTGCAGGTTGCCGGTATCGTGCTTATTTTTGCCGGGATGGCCGGTTCGCTGTGGAAGCCGAAATCCAAGCAAGAATACCTTACGAGCTGACAATCCTGAGCGATCCTGTTCGAAATCAGCGGCCGTAGAAGGAAATAAGCCGCGCAGTATGGAAGTATGTTCTGTATAACGGAAAACAACGGAGTGGATTGGGAAGGAGGCGGAGTTATGCCGATCAAGGCGATTGCGTTGGATTTTGACGGACTCATTGTAGATACGGAGACGGCCAGCTACGATTCCTTCTGCGAGCTCGTCCGGAGCTTCGATCTGGACATGCCGCTGGAGGTATGGAAGGAGTGGGCCGGCGGCATTCAGACATGGCAGCTGGCCTGTGATTACTTGGATGAACAGCTCGGCAAGCCTGTCGATCGGGAGGCGCTGCACCGCCGTCACCGGGAAATGTACACCGCCCTAATCGAGGAATTGGATGTGATGCCGGGCGTGAAGCAGCTGCTGGAGGATGCGTGCCGCATCGGCCTGCGCGTGGCCCTCGCTTCCAGCGCCTCGGCCGCCTGGGCCGTAGAGCATATTAAGCGCTGCGGGCTTATTGATTATTTCGATGTGCTGCAGACGCGGGACGATGCCGCCAAGGTGAAGCCGGATCCGGAGATATACCGGAAGGCGGTGGAGAAGCTTGGCGTGAAGCCGGAGGAGACGATTGCATTCGAGGATTCCCTTGTCGGGACGCTCGCGGCGAAGGCAGCCGGTCTGTCTTGCGTCGCCGTGCCGAACCGGGTGACCGGCCTTTTCTCGTTCGAGCATGTCGATCTGCAATTGGCCTCATTGGCCGATATGAGTCTGGAGGAGATCATCTGCACGTTGGAGCAGTCCCGGGCTGCCGCCCAAGGATGAGGCCATTCCTCTAGCAACCTCCTCCGCCCTTCATTATCATCAGAAAGGCAGGCGAATGGATCGATGGCTGCCGCGAATGACGCCGCCCGTTCCCTTGTGATTCAACGAGCCGCTTCGGAGCACGTTGCCCTGCTGCAAGAGCTGTATGTGGAAGCTGCCCGCTGGAGAGCCGCGCGCGGCATTATGCTCTGGGATGAGCACGCCTTTACCAACGAGTATATAGAGCGCTTCATGCAAGAGAGGGAAGTGTTCATTGCCTTGGCAGGCGGAGACGGAATCGGGTGCTTTGCCATCCAGTGGAGCGATCCGGCGATATGGCGAGAGCTTGACAATGAAGAATCGGGCTACCTGCATCGGCTCGTCGTCACTAGAAAATATAGCGGGATGAGAATAGGATACAGGCTGCTGGAATGGGCCGAGAACTATGTGAAAAACCAAGGAAAACGATTCTTCCGCCTGGATTGCATGACCGAAAACGAAGGCCTGAACCAATATTATGCGGAGGTTGGTTTTGCTTTTGTGCGGACCGCAGCTGGAGAAGGCTGGAGCGCCAATTTGTATGAAAAGAAGCTAGGATAAGCGCCCAGTATTATTTTAAATGTGGGACATAGAAGGGATAGACACAGGCGGTGGACCGCCTGTGTTTTTTGCTGTGTATAGCTAATTTGCGATTTTGCGGGTTGAAGCGGAGCTTAGGTTGTAATAAAATAGAGCTGTGATTAATAATGATAATCATTATCAAATAGATTGAGCAGTTAGGAGGAATCCCATGTCATTGCCGGGAATACCGGTGCCGAAGGAACGGCTAAGTGATGAGGACATCGAACGGTTCGTCCGCTGCCGGCATTGTTATTATCGCAAGTGCCGGAATGCTCATGAATCGAGCTGGGTGTATGCGGCGCAAGCGTCGGTCAATCAGATCGTGCATGCGTATTATTCACGTGCTCCCGAGGCAAGAATGGCCGCTTCCGTCCTGTCCGATATGGAGAGCTATTGGACGCCGGAGCGGGAGCGTTTCCCGTCGGAGCAGCATTATTTGCGAATCAAGCGTTCGGTATTTCACTTTTTGGATGAATACTTGACTGAGGAAGCCCCCGGACATGCGCTGCTCATAGGGGAGAGGCTGAACGTCCAGGCTGTGGAATTGGGAGCAGACCTGTCGATGACGCTCCAGGTGGCCGAGTGCTCGGATTCGTCCCTCGTCATACGGAAGTATGTGGTCGCCGATGAGCCGCAAGTATTTAAAGCCTACGTTCAATTTGCGCTCGTCTTCGCATACAAGGCTTTTGGCCGGCTGCCGGACCGAATCGAAATTTATGCCTTGATGAATGGCTCGGCGTATGCCTTCCGCCCGAAGGAGGAGCATTATCATTCTTCGCTTGATTTTGTGCGCTTGATGCTCGGGGTCATGAATGAGGGGCCGGCGGGCAGCGGGCTGTATCACTAACTTAGTTCACTTGCGGGATTTTTGCTGGAAAAGGAAATGTAGAGCTGTGACAGCTCAGGTCCTATATCGCCGTTGGCGATGCCAGGGTGATTATGGGTCGAGATAAGGAAAGGATGGGATGAAGGATGGCGAAGATCATTTTGATATATGCCAGTATGAGCGGGAATACCGAGGAGATGGCTGATGCGATTGCAGCAGGGGTTCGCGAAGCGGGTGAGGATCTCACGGTCATGGAGGTTATGGATGCGACTGCATCCGAGTTGTCCGGATATGATGGAATCCTGCTTGGCGCCTACACTTGGGGAGATGGGGAGCTGCCGTACGAATTTCTCGATTTTTACGATGATATGGAAGACCTTGATCTGAGCGGCACTCAAGCAGCTGTGTTCGGCTCATGCGATTCATGCTATGCCCAGGTCGGCAAAGCGGTCGATATTCTGATGGATCGGCTGCGGGAATTGGGGAGCGACATCGTCCAGGACGGCTTGAAAGTCGAACTGACCCCGTCTGAGCCGGACAGGGAATTATGCCGGGCGTTCGGAAGGAATTTTGCGAAGAGTGTCGTTCAGGGGAAGGCCTTGCAGCAATAGTTGGATACATGTGAGAGTTATGGAAAGGAGTCTTCCGTGATGGAACGGAAGGCTCTTTTTGCCGTACATACCTATTAAATATGTAAACCTGCGGGAAGCGAAGGATGGAGCCTATGACGGAAATGGGGATGAACCCTTTACAGATCGGGAAGCGGTTGTGGCTATGGGTGCACTCAATGGAAGCGGATATTTGGCAGGGGATAGTGGGCGCTGCCATCCTATTGGGCGCTGCCGTCCGGATGCTGCTCTGGATGGCCGCCGCAGCGGCGGGGCTGTTCGGAGTGGCGGGCTTCTTCTCTCGTTGTCTGGAAAAGATGGGAACCAGAGTGCCGCTCTGTGTCCTGCTGCTGGTGGAAAATACGGCTCAGCGCCAGGAAATGCTGTCCTTATCGATCATGCTGCTCCGGCCGCAGGCCGCGCTCTGCAACCATGGGGTGCAATCTCTGCGTTATGTGAGCAGGATGAGCGCCCTGCGGGTTATTTGGCTTCGGATGATCAAAGATCCGGAAAACCGTCTTGTCGCACGACACTCCGATTCAATCGATACGGTGATCGTACAGACAAGGGAGGATTTCCATGGATTCTATTCAATATCGCTTGCGGAACCGATTGGAGCGCGCGCTCCAGTTCCGGAAGCTCAAGCCTTATGCGGAACGGCTCCAAGCGATACGTGCTCTCGCGTTGGAACAGGAGACGGATGCCCGGTTGCGGAGACGTGCCTGCCTGCTGCTTCAAGCGGCACGGGGCGGAGCCTGCGCCGATGATCTGCTCATCGAATCATTCGCTCTGACGTACGAGGCGGTGCGTCGCATGCTGAATATCCGCTTGTACGATGTCCAGCTTCTTGCCGGCATGGCCTTGCATGAGGGGAAGCTGGTCGAGATGCAGACCGGGGAAGGGAAGACATTGGCCGCCGTGCTGCCGGCCTGTCTGCATGCCTTATATGGCAAGGGCGTGCACGTGATGACCTTCAATGATTATTTGGCGGGCAGGGATGCCGCCTGGATGGGGCCGGTGTATGAATACCTCGGCCTTACGGCGGGTTGTGTCCGCGAAGCGATGCCGTTGGCCGAACGAAGAGCGGCCTATGCGGCGGATGTTACGTATGTGACGGCGAAGGAGGCGGGCTTCGATTATTTGCGGGACGGCCTCTGCATGGATTCGGATTCACTCGTGCAGCGTCCCTTCTATTTGGCGCTGATCGACGAGGCCGATTCCATCCTGATTGATGAGGCGAGAGTGCCGCTCGTCATCGCGGGCGAGGGGAAGCCGTCCGGGAACCGCGCCGATGCAGAGTGGATGGCCGCCTTGGCGAAGCGGCTGCGGCCGGGGCTTGATTATGATGTGGATGACGCCGGCGCGCAGGTCTATTTGACGGAGGAGGGGGCGGATCGGGCGGAAGCGCTCCTGGGGTGCGGGAGTCTGTACCATCCGGATCAGTCCAGCCTCCTGGCGGGTCTCCATCATGCGCTTCACGCGGAAGTGCTGCTGCGGCGCGATGTCGATTATATCGTCCGGGAGGGGCGGATTGAGCTGGTGGACGAATTCACTGGCCGGATCGCAGACAAGCGCCGGTGGCCGGACGGGATGCAGGCGGCCGTAGAGGCGAAGGAGGGCCTAGCTCCGCAGCCTGGCGGCCGCATTCTCGGCATGATTACGCTGCAGCATTTGCTGAGCCTCTATCCGTCGTTCTGCGGCATGTCGGGCACCCTCCGCTCCGCGGCGGACGAGTTGCGGGACACCTATCAGCTGGAGGTGGCCGTCATTCCTTCGAACCGGCCATGCCGGAGGCAGGATGAGCCCCCGCTCGTATGTCCGAGCTTGCTGGGCAAGCAGCAGGCGCTGCTGGCCGAGATCGCCTCGGTCCACCGCACAGGCCGGCCGATTCTGGTAGGAACGGCAAGCGTGGCGGAATCGGACCGGTTGGCGTGCGAATTGGAGCAGGCTGGTGTGCCTTGCTGCGTGCTGAATGCGAAGCATGACGCGGAGGAAGCGGAGCTGATCGCGCGGGCAGGGACCTGGGGCGCGGTTACCATCTCGACGAACATGGCTGGCCGGGGCGTCGACATCGTGCTCGGCGGCGGGGATCCGGCCCAATATGCCAAGATCGCACAGCTAGGGGGCTTGTACGTCATCGGCACGAATCTGCATGACAGCCGCCGCCTCGACGATCAGCTCCGGGGGCGCGCGGGCAGGCAGGGCGATCCGGGGGCGTCCCGCTTTTTCGTCAGCCTGGAGGATTCGCTGCTCCATCGCTATGGCCGAGCGTATCCGTTCCCGGAGCGTTGGCTGTCCGCGAATCCGGACAAGCCGCTGCGAGCGCCCGCCGTCCACCGCCGGATCTCCCATATTCAGCAGGTGGCGGAAGGACGGAATGCAGAGCGGCGGCGCATGTTGAACCGTTACGCTGATGTGCTGGAGCAGCAGCGGCGCATCATCGCCGTCTGGCGCCAGAGCGTGCTGATGGAGGAGGGGCCGCCGCCGCTGAAGCTTGCTGAAGATGCGGCGCGGCATGAGCGCTTGTGCCGGCGGTGGGGAGCAGAGCGGGCGCGCCGCCTGGAGAAGCGGGTGACGTTGATGCATATCGATCGGAGCTGGTCCGATTATGTGGAATATGTGTCCGCGGTAAGGGAAGGGCTGCACCTGGAGGGGCTGAGCCGCCAGGATCCGCTCGATCTGTACCATCAGCGGCTTATCGGGGCCTTCGCGGACTTGCCGCAGCACATCGAGGACGGCATTCGGCAGGAGCTGCGCGCGCTCGATTTTGAGACCCGGCAGGACGACGGGGATGCTGTTGCTCGAGCCATCGGGCTGGAGGGCGCGCCGCCGCGGCAGTCGACCTGGACCTATTTATTGCACGAACATGTGGTGCCGAACCGATTCTCGCTGTTCTAAGCCGCAAGGCGGGGGAGCGAGAATGCCTAAGACCGTATCGCTGTCGGCGATGCGGTCTCTTGCTTGGCATTACTTTCGCGTACACCGGCATTCGGGAACGCCCGCATTCGTGTACGTCTTGCATACGTCTTGCATTTGCGTACCCCCGCATTCGTGTCATCGAACGTACCTCTGACCGTCTCCCTGAACGTCCCCCTGAACGTCCCCCTGAACGTCCCCCCGACAGACCAAAGCT
This sequence comes from Paenibacillus thiaminolyticus, assembly GCF_007066085.1. NCBI lineage: Bacteria > Bacillati > Bacillota > Bacilli > Caryophanales > Paenibacillaceae > Paenibacillus > Paenibacillus thiaminolyticus. The sequence continues at coordinate 2,926,170 of NZ_CP041405.1, read as the reverse complement.
GCAAAACTACAGTATTTTTCACCAGAAAACGTCGGTTTGAGGAAAAATACTGCAGGGATGCAGGATATTCACCCTCTGACTAGCTCGACTTCACTTTGAGCGCGAAAATGATGTATTTTTGCAGGAATCGTTCAGAGCACCATATCGGCGATCAGAAATGATGTAGAAATGCAGGATTTCTACAAATACTGCAGCGCGCCCGGCCTTAGCTCATAACGCACGACATATTTGCCTGCCCCTCCGGTCACAGCCGTAAACCATCCCTTGGAGCAGAGCGACTGCAGCGTTCCCACCGCTTTGCGATGGTTTACGCATAAATGCGCCTCCACGTCGATGGGACGGATCGGACGGCCGAGCATGCAAGCGAGCCGGATGGTCTCCCGTTCCACGAGACTGTGCAGACTGACAGGCACGGAGTCCGCGTGATAGCGGCTAATCACCATGCGCAGCAGCGCCACACACAGTTCAGGGCGGTCAGCGACATCGTCATAAGCGAAGGAGATGACTTGAAAACCAATAGCGGACAAAAACGTCTCCCGGTTCAGCTCATTGCAGTACTTTTGCCTGTCCATATTTCGGACGTGCGGTACGAAGCCTTTGATCTCGATGATCAGCTTGACCTGCGGCGACAGCCAGGCAAAATCGCAGAAATAGGACAGGCCCCGCCAATCAAGCACTTCGTATTCCGGATGCAACTGGTCAAAGCTGCCCCGAAGGGGCCACCATACGTTGCGGCAAAACAGCTTCTCGGCCTCACGATGTCCCCGCTCCAGCCGCCCCCTTCGCTCTCCCGTCCTTCTCTGCAAATGGTGCTGAATAAACGCCTCATGCGCCTTTTCAAAACTCACCTTACCTCCTCCTTCCACAAAATAAAAACGTCCCGATTCCTTTCGCGCGGAAAGGATCGGGACGTTCTTCGTCTCTTACGTTGATTATACTGTGGGATCGGTTACTTGACCAGCCCGCCTCATTGCCGGCAGCGGCGAGCGGACATGGTGGCAGTCGCATGCATCGCATTCCCGCTCTGCTGCGGCAGGGTAGCCGGAACACGGCATCTTGTTCTCTGCTCGACTGTTACAGATCTTGACCCAGACGCACCATGTCCCGCAGCAGCATGCCGTTCTCGTAGATTTCCTCCTCATAATGGCGAACGAAGAAATCGCGGTCAATGCCCGTCATTCGGAACCCGCATTTCTGGTAGAGCGCGAGTTGGCTTATGCTGGTGCTGCCTGTACCTACTTCTATCGTCTGGCAGCCGAGCGCCTTGGCGGTCTCGATCGCGTGAAGGACGAGCTGCTTGCCGATGCCCTGTCCTTGATGGCTCTCTGCGACGGCCACGTTGACCAGCTCGATTGTGCCCGGCCGGGTCGGCAGCAGCACATAGACGCCGATGACTTCCCCTTCCTGCTCTGCAAGGAAGCATGTTCCCCGCCCGAGGTATTCGTGCACGAGCTCGGCAGAAGGGTCTGCCAGCAGCAGCAATTCCATCGGAGGCTGTTCCTCCGTTTTCCATTTTCGAATCTGCATAGTATTGTTCTCCTTTGGTGCAACAAACTGATCTATCATTATCTACTTCCTACTTCGGGGCGGCTTCGCACATTTCCTTTTCTTGCTGAAAATGTTCGCCTCTCCCGCTGGGCTAGGCGGGGATAGCGCTGCTGCACAGCGGTCGTCAGTCATGCGCAGGACAACGTCTGGGCTGTGCTGCACAGCGGACGTCCAATACGCGCAGTACGACGGTCAGGCCCGTGCTGCATCAGCCGAGCGGCGTTAGCGGCGCGAATTGGCGGGTGGCTATTGCCCAACCAGCGTCCCGCGTCCGGCGTCTGTCAGGAGGCTCCGCTGCCGCCGGCAGCCTTGGCGCGTGCGGCCCGATGCTTGATGGCCTCCGTCACGACGAAGGCCAGATCATCGTTGCCGTAGAGCGCGAGGACGCCGAGCACCGTGTCGTCCGGAATGTCGCCGGCCTCTTCCTTCGGCACCGTGAGGCCGATGGCCTGCTGCAGCGCCGGGTTGACGCCCTGCTGCGGATAGGCCTGCTGATAGAGCTCGGCCGGATCAAGCTGGTGATTGACGCACCACTGGGCGAACACCAGGATCATCATCTGCTCGTCCCGTTCATAGTTGCGGATAATCTGTTCTTCGATTTCTTTGCGAGACATTGATATATCTCCTTCCAGGCGGTAATATGGGTTCATTATAGCGAATGGGCAGGAGGATTCACAATGATTAAGAACGAGAAGATACGGGCTGCCGAAGTCGAATTGACCGGTCTGAACGGGGAACAGCTCGGCATCGTGCCGACCTCGGAGGCGCTCGCGATGGCGAAAAAGCTGAAGGTGGATCTCGTCTGCCTGTCGCTGATGAGCAGCCCGCCTCCCTGCAAGCTGATTGGAGCGGGAGCGGCCAAGCAGGAGACGCAGCAGGCCCGCAAGGCGGAGCGGCAGCCGAAGGTGAAGGAGATTCGCCTGACGCCGCAGATCGAGGATCATGACTATGAGACGAAGAAAAATCAGGCGGAACGGATCCTGCGCGCCGGAGATTCGGTGCAGCTCGTCATCCGCATCAAGGGCAAGGAAGGCGCTCTGGCGCAGCAGATCCTCGAACGGCTGTTGCAGGATTTGCGTCCGGCGGGAACGAAGCGCACCGGCATTCAATTGAGCGGCAAGCAGGCGATGGTACAGGTCGATCCGGTGCCAGGTGCGGAAGCATAGTCTGAGCAATGCAATCGACTCCCATCCGCCCGTGCATTGGACAGATGGGAGTCTTCACTCAAGCCCGGACCCGCTGCGCCGCGGAATCGGTCCGAGGCGTGATTGGCGCGTGTCCCCGCGCCTTGGCCAGGCCGAACTTCGGCATATTGCCGTAGACGGCCTCGAACTGGCCTCCGCGCACGATATACGTCTCGTGATAGATGCCGACCGCATTCGTCTTCCCGACCGCCTGATAGAATCGCCGCCAGGCCTTCAAATGCTCCGGCCCCCGCGCATAGGCTGTCAGTTCCTCGAAGGAGCGCCAATATTGAACCATCAATATCGTTCTTAGATTGACGGTCGTCTCCAAAGAAAGAAAGCCAAGCTCCGGGTTCGTATACAATTCCCGAATCATGGGCGGCATCGCTGTAAAGACCGGCCACCATTGATGAACGGCCCGCCATTTGTTCACCCTCATTCCGATTAGGAACACGACAATATCCTGCTCTCTCTCCTCTACCGTGTAGCGCCCGCCAAAGATTGATTTTCCCATTGTGTCTCCTCCTTATCTATTCTGTTGAAGCTGCCGGATCGCCGCATCGCTCCATTCCATCTCCGCCCGAACGACGCGCTTGCCATAGTCGAGCGTAAGCAGCCAATATTGCAAATCTTCTTCATCCGAACAATGCGTCATGATCTGATTTTCGATCGCTTCGTACATCTGATACCGCTCCTGGAGCATCGACTTGAACCGCTCGATCTGCCCGAGCGTTGCGTCCGGCTCTTGATGACGGTGGAAGAACAGCTTGAGCAAAAATTCATTTTTGTACGTATGGAGCTGTTGAAGCGGTTCCTGCAGCCAGGCCTGCAGCGCCTGCATTCCTTGGGGCGTAATATGGTACTCTTTTTTGTCGGGCTTCGATTCCTGGGCGGTATCGGTTACCACAGCCCAGCCGTCCTCGACCAGCTTTTTCAACGTCGGATAGATTTGTCCGTAGCTAATCTTCCAGAAATGATTGAGGCTGGTGTCCATCATCTGCTTGATGTCGTAGCCTGTATGGCAGTCCGTCGTCAGCAGCCCGAGAATCGCATAGGTCGTGTCACTGTGCTTAGCAGCCATTGTCTCACCTTCTAATGTATCATAATGATATATATCATAAGGATACATCATCGCTTGAAAGGTGGCAAGGGGGATTTTCCTGAGCAGTGGATTGGGAGAGAGCGGCGCCCAAATTGTATTTGTGGAACGAATACGGATCGAAAGGCGTAACGCGCGCAGGCAGCAAGGCTCCCCGCAGTTCATGCCACGGTGCCGGATAAGGGAGATTCTGCTATAATGGGGATGAGGTGAGTGCGATGGCGAAGAAGAGAGGCCGGAACGCCGCTCCGGAAGGGACTGCCCAATCTGCCCAAGATAAGCCGGCGACGCTCAAGGATCTGCTGCGGCCTGATATCGTAGCGCAGCTGAAGGAGCAGGCTACTGTATTGAAGGCGGAGGAATCGCAGCGGAAGGAAGACGCGAGACGCCAGGCGGAGCAAGCCCGGGCGGCAGAGCAGAAGAGGCTGGACAATGACTTCGATTATTTGTTGAACAACAGCAGCATGGATTGGCGCAAGTATAAATAACATGGTAAGAGAAGGTCCGATGATCCGTTCATCGGGCTTTTTTTGTATACGGGAATTGTCATGTGGATGCATGATATGTTAGTATATTGAGATGTACTTACTAGAGGAACATCTGTATTTGCTGGGGAGACAAAATAGTAATCTTGTTTTTCTCAGGTAGTCAGAGGGGAGAAGGTCTATGAATATGCGATTCGGATTGTTTCCGCGCATTGTCATTGCGATTATGCTCGGCATTGGAGCAGGGCTTATTATGCCGGACTGGTTCATACGAATTTTTGCGACATTAAATCATGTATTTGGTCAGTTTCTGAGCTTCCTGATTCCGCTCATTATTTTGGGCTTTATTGTTCCGGGGATCGGGGAGCTTGGCAGGGGAGCCGGGAAGCTCCTCGGATTGACTACATTTATCGTATATGTATCTACGGTATTATCCGGGATGCTCGCTTATGGCGTTGCGTCGTCGTTTTTTCCCAGGCTGCTGTCCGGGGCTTCCGGGCTGGCAGCCAAGAATCCGGAGGAGATGCTGCTGACCACCTACTTCGAGCTGCCTATGCCGCCCGTGTTCGACATTATGACGGCGCTGCTGTTGTCTTTCCTGCTCGGGGTTGGCATCACCTTCGTGAAGACGAATGCGCTTCTTACCGCTTCGCTGGAATTCAAGGATATTGTAGCCAAGGCGATACAAGCGATTATTATTCCGTTGCTGCCGTTTCATATCGCGGGGCTCTTTATGAATATGACGCAGGCAGGCGAAGTCGCGTTCATTCTGCAAGTGTTCGTCAAGGTATTCGCCGTCATACTCGTGTTGCATTTCGTGGTCATCCTGTGCCAGTATGCGATCGCAGGAGCAGTGAACAAGCGCAACCCGCTGGCGCTGCTGCGCACGATGCTCCCGGCATACCTCACGGCGCTCGGCACGCAATCTTCGGCGGCGACGATTCCGGTGACGATGCAGCAAGTGAAGAAGCTCGGGACAGACGAAGAAGTGACGAACTTTGTCGTGCCGTTATGTGCGACGATTCATATTACCGGATCGGCAGTTACGATTACTTCGGTCGCGAGCGCCATACTTTACATTCATGGCGTGCCGCTGACGGTGAGCACTATGGTGCCTTTCATATTCATGCTCGGCATCGCGATGATCGCCGCTCCCAGCGTTCCAGGCGGCGGAGTGATGGCGGCTATCGGCTTATTCCAGTCGATGCTCGGCTTCGATGAAGCCATGGTTAGCCTCGCGATCGCGCTCTACATCGCTCAGGACAGCTTCGGAACGGCAGCCAACGTAACCGGAGACGGTGCGATTGCCCAGATCATTCACGCCGTGAAGAAGAAGCGGGCCGCCAAGAACCGTCTGTCAGCCAACTCATAATGCTATCCTTGCTCGGACAAGATGAGAGTCCGGTGATGCGTTCACCGGGCTTTTTTCTTAGATGAATCCGGCCTCACAAGCGGGAATGTCAGTTACTCGGCTCCTTTTGGCCGGTATCCACGCGAGTCGGGACAGGCTGGTCGGGCTACCCTTTGCAGCGCCGAGGCGCCACAGCATCGTTCATGAACTGGCAGCGCGGCGTCCTGTTGAAGCATCACTCTATCCGCAGCCGATCTAATCGTTTTTATCAAATAATTTCATTATAATAATGATTCTAATTGAGAATGATAATCAATTATTTTGGCCAAATCCATTGACTATCCCGGGGGAAGCGTTATAATCATAACTGTTACAACGCGTTAATGATAATGAATATCATTGTTATGCATGCGGGTGAACATGGGGAATGCAGACCATACATCCGGAACGCCTATACTCTTAATTGTAAGGAAAGAGACATGAAGAAGAGATATCTGGTTATTGCGCTTATCCTGTTTGCCTTCATTTCCCTGTTTATCGGGGTCATAGACATTAAGCCATGGGATTTGTTCAATCTGAACGACGATAAGGTTCATACTTTTCTCGTCAGCCGGGTGCCAAGGCTTATCAGTATCATTCTCGCCGGGGTCAGCATGAGCATATGCGGCCTGATTATGCAGCAGCTTAGCCGGAACAAGTTCGTCTCGCCCACGACGGCAGGGACGCTTGACTCGGCCCGCTTGGGGATACTCGTCTCTTTGATGCTGTTCACGACGGCGAGCCCGCTGGTGAAGATGCTCGTTGCGTTCGTCTTCGCTTTGGCAGGCACGATGCTGTTTATGAAGATATTGGATCGCATCAAATTCAAAGACACCATCTTCATTCCGCTCGTCGGATTGATGTTTGGCAATATTATTAGTTCCATTTCCACCTTTTTTGCATATAAGTATGATTTGATTCAGAACATGTCCTCGTGGCTGCAGGGCGACTTCTCGATGATTATCAAGGGGCGGTATGAGCTGCTGTATATCAGCATTCCGCTTCTCGTGATTGCATACCTGTATGCGAACAAGTTCACGGTAGCGGGGATGGGCGAGGATTTCTCGAAAAACCTCGGGCTCAACTACAAGCGGGTGGTCAACATCGGCTTGATCCTGGTGGCGCTCGTTACGTGCACGGTCGTGCTTACCGTTGGAACGATTCCTTTCCTGGGTCTCATTATTCCGAATATCGTTTCCATTTACCGAGGCGATAATTTGAAGAATAGCTTGTCGCATACCGCGCTTCTCGGGGCCGTATTCGTTCTGTTCTGCGATATTTTGGGACGCATCATCATCTTCCCGTATGAATTGTCGATCAGCTTGACGGTCGGCGTCATCGGAAGTGCCATATTCGTCTATATGTTAATGAGGAGAAGGGCACATGGGTTATAAAGCGAAAACGGGGGTTCTTGCTGTCCTTGCTCTCACGCTGATAGGGTTGTTCCTGTTCTTCAAGCTGGGGGACAACTGGGACTACGTGCTGCCGAAGAGAACAATCAAAGTATTGGCGATTGTCCTGACAGGCGCTTCGATCGCATTTGCCACAACCGTATTCCAGACGATTACGAACAACCGCATACTGACACCGAGCATATTGGGCCTGGATTCGCTGTATATGCTGATTCAGACCATCGTCATCTTCGTATTTGGCTCGAAGACACTGATGATGATGAACAGCAATGTGGACTTCCTGGTGTCCGTCGGACTGATGGTTGTGTTCTCGGGCCTGCTGTTCAAGCTTATATTCAAGGGCGAGAATCAGAACATATACTTCCTGCTGCTTATTGGCATTATATTTGGCACTTTTTTCGGAAGCATGTCCACCTTCATGCAGGTTCTGATTGACCCGGCAGAGTTCATGATCGTGCAGGACAAAATGTTCGCCAGCTTCACCCATGTCAATACGAAGCTGCTCCTTCTGGGAGGCGTGCTGCTTCTGCTCGTCACGCTCTACTTTCTGCGCTTCATCAAGTATCTGGATGTGCTTGCGCTAGGCAGGGAGCAGGCGATCAACCTCGGCGTCAATTACGACTATGTCGTGAAGCGGCTGCTCTTTATCGTCGCTGTACTTATCTCAATTTCCACGGCGCTTGTCGGGCCGATTACCTTTCTCGGCTTGCTCGTCGTGAACGTAACGTATCAATTTCTGAAGACGTACCGGCACAGCTATCTTATCGCCGGCTCCGTCCTCATCAGCATTATCGCCCTTGTGGGCGGCCAGCTCATTGTGGAGCGGATATTCACCTTCTCCACGACGCTTAGCGTCATCATCAATTTCGTCGGCGGGGTCTACTTTATTTATCTTCTAATGAAGGAGAACAAATCATGGTAGAAGTAAGAGGCGTATCCAAACAATATGGCGGCAAAAACGTGATCGAGGACATCTCGGTTACGATTGCCAAAAGAAAAATCACGTCGTTCATCGGTCCGAATGGCGCAGGCAAAAGTACGCTGCTGTCTATCATAAGCAGGCTCATTTCGAAGGATTCCGGAGAAGTGATCATTGACGGGAAAGAAATCAGCCAGTGGGACAGCAAGGAGCTGGCGAAAAAGATCTCGATTCTGAAGCAGTCGAACCATATCAATCTGCGGCTTACGATTCGGGAGCTGGTCTCCTTCGGGCGCTTCCCTTATTCGCAAGGGAGATTGTCCGACGAAGATTGGAAGTACGTCGATGAAGCGATTGAATATATGGGGCTTGCCGACATGCAGCACAAGTATCTGGATCAGCTGAGCGGCGGGCAGAAGCAGCGGGCTTATATCGCGATGGTTATCGCGCAGAATACAGAGTATATATTGCTTGACGAACCGCTGAACAACCTGGATATGAAGCATTCCGTGCAGATTATGAAAATATTGCGCAGACTCGTCAATGAGCTCGGCAAAACGATTGTCATCGTCATTCACGATATCAACTTTGCCTCCTGCTATTCCGACTATATCGTGGCATTGAAGAATGGCAAAGTCATCAAGGAGGGCGCGACCGATGACATTATCGACAGCGCGGTTCTCCATGACATTTATGATATGGACATGAGCATCGAGAACTTCAATGATAATAAGATCTGCGTTTATTATGCATAGCTCAACACAAAAAGGGGTCACACCGTTCGGTAATATCGCATTGTCGTGCCATGATAGTGCGAATTTGTGATATTAACGGCGATAAATATATTTATAAAAAGACATGGTAGAGGTGAAAGAAATTGAAGAAAACAGTCCTAATTCTGGTTATAGCCATGATGGCAACCCTCGTTGCAGCATGTGGTTCCAATAAGACAGACAGCAGCAATGGTTCGACATCTACTGGAGCCGAAGCGAACAACACAGCGGAAGAAATCGTTATTAAGCATGAGTTGGACGAAACGACGGTGAAGAAGAACCCGTCTAAAGTCGTTGTATTCAGCTACGGAGTCGTCGATTCCCTGGACAAATTGGGTGTAGACATCGCGGCGCTGCCAAAGAACAGCCTGCCTCCTTACTTGAAAAAATTCGAAGACGAGAAGTATGTGAATGCGGGCGGTTTGAAGGAGCCGGACTTCGAGGCGATTCACGCCCTGAAGCCGGACCTGATCATCATTGCCGGCCGGCAAGCGTCGTCGTATGAAGAGTTCAAGGCCATCGCGCCGACGATATACATGGATATTGACACGGACCGTTATATGGAGTCCTTCAAAGAGAACGCGGAAAACCTCGGCAAAATCTTCAACAAAGAATCCGAAGTACAAGCGGAGCTTGCGAAGAGCGATGGAGATATCAAGCAATTGAATGAGAAAGTGACGGCGTCGAACAAAAACGCGCTCATCATTCTGGCGAACGACGGCAAAATCAGCGCCTATGGCGCCGGCTCCCGCTTCGGCATTATCCATGACGTATTCGGCTTCCCGCCGGTTGATCCGGACATTAAAACATCGACTCACGGAGACCCTGTATCCTTCGAATATATCGTGGAGAAGGATCCAGACTATCTGTTCGTTATCGATAGAGGCGCTGTCGTCGGCGGCGAATCGTCAGCGAAGCAAGTCGTAGAGAACGAACTGGTCAAGAAGACCAAGGCCTACAAGGAAGGGCACATCGTCTACCTCGATCCGAGCTACTGGTATCTGTCGGGCGGCGGCCTCGTCTCCGTAGAGGAAATGGTAAAAGAAATAGGAGCGGCAATTCAATAATCAATCACCGGCTTGCTGCAAGCCGGATAACGGCAACCGGGGCGCCTCGTGCGTCCCGGTTGTTTTATTTGATGGAAAGAGATAGCAGAAAGAAATGAGTCTGTCGAAGCTGCAAGAAGCGGTCGGCGTTGATAAGGGCAGCTTGTCGAGAATTGAAAACGGCGAGGTTAAACGTCCTGATTTTCAATCCATCTTGTCCATCGCTGGAGTATTAGGCATTCCCCATAGTGACATCGTAGAACAGTACATCGAGATTGGACATAAATCGGAAGTCATATATGCTATTTTGCAAAATGAGTTGGAAACACTTGAGCACCCGTCGTTGATAACAAAAATAGCCGGAAAGTTCCTTGAAGCACCAAATGAAGATACCCTGTATTTAGTAGGAAAGTTGTATCGTGATACAGACTCCATCAATAATGACTCCATCAAACTTTCGTTGTACGGCCTCATCCTTAATCACTCACGTTCTCATGGCATTATGCCTTACATAGCTAAAAGCATGTACCAACGTTATCTTATTGAACGAAATGATTTCAGCAGATTGAAGGAAACTTACCAGACTGGAAAGTATATTCTGCATTATGTTGATTTCCTATCGTCCGAGGAACGTGTGTGTTTGTATTATAAATTAGGCATTCATGCATACACCCTGAGCAATCATTACGAGTGCATTGATTATTGCAAAGAAGTATTGAAAAGCGGAGAAAGCCAATATAAAGCAGATGCGCTCGGTGTCCTTATAGATGCTTATTTCAGTATTGGAGCATATAAAGAGTCAGAACTGTATCTTATACAGTACAAAAATTTCACATACCCTCAAACAAAAGATAATGTCATACTTATGGATGCATTCTTCAATGCAAAAAAAGGAAATGTCAACCAAGCAATCAAACAGCTCGAATCATTTCTTGATACGTGCAGAAGTGCCTCCGTTATTCCGGCGACCAAACAACTTCTGCAATTGTACTTACAGCTGGGCAACCTCGAAGGCGCTAAAGTTGTTTTGGAGAACGACAAGGCAACTCCCGCTGTCGTTGATGAGAGAAATCCGTTAGTTTGCGCTACATACGCTGATTATCTTCGAGTCAAGGGAGAATATTATTTGGCTGCGGGCGACACCGGCAAAGGCATTACGAATATGGTTCAGTCTGCCTTTTGGTATTCCAAAGTAGATGATGTAGCCAAGGAAAAAGAAGTTCTCAATACCGCTATGCATATCCATTTAACGAATAACGTTTCACCTCAGTTTACGCTAGAACTGTTAAGCAATTACTACCAACGAATCGTTAAAGAATTGGAGGAATTAGCGTGAGAAACAAAATGAAAAAACTAACTTTTAATGTCCTTCTTAGCACTGTTATAATAACCACAACAGCATCCACGTTTACTGGCGGTTCAGGAAGTGTCCACCCTTGGTAAGAGAGCTAGAGAGAGCTAGCTAAGTGCGTATCCTTATGTAAAAAGCAAATGGCAAAAAGAAGAGCCACAGCAAGGAGCCTCGGCCCATCTGAACCAAGTGTTGCAGGCATAAGCAACGGAACAGTTGGGGGCGGGGCACCATGAGCGCTAAGAGAACGTGCAGCTTACCGTAACGGGCAGTTCTCTACGGAACTTTTGGCTCGATACCAACGAAGCGAAGAGTTAGCTATGATGGCGATGGTGCTCCATTGCCCGGGGAGTAGATAGCCCATGCATCCAATTTCAGACTGCATGGGCTTTTACAAGACCTATTATATCTTCATCATTTCTACAATCATTCCGTTTACAAAGCTATTTTTTTACTGCCGTTTTCGCCAGCTTGATCAGGTCTTCTTCCGTCAACGGATTACCCTTATTGGTTACGATTTGAAAGCTTTTTTCACCTTCCCCCCAGCTAAGAGAATTTCTTCCTTCGTGCTTCGGATCTTCCTTTTCTCTGTCTTTAGCGGATGTATAGGTGTATTCTTTTTCTTTCCTCTTCTTATCTTTTACATCTTCCTCGTCAAAATGAAAACTCTGAAATGAGATAAAGTCTTCTCCATTCGTGTACGTTAACCCGATGTGGTGGCTTTTTGTTACGTTCATCTTCTTGGAATATATTTGTTTGCCTAGCTTTTTAGCCTCGGCTTTCACTGCTGCAAAATCCTTAGGAGTGAACACGAAATAAATATTCGCTTTGCTTAAGGTATAGCCCTCCGGCAAGTCAGTTGGCTGCTGCAGAACCGCCTCTTTCAAGGTCGATGCTCTTTTGAGATAAGCCTCATATGTATCGAAACTTGGGGGCGAGCCTCCAAAGAGAAAAACTTCTCGGCCGCCTTTTTCTTTCTTTAATTCATTGCTGACATATAACATATACGTATCATCCGGATTTTCTTTCATCAACTTGTTTATTTTATCCTTCTCTTCTTTTTCTAACCTTTCCCCTTCATCTATCGCCTTAGGTTTAGCGGCTGCCGTCTTCAAGGCGATGTCGCTTGAAGCACGGGATGGGGCCGCCTCTGTCGTTAGGTTCATCGAAGAACCCAGTAATAAAATACTGCTTAATGCTGTAATTGCTACTTTTGATGCTGCTTTCATTTTGTAGTACTCCTCTCATTATTGATTTCAATCAAAATAAACTACAAATGTAGTTTAGTAATATACTACAGTTGTAGTTTGTAAATGTCAACATCATTGATGTAAAATTTCTTCACTTTTCATACTTGCAAAAGTTGACCTATTTCAACCTTCGGATCACGCTCAAAAAGATAGCCTCTGCATTCTATTTCAGACTGCATGGGCAACAAAGCTATTTTTTTACAGCCGTTTTCGCCAGCTTGATTAGGTCTTCTTCCATCAATGGATTACCCTTATTGGTTACGATTTGAAAGCTTTTTTCACCTTCTTCCCAGCTAAGATAATTTCTTCCTTCATGCTTCGGATCTTTCTTTTCTCTGTCTTTAGCGGATGTATAGTTGTATTCCTTTTCTTTCCTCTTCTTATCTTTTACATCTTCCTCGTCAAAATGAAAGCTCTGAAATGAGATAAAGTCTTCTCCATTCGTGTACGTTAACCCGATGTGGTGGCTTTTTGTCACGTTAATTTTCTTGGAATATACCTGTTTCCCCAGCTTTTTAGCCTCGGCTTTTACTGGTGCAAAATTCTTAGAAGTGAACACGAAATAAATATTCGCTTCGGCGAAAGTATAGCCCTCCGGCAAGTCCGCTGGCTGCTGCAGGACCGCCTCTTTCAAGGTCGATGCTCTTTTGAGGTAAGCCTCATATGTATCGAATGCAGGAGGTGAGCCTCCCATGAGAAAAACTTCTCGGCCGCCCTTTTCTTTCTTTAATTCATTGCTGACATATACGATATACGTATCATCCGGATTTTTTTCAAGCAGTTTGGCGACTCTCTCTTTCTCCGCTTTCTCCAGCATTTCGCCTTCACCTTCAGCTTTTGGTTTAGTTGCCGCCGTTTTCAAGGCAATCTCGTTGACATCAGGGGATGGAGCGGCCCCAACATCGTTTCCCTTCGCATTTACCAGCGTCACGCTGCCAAGCGCAACAATAATCGCCATCCCCAAAATGGATAAATGATAGGATCTTTTATGAAATCGCTTGATCATTAACAACCTTTTCTTCATTTGTTTATGCGTCGCAGACAATCCGGCAAGCCCTGGCTGATGTCGTTTGCCTGACAAATGAAAATGCTCCAGCACATGGATGATGGTTTGCCCATATGTATTGATATGCTGTAGATTTGGCTGAGAACTCATCCGATTCAGTACGCATGCATCGCAGGCCATCTCCTGATCCTGCCTTGTTTTATGTACGGCAAGCCACAACAATGGATTAAACCAATGGAGAATGAGCAAAATGTGCATCGTCCAATTCACCGCCACATCCCTCCGCTGTATATGCGCAAATTCGTGCGCCAAAATACACCGAAGCTGATGCTCTCGCAGCGTAACGAGCAGACTCGGCGAAACAACGATCGCCGGCTTGTGAACACCGACTACGGCAGGCCCAGGAATGCGCTCACTTGCTACAAACCGCACTTCACGCTTTACGCCCATTAGCTGCTTCGTTTCGCTGAAGACTGCCGATAACAAAGGCGTGTCAATACATCGGCCCGCGCGCAGAGCTTGTTGCAATCGAAGCTGGTCGTATGCCGTCTTCGCCGCAAGAAACAGCACGCCTGCAAGCCAAACCAACATCAGCAGATTGGTGAATCCCATTTGTTTGAACCCGCTCCACCAGATGCTTATGTCCCGCACAGTTCCCGATTTATGGGACGGATCTGAAACTTCCGCATCTCCTCTTATTTGGCTGCTTTTCTCCGGGGTGTAGGAACGCTCTATTTGAGCTGTCTCTTCGTTATTCCCCCCTGACCCCTTCCACCATTGATGCCAAGCCGATGCATTTGGAGTTTGTTGTTGAATTCCGGGCGCTAAGACATCCACAGGCAGAACATTGTATAAGCTAAGCGAGGATTCCGGCGCCCAAGGGAGCAGTAGACGAATCGCCACAGGCAACCAGAGCCAATATTTCCATCTAGCCTCAAGCCTTTTGCGCAGCAGAAATTGTAAACTCAGGACAAGCACGACCAGGATGCCGGCCATTAACGACCCGCGGATGACCCAGCCGAAGAACGACAATAAACATTCGTTCCATGCAGGACTCATCAGGGCTCTCTCTTTTCCGATTCCCCGTCGCTGCGGTTTTCGTCAAACAATGCCTTCAGATCCTCGATTTCTTGCGCATTCAGCTTTTTATCCTGCAAAAAGTTGGCCAACATTGGCTTCAATGCTCCGCCATACAGTTTTTTCATGAAGGATTTGGTTTCAGACCGCAGGTACTCCTGCTCGCTGATGATCGGATAAAATAATTGGGTGCGCTTCGAACCCTTTTCCAGCTTTGCGCCCGCCGCTTCCTTCTGCACCAGACGACTGAGGAGCGTCCGAGTCGTATTCGGGCTCCACCCCATTCGATCCGTCATTTTCTTGACGACCTCGTTCGAAAGGCAATTCGGATTTGTCCACAAGACGCGCATAATTTCCAACTCTGCATCCGTAATGGGCGGTATTTGATTCATGCATAAAACCTCCAAAATCAATTTGCAAAACTACGCATGTAGTTATGAATTATGCTACAACTGCAGTCTGGTAAAGTCAACATACTTTGTACAGAATGCTCTCCCGCTTTTTTGTGACATGCCCAAACACCCTGTACTGCCTGCGAATCACGACAAAAACCAACGCACTAGTGCGTTTACTCGTGAACAGATAGCCTGCTTTAATATATGGACTATAGCTTCTTTTGCCGGAGAGCAGGGGTGGCTTTTTTGGCATCATTTCCTTATCTCACGCCTGCATCGATTTTTTTGATAGAATGAGTGTACGGAAGAATAGAACGGATTGGATACATGGTGCAGACAAGTGAGGAGGCCAGTGTAATCGTGTTAGCGAACGAGGGGCTCTTTCAATATATCAATGAGTTCATTCTAAAAAAAGACGAGCAGTTGGATAGAGATACGCTTACCGATGTCATTTCTCCTCTTGCAGATATTTCAGTTATGAAGCGAACTGCAAGAACCTTGAGAAAGGTCGGCATCCTATCACTAGCGTTACTCAGGGATTCCAACTTGCATGATGAGACACTTGTCCCGGATGCGCAACTGCTTCAATGGACTCCCGGCAAGCGAGCAATACTTGCAGATGAAGGTCAGGCCTTTGATTGGCTAAGCAAGGGCTGGATTATTAAGGAGCTTCGCTTGAAGCGAGATGGCAAGACGGTGGAGCGAGTTCATTACCGAATGGGGTATCTTTTATATATTTACTTGCAAAAACAGGCCGCTGAGGTACAGCAGGAGAAGGAAAGCTGGTTGAAGACATACCATGCAGAGATCGAGCGTGTTCTGGAAAAATGGAATAGCGCGCAGAATCAACTTCATGATCGTGCTGCCTTGCTATCTCCGCTTATCTCGCATGTATCCGCCAGCCTTCAATGGACGAATGAAGAACTGAGACAATCGGATGCTCTGTCATCGTCTTGGGGGATGCCGAAGAGGATGAGATTTTTACAGTTCGTACTGGCGTTTCTGTCTATCGCCATTCATCAAGAGGTGTTCGACTGGAAAGAGATCGGCGCGCAGTATGTTGGAGATATAGGAGGCTCCAAAGCCTTTGATCGCGACAAGGATGAGTTTCTCCATGCCCTGGAGCAGTGGAGCACGCAGCCAGCGGCCATGTTCGGGCTAATCAGTCCCGGACAGATTACGCCCTTCTACTTTGCAGGGCATTTGAGCGGGCAATGGTCAAGCTATCAGCCGGGGCCTGTTCATGCGTTGACGGATTTGTCGATTGGACAGGATCAGTACCGCACGAATGCGTCCACGCTGTGGCTGGTCGAGAATCGGGGCATCTTGACGAGGATCGCTGCCGAACGGGATTTCGTGAAGGAGTCATGCTTGTTCATCGCCTGTGTAGATGGCCACATCAGAAGCTCCCATCGGCGTCTCATTCATCAACTGCTGAAGAATAGCCGCATTGTTCAGGTGCTCCTCTGGAGCGACTATGATGAGGACGGCCTCCTCATCTCACGAGAAATGATGGATATCGTTGCTGCGCAGGAACATCTTACGATCAAATGGATTACCCATGATCATCGAGTAGTTACCAATTGGATCACATACCAAAGTTACATGAAAGACTTGCTTCAGAAGACGAGGTTGGAGCAGGAACAAGTATTAGGAGATGCAGAGGAGTGGCGGCGATGGATCAGCCTTTAATTTCGATTTTTCAGAGCGGAGAGTCCTCGCCAGAACTGTTTCAGTCGATGCGGGATATTGCCTATTTGTCAGGAGTACTGAGCGATCTTGGTTCCCAAAATGCGTTCCATTCTCCATCTGAAATATTGCGGTTTTTACGGATCATTCAGTTGATTAATGAAGAGGCGCTTGGGCTGGATGATCCAATCGAGAACTCGGATACGTTGTTCTATCGATATCGGAATCGATTCATTCATGATCCAGAGCCGCCGTCCAAGAGCAGGGTATCTCAGATTGTCAACGTGCTTGTGAAATACAATTGGATATCCAAACAATCGAGGCAGTTGAAGATGCGAGATGTAGGCAAGCGGATGATGGATGCGCTGATCCGGCTCGCGAACGACTCTCTGGCTTACTACATGCACGATGATATCGGACGCTCGCTCTTTCAAGCGAGAAGGGATGCGGAGCTTAGCGAAGCCTATGACGATCATGGTATATCGGGCGGCAACAAGATCGCCAGCATGATTCGCAATGTCGAGAATGCCATTCAACTGATGAAGGAGCGGGAGCTGGAGATGCTGGCTGATCGCAATGCCTTGCCGCAGTTGGAGATTATCCATCAGCTGATGAAGGAGCTGGAGACGAAGCTCACCGAGCGGTTCCGTCAGTTCCAGACACTGGAGGACAGTCTCGTTCTGAGCAATCTTATGCAGCAGGGAACCGCTGTGCTGGCGGAAGGAACGAACTTGAGCCTCGGCATGATCAATAAATATTTGAAATTTACGGCGATGCAGCAGACATTGCTGTCATCTACCATCCATCCGGAGAAGGTGAGAGAGTTTATCGTGCAAATGTATGATCCTCCGCTGGAATCGGATATCCCTAATGTGTATCAGCTAATGAGCTTCATGGAGCAAGATCAGTACGCAGGGGAAGCGGTAGATGGGTTGTGGATGCCCGTCAAGTTCGCTGTGCCGCTGTCGGCAGAAGCCATTTCAGAGGCTGTGCATTATTTGGAGACGTACGAGCCTGTTGTGGACCGGATCCAGGAAGAAAATATCGATATGGAATATAGGGAAGAGGAAATATTCATGGATCAGCTGGGGGAACTGATGGGTGAATCGCATTGGCTGCTTACGAAATCCATGATACAGACCGACGCGATCGAAAATTATATGAAGCAGGTGGAAGAAGCACCAATCGAGCAGGTCATGATTGAGGCAACCTCCTCTTCGTGGGGAGATGCAATCAATGCGCTGACCGCAATCGCAGCTTTGGTCGGCAATAAGAAAATGTCCATTGACAAGGCGCACCCGGGCATGAACAATGATGATCTCATGTATGAGAAGGATTGGGAGTGGTTACGTCTGGAGGAGCGCAATCAGGTTCTCCGGAAGCGAACGTTCGGAACCCGTTCTCATGTAACGGATAGAGAAGAACAGCGTGCAGGCCTCGCAGAGAATACAGAAATGGTCGCTATCGATAGTTATGCTTCTGATCACATCGAAAATGGAACGGGAAATGATGTCAATCAGGAACGGAGGGGATGATCATCATGGATGAACAGAACAGGGGCTTCGTGGACATCGACACGGATACGGGTACGGACATAGCTGACGTCAATCCGCATCATTCCCCGTCATCGGGTAGGGAGACAGAGATAGAGATGCAGGATGGCATCAATGCCGTAAATACGAATCCTCTCAATGCGATGCACTCCTTACGAGGGGTGTTGAGTGCAGAGGAAGAACTTACCTTCATGAATATATTATTCTCATCCTCCGCTACGCTTCGAGCTGGCAATTTCGGATTGTCAAGAAGAGAAGTGGAGAAGCAGCTTCGCATATCGGAGCAGGATGACAAGTTCTATTCCTTCATACAGCGGGTGAACCAGGCGGTAGCGCGCTACTTCCGGGTTATCTATGATGAGCGGCGAGATCAGGTCGTGGCGATGATGAGAGTCCCGGCACGAACGGCACGCAGCAGCTTATCGAAGGAGGCGCTCGCGATACTCCTCTTTATGTTCTACCAGCAAGAGGTGCTTGGGCATGAGTTCACGCTTTTCGATCAACTTCTTAATGCATTCGGGCATGAGACGACGAAGGCGAACCAGCGCTTGCTTCATAACATCGATCAGCTCCGCAAGATTGGCGCTTTGGAGGAATACGATACGAGCTCTCCGGAGAAGGCATATCAATTGACGGCGATCGGAGTTCATATGTTCTCGGATTCCTTTTTGCGCCGTACTGTCGAGTTCAGCCAGTCCAATCAGTTGAATAAGGAAGAGGTGCTGAAATTTTTCAAGCGATATAATCTGTATCAGGAAGGATCTGAGGAGTAAGCCATGATACCGTGGAAAATGTGGTTCAGCGGCATTCGCGACTATGACAGTACAAAGATGGATCTGTCCGGTCGGCAGGAACATGTGCTGATTACCGGGCCGAATGGAGCGGGTAAATCAACAATAACGTATTGTATGGGGGCTGTCCTGTACTCGTCCAAGGTGGATCTGGAAGGATTGCGTTCTCGGAATCTGTTGCCGGATGAGACATGGAAGGCGCATATTCGTCTACTGTTCAAAAATGAAGGCTTGCTGCGAATCGATGCTCCCGATTATGTGGAGTTCTCCTTGCGCATTGTCCAGGAGCCTGGACAGCCGGTAAAGAGGGAATTCGCGATTTCCTCCGGCGATCATCCTGAGCAATGGGAGAATATGACTCGTTATACGTCTGGCGACCGCCAATATAACTTCACGGCATATAAGAAGGACCTGCAGTACAAGTATAAGCTCGATCCGGACCTGTTCTACCTGATTTGGTATCAGCAGGAGGTCAATCAGTTCGCCGTAATGCATCCTGAGGAGCGATTTCGTATCTTCGCAGAGATGCATGGGATTGATCAGGTGCAGCGCAACTGGGAAGAGAGTATGGAGAAGCAGAAGGAGACTCAAGAGACGCTTAGAGTGGCTGAGAGCAATGTGGCGAATAAGAAACAATGGATGAAGATTAAGAAATCGGAGCTTGATCGGTATGAAGATAATAAGCGGCGTCTGCTTGAAGGCGGAAAACTGTACGCCTGTTCGTTGCTGCAACTGGAAGCGCATTATAAGCGGGAGCAGGAGCAATTGACCAGTCATATCGAGCAGTTGGAACTTGAAGTAGAGCAGCAGCAGGAATGCATCTTCGAGATGAAGGGGCAGGAGGAGGAGATGCAAGAACGGCTTCAAGCCCTGCGCCAGCAGATTGAAGAATCCAATGCGAAGCTGTCCCAGTACGATATTCAGCTTCAAACGCTGGAGAGCAGCATCAGGGAGACGAAGAGCGCCATCGCGGAGCTTGATCATGAGCTTGCGGAAGTGAACAAGGAGAAGGAGCGCATTACGCGAACGGAAGCAGAGGTCAAGCGGCAGCTTGCCGACGTGCTAGAGTCCTTGTGCGAGACGGGTGAACAGCATGACAAGCTGCAATTCGACCTGCAGCAAAGTAATGAGGGTTCTAAAGATCTGATGATGGCCATCTCCAGACTGGAGGCCGCAATCGAGCAGGAGCGCAAGCAGGGGGCTGTGCATGAAGAGAGGCTGCGGCAATATACAAGCAGCCATCATGTTCAGGAAGAGCTTCAACGGCTAGAGCAAGCGCTGCTTCAGGCAAAGGAGCGACGACATGAGTCTGCGCTTCGTAGACGTGATTTGCAGGAGGAACTCTCCCGGCTTGACGATGAGCGCGACTGGTCCCGGAGGCAAATGGATTCATTGGCTTATTTCCGCTCCAACGGGATGAACGCGTATGCATTGCGTGAGCTGGTGGAGCTGGATGAATCGGCACAATGGAAAGCGGAAGAGCAGTTTGACGCGATCAAATACACCCTTTTTTTCGATGGTCAGATGGCTTCGCCCCCGAATGACTTGTATCATGTGCCCCTGCGCAAGGTCGTGCCGGATCGTCCGGTGACCGAACTTCCAGCGCTGAAGCTGCGGGTGAAGGCAGGTCTGAACGAGAAGGTGATGCCGCATGCGATGAAGGCGTTATGGTGGGTAGGGCAGTTCTTCCAGGATGGAGCTACACGAATCGATCAAGGCGTGCTAATCGATCCGTTCGGTATTCGTGGACCGCAGGAGCAACGGCGATATATTTTGAGTGCGCGGGCGCTAATCGAACGCAAGAATGAAGTGAGACGAAGCCTTCAGGAATTGGAGCGCCAACTCACTGAACTGGACGCATCGATAGCACAGGATACCAAGCGTTATCAGGAACTGAACAGCATTATCCAGTTGGTCAGGGAAGCCGAAGCTTATCGCACGAGTGAGCATGAGCGGGCGAGCAGAGCCAGGAAGCTTGCCGAAGAAGAGAAGCGTCTAGAACAGCTTAACGCACATATTCGTGAACGTAAGCAAGCGCAAGAGGAACTGATGCGGCATCAAATCCAGTTGGAGCGAGAGGAGCGAGAGCTGCAGGCGGAAGCTGAATTCTACGGCAGGCTTGGACAGCTGAAGGAGAAGGTCGAAGCGTTGCATGCGAAGCGGCAACAGCTAGCCAGCTTGAAGGAGCAGCGGGAACAGCTGCGCATGAAGCAGGAACTGGAGGAAAACGAGCTGGAGAAGCGGGAGACCGTAGAGCGTAAGCAAGAACGAGAGCTACAGGACCTCCGCTATAAGCAGGAGCAAGCGGAGCGCGGGCTCCAGAGATTGCGTCATCAACTGCAGACGAGGGGAGACGCACTCGATACGGCGAAAGGGGAACTCGTCAATACGATTCGGGAAATCGAGGATTTGAAGCAGCTTGCACGAGTGATCGGCAATGAGGCACAGGTTGACCTGTTCTCTGATGAGCAGAAAGAAGCGGAAATGCAGACGAATCAAAGGCTATCGCTCTCCGATATTCTAACGGACCTCGAGAGGGGACGGGTTCAGTTCAACCAAGCTCGCAATGAAGAGAACATTGACCCTGCCGCACCGGACAATTATAAGGTGGTGGAGGAGGAATTCCACCGTCTTCAGGACGAATATAAGCGGACAATGATCTTGTTCGAGCAGAATCGGGAGCGTACGTATGAGCTAAAAAACTCGCTTGAGACGACCATTAATATGAGGGTGCTTGAGATTAAGCAGCGGTTCACCGGTTATATGAGCCGGTTCCAATTCGAAGGGGAGATCGATTGGGAGCAGGTTGAGGATCGCCGTCAGCGGACACATTTTTTCTTGTATATCAAGGCACGGAAAGAAGGTCATCGCGGAACGATGGAGGATGTCAGCGTCAAGGCTCGCGGCGGCAAGGTAGGCAAAGGCGTTTCCGGAGGAGAAGAATCATTAAGCTCCCTGTTGTTCGCGCTCGCCCTGCTCCAGAATCTGGAGACATCCCCCGACTTCATCGTGCTCGACGAATTCGACAGCGCCCTGGACGAGCAGCGCAAGCTGAAGGTATTCGACCTGTATGCAAGCGAGCTGGAGCGGAAGCTTATCATCCTGACGCCGAAGTCTCACGAATCAGCCTATCTCGATCGCTTCTCCAAAGCGTACATCGTTCACCACGATCCAACGGTGCCGCGCAGCAAGGTGGCGGGGATTGTGAAGCGGGACAGTTGAAGTGAGGGGCGTTGAAGGAACTAAGAACATTAATGGCAGTGTGGGTGGCGGGCGATCGAAGGGAACACCTTGACGCTGCTCGAAACGAAGCTCGTGTTAGAACAGGGGACGACCATCGGGGGGAAGAAGCTCCGGGAGCATTTGGAAGTGATCAACCATGCGGAAGCGATACAATATGTTCACGATCTGGTTCAGCGTAGGCAAGAGCTTACTGAACATGTGATCAAATCCCTTCACCACCTTGTTCTCAAAAACATCGCTGACGATGCCGGACGGTATCGAATGGTCAATGTCAGGATATCGGGTTCAGAACATGTGCTCCCGCACTATACGTCTGTGCCAGAACAAATGGAGCAGCTGATGAAGTGGTATGTGGAGCAGCGGGACGTGCTCCATCCTGTGCTGTTAGCCGCAGAGTTCCATTTTCGATTTGTCTATATCCATCCGTTCTCAGATGGAAATGGCCGGACTGCACGGCTTCTTATGAACCTTATCCTGATGGAGCATGGCTATCCGCCAGCGATAATCAAGGCGGCCGATGCCGCGCGGCTGCGATATTACGAGCCATTGGAAGAGGCTGGCGTTCATGGTCACCTGCAACCCTTTGTCAGCTTGATTATGGAATGTGTGGCCGAGAGCCTGCAGGCGTATTTGTTTGCCGTGAAGTAAGATGTATCGTAACTGGGAAAAAGCCATCTCTGCCGGAGAGCAGGGGTGGCTTTTGTGCGTTGCCCAGCATGGGCGCCCTTTTTTTTGTTCTTACTATAGTGAGAAATCTATTTTTAGTATTGAAATACTAAATCTCGAAATGGTATATTTAAGGTATAAATACCTAGCGGCAAGAGGGTGATGATTTGATCGAACAATTTTGGAATATTTGCTTGCTGCATGATATTTACACCAGAGATCAGCTTCTTCGTGAAGCATTGCGTGTGATTCGAACAAGGAAAAGTCTGGAACGAAATACGGAAACATTAATTCAGTTGGAGACAGAACCGGAAAAGTTGTTCCAGTGGATGAAGGAGCATGTTGAAGTACAACGGTTAGGGCATTTTCCGGGCGATCGGGAATTATTCTATAAATTGTACCATGCGGGTAAGCAGTTGAATCTACTTGAGTACACGCTTCAAACCTTACAGCAAGATCGGATAACCGGAAATGTTATCGTGCCAATGAGTATAATGACGATGTTCCTTGATGAGTGCGAGCGGAATCAGTACAACAGTATTCTTGTAGCAGAGGCGGAGAAATATATACGCGGAATATGGGAGACGCAGTGTTACAAGAAAACTACATATCAGATTACGTTATTGACCGAGAGTTATATATTGGCACAAGTATTTCGCACATACTTTGCACCTTATCCGAATGTATCGGTCATTCAGGTCACGATTTATCAACCGTTGCCTTTAGAAGATAAGTATGATGCTGTACTGGCGATACCTCATTTCGGTATGAAAATAGATGAGCAAGAGAGTACGACGATCCGGGATTCGGAAGGTGTGGCGGTTCATCATTTGCTGCCTCTGCTGCAAGATAACGGAATGCTAAGCGTAACGCTGCCCGCACGCATGATGTTCCAAGCCGGTGATTATACTGACTGGCGCAAGCTGCTTCATCAAGCCGCACCTGTACAAGCGATAGCGTTGCTTCCAGATGGGCTCCTTCGTCCCTATACATCTGTTCGCATGTATCAAGTGATGCTAGGGACAAGGATGCCGGAAGAAGTGAAGCTTGTGCACATACAAGCTAAGGGAACGGAGCTTGTCATCGAGCAAGAAGCGGAACTGTCTCCCGACCACTTCACGGCATTGACCGATTGGCGGATAGAGCTGCTGCTGGATAACAATCAGGATGCGCTGCGTGCATTTCGCGAAGCGCAAGTGCCAAAGGTGAAACTAAGCGAGGTTGCAGAAATCTTCCGCGGCAAGTCGATTATGAAAAACGACTTGAAACCGGGCAAGATTAAAGTGCTCAATATATCCAATATTGAGGATGGCGAAGTGATGCCCGGACAACTTGACACGATTGACGAGGAAGAACGGAAAGTAAAGCGCTATGAGATTGTTCCCGGTGATCTGGTCATGACTTGCAGAGGCACCGTGACGAAGCTGGCTGTATTTCCGCAGTGTGATTCTACTGTGATCGCTTCCGCGAATATTATCGTCATTCGATTGAAGTCGACGGTACGCAGCCATTACGCCAAAATCTTTTTGGAGAGCCCGACAGGTATGGCGCTTATCCAGAGCTATCAGCGGGGAACGACAGTCATGAACTTGAATCCGGCCGATGTAGGCGAGATCGAACTACCCCTTCGTCCGGAAGCAGAGCAAGATAAGCTGATTCAGCGCTATATTGAGGAAAAAGAACGATACTTGGCTGTTGTCCAACAGGCTACAGCTAGATGGGAACAAGTAAAGAATAATGTATACAGCGAGATATTCTAAGGGGGATAACAGGATTATGGCTACTGCGAATCTTGGATTTGAAGAGAAGCTATGGGGGATGGCGGATAAACTGCGCGGAAGCATGGATGCCGCAGAGTATAAGCATGTTGCATTGGGGCTTCTATTTCTGAAGTATGTATCGGATGCATTCGAAGAGAAGTATGAAGCATTGAAAAAAGAACCTTATGCAGATCCGGAAGATCGGGATGAATATCTGGCTGCGAATATATTTTGGGTACCGAAGGATGCAAGATGGAGCAATATTAAGGAAAATGCTAAGAAGCCTGAAATTGGACAGATTATCGACCAAGCGATGATGGATATCGAGCGCGAAAACCCTTCTCTGAAAGGGGTATTGCCAAAGGACTATGCGAGACCTGCACTGGACAAGACCCGATTGGGCGAAGTCATTGACTTGTTCTCTTTCAAGGTGGGGGATGAAGAGAGCCGTTCACAGGACGTACTTGGACGGGTATATGAATATTTCCTCAGTAAGTTCGCAAGTGCGGAAGGGAAGAACGGAGGCGAATTCTATACGCCTTCCAGTGTCGTACAGCTGCTCGTTGCGATGATTGAACCGTATAAAGGCCGCGTATATGACCCGTGCTGCGGTTCGGGTGGCATGTTCGTGCAAAGTGAGAAATTCGTGGAAGAACGTCAAGGGAAGCTCGGGGATATCGCGGTATATGGTCAAGAATCGAATCCAACGACATGGCGTCTTTGTAAAATGAACTTGGCGATTCGCGGCATTGACAGCAACTTGGGGGAGAGTCATGCGGATACATTCCATAATGACCTTCACAAGAGCTTGAAGGCGGATTATATTCTTGCCAATCCGCCGTTTAACATTAGCGATTGGGGCGGCGACCGGCTGACGGAGGATGCGCGTTGGTCATTCGGTATTCCACCTGCGGGCAATGCGAACTATGCATGGATTCAGCATATGGTGAACAAGCTTGCTCCTAACGGCGTTGCGGGATTCGTATTAGCGAATGGTTCGATGTCTACAAGCACGACGGCAGAGCTGGAGATTCGTAGCAAGCTGGTAAACGCCGATCTCGTGGACTGTATTGTGACATTGCCAGGGCAGTTGTTCTATTCGACGCAAATCCCGGTATGTCTCTGGTTCCTGGCCAAGAATAAGACACCTCGCGGCTTACGCGATCGCAGAGGACAGATTCTGTTCATTGATGCTCGGAAAATGGGGCATATGGTAGATCGGACGCATCGCGAGCTGAGTGCGGAAGACATCAAGAAGGTGGCTGATACATACCATGCGTGGCGTGGACAAGCGGAAGCGGGGACGTATGAAGATGTGAAGGGCTTCTGCAAGGCAGCAAAGCTTGGGGAAGTGCAGGAGCATGAATATATATTAACACCGGGACGTTATGTCGGCATTGAAGATGTGGAAGAGGAGAGCGAGCCGTTCGAAGATAAGATGGCGCGTCTAACGGCGGAGTTGGCGGAGCAATTCGCGAAGTCGCGGCAGTTGGAAGACGAGATTCGCAAGCAGCTTGGGGGGATCGGGTTTGAGTTTTTATCTAACTAAATATAAAGTCGGAGAAGTTGCAAGTGTGCAAACGGGTCCTTTTGGAAGTCAGCTGCATAAAGAAGACTACGTGGAGAGAGGGACACCAATAATCACAGTTGAACATTTAGGGGAAAATAGAATAATTCACGACAATACCCCTTTTGTTTCTGAAGATGATGTTAAAAGGTTATCTAAATATAGTTTGGAAAAGGGCGACATAGTATTTAGTCGTGTAGGTTCTGTTGATAGACGTGCTTATGTTTCGAATAAAGAAGAAGGATGGCTCTTTTCAGGTCGTTGTCTACGAGTAAGAGTAACTAATAAGAGCTTAGTTGATCCAATATTTCTCTCATATTATTTTGGACTCGAGAATTTTAAAGAGTATGTAAGGAATATTGCCGTCGGTGCTACTATGCCCTCTCTTAATACTAAAATTATGACTGGATTAGAGATAGAAGTACCTGAATTAGGGTATCAACATCAAATTGCCAAAACCTTAAAATCTTTAGATGACAAAATCGAACTTAACAATGCCATCAACAAAAATCTTGAAGAAATGGCTCAAGCTCTCTTTAAACGTTGGTTTGTGGATTTTGAATTTCCTAATGAAAACGGAGAACCTTATAAGTCCAGCGGAGGAGATATGGAATGGTGCGAAGAGCTAGAGAAAGAAATCCCAAAAGGATGGACTTCTGACAAAATAGGTAATTGTACAAAACTAGTATCAAGAGGTATTGCTCCTAAATATGTTGATAACTCTGAAAAACGAGTTATCAATCAAAAATGTATTAGAAATGGTATGTTAAATGTAGCTCTTTCAAGAACTCATTCCAGTAAGGTTAATGAAGAGAAACAACTTCAATTTGGAGATGTTTTAATTAACTCTACTGGAACAGGTACTTTAGGTAGAGTGGCTCAAGTATATGAGCATCTCGATAATTTTACAGTTGATTCGCATGTCACGATTGTTCGATCAAATGTAAATAATGGATTGGGGTATATGGGGTGTTTACTAAAAAGTATGCAGCCCATATTCGAACATGCTGCAACTGGAAGTACTGGGCAAACAGAATTAGGGCGTGAAGTAATAAAACAAATGCCAATATTGCTTCCTGAACAAAAGATGATAGACAAATTTTCAGGAATTTATCACTCCATTTGTACGAAAATGATTTTGATTCAAAAAAATAATGTTGTTCTTTCTAACACCCGCGACACCCTTCTCCCCAAGCTGATGTCAGGAGAGATTCGCGTACCGCTAGATCAGGCTTAATACTTCAGGAGGTTGAGACATGGCGCTATATACGGTTTCCTATGCAGAGAGCGATCTCGAGCAAGCCGCGCTAGAGTGGTTTGAGGAACTGAACTATGATAAGGCTTATGGTCCGGATATCTCCCCGGAAGGCGAGTATCCGGAACGACAGTACTATCAGGATGTCATATTGGAAGATCGGCTTCGCGAGGCTCTCATTCGCATTAATAAGCAGGTACCGCGAGAAGCGATAGAGGAAGCGGTACGGATCATTACGATTCCGCGCAGCCCAAGTCTGTTAATCAACAACAAGGCATTTCAGAAAATGATAACCGATGGCATTGATGTGCAATATCGCAATGCCGATGGGGATTACCCAACGGTGAAAGTCTGGATCTTCGATACTCATCCCGATCGAATTCATAACAATGACTTTCTCGTTGTGAATCAGTTTACGGTCATTGAGAATCAGACGGAGAAGCGGCCGGACATCGTTGTATTCATCAACGGACTGCCGCTTGCTGTTATCGAGCTGAAGAGCGCCTCCAATGAAGAAGTCGGAATCAGCGACGCTTTCAATCAAGTACAGACATACAAGCATGCGATTCCGTCGCTATTTACCTATAACTCTGTCATGGTCATTAGTGATGGAGTAAATGCGAGAGTCGGGACGCTGACAGCAGATGAGGATCGGTTCATGATGTGGCGGACGATCGACGGTGAGGATGTCGCCGCCGCCTCCATTCCGCAATTGGAAGTACTAATTAAGGGGATGTTCAAGAAACATCGTTTACTGGATATCATCAAGCACTTCGTCTTGTTCCAGACAGATGGCGAACATATCTACAAGATTGTAGCGGGATACCACCAGTATCATGCAACCAATAAAGCGATCGAGAGTACGGAGCGCGCGACGCTGCAAGAAGGAGATCGCAAGATCGGGGTGATCTGGCATACGCAAGGTTCCGGCAAGAGCTTGTCGATGGTGTTCTATGCAGGCAAACTCGTGCTTGCCTTGGATAATCCGACAATCGTTGTGGTGACCGATCGTAACGACCTTGATGATCAGCTCTTCGCTACGTTCAGCAAGTCGAAGGATCTGCTTAGGCAGACTCCGCAGCAGGCTAAGGATCGGGTACATTTGCGAGATTTGCTGTCGGTAGAATCTGGGGGCATCATCTTCACTACCGTACATAAATTTGCTCCGGAGGAAGACGAGGCAGCATATCCTGTCCTGACCGATCGCCGGAATGTCATCGTTATCGCGGATGAAGCTCACCGCAGTCAATATGGATTCCATGCCGAAATGGCAGGCAAAAACGATGAAGCGGCTATTAAGTATGGTTACGCGAAATATATGCGTGATGCGCTACCGAACGCATCTTACATCGGGTATACGGGGACCCCGATTGAACTAGCGGATAAAAATACGCCAGCTGTATTTGGCGATTATATCGATGTATACGACATGACGCGTGCAGTTGAAGATGGGACAACAGTTAAAATTTACTATGAAAGCCGTATTGCTCGCTTAGAGTTATCCGATGAAGAGCGTCCGCGGATTGATGATGACTACGAAGAAATCACGGAATATCAAGAGTTCAGCCAGCAACAGAAGCTGAAGTCGAAGTGGGCCCGACTTGAAGCCTTAGCGGGTGCAGAAAAACGCGTCAAAAAAATAGCTAAAGATATTGTGACCCACTATGAACAACGGCAGGGAGCGATGGCAGGTAAGGCGATGATCGCCGTCATGTCCCGACGGATTGCGATTGATCTGTACAAGGCGATTATTGCACTTCGTCCAGAATGGCACAGTGATGATGACAATGAGGGCAAGATTAAGATCGTCATGACAGGCAGCTCCAGTGATCCGGAAGATTGGCAACCGTATATCGGGAACAAGCGCCGTCGAGAGCATCTCGCGAAACGGATGAAGGACTTGAATGATCCTCTGCAAATTGTCATCGTCCGCGATATGTGGCTGACAGGCTTCGATGTTCCGAGCATGAGTACGATGTACATCGACAAGCCGATGAAGGGGCACAATCTGATGCAGGCCATCGCTCGCGTCAACCGGGTATTCGGCAATAAACCAGGCGGACTTATCGTCGATTATATCGGTATAGCGGATAGTTTGAAATCGGCATTGCAGCAATATACTGAGAATGATCGCAAGACAGCAGGCATTGATACGGATCAGGCCGTCGATTATATGGTAGAGAGAATCCAGTTAATCCGTGAGCTATTATATGGTCACAACTATACGAAGTTTGCATCGGAGAAAGCTTCGGAACGGATGCAGGCTATTGTGGAGACCGTCGACCACGTTCTTGGTCTAGGCAAAGAAGGTAAGCGTAATTTCCTGAATTGGACAGTAGAGTTGGCGCACTCTTATGCGCTCTGTGCGACGACGGAAGCGGCAGAACAATTGAATGTGGAAATCAGCTTCTATAAAGCAGTCAAGTCTGCAATCGTGAAGTTGATTACACCAGAGAACAAGAGGAAGACGACTAGCGAACTGGATGCCCAATTGAATCAGTTGCTTTCGAAGTCGGTCATTTCGGAAGAAGTCGTAGATATATTGGAAGCGGTAGGCTTACAAAAGCCGAATATCGCGATATTATCCAATGAGTTTTTGGAGCATGTAAAAGGCTTGAAGCAGAAGAACCTGGCTGTAGAACTTTTACGACGCCTGCTTCAAGGTAAGGTGAAAGCTGTTTCCCGAACCAGTGTGGTTCAGTCTCGCAAATTCTCTGAGATGCTGGATGAAGCGATTCGGAAATATAACAATCGTACGATCGAGACGACTCAGGTGATCGAAGAGTTGATCCAGATGGCGAAGGAGATGAATGCGGCCGTCAAGCGTGGTGAAGATCTCGGTCTTATTAAGGAAGAGCTTGCATTTTATGATGCGCTTGCTTCCAATGAATCCGCGAAGCAGATGATGGGTGACATCGTATTGAAGCAGATTGCGCATGAGCTGACACAAGCGATTAAGAGCAATATTAAGGTGGACTGGACGTTGCGTGAGAATGTCCGGGCACAAATGAGAGTAATTGTGAAGAGATTACTGAAGAAATACGGATATCCGCCGGATCTTGAACAAATGGCGATTGATCTCGTTATCGAGCAGGCGGAGGTAATGGGGAAGTCTGAGCTAGAAGAATTCCACTATTAAAAATGTAATTTTATATATATGAATACATGATCATCTCATAAATTTATAAGAGAGGAGGACACACAACTCCCTATGGCATCTATATTTGCATTTTTGGGTGAGGTGAACGAGGAGCTCTATGCCGTAGCAGTACAAGCAGAGGCGGATGTGTGGAGCAACCCGCGCGCGACCCTAACCCAGGGCAGATTGTTTAGTGAGGAAATGGCGACGATGGTGTCTAAGCAGGAGAAGGTTGAGCCCGTTTATTTTATAAAGCCGAGCGAACGTGTACAGTTATTAGCCCGCAAAGATATCATATCGGATGAGATCAAAGAGAGCTTCGATTGGTTACGTAGGAATGGGAACATGGCTGCCCATGATGTGAAGCCCGTACCGCCGGATCTGGCCTTAACCGCACATCGGCATTTATTCATGCTAGCTTTATGGTACGTGGAATCGTATGGGCCGCTAGAGATTGAACTTCCGACTTATATCATGCCAACCATGCCTTTGAGCCCGGCGAACACACAGGTACAGCCAAAGCTCGAAGCGAGTGAGCAGCTAGAGCAGTTATTGAGCGCACAGTTGGAAGCAAAAATTTTGCCCACAATTACCGAGCAGTTTAAGCATCTACGTGCGACAATTAGCCAAGTGGCAGTGATGAATGCTTCTGTCTCTACAGGAGCATCGTCACCCGGGGAAGAGGTTGCGAACATGGTGGCTTCCGTGGGGATGTCGCCGCAGGATATGAATGCTGTTGTTAAGAGCGTGGATGCAGCTACGCCAGAGGAATTGGCTTCAGAGCCACCTCCAGTCCCGGAAGCGGGGGAGTCGGTAGAAGTTGGCGATTACCTCTCCCATCAAGGACTGACGGTGGTCGACAAGCGGTCTAATGGCGGGGCGTTGTGGATCGTTGGCGGTTGGGAGCTGAAGGAGGTCTTGTTCTCTCTCAAGCCGGAGGGGATCTTTTTCAAGTATGCCAAGAACGGCAGTCAGTCGACGAAGCGGAAGCCTGCCTGGTTCATGATGGGGAAAGACCCGAGCCAATTACGCTGGGTCAGCATCCCGGATGAAGAGGGAAGCGATAAGGACGTAGCGGTTACGCAGGAAGTCAGTGCAGATGTTGTATCATCTGAGACAGCTGGCACAACAGAGCATGCGGTAACGTGTGAGGAACGTGCCTGGCAAGGGCAATCGAAAATGCATAACGTACCACCATCTCAAGGAGAATCTATACGTGCACAAACAACGCAATCTGCTCAAGACTTAGAGACCGTCAACGAAGAAAGAACCGAATTACGGAAGTCCTTTCTCAACAAGGAACTGATCTTTCCAGCGTCAATGATAGACATGGGTCTTGATGACCTGCCTATTCATGGTTGTGCGAGCTTGGTGCAATATCTGAAGGATGAATGCAACGTAACGGCGATTCATGAGCTTCCAGAAGATCTTTCGAATTTGACGGAGAAGATAAGCGGTGTCGGACCAAAGACAATTGATCGTTTCGTCAATCAATTGGAGGATGCAATTGCGGAAGAGAAACGCCTAATTGGATCAGGAAAACGAAAAGAGCATGCAGTGGGCGCCTATCGCGAACTCAAAAAGCGGTTGGATCGCCGACCTACTTACATGGAACTGCATCGACTTGGGAAGGCGGATAGTCAAGAATATCGGCAGTTATTCGATTCCTATTATACGTTCTTGCTGCAAGCAGGTGAGCTCACCAAGGAAGAAGCCGGAACGGCAAGGAGACATGCAGATTGGCTAAAAGAAGTAGAAAGTACAATTATCCGAAAGAGCTATAAGATGGTACTGCTGCTTGCAATGCTTGAACGAGGCGAAGGCGTCTGGATGAAGCCGATTACTGCTGAAGAAGCTGCCCCATTCTTTTATGGGTATTATATGAGCGACACAGAACGCAAACAGATTGACTTCTCGGATAACGAAACACAGAAGCTATGGGACGCTCCGGCAGAACGTACGGCCCCACTTATTGCTCGTATGCCGATGACCCACTGGGCGAAGGGGAACAAGCTGATTCGCATTTCAGATGGCGGTTTCGAGATACGCATTCTGACTAAAGAAATGGATCAGAAACGATTATATGCGTGGACAAAGGAGATTTGCGAGTACCGGCTGTGCTGGTATTTTGACCGGCGGAAAGGAACCTGATGCTCGATGGGAGACATGAAATTATTTCGGCTCGTAGGCAATGGAGTAGAAGAGTTAAGCGGATATACAGTAACGGTAGAAAAATCATTGCAAACCTTGATGGAGCGAAACTTGGAGGCGTTGTTGGGCATTCGATTCCTGGCTTCTGAATATTCTACGGGCAAGAAGCATCGGGGAAGAATCGACACGCTCGGCATTGATGAGAATAATTCGCCGGCTATTATTGAATACAAGCGATCGACGAATGAAAATGTAATCAACCAAGGCTTGTATTATCTGGATTGGCTGATGGACCATCAGGCGGACTTCATGGTACTGGTCATGAATCGTTTGGGCCATGAGATAGCCCAATCCGTCGATTGGAGCGCTCCAAGACTCCTTTGTGTAGCTGGAGGATTTACCAAGTACGATGAACATGCTGTACAGCAGATTAACCGCAATATTGAATTATATACATATAAACGTTATGGTGATGAACTGCTACTGCTCGATTTGGTAAATGCAACAACGGCTCATTTGGAAACGGAAGACGGTGAACTCCTGAAAGCCAAGACCCCGTCTTCATCCAAGACAGTCTCCGATTACCTTGCCCAAGCAAGCGAGGAACTGACGGATCGGTTTGAAGCGTTGCGTGCCTTTATGATAGCGCTTGGAGACGATGTGCAAATGAACACGCTAAAGCATTACTTTGCGTTCAAACGGATAAAAAACTTTGCATGTGTCGAGATTCACCCGCAGACCAAATGCATCTCCGTATATGTGAAGGTCAATCCCGATACGATAGAACTGGAACCATCTTTTACGAGAGATGTGCGCCAAATTGGCCATTACGGCACGGGAGATTTAGAAATTACAATCGCCAATGACGATCAACTGGAGCGATCGAAAGCATTGATTCACCGCAGCTATGAGATAAGCTGAAGCAGATGTTCTACATGCCAGGGAGTTCATCCAATTGGACTCTCTATTTTTCGATCACTTCAGATAGGCTGACGGATGAGGCTAGATGTATGTGCAGCAACGAGGTCCACGCGTCCAAGACTTAGCGCTTGTTGGTCTCTCAGAAGCGATGTCGGAAATTGGGCCGTGGGCGAGTTATTTAGTACTCGGCGGAACGGATATTCTATTATTACTTTACTCTCAGACAGTGAGAATAGAGGCCTTCATAAAGCCTAGGTGTGATCATTTAGAGGAATCAATTTAAAATTAGCATGATTTTGTTCTAGGGAATGTAAATATGAGCTGCAGCTAAAGGAAGGTTAGAGGCGTGCTGCTCACCTCCCGTCCTCCGACTTCCTTTTCTCCCGAAATGTCTTATTCTTCGCCCGATTGCCGCAAGCCTTCATGGAACACCATCTGCCCGTTCCCGGCCGGGAGCGATCGACGAAGACCCACTGGCAGTCCTTGGCCGTGCATACGCGAAGGCGATGCCACAGGTTCGCCTGTCTCAGATCGAACATCTGCGCCAGGATGTTGGCTAGCCCCTTACGGCCATTCGCCTGAAGCGGGATCAACTGTGCCGACTGCTCCTCGAACACGATCCTGAAGGGGAACAGGCTCATCAGTTCATGCAGCTTATCCCACTGTACTGGACCATAATGATTGTTGTTCACAATGGTTCTCCGCAATTCATCCCGGAGCGTCCGCGCCAATTGCAGATCCTCCTCCGAGACCGTATCGGAAGGGGCAATCAATTGATGCCGCAGCAACCATTCATATAAGCGGCGCGGCTCAGACCAATGCTCGATCCCGGGATCTCCCTCATACCGCATCCGTCTATCATGTGTATTGAAAAAATCGGCCATTAGGGCAAGCAGATCGTATTCCGCTGTCATCGCAGCAACACTTCCTTCTATTGACAGGTATCTTTTTAACCAGTAAAATCAATTTACAGGTTAGTTAATTGTTTAAAATGTTTTAATGGTTATTTTCAGATGTAATCGTCTCTTTCGCTATTTAGTTTACCAGATGGGTGCCCTCTATCCTACCTCTCGGCAGCCCTCTTTGCCAGGGCATCATCCCGGCATCATACGTTGAATATTCACCCGCATCTATCTCAGTCTAAGGAGCATGTGTTATGAAAATGACGCCTTTCACGGTGCATATTCACGAGGATGAGATTCAAGAGTTGAAGCGAAGATTGCATCAGACACGGTGGCCCGACGAAATTCCCGGGGCGAATTGGGATTACGGAATTCCCCTCTCCTTCATGAAGGACATGATCGCGTACTGGAAGGAGGAATTCGATTGGCGCGCAGTGGAACGGCGCATCAATTCCTTCTCGAACTACATCGCGACGATTGACGGCATGGATATTCACTTTATCTATGCAAAAGGGAGCGGGCCGAATCCGATTCCGATCGTGATCCCGCATGGCTGGCCAAGCACCTTCTACGAAATGATCGACCTGATTCCCTATCTTGCCCATCCGGACCGATATGGCGGAGATGCGGCGCTTTCCTTCGATGTCATCCTTCCGTCCATTCCGGGACATGGATTTTCCGGCATTCCACGGGAACCCGGGTTCGAGGATCGGCAAGCAGCGGATTTGCTGGTCAAGCTGATGCACGGATTGGGGTACGAGCGGTTTGGCGCGCATGGCTATGACTTGGGGGCGAGCGTGCTTGGCTTGCTGTGCCTGGATCACCCGGAACGCGTGATCGGGTACCACACGACATCCCCGGGCAACCCGAGTCCCTTTCTGACGAAGGATGCACAGCTCTCCGAAGCAGAGCAGGTCTTTCTCGCCTGTTCCGCGCAGTGGTACAGAGAAGAAGGAGGCTATGCCCATATCCTGGGGACGAAGCCTCAGACATCCGCCTATGCGCTGCACGATTCCCCGGCAGGCTTGGCTGCATTCATTTTGGAGAAATGGCATTACTGGACGGGGCCGGCAAGCGGCGATCTGCTGCGGCATTTCAGCAAGGAAGATCTGCTGGCCAATGTGTCGATTTACTGGTTCACGAAGACGATCAACGCCGCGAACCGGTATTATTACGAAGGCAAGCATATCCAATGGCCGGGGCCGGAGGATGTATGCCTCGTGCCGCACGGGGTGGCCTTGACGGCCACTCAGCCGCATGAGCGTCCGCCGCGGGAATATGTGGAGCGGCTGTTCCCGAACATCCGGCAATGGGAGGAGCTGCATGCAGGCGGGCATTTTGTGGCGCTGGAGGAGCCGGAACGGGTTGCAGGTCAGATTCGATCCTTTTTTGCCGGAATTCGATAGCCGGAAGCGATTAGGCGATGTCGTCCGCCGCATACCACGCTTCTCCTATAAATCAGCAAAAACCCGCTCACTTGTTTCTTTCCGTTGCGCTTACTTCTGTTTGTTTTCTTCGGTATGGTGAAGATGATCCGCCTCTTCAACATATTCAGCCCGAACGTATCGTCGACGATTGCGCTTTGCTGCATCTTTGCTCCCGGTACATCTGGCCCGGAACGGACAAGCTTTACAGGCTGATTCAGAATCCGAGCCTCCAGATCACCGCTTTCCCTCCGGGCCGTAACAATTGAGGCCTGGAGGGAAAGCGGTCCGCGAGCAGGCGCCATCATCGGTCGAGCGATTGCCGCGGATTGACGATGCAGTCTGCTCCGCCAATACGCAGATTGACGCAGTCTGCTCTGCCAATACGCAGATTGACGCAGTCTGCTCTGCCAATACGCGCAGATTGACGCAGTCTGCTCTGCCAATACGCAGATTGACGCAGTCTGCTCCGCCAATACGCGGATTGACGCAGCCTGCTCCGCCAATACTGCAAGAATGCAGCAATTTCATTGACACGAGTATGCGAAAATAGGATTGCTGCAAAAGTACATCAATTCCCCTGCGGCAAGGTATAGATAGCGTTCAAAGTGGCGAAATGATGTAATTTTACAGGATTTTCTCGGAATTTAGCCTTTTGAGATTAAAAATGCTGCGCTGGTGCAGCATTTTTCATGTGGAGCAGTGTGCCCTAACCTAAGGAGCAGCTTGCCCAACCTGGCCTGCCTTTCCCTGCCCCGCCCTTCATAAGAAAAAAGACTGTCGACAGGACTTTGCCGACAGTCTGAAGCGGGGCGCATGAGGCGCCCGGCTTGTTCTATGTCAGCCGGAATCGTTCGAGCTGATCCCATTGCTGCTCCTGCCGCAGAATCTCCCGCTGGCGCGAGCCGATGAGATCGAAGTGGGGAAAGGGGCGGCGGGCATGGATATAGCGAGGATTCAGACCATGCTCTATGCACCAGGCGGTCAAGCGGGCCATATCGGCACAGCCGACCTTGGTGACAGTCGTGATTCCCGGAAAGCGTTCATCCTGCCAATAATGCGTCAAATAAGCGATTTCCCCGCGGGCAACGCGACGCTTCCACTTGTCAAGCTCCGTGCGGGATATGCCGAAGGCCATCATACACCATCCTTAATCCTCCGAGGTGCCGGCGCAGGCCGTATCCCAAGCATCTTCCTTAAGAATGGAATGATGCCGGCTGCGGAACAGGCCTCCTTCATTCTACTCCTCATTATATACCATCCAGGCCATCGCTTCCCTCCATTCTGCATGTCCGGCTTGACCCTCTCGCTGCGTCACCCCGTACACTGCATAGGAGACGCCAATTCATCGCAGTGATGCGCAGCCCGAGCTACAGATTCGCAGCAGAGCTACAGATTCGCAGCAGAGCTACAGATGCGCAGCCCGAGCTACAGATGCGCAGCCCGAGCTACAGATGCGCAGTCCGAGCTACAGATGCGTAATCAGAGCTACAGATGCGCAGCCAGAGCTACAGATGCGCAGCCAGAGCTACAGATGCGCAGCCAGAGCTACAGACGCACAGCCCGAGCGTCA
Source organism: Paenibacillus thiaminolyticus (assembly GCF_007066085.1). Classification (NCBI taxonomy): domain Bacteria; kingdom Bacillati; phylum Bacillota; class Bacilli; order Caryophanales; family Paenibacillaceae; genus Paenibacillus; species Paenibacillus thiaminolyticus. The sequence goes on along the minus strand of NZ_CP041405.1, from coordinate 2,888,601 downwards.
ACGGCGCGACATAACAGGAGGGAATCACCATGAAAATTAACGTCATCGATACGATGGCCACGTATGAACGAATGTATGCTCAACCCGCAGGAAAGCGGGAGCAGCTGTTCCGTTATGAGCTGATGAAGCCGTTTGAGCCGATGTGGACGACGATACAGGTGCCGCTCCAGGCGGCGCAGCCCGGCGGATATGATGTCGTGATGGCGGCCGGGATGCTCGGCTGCCTCGATGCCGGGCGGGATGACCTCGGGCAGCCTGCGGTGAAGAGGCTGCGGGAGCAGGGCTGGCCGGAGAAGGCGCAGCAAGTGCTGGCGCAGTGCGCCGCCTATGCCGGCCGCTTCGGGCTGAAGGTGAAGGCGGACGAGATCCTGTGCGGCTTCTTCCTCGCCGATCCGGACAAGCTTCGCCTGCAGCGCAGCTACACCGGGTTCGGCGGCATCCCCGGGTATATCCAGATTATCGTGTACCCGACAGAATATAATCTGCCTCGGCTGCCGTCGATCCTGGCTCATGAATTCCACCACAATCTCCGCTTCTCTTACACCGATTGGGATCATGGCAATGTGACGCTCGGCGAATACCTCGTCATCGAAGGATTGGCCGAATCGTTCGCCAAGGAGATGTACGGGGAGGAGAAGCTCGGGCCATGGGTCACCTCGTTCGACGAAGAGGATCTTGCTTACTCCATCGAGGTGATTGGGGAACGGCTCACGATGAAGGGATTCGCCGAAGTGGCCGCCTATATGTACGGCGACGAGATCGCGCAGGCGCAAGGCTTCCCGCCGGTGGGCCTGTCGTCATGCTCCGGCTATGCCGTCGGATACCGGGCCGTCCAGTCATTCCTGGCTCGGACCGGCATGACCGCCGCAGAAGCGACGACGCTGGACAGCTGGGATATTGTCCGGGAATCCGGTCTCTTCTGAGGCCGCATTCCCGCATTTTTTATTTTGCAAGTGCACGAAAGTCTAAATTTGTCTAATATAAGCGAAAAACGCTCATTTACGGCAAATTTATTGAATGAACTATTTTCTGGCGAGGTTTTTTATTTATTTTCTCTTCCGATAACAGCTTTTTAAAATTCATATCATGCCCTATAGGGAAGGATATGGGAGGGATTTTTTGGATCCCTCCTCTAATCTCCCCTGTTCCAAGGTCAGGAGGGCTGAGGAGGAATTAAGTGGGAATATCAAGGGTGAGATACCGGAAGGAACATGTTACCCTTAAATAGGGCCCCAAAAAAAGGGAAAAGGAGTTGTCGGATGAAGAAATGGTATTCGTATGCATTATGCTGCGCGCTGGCCATTATGCTGGTAAGCTGTGCGCCGAAGAGCGGCGGCAGCCAGACCGAAGCCGGCGGCGGGACATCGCCCCAGGAGACGGCGCTCGACAAAGCGAGGCGGGAAGGATACGTTACCGTGGGCTTCGCGAATGAAAAGCCGTATGCTTATGCCACGCCGGATGGCCAACTGACGGGCGAGGCCGTGGAGGTAGCCCGGGAAGTGTTGAAGCGGATGGGCATCGAGGAGATGAACGGCGTCCTGACGGAATTCGGTTCTCTCATTCCGGGATTGAAGGCGAAGCGCTTCGACATCATCACGGCAGGAATGTTCATCAATCCGGAGCGGAGCAAGGAAGTAGCCTTCGCCAACCCCGAATACAGCATTGGCGAGGCGCTCGCGGTCAAGAAGGGGAATCCGTCCCATCTGCGCAGCTACGAGGATATTGCTGGCAACAAGGATGTCACAGTCGCCGTCATGGTGGGTGCCATCGAGCTTGAATATTTAGCGAAATCAGGTGTCGCGAAGGAACAAATCGTAACGGTGCCGGATCAACCGTCGGCTATCTCGGCTTTGCAGGCGGGGCGCGTGGATGCGGTGACGATGACGGGACCATCCTTGCAGGCGATGCTTGACTCGACGAAGGACGATCAATTGGAGCGAGTCATGGACTTCCAGCAGCCGGAGATAGACGGCACAAGCGTAAGAGGGTATGGAGCGGCGGCGTTCCGCAAGGAAGATACCGCCTTCCGGGAAGCATTCAATCAAGAGCTGGAAGCGTTGAAGCAATCGGGCGAGCTGCTTGAACTATTGAGGCCGTTCGGGTTCACGGAGCAGGAGCTGCCTGGAGATATGACGGCTGAACGGCTGTCGCAAGAGTGAAGCCATGAAGAGCGCTTCCGCAATACTTGAATATGTGCCTGCGCTGCTGCAAGGAGCGTGGGTCACGCTGCAAATTGTATGCTTCTCCATGATGCTCGCTTTCTTCTGCGCTTTTATAGCGGGATTGGCTCGTCTGTCCAAGTACCGCATCATCCGCTTTGTCAGCGCGGTTTACGTAGAGGTCTTTCGAGGCACTTCTTTGCTGGTTCAGTTGTTCTGGTTATATTTTGCGCTGCCCATGCTGCTCGACATCCGCATGTCGGCGATGGCCGCAGCCGTGCTCGCGCTTGGCTTGAACTACGGCGCTTATGGCTCTGAAGTGGTGCGGGGGTCGATCCTGTCCGTGCCCAAGGGGCAGTACGAAGCGGCTGTTGCGCTCAATATGAGTCCGTGGCTGCGGATGCGAAGAATCGTATTGCCGCAAGCGATGGCGCTCATGCTGCCTTCGTTCGGCAATCTGCTCATCGAGCTGCTGAAGGGAACATCGCTTGTGTACTTCATCACCTTGATGGATTTGACCTACCAAGGCATGGTATTACGCTCCTTTGACAACTCCAGTACGCCGCAGATTTTTGCCTTACTGCTCCTGCTTTATTTCATCATGGCCTACTCCTTGACGCTCGGCATTCGATGGGTGGAGCGCAGGGCCGTGAAGGGGAGGGTGTAGCGTATGTGGAGTTGGGACTACGCATTGGAGATTCTCCCTCAGCTGCTGCAGGTGCTCCCGATTACGATCGGAGCGACACTGCTCGGATTTGCGGCGGCATGCATGCTTGGGTTGCCATTGGCGCTTGCTCGCCGATCCCGATATCGAGCCGTATCTGTGCTTGCGAATGCGTGGATGGAATTCATCCGCAGCACTCCGCTGCTCGTTCAGTTGTTCGTACTCTTTTATGCATTACCGCTTTACGGTATCTCATTTTCTCCGTTTGTCACCGGAGTCATCGGATTGGGCTTGCATTATAGCGCTTATCTATCCGAAGTATTTCGATCGGGGATTGAGGCGGTGCCCGCCGGTCAATGGGAAGCGGCTAAGGCGCTTAACTTCGGCAGGCGGCATTCATGGACGAACATCATCCTTCCCCAGGCGATACCGCCAATCATTCCCGTCATGGGCAACTATTTGATTACGATGTTCAAGGAAACTCCCGTCTTATCGGCGATCACGCTTGTCGAATTGCTGCAAACGGCCAAAGCGATAGGTTCAGGCTCATTCCGCTATCTGGAAGCCTTTACGATGGTCGGGTTATTATTTCTGCTGCTTAGTTATCCTTCCTCTCTGCTTGTCAGCAGATTGGAGAAGAGATTTCAGTCCAAATAAGGGGGGGAGAGCGAAGATGGAGAGCGTCCAATGCAGGCCGCTGGCCTCGCAAGCGGCACACGATCCGATCGTCATGTATCGGAATATATGCAAGTCGTACGGTTCTGTGAGGGTGCTGCAAGATATCAATCTATCCATTTATCCGGGGGAAAAGGTTGCCGTCATCGGCCCGAGCGGATCCGGCAAGACGACGTTGGCCCGCATTCTCATGACATTGGAGCGGCCCACCTCGGGAACGATTCAAGTCGACGGGGAGTGGCTATGGCACCAAGAAGTGAAGGGCAAGCTTGTAGCGGCGAAGGAAAAACATCTGCACAACGTACGCAGCAAGATCGGCATGGTCTTTCAGCACTTTCACCTTTTTCCGCATATGACCATTTTGCGCAATGTGACGGAAGCGCCGGTGCACGTGTTGGGATGGAACAAGCAGGAAGCCGAAGCGCGCGCTATGGAGATGCTGGCTAAGGTTGGACTGGAAGACAAGGTGAAGGAATACCCTGCACGCTTGTCCGGCGGGCAGAAGCAGCGCGTGGCCATTGCCAGAGCCGTAGTCATGCGTCCGAAGGTGATGCTCTTCGACGAAGCGACCTCCGCGCTCGATCCGGAGCTGGTCGGCGAGGTGCTTACGGTCATCAAGGACTTGGCAGCCGAAGGCGACATGGCGATGATGCTCATCACGCATGAAATGGATTTTGCCAGGGAGATTGCCGATCGGATCCTGTTTACAGATGGCGGCTCCATCGTCGAACAGGGAACGCCGGAGCACATATTCGAGAACCCGCAAAGCCCGCGCCTGCAAGCCTTTTTGAGCCGGTTCAGGCAGACGTGGTATATGGGAGGAGTTCAGCAAGCTTCACCATCTGCAGAAGAGGGGGGACGATGAGCATGGATGTCAACGTCACGCAATCCTTGCCCTGCACGATCCGCAACGCGCGGAATGGCGATGGAACGGACATATGGAAGCTGGTGACAGAGAGCGGCACGCTCGATGTCAACTCGGCCTATTGTTATATCATGCTGTGCGAATATTTCGCCGACACCTGCATCGTGGCTGAGCACAATCGGAATATTATCGGCTTCGTATCCGCGCTTCGGCCGCCGGAGATGCCGGACACGGTGTTCGTCTGGCAAATCGCGGTGCGTGCGGGCTATCGAGGCCGAGGGATCGCCGAAGCGCTGCTGCGCACATTGTACGAGGCGGCATGCCGGGATCGGGTGCGATACATGGAGACGACGATCGCGCCAAGCAACAAGGCATCCCAGCGCCTGTTCGCCAAGATGGCGAAGACATGGAAGAGCGCGCTCGTGACGAAGGAGGGGTTCTCCTCTCAGCTATTTCCGGAAGGAGCGCATGAGACCGAGAAGCTGATCCGCATAGGGCCATTGCGCCACAATATACACGATAGAATGGAGACGGTGACATGAAGGTATTGGATGGAAGAACAACATCGTTGCAAGTATTCGAATCGTTGGAGTCCGAGGTTCGAAGCTACTGCAGGTCGTTCCCGACCGTATTTACGAAGGCGCAAGGCTATAAGCTGTGGGATGCGGACAATCGGGAGTATATCGATTTCTTCGCCGGAGCCGGCGCACTCAACTACGGGCATAACAATCGGACGATGAAGCGGAAGCTGCTGGACTATATTCAGCAAGACGGCGTCACGCATAGCTTGGACATGGCCACGAAGGCGAAGGAACAATTTCTGAAGAAATTCCATCGGGTCATCTTGGAGCCGCGAGGATTGGCTTACAAGGTGATGTTCCCCGGGCCGACAGGCGCGAACACGGTGGAGAGCGCCTTGAAGCTGGCGCGCAAGGTAACGGGGAGATCAACCGTCTTCAGCTTCACGAACGCCTTTCACGGCATGACGCTGGGCGCCTTATCCGTCACGGGCAACAAGTTCAAGCGGCAAGGGGCGGGCATACCGCTTCATCACACGGTCACGATGCCGTATGACGGGTATCTGGGATCGGATATCGATACGCTCGATTATATGGAATGCTATATGAATGACAGCGGCAGCGGGGTGTCGCGGCCGGCCGCCATCATCGTCGAGACCATTCAGGGTGAAGGCGGGATTAACGAGGCGAGCAATGAATGGCTGCAGCGGCTGGAGCGGGTGTGCCGCAGCCACGAGATTGTGCTCATCGTGGACGATGTGCAGATGGGATGCGGCCGCACAGGGACCTTCTTCAGCTTCGAGCGGGCGGGCATTACGCCGGACATCGTCTGTCTGTCCAAATCGATCGGCGGATATGGACTGCCGATGGCGCTTACGTTAATCCGCCCCGATTTGGATATTTGGGAGCCTGGCGAGCACAACGGCACGTTCAGGGGCAATAATTTGGCATTCATCACCGCGGCTGAGGCACTCGATTATTGGAATGATGAACGCTTTACGCAAGCAATTATGGCCAAAGGAAAGATGATTCGCTCTTGCTTGGAAGAGCTAGTCGCACAATATCCTGAACTACAAGGAACGGCGAGAGGCCGAGGATTGATGCAGGGGATTGCCTTCGGCATCCCGGGCATGGCGGAGCGGCTCTGCGCCAGAGCCTTCGCGAAGGGGCTCATCATGGAGACATCGGGTACAGACAGCGAAGTGGCGAAGATTATGCCGCCGCTCACGATCGATGACACGGGTCTGCTTGCAGGCTTGGATATTTTGCGAACATGCATGAAGGAAATGGCGGAAGAGCTGTAGCATGCCGTCATATCGGCACACGGTGAAATGTTGGAGAACACGATATTGTTGAGAACACGATATTGTGGGGAACGCGAAATTAAGGAGAACACGAACAAATAGGAGGAATCTACGATGATCGTCAAGCAATTGTCTGATATTCTTGGCACGGAACATGATGTGAAGGCAGAGACATGGAACAGCCGCAGATTGCTGCTGAAGAAGGACGGAGTCGGTTTTTCCTTGCATGATACGCTGATCAAGGCAGGCACGGAGACCGAAATCTGGTACAAACATCATGTGGAGGCAGTCTACTGCATCGAAGGTGAAGGGGAAATCGAGGTCGTCGAGAGCGGAGTTGTCTATCCGATTCAACCGGGGACGTTATATGTGCTCGATGGTCATGAGAAGCATCTGCTGAGAGGGAAAAGCCAGATGCGCATGCTGTGCGTATTCAACCCGCCTTGCACGGGCAATGAGGTGCATGATGCGGAAGGCACATATCCGTTAGAAGTCTAAGCGCGGGTGCAGGCGGACGAAGACAAGGGTATGACGACTGACGTAAAAAGCGGGAACGCGAACCGCCATACTTTTTCACGGAAGGAGCATGATCATATTGAGAGGACAAAGCCAAGCGCAGGAGGCTGCAAGAACGCCGGATATGTATCCGTCCAGAGTGAATACGGAGACCTTATTGTTAAAGCGCCCTGATCCGGTTGTCTACAACCATACGATCGGGCAGACGGAGATAACAGCCGATCAGCTTGCTTCTTACGAAGCGGACGGATACTTGTTCCTCGATTCGTTCTTCAGCGAGGAAGAAGTGCAGGTATGGAGGCGGGAGCTGCTCCGCTTGTTCCAGGATCATAAGGACAGCGCGAAGCCGGAAGTGATTCGGGAGCCGGGCAGCGACGAGATACGCTCGATTTTTGCCGTGCATCGGGAGGGCCTATTCCGGCAGCTGGCGAACCACCCGAGAATCCTGCCGATCGTGCAGCAGATTCTCGGCAGCCAAGTCTATGTGCATCAATCGCGCATTAATTTCAAGCAAGGCTTTACAGGCAAAGAGTTCTACTGGCATTCCGACTTCGAGACATGGCATGTGGAAGACGGCATGCCGCGCATGAGGGCATTGAGCTGCTCCATTGCGCTGGAAGAGAACAATGCGAACAACGGTCCGTTAATGGTCATCCCCGGATCGCACCGCATGTTCGTCTCTTGTATCGGGGCCACGCCGGACGATCATTATAAGTCATCGCTGCGCCGCCAGGAATACGGCATTCCCGATCAGGAGAGTCTCATCTATCTGGCCAATCAAGGCGGCATTGTGGCGCCTACGGGCAAGGCCGGCTCCATTCTATTGTTCGACTGCAATGTGATGCATGGCTCGAACAGCAATATTACGCCGTTCCCGCGCAGCAATGTATTCATCGTCTATAACAGTGTCGAGAATCCGCTTGAACCGCCGTACTCAGGCAAGCCGCCAAGACCTGACTTTATTGCGGCCCGTTCATCCTAGCAGAAGACAGTGATCAAAAGAGAGAAGACCCATCGCGGATGGGTCTTCTTTTACCTTACGTCCAGCATTGGGTGCCTCATGCTTGATAATAAAACCAAATATGGATTTTATAATATAAAAGGTATATAATGTGTATGAAATAAAATATTAGTAATGGAGGTAATGAGAGTGAGAAATTTCTTGAGCAAGTTGACAGGATTCCAGCCTGCTGCCGCACGCTGCATCTTAACGCGCAGAGTTGTCTCCTGCCGCTCCGACGCCCTGTGCATTATGCAAAAAGTGTCCTCCTGGGAGTACTATGTTGATCGTGATACGGGAGAAGAGTGTACAAGGCCGACAAAAGTAAGATGCGGCTGCTAGGAACAAGCCTATTTTCGCCAGATTCGCCAGAATAAAATGGATGAACCAGGGAAGCGATTTGGCCTCTGCCAAGATGGACAATCGCTTCTTTCTGTTGCCGTTTTTCTTACCACGCTAACCCTACTCATTCATAACCGATAAGGGGCTTGGGACCTGGTCATTGGAACGTGCCGTTTCGTTCTCTAGCATATTCCACAGCATGTTCGCACTCATTAACGAATGATGGGATTCTAGGATTCCGTTTTGGTTCACTAGAAAAGCATAGGGAACTTTGCTTACCCCATAAGCGTCCATAATGTCCACAGAACGAATATAATCGATGCCGGAAGGGAGCATCGCCCCGATCTCTTCGTCATTGGATTGCTTATCCGTATTGATAACGACGATATGTATATCCCAATTTTCAACCACTCTTTGTAAGTCGGGCAATATGCTTTTGCAGGTTTGGCATGTCGTACTGATAAAGAGAAGCAGCACTTTTCTGTGGCTCAACAATTCCCTTAGAATCACTTTGCGCCCCTGTGAGCCCCACTCCCGAAAAAGCGGAACTTGCTCTCCGATTTGAAGCTCGGTTAACGAAATCCCGCCCACGCTTTTTATTTTCGCAAGAAATTGGCCAATGAGCCTTGCCAGCATGAATATAAGCAGCAACTGGATGAGCACCAGCACTAAAGTGATGATAAGGATAAAATCGGTCATTCGAATCTCCTTCCTCGTTGGTTTTTAGATAAACATCTTCATGAGGCGAACAAGTTTTTTCCGGATGTTGAATAATTCCTTGAACAGACAGAGCAACGAAAAAAGGATGAGCGAGAGCATGACCAGCTCAAGTTTATGGATAAGCGCAATCTCGACTATGTACAATGATTGGGATTTCCATATACCTGCAACCGAAAAACCGAGAAGAAGATTACGAAGCACTAATCCCCAGCTCAGCTGTTCATTTTCAAGAATCCCGCCACATCCGCAATCTATATGCCGATGCCCTCGCATCAAATTGAAACCGATTGCAAAGGTATAAATACTTAGCAGTGAACCTATGGACACCACATGATACAGCGTGATCCCGGACAAGAGAAGCGTGAGGCCTATCGCAAGCTCGGCCGCGGCAAATAATATAAAAGACGGAACGATAAATCGGGCTGGCACAAGGTGATAAGCATTCATGATGCGAATATGTTCGCGGTAGTTCAGTGTCTTATGTAAAAAGGTGGAAACAAACAAAAAGGCAAGCACATTTTGGAACATAACAACGAGAGCCATGTTTAGACGAAAACCCCGCTTTCCTGATTATAAATTTTGGTTTGCGCGCGATATAAACGATGGTATTCGCCCTGTTGGCGCAAAAGCTCCTGATGAGTGCCTTCCTCGACGATGCGGCCTTCCTTCATCACCAAAATATAGTCCGCCTGCACGGCGACGCCAAGACGATGCGTAATGATAAGCACCGCTTTGTCATCGTTCCCTTGAAATAATTCATGAATAATATCGAGTTCCGATTCCGGGTCCATGGATGAGGTAGGCTCGTCAAGAATGATTACATCGCTATTTTTGAATAGAGCTCTGGATAAGGCCAGCTTTTGCCATTGCCCCCCGGATAATTCATGCCCTCCTTCAAAATGACGTCCTAGCAGTGACTCATAATGCTCAGGCAGCTTGGATATGTGCTCATGAATTTTCGTTTTTTTGGCGGCAGCAATCACTTCGGGCTTACTTGGGTTGTTCAGATTGCCAAAGCCGATATTCTCCCGGGCGCTGAATTCATATTCAATGAAATCCTGAAATAAAGCGGCAATCCGTTGATGGTAGGATGCGATATCATAGTTGTGTAGAGGAATTTGGTTGACGCATATCGTATTTTCTCCCGTATCATACAGACCTAGTATGCATTTGATCAGCGAGGTCTTGCCGGAGCCGTTTTCTCCGATGATGACTATCTTTTGTCCTTTTTTAATAGACAGATGAATATTTTTGAGGGTCGGTTCTATTTGATTTGGATAAGTAAACGTGAGATTTTGTACGCTGATCTGGTTGATGGCGCCGCATTTGATTTGAGAAGGTGAACTTGTCAGCTCCTTTTTTTGTTGAAAAGATTTGAAATCCTCGATATACAAACTGATTTCATAGATATTGGATAGTGAAGCGGAAATTTCGGTCAAGCTGGACTGAATATTTTGAATCGATTGCAGGGCCGCCACGAACGCCCCTATTTCTATCCTCTTGGCCGAGATCAGCAGGATAATGAGAATACCGGACACAATATAGGTCAACGTGAGCAGCATGCTGCCGGCAAGCTCCCATATGCCTTGATTTTTGGATAAACTGTATTTTTCTTGCGCGCTCCGCTTATAGAATGAAGACCATTTTTCGATCAGATGCGAGCCCAGTCCAAAGAGGCGAATTTCTTTCAAGGAATCTCGTTGGCTTAGGAGATCGGATATGTACATTTCTCTTCTGTGGTAGGGAGTCAGAAATCGAGTGAGCGCATATCTTTTATTGCCAAAACGGATATGAATCATCAGGATCGGAATCGAAAATAGAAAGATAATGACAAGCAATCCCCAATGGATATGGGTAATGTAGCCCACCAACGACACAACCGTGATAATGGTGCTTCCTAAAGACATGATGGCCTTAACCATCGACACGATTTGGAAGTGGCTATTGATAATTCGCTGGTTCTGATCATAGAAAGACGGGTCCTCAAAGGTGGAGTATGGCAGATTCATAATTTTCCGGAATATTTGTTTTTTGAGCACCAGTCCGAGCAGATTTTCAAGTTTTTGATCATTTAATTGAGAGAAAAATTGAAGAATATAGGCAGACAGAATGATGACCATTTGGAAGCTTAAAATCGATAACGCTGTGGCAAATCCATGTCCGGGTTGAGCGATTAAAATAACCTCGTTCACGAGTTCTTGCATCGTCCATACGCTCAGCAGAGGCAATAAGCCTAGCGCGAGATGAAGCGTAATGGACACGTAAAAATAGGGTTTGTTCAATCTCCAAATATAAAGAAGGGCAAACCCGGAACCGCGCCAAATATTTGAAAAAGAATACATTATTCCTCGCCTTTCATCAATATTTGCCATCATAGTAAAAGACAGGTATGATATAAACTGAGTATATACATAATATGGCAGATGCGCAAGGACGAGATTTTTATGGCGGAGGTTGAATGTGGCTATCTATTTTCAATTCGCTTTGCTAGCGTGTGTTATATTCGCAACGGTCGTTGTCTACAGATTCTTGTCCTCTATGCTTCAGCGGACGAACAGCATGGAGGGAGAAGGGGAGAGCCGCCGCCTATACCCCTTACTGCACCAGCAAGCTCCCTCATTTTTCTTGCCGGGTGCCGGTGATACCCGTTTTGATTTAAGCCATGCCATAGCGAAGAATGGAATCCTGCTCATATTTATCGATTCACACTGCCCTTATTGCATCCCGTCATTAGAGAGATGGATTCAAGCAAGTATGGAGCGGGGAACGGCTCTAAATGCTGCAGTTTTGCTAAAAGAAAGCGGAATTGGCGGCTACAAAGAACTGTATAGCCATAGTAATGGAATCCAATTTTTGCAAGCCGGCGAGAACATATTTGAATCCTACCGGATTACGGAATATCCGTACTTTGTCTATGTGAATTCCAAGCAAGAGATTGTGTATGCCTCTCCGGATCCGGAGGGAGGAATAAATGCTAGAGAAGCTGCGCCCTCGGCACAGCTCCCCGCATTGCCTGGTTAGAACCTGCCGGATCGGAATATCGACAGCAGCAGCCAGATGAACAGCAAGGCCGCGATGAGGAAGCCGATCTCGATCGCGGGAATATCCCAGAGCAGCGTCGGCTTCCTGCTGAGCGAGGAGCCGACGATCAGTCCGACCATAATGATGCTGAAGGCAAGCAGCACGATGCTGAAGGAGAGCCGGTTGCTGATCTGATCGAGCTTGTGCAGCACATGCTCCAGATCGCGCAGCTCCATTTCGGCCTTGATCTTGCCCCGGCTGAGCAGGGACGAGAGCCGGTTCGCCTGCATCGGCAGATCGGACACCGCCTGCACCAGATCGAGCGCGCCGCCGACCACCTTCTTCTGGATGCGGCGGAGGCTGTACTTCTCCTTCAGCAGCTTGACGCCGAACGGCTCGGCCATATCAAGGATGGAGATAGCCGGATCGAGCCTCTCCACGATGCCTTCCAAGGTGAGCAGTGCCTTGGCCAGCAGAATCAGATCGGGAGGGAACACGATCCGGTGCTTCTCGGCGACGGAGAACAAGTCGTGAAGGGACTGGCCGAGACTCACCTCGGAGAACGGCACGTCGTAATACCGGTCCCGCAGCCGATCCAGGTCGCGGCGCAGCGCATCCATATCCGTCTTGTCGGAGATGAGGCAGAGCCGGGCAATCGCCCGGAGCATGCCCGACGTTCGGTGCTGCATCAGCGCAATAATCAGCTCCGCTAAATTCTCTTTCATTTCCCCGTTCAGGTGTCCGACCATGCCGAAGTCGATCAGGGCGATCCGGTTCTCAGTGAGCACCATAATATTGCCCGGATGGGGGTCGGCGTGGAAGAAGCCGTCGATGAAGATCAGGTGCAGCATCGCATGCACGAGGCGCTCGGCGATCGACTTACGCTCCGGCCCCTTCGGGAACCGTTCCGTATAGTGGTTCAGCATCATGCCCTCCACATATTCCATTGTCAGCACCTTGGCTGAGGAGCGTTCCCAATCGATGCGCGGAATATGGATGCCGGGATCTCTGCGCAGCAGCTGCGCCATCTTGTCGGTGTTGCGCCCTTCATGCTGATAGTCGAGCTCGGCAATCATCGATTTGGCGAATTCCTGAACCATCTCCGGGATCTGATACTCGGACACCCAGGACCAGCGGCGCGTCGCCGCTTCGGTCAGCCCCTGGAGTATTTCCAGATCCCGCTCGATGATGGAGGTAATGCCGGGCCGCTGCACCTTGACGGCCACCGCTTCGCCGTTCGGCAGCCAAGCCTTGTGAACCTGGCCGATGGAGGCGGCGGCGAGCGGGGTGTCATCGAAGCGCCGAAAAAGCTGCCCCAGCGGCCGGCCCAGCTCGTCCTCGATGATGCGGCCGGCTTCGGCGCCGGTGAAGGGCGGCACTTGATCCTGCAGCTTCTCCAGCTCTTGAATGATGCTGCCCGGCAGCAGATCGGCCCGGGTGCTGAGCAATTGGCCGAGCTTGATGAACGCCGGGCCGAGCTCCTCCAGCACGAGGCGAAGCCGTTCGCCGAGCGTCTTCGTCTGCGGCGTCTCGTGCGTAATCCAGCGGCGGGGCAGGGACAATACCCGGCTCAGCCCGATTTCCTCCACAATATAGCCGAAGCCATGACGCATGAGCGCCATGGCGATATCGCGGTAGCGGCCCGCATGCCTAATCCGCACGGCCGTCCGTCTCCATATTCGGCTGTCCATCCTCTTCGCCGGGTTCTTCCGGGCCAGTCCCTTCGAGCGCGGCAACCCGCTGCTCCAGCATCATCACCCGCTGCTTCAGCGCGATCAGGTCGGAGCTGGCGGCCACATCGAAGTCCTGCAGCTTGCGCTTCACCATATCCTGAATCGAGGCGCTGAAGGAGGCTTGCTCCTCTTCCCCTCGTTCCACGAGCTGGTTAACCAGCGCTTTCGACTGCTCGGGAGCGATCTGTCCCTTCTGGACAAGCTCGTCGACGGCCGCCTCGATTTTCTCCTTGCTGACCACGGCGAGGCCCCAGCCCAGGGAGACCGCTTTTTTCAACAAATCACTCACGTTCCCAATCCCTCCCTCATCGTTATATCCCTAATATGCCCAGGAGGGTCCGATTTCATTGATACACCCCAGAGGCGGGGGAGGACAGGGATCAGTGAGCCATCTGCTTCCATCAGTCTTCCAGATTGGCTAATTCATAGATCGCGCGCGCATAGATAGCCGTTGCCTTCAGCAGGTCATCAATGATAATGTACTCATCGACCTGATGCGCGGTCTCTTCGCGTCCCGGGAAGAGGGCCCCGAAGGCTACGCCATTGTCAAGGAAGGCGGCATAGGTGCCGCCGCCGGTCGTGAGCAGCGTAGGCTCCAACTGCGTCTCTTCCTCGTAGATGGTCTGGAGCGTCCGAATCATCGGATGGTTCCGATCGACATGATGCGGCTCCTTCAGATCAATCTCGCGATCCATCTCGATGCCATATTCCGCAATTTTCTCCTCGAGCGGCTTCAGCACATCGGCAGAGCTGTAGGAGACCGGGAAGCGGATATTGAGATGGAAGAACGGAGCCGACGCACCATCGTATTGGAAAATCCCGGCATTGACCGTAAGCGGTCCGGTAATGTCATCGACACAGGCAATACCGAGGGCAGTGCCCAGATGGTCATCGACCAGATGCTTGTCGATGAACCCGATATACCGGGCGGCGTCCGGCTGGAAGCTGTACCCGCCCAGGAAGCGGATGAGCTTCAACGCGGCGTTGACGCCGACATGCGGCTCCATCCCGTGCGCCGATTTGCCCCGCATGCGCAGGGTCGCTTGACCTGCGTCCACTTCTACGGTGCCAGCCAGTCCCGCATCCGCGCAATACGCCTCATATCGCTTGGCGAGGGAGGCGAGCGCTTCCGGTTCGCCTGCGACGACGGCGACGGCCGATTCCGGCACCATATTGGCGATGCCCCCGCCATCGAAGCGGACGAGCTCGTATTGCGGGGCCGCAGCGCCGCCGGCTGAAGAGCTGCCGAAGCCGCGCAGGTAGAACTTCGTATTGATCTGCCCCTTCTCGGCATGAGTGATCGGGAAGTCCGCATCCGGCGCGAACCCGGATACCGGCATCTTTTCCCGCTCCGTATAGGTCTTCATACATTCCATTCCGCTCTCTTCGTCCGTTCCGAAGATGACGCGCACCCGGCGCTTGAGGGGCAGGCCCAGATCCTTGACAAGCTTGAGGCCGTAGAAGGCGGCCAGGGTCGGGCCCTTGTCATCGATCGCGCCCCGGGCGAACAGCTTCCCGTCGCGGATATCCGGCTCGAACGGCGGAGTGGTCCACTGCCCGGTCGCCGGCACGACGTCCAGATGGCAGAGCACGCCCACATATTCCGGCGCCGCCTCATTTCCGTATTCGGCATAGCCGGCGTAGCCGTCAAGATTGCCGGTGCGGAATTGTTCCCGCTCCGACAGCCCGAGCATATAGTCGAGCGCCTGGGCGATATTTCGGCCCATCGGCTGTCCCGGCCCGGCCGTAGCGTTATCCTTCGTGCTCTCAATGCGGAGCAGGCCTTGCAGGTCTTGCAGCAGTTCTTCTTTTCTCTTGTCGACTTCCGCCAACCAATTCATGTCAACACGCTCCTTCAGCATGGCGTTCGTTCTAATGTAATGTATCCATCTGTCCTTCTCCTTCCCGGTTGCGGGAACGGATGCAAGCCAAGTCAAGCTTCGCTCTTATACGTAGTATAAAGCGGGAGGCGCATATTACTCAACTTTCCCATCCGCCGGGCTACCGTTCCGCTGCTCGCCTTCGGACCGTTTCGCCGCTTGTCCCCGCTCCGTTCCGCTGCTCGCCTTCGGGGCGTTTCGCCGCTTGTCCTCGCTCCGTTCCGCTGCTCGCCTTTGGGCCGTTTCGCCGCTTGCCCTCGGGCCGTTCCCCCGGCGGGATTGGCCCGGGACGCAGAGAAGCACCGCATTCGATACGGCCGCCGAAGTTTGCTATAATCATCCATATCAGAAATATCGGCTTCGTTCCGGAAGAAGGCAGGAGGGATTTGAGATGAACAAACTCGTATTGCTGCGTCATGGTCAGAGCGTATGGAATGTGGAGAACCGCTTCACGGGCTGGACTGATGTCGACTTGTCGGAGCAGGGGCTGAAGGAAGCGCGTCTGGCCGGGGAAATTTTGAAAAAGCACGGCTACACCTTCGACGAAGGGTACGCATCGGTGCTGAAGCGGGCGATCCGCACGCTCTGGATCGTGCTTCATGAGATGGATCTGATGTGGATTCCCGTCCATAAGACATGGAAGCTCAATGAACGCCATTACGGCGCGCTTCAGGGCCTGAACAAGGCGGAGACGGCCGAACGGTACGGGCAGGATCAGGTTCAGCTATGGCGCCGCTCCGTCGATGTGAGACCGCCTGCGCTGGACCTGAGCGATCCGCGGTATGAAGCGTCCGCCCCCCAATACAAGGATCTCCAGGAAGGAGAATTCCCTCTGACGGAAAATCTGGACGATACGGAAGCCCGCGTGCTCAGCTATTGGAATGAGACGCTCGCTCCCGCCCTCTCGGGCGGCAAGCGCATCATCGTATCCGCTCACGGCAATACGATCAGGGCGTTGGTCCGGTATCTGGACAACTTGTCGTCCGACGGCATTGTCAGTCTCAATATCCCGACCGGGACGCCGCTTGTCTATGAGCTGGATGACTCGCTCGCACCGCTGCGGCGGTACTATCTGGGGCTCGACGGCGAGATTCCGATGGAGGACTTCCCTCATCTGCCGCACTCCGTCTGAACGGAACGATTCACTGATTCCATGACTGTGGGGCTGTCCTGCCATTAGTTTTTGCGGGGAGACAGCTCCTTCTACTCACAGCTCGACTTGCTTTAACAGCTCGACCTACTCTAACAACTCGACTTGCTGGAAAAACTGCTAAAAATGCAGTTTTTCCTTATGAGGTTTACTCCGTGACCCAAATTCCTGCAAAACAGAATGAATTTCACTCATTCCAATGGATTAAAAGCAAAAATCGGCGAAAAGGATGCGCTTTTGCAGGCCGTTGGACCCCCCCTGTTTTTTACGAAGGGATGGAGATGTCCATTTTCCTACTCAAACTTGGCACTGATAGCGTTTTAAATCGATTTTTTCTACTGAGAGACGAGCTCTACTATATAAAAAATGGGGTGGGGAAAATCCCATAGGCTTCTCAACGGCCTGATGTTACGGGATCCAAGAGACCGCGTCGGATCCTGGGGGCATCATCGCCTTCAGGGGGGCATAATTGCCTTCAGGAAGCATTGTTGCCTTCTGGAGGCATCGTTGCCTCCTGGGGCTTGAACGTGTGGAGGGAATTGCTGCTATTTTACAGGAATTTCGGCTCAATGAGTCCACATTTCGAGGAATTGCTGCACAGCTACATCATTTTAGGCCCTTTTGAGCTAAGTCGAAGAGAAACGGGTGAAATTCCTGCAGTTTTGCAGGATTCCCTTTCTGGGAAAGTCGTCCATATCGAATTGCTGTATTTACGCAGGATTTCGCTTACCGAATAGGTGTTGAAATCATGCAGTTTTGCAGATTTCGCTTACCGAATAGGCGTGTCTCGAGAAATCATGCAGTTTTGCGGATTTCGCCTCCTGGACAGACGTGTCTAGGGAAATGGTGCAGTGTTCAGGCCGTTGGACCCCCCCTGTTTTTTACGAAGGGGTGGAGATTGTCCATTTTCCTACTCAAAACTTGGCACCCATAGCGTTTTAAATCGATTTTTTCTACGGAGAGACGAGATCCACCACACAAAAAATGAAGTGCCACAAAATCCCTCGGACGTTCTAAACAGCCTGGCTTTTGCAGGAATTTCATCAGAAGGCGGCTGAAAGCGTGTATATTCATAAACGCAGGATTTCGCTGCCTCAGGGGACAGGCTCGCCCTGTCCCGCTACAAGACGCTGACCGTCCACTTGTTGGACATGGACCCAAGCTTTACGTGTTCTTTTTGCCCCCGTCTCCCTCCAACTGAATCAACATTTCTCCGTTCGGGGAGCTGCTGCGCAGCAAGGACAGGAGCAGACCCTTCGCGGCGGGAATCTGGCCCATACACTGCTCCCCGCGGAACAACGCGATGCCTGCCACCTCGATCGTATTGGTCTTCGCCTTCCAACCTCGTGGCGACCGATCAATCCTTGTCACCGAATAGATCCCGAGTGACCAGATGCAGTCAAGTCCCTTTGGCGGGTGGCCTCCAGCCCGAACAAAACATTTCGCATCTGGCCGTTGACCAGCTTGCGGTTACTTTGCCGGATGAAATGCAGGTGTGCTTCCTTGCCTGCAACGGTGGATAACGTGACCATTCAATAGGAGCCGAAGCGGTTAACGCTCCGGTCTCAGTCTTCCTCCATGGCGGATCAGCCACTCTCCGGATTCCCAATCGGACAATCCGGCGGCTTCCGACAAAT
Source organism: Paenibacillus thiaminolyticus (assembly GCF_007066085.1). NCBI lineage: Bacteria > Bacillati > Bacillota > Bacilli > Caryophanales > Paenibacillaceae > Paenibacillus > Paenibacillus thiaminolyticus. Next base: position 2,870,417 of record NZ_CP041405.1, on the reverse strand, counting down.
AGTACAAGTCGAACCGGATACCGATACTGCTGTCCCAGGGGCTCTGAATGATAACCGATCGGAAGATGTCTTCCAAGCCGGGAATGGCGAATCCGGCCGGCTCCGGGAACATTTCCTCCAGCTCTTGCCGCGACAGCTTCGTTTCCAGCGCGAATTGGAACATCGGTTTATTCGTATAGATATCGTACACAAATTCGAACTTGGGCGTTCTTTTGACCGTAAATTCAGTAATATCGGCCTCAAATTCGACATCGCGGGCCGGAATGATGAAAGGCCACTCTTCTTCGGGATAACGATACAGATTGCTTACGCTGCCTATCTTGGCCATGGCTGCATCCCATTCCGATTGGTCTAAGGCAGAGGCGGGGATATTCAGCCCGGCATGATCGACTCCTGTCAGACGCCCCTGCAGCTGATAGAACAGGTATGATATCGTATTCGCAGCGGCCTGCTCATGATAGGCGTCGTCGTGTTGTGTGATCACCGGTTCGCCTGTCATCGGGGAGCCTTCGATGCCCCCGGATGTCGTGCTGACAAGGAGTAGATGTTGATGGTGATGAAGCCGAATCTCTTCGTCCGTGTTCATTAGAATCATCGGGAGCTTCAAGTCCCCCGTCCGGAACTCGATCGCCGGCAGGGCCGTGTCCGCAAAGGATGGGCATAGCGCCCCTTCTGTGCGGAAGGAAGGGATTTGTTCCAGCAAGGCATAGAAATAAGCGCACCATTCCTTTTCTGCCTCTGTGGCTCCAGGAAAAAGAAAGATGATTTTATCCAGTCGTCTCATTGCACTCAGAATCATGAAATCTCCTCCAAATAAAAATTAAATGTGACAATATTGTTAATTAAAGTAAAAACAAAAGGATTTTAATCTCCTATATAGAAATATATTCCTGTACCAAAATATAGAAGGGAGATCATAAATATGATTACGAAGAAAAAAATGGTGGTTGCAGTACTTACTCTGTCATTAGGATTAGGCTTTACGGCAGGCGTAACGCCGACTTTTGCACATGTGGATGAATCCGCATCCAAGAGGGTTTCTGCCTCGTCCATTGACCAACTGGAACCAACGACTTTCACCGGATATGTCATTTCCATTGGTGACACGTATATGACCATTGCCAATGCGCCAACACAAGAAGAAGCGATGCAAGGGGAGTGGTGGGAACTTGTGAATCAAGGCAAGATATTGTTGGTTCCTACTCCGCAAGATGCAACCTATTCGGTAGGAGACAAATTAAATGTTTATTATAAAGCGATGACGATGTCCCTCCCGCCAATTGCGATTGCACCTGTCCTTGAAAAAATCACAGAGTAATCTATGTAAGTACAGTGAACCCAGCGCCGTTAGGTGCTGGGTTTTTGGTTCGCTATCCGTTACAAGGGAGGATGGAAATAACAGCGGCGGCATACCGGGTAGTAGCGCTCATTGCCGCCAATCTGAATCTGCTCGCCGGAATAGACGGGTTTGCCGTCGTCGCCAACGCGAAGATTCATCGTCGCTTTTCGTTCGCAGAACCAGCAGACCGTCTTCATTTCTTCGATTTTGTCAGCATACAGCAGCATATAATAGCTGCCCTCGAACAGTTCATTGCGGAAGTCGTTTTTGAGTCCGAAGCCCATAACCGGAATATCCAGCTCGTCGACGATGCGGGCCAACTGAAGGACCTGCTCCTTCGACAGGAACTGGACTTCATCGACGAGCACGCAGGAGACGGGGCCGCCGTGCAGGGACACCTCACGGAATATATTCGTATCGGCATGGACAAGCCGCGCGGGGCGCTTCAAGCCGATGCGGGACGACACATACCCGACGCCGTCCCGATCGTCCACAGCCGAGGTGAAGATAAGCACCGGCTTGTTCTGCTCCTCATAGTTGTGGGCCACCTTGAGCACTTCGATCGATTTGCCGCTGTTCATTGCCCCGTAGCGGAAATATAGTTGAGCCATTGCTGCCACTCCATTCTGTACTTGTAGACGCTCTCGTGATGATATCCGGCCTGCGTGAACACGTTCTATTTGCCTAGTCATATGATAATGAATCAATCGAATAATGCGGGCTGCTCCGGCCGGCGGTTGTATTGGAACAGCATGTGCAGTTGGGCTGCCGTGTTGCGCTGCACAGATAAAGCGGGCAGATCGTCTTCAGGGAAAAAGCGGACATCTTCCGTCTCGATCCCGCTGCTCGCCGTGCCTCCCGACAGCCGGCATTGAATGAAGATTTTGTAGACATGATGGGGCTCGGGAGGATGGCGGTGCAGCCGCTTATCGAGCACGGCCAAGAGACGTACCGCTTCGGCGTCATAGCCCGACTCCTCTTTGATCTCCTTCACGGCGACTTCGGCAGGCGAGAGGCCGACATCGGCCCAACCGCCCGGCAGCGCCCAGCATCCGTCAGATTTTTCCTTGACGAGCAGGACGCGGTTATGTTGGAAGACGACGCCGCGAATGTCGACCTTCGGGGTTGCATAGCCGCTGTCCCGGGCAAAGGCCAGCTCTACCGCCGGCTTCTCCGCGCCGGTCTGCTCCGCCATCATGGCGACGCAGATGTCGCGCAGCTCTTCGTACCGCTCCCGGTCATAGATGTCTGCGCCGTAAGCGAGGCCGGTCTGGGCGATCGCCTGAATCCGCAGCGTCCAGTCGAGCCAGCGGCGATCGGCGGACGAATCCGCTCCCTGGCTGCTGATGACGTCCAGCAGCTCCTGGGGCTGCCGGAACATTCCATTCGGCTGCGTCTCGAATTGCCGCGTCTGCACCGTGCCGAACCATTGGGCCGCGAACGTGAGGACGCCCGCCCTGCGGCCTGCGGCGATGTCAGCCTCGCTGTCGCCAACCCATACGATCTCATTCGGCGCCAAGCCCATCGTCTGCAGGAGCTGATAGATGCCCTCCGGATGGGGCTTCGGCTGCTGGACGTCATCGCCGGTCACCGAGGCGTCGATATACGAATCCAATCCGAGGTGACGGACCGATATGTCGTAGGATCGCCGGCTCTTGCCGGTGAGGACGCCAATGGACAAGCCCCGGGCCTTCAGCTCCCGCAGCAGGTTCATGACCGGCCCGGAAGAGCGGACGCGGCTCGGATGCCAGCGGCGGTAATGCTCATAGTACGCTTCGATTGCTTGCGGAAGGAAGCCCTTATGACGCAGGTTGGCCGCCAATATGCCATCTTCCGTCGGACCGAACATGGACATGATGTCGTGGTCTGTCAGCGATCGCTTGTCATAGGTCTGGAAGACCAGCCGAAATGCATGCAAAGACAATGGCAATGTATCCGCCAATGTGCCGTCGAAATCAAACAACACCGTACGAATCATAGTCTTGCCCTCCGTTTCCGCTCGGGAATGGTCAGATCAGGCCCCGCAACTTGCCTGTGCGGAGCGGTTCAAGGAGCTATCTCGGTTACACTTGCTTCTATGATAAAGAATGCAGCCAGTCAAAGCAATGGCGCAAATCGAAGACGGAAGCGTCCGTCCCGCCCTTGCTGCTCACGCAGCCCTCGCCTGTCCGCTGCTGAGGCCCATATGATATATTGGAAGGAGCAGGACGGGAGCGCACCGGTTCCCGTCCCGGAATGCACCGGCAAGACCGGAGAAGCAGGAGTGATACCGATGTTTTTCAACTCAGAAGAAATTGCGTACATTCGTGAGCAGTCGGCGGAGATGGAGCGGACCGGAAGCCTGGCGCCGGGCGTTCTTGATCTGCTGTTCAATAAAGGCACATTCAAGTTGTTCGTGCCCAAGCGGCTTGGAGGGAGCATGATGCCGCTGCCGGAGGCGGTTCGCCTCTTCGAGGAGGCTTCCTGGGTCGACGGGAATGTAGGCTGGACGATCACGATCGGTTCCGGAGGCGGATTCTTCGTCCCGTTCTTGCCGCCTGCTACTGCGGAGCGTTTATTCTCGCCGCCTCATGCGGTCGTGGCCGGATCGGGCATGCCGACCGGAACGGCCCGCCGTGTCGCGGGAGGATATATCGTCAGCGGTCAATGGAAATATTGCAGCGGCTCGAAGCATGCGAGCCTGTTCACGGCGAATGCGCTCATCGACAATGATGGCGCCGCTGCGGAGCCAGATATGCGCTCGTTCGCTTTCCTGCCGGATCAGGTGATGATTGAAGAGGATTGGGATGCCTTCGGCCTGCAGGCGACGGACAGCCATACGATATCCGTGCGGGAGCAATTCGTGCCGGAAGAGATGACCTTCCTGCTGACGGAGCGCCAGACAGAGGACCGGGACGCGATCTATGATTATCCGTTCCTTCCGTTCGCGCAGGCATCGTTCGCCGGTGTCGCCGTCGGCCTGGGGCGCCGCTTCCTTGACGAAGCGGAGCGGATGCTGGAGGCCCAGCGCACGGCCTGGTCGGCATCCGAACGCGCCGCCTTCATCGAGCGGTTGCTCGCGGCGCAGCGCTCGAAGCTGGCTGCCGCGGTCGAACCGTTCTACCGCGAGCAGGAGTCATCATGGAAGCGGGTGACCGGAGGCGGCACGCTGGATGACGATGAGCAAGCGCGCGTGACCGCATCCTGCCGGCATGCGGCTCGGGCCGCACTCGAATGCGCCCAGGCCGTCTTCCCGTACATGGGGATGACATCGGTCATGAAGAGTGCTCCATTGAACCGGGTCTGGCGCGATCTGCAGACAGCCTCCCACCATTCGCTGCTCGTCTCGTTCGAAGACGAGGGAGCAGAAGCCGAACAAGCGACCGTCTCATAGGAATTGAAGCCGAACTAGGGACTATCTTTTAGGCGTTGAATCATGACGCAGGGCAAGACGGGACAACAGAGAATGTAGAGGCGGGACTAGCGGCAGGGCTAGTGGCGGGAGTAACGGCTGGACTGGCAGCGGGATTAGCGGCAGGACTAGTGGTCGGACTAACGGGAGCACTAAAGGCGGAAGAGCGGTGAGGCAATCCTGCATTTCTACAGGAATTTACGGTGTTTCAGCCGCTATCTGACGAAATTACTGCAAAAGCGCATCATTTTCCCCGATTTTTGCTATCAATCCGTGGGGATGGCTTACATTCATGCTGTTTTGCAGGAATTTCGGTAACGGAGCAAACCTTACAAGGGAAAGCTGTAATTTTGCAGCATTTTTGGCAAGTCGAGCTGTGAGAAGCAGGATGGGGCTGTCTCCCTGCAGCTAACAGCTGCATATGGGACAGCCCCGAATGACATCAGCCTGCCACCATCACGCCGCTACGCTCTGGTGACGCGGACTAACGCAGCCTGCCACCATCACGCCGCTACGCTCTGGTGACGCGGACTAACGCAGCCTGCCACCATCACGCCGCATGCCCTCATGATGCGGCAGAACGCATTGACGCCAGCGTGACGCCGGCAGCTAGTTTGTCCGGCCGTTATTGCTCCGGCAAGCCATCCACGTACCCGCGCAGCGCTTGCCGCACTTCTTCGGTCGTGCTCAGCTGGAGCAAGCGCCCGGCCAGCGCTCTGCAATCGCGGCTGTCCAGCCTAGAAAGCGCTCGCTTCACGGTGGTGATGGAGGCAGCTTCCATGCTCCATTCATCGAGACCGAGCCCCATGAGCAGCGGGGCGGCCAGAGGATCGGCGGCCATGCCGCCGCACATGCCGGCCCATTTGCCGTGCTCATGAGCGGCGTCGATCACCCTCTCAATCAGTTGCAGGACGGCGGGATGGAAGTAATCGTACAGATAAGATACCTTCTCGTTCATTCTGTCTACGGCCAGCGTATACTGCACGAGATCATTCGTTCCGATGCTGAAGAAATCGACTTCCGCGGCGAACGACCTGGCAAGCAGGGCGGCTGAGGGGATTTCAACCATAATGCCGACCTCAATCGCATCGGATATAGAATGGCCGTCAGCAACGACCTCCTTGCGCGCTTGCTCATAGATGGCCTTAGCCTGCCGCCATTCCTCGAGGCTCGATATCATCGGGAACATCACCTTGACATTCCCGTAATGGCTCGCGCGCACGATCGCCCTCAGCTGTGTGCGCAGCAGCTCCTGCCGGTCGAGTCCGATACGGATGGCGCGGTAGCCAAGGAACGGATTCGCCTCGTGCGGCAGATCCAGATAGGGAAGCTCCTTGTCTCCGCCGATATCCAAGGTGCGGATGACAACCGGCTTGCCGCCCATCTGTTGTGCTGCTTCCCGGTAAGCGGCATACTGAGCTTCTTCGTCCGGCATGCGGTCCGTATTCATGAACAGGAACTCGGTCCGGTACAAGCCGATGCCTTCCGCGTTCAGCTCCTTGGCCGCGGCCGCTTCCTGAACCGTCCCGATATTTGCCGCCATTTCCACACGGACGCCGTCCTTCGTCTCCGCCGGCCGTTCTCTGAACCGGGCCAAGGCCTGAAGCTCGCCCTGCTCGCTCTCTTGGCGACGACGGTACGCTTCGAGGGTCTCCGGCTCCGGCATCCGGATGCAGAGTCCCTCGCTTCCGTCGACAATAAGCCATTCCCCGTCAACAATCTGGCGAACGGGTTCTCCGGCTCCGACGACGGCTGCGATGCCGAGCGAGCGTGCCAGAATCGATGTGTGCGCCGTCTTTCCGCCCATCTCCGTCACCAGCGCTTGCACATACCGCTTGTCGAGTTGGACCGCCTCAGATGGCGCCAGGTCATCGGCGACGAGGATGACCTCCTCGCGCAAGCCGGACAGGCCGGTCCGCTGTCCGCCCCCGAGCCGCGCCAGCAGACGCTTGCCCAGGTCACGAATATCAGCGGCTCGCTCCCGCATATATTCGTTGTCGAGCCGCTCGAACCGGGCGGCAAATTGCTCGGTCACGGCGCTTACCGCATGTTCGGCGCTCAGGTGTTCCTCGGCTACCTTCTTCTCCATGAGCGGATAGAGCGCCGGATCGGACAGCATCCGCGCCTGGCCGACGATAATGCCGGCCTGCTTCTCGCCGAGCGTCTGCTTCGCATGCTCTGCTAACTCGAGCAGTTCGGCCTCGCTCTTCTCCCTGGCCTGCTTCAACCGCTCCAATTCAGCCTCGGTCTCCTCCTGGCTAATGGTCTCGCGCCTGTTGGCCAGGTCACTCTGATTCCGGAGCACCAACGCTTTGGCGATCCGTATCCCGTTCGATGCTCCGATGCCATGAATGTGCTGCTCCGCCATCAGTCTTCACCGAACTTGCTCTCGATCAGCCCGGCCAGCGCCTCGATCGCTTCCTGCTGATCGGGTCCTTCGGCTTCGAGCGTAATCGAAGTTCCTTTGACGAGGCCTAGCGTCATCAGTTCCAGCATGCTGGTGGCATCGGCTTCTTCTCCGCTCTCGGATCTGACCTTGATCGTGGACTTGAATTCGCTGGCCTTATCGGTAAATAGCTGTGCGGGACGCACATGAAAGCCTTGTTCATTTTGGATTACGAGTTGTTTGGTTACCATCCTTATTCCTCCTGTCAGACATTGCGCTAATTGGAGCCTTGGGTCAAGAAAGCAGGGGGATTCTCTCCCGATAACGCTCGATCAGAGCGTTGTTATGCTCATCGGCTCCGTCGATATTGCCGCTTAGAAATACAGGGGGGTTATAGCCCTGTTCAGCCATCCTCGCAATGGCTTCCGCCAGAATGGCGTTGAGAATCGCAGCGCCGGTGACCGTCGAAGTCGGCGTAAAGGGAACCGGCACATCCGGATGGGTCAATATGGCGTCGCCCTTCACCGCATAATTGTCGATGACGAGATCAACGGCGTCATATAAATGCTTGCCGCTTCGATGCCGGGATGGCTGGCTCTGGGAATAGGCAAGCGAGGTAATGCCGATCGTGAACGCGCCTTTGGCCTTGGCGATCAGAGCGGCATCCACCGGAACCGGATTCCGTCCGGAAGTGGAGAGAACGAACATCACCTCTCCGGGACGAATATTTTGCTCTTCCATGAATGTCTCCGCCAGGCCGTTCTGCCGTTCCAGCTCCGAGGAACGGACCGCCCCTTCGTGAAGCATCAGCTTCTCGACGAAGATAGGCCGGATCGGCACAAGCCCGCCGGCCCGGTAGAATACTTCTTCTGTCAAAATATGGGAGTGTCCGCAGCCGAACAGATGAATAATTCCCCCGTTCATGATGGCTTCCGCTGTCTTCGTGGCGGCCAGACTAATCGCATTCGCTTCCTGTTGTTCGATACGGTGCAGCATGTCATGAATGTGGTTCAAGTACGTATGAAGCATCCGGCATCATGGCTCCCTCTCTAATAGAATTCGTTGCTTGGCATTCGCGATTATCGCGGTCATCGTCTGCAAGGTAGATTCAATGATTTGTTGTCCCTTCTCCTTCGTGGCCAGCGTCGCGTCGCCGAGCACAGCGGTGGAGGTGAACGTCTCCCATGGAGTCGGGGTGCAGTCGGCTTCCAGATCGATCGTCGGGGGATCATTGACAGCTCTGGACATATCCACATGTTCTTCCGCCAGATAAAGCATATAGGACGTTTCCAGTTCGCAAGCATGGAAATAGGAGGCATGGGAAGACGGCGTGTCCCGGACCTTCGCGATCGTTTCCTTGGAGCCGGGGTAGAAGAAGTAGTATACCTTCAGCTCCGGATAATCCCGATAGAGCAGCCGGGCCGCATCCTTCAGGGCGGGCGCGTTGCCCAGGTGGCCGTTCAGCATCGCGAAGATGCGGAAGCCCTGGCGGACCAGACTCTCCCCGATGTCGTACAGCATCCGGATCAGCGCTTCATTAGAGACATTGATGCTGCCGGGGAAATTCTGGAGGCTCCACACTTGCCCATAGGGAAGAGTCGGCAGAACGAAGCTGTTCGTTCTGTTCGCCAGCAGCCGGGCCAACCGCTCGGCGAGCAGATTGTCGGTGCCCAGAGGGAGATGAGGGCCGTGCGCCTCCACGGCCCCGATCGGCAGAATCGCACATAGACTTTGTTCAATTTTGCCGGCAACATCCATGGCGTTCTCTTCTTGAAAATTCATATTCCCGTCTCCTTTATCGCTTGAAAGCGAAGCAGTTAGCCGGATTGCTTATGAAAAATTTGTTCACCAGCTGTTGGCCGTCGAACCCGGCCCGGTTCGCTTCATCGATGAACCGCGGCACCCAGTCCGCGATAATATGCCGCAAGCCAAGACCGTAGTCGTAGTGCTTGTAATAGCTTTTGCGCGCCGTATCGCCGCTGATTAGAATCTGATCCTCATAGCCTTTGCGCACGAGTTCCAGGATAAGCTGGATGCGCGTGCTCTCCGGGGCGTATTTGATTTTGGCGATCCCGTCGAAGGAGAGATAGCAGCCCATCCGTGCAACCTGCTCGTGATAATAAGGATCGGGATTGCGATCCATATGGCCGATACTAAGGAAGCTGACATCGACATTCTCGCTGCGGAGCAGCTCAATCTGCTCCAGAGCCAGCGTGCCGACTTCCGTATGGGAATGAATCGGCGCTTTGGTTGCATGATGAGCGCGGGCGACGGCGCGCAGCGTCTTTTCCTCGAGCGGGGTAATCCGGTTGTAACCGGTTCCGAACTTAACCTGCCCGGCCCGGAACGGAGTGCCCTCAAGGCCCTCCTCGACTTCGCGGATGACGAACTCGGTTAATTCGTTGATGCTCTTCGCCTCGATCCATTCATAATATGTCTCATAATCGCCGAGGACGGGCTTGAGCTCGTCTTTGATTTTTCCATCCCACAGGAAACTTTTGTTGAACCCGGCGGTGCCGATAATCTGAACGCCGGTGTCCTTCATAATGTGATGAACGGCGGGCACATCGCGCCCGTAGTCGATTGCCGTTGCGTCGACGATCGATTGTCCGCCATAGGATTTGAAATCAAGCACATCCAGCTTCGATTTGGCCGGATCGTCCAGCAATAAGTCATCTTCGCCGCGTTCAGACCAGTGAGCGGGCCGGCAGACGATATGCTCGTGGGAATAAGTGAATCCCAGTTGTTCCTTCGGTATATCTTGATCAAGCAATCGGATAAAACTCATATTCTACATCCCCCCTGCGTTGCGCATGTTCATTGTTGCGGGAGCAAATACGTTCTAGAACAACAGCTGGGCCAGAAAACGGATAATCGGTCCGAGGATGAACATGTCGGAATCGGCAGCCCACATCGCCGTATCCGGAACGGTCGACGAGATGAGGAACCGAACCATGAAGAACTGGCCCCAGGCTACCACGGTAGCGGTCAGGAAGCCCGCGATTAACGCGCCTCGAACGCCGCCGGTCACATTGCCGAATACGCCGGCGGTAGCGCCATGGAAGAACAGGACAATCATCGTCGGCACGAAAATATAAGACACCGTGCTGCCGAGCACGACCAACCAGATGAGCGCTCCCGCGAAGGCTCCGATAAATCCGAGAATGACCGCATTCGGAGCGTACGGGAATACGATCGGAGCGTCGAGAGCCGGCTTGGCGCCCGGAACGAGCCGCGTCGCAATGCCGTTAAAAGCGGGAACCAGCTCGCCAATGAACATGCGCACGCCCATCAGGACGATAGCGATACCGCCAGCAAAGGTTAGCGATTGAATAATCGCATAAATAATGAAGTTCTGCTGACCGGCTTGGGCAACCAGTTCCTGGGCGCCAGGCGTTCCCTTCATGACGATAACGACAGCGCCGACCAAGAATAGGGCGCCCATGCTTACCGCGGTAATCACGTTAGAGTCGCGGAGGAACTCCAAGCCTTTCGGAACCTTGATTTTTTCCGAATCATTTTTGGCGTTGCCGAACCATTTTCCGAACAGCGCCCCAAGCAGAGCGACGGATGCGGAGGTATGTCCGAGTGCGATATTGTCATTGCCGGTAATTTTGCGCATGAACGGTTGGGTCAGCGCAGGCTGAATCGTCCAATACAACCCTAAAATAACGGCGAGGAAAAGCACGAGCTTCAACTGTGATACTTCTCCTGCAGTATGGACGACAATGCCGGCAAATATGGTGGCCGTCCAAAACATCATATGTCCGGTCAAATAGATGTACTTCAACCGGGTGAAGCGTGCCAGCAGCACGTTGATGAGGAAGCCGACAAGCATGGCTAATGTAACGGCGCTGCCGAATTGAGCGTTGAATGACTCCTGTCCCAAAAATTGCCCCAGCGATTGCGCCTCCAGCCCGAATACTTCCTTCCACATCGGTTCAAAAACATTCAACGCACCGACGATAACGCTGGCGCCGGCGTTAATAATCAGGAAGCCGATGACCGCTTTCACTGTGCCGCTGATGACCTGGGTAGTCGACTTCTTCTGAAGGAGAAGACCGGCCAGAACGATAAAGCCTAACAGAATAGCGGGTGTTCCGAAAATATTCGTTGAAATCCAAAAGAGAGCTTCCATTTTGAGATGCCTCCTTTTTTTACAGTGCTTCTTTCAACGTTTCTTTAATTTCATTCAAGTCAAAATAGTTATTGACGATAACGATTTTGGCTGAATGTCCTTGCAGGCTTTGCGCGAGCTCATTACTGGTCACAATGTAATCGGCGGCTGTGCCTGATGCGGTGGACACGTCGGTATGCTCCACATCCGCTTGCACGCCCATTTCCTTCAGCACATTTTCTACGTTCATTCGCAAAATCAAGCTTGTTCCTTGCCCTAGGCCGCAAACACATAGCATTTTCATAGTAACCCTCCTTAGGTGTGAAATGGTTCTTCGTCAAAGATGGCGTAAGTAACCGTTAATCGCGCGGCTTGACTACCGGAATATTAGACTTCAGCGTTGATCAGGATTGCTTCTATATCCTTGGCGGTTGCCGCCTCCCTCATCGCTTCCACATTCGCCGGTTCATTAAGCAGTGTGGTCAGCTTCCGCAACAGTGTAATATGCTCTGAATTGGATGAAGAACCGAGCGCGAAGACGAACTCGACCGGATCGTTGCGGGTATGGCCGAATTCGACCGGCTGCTTCAACCGAACGAAGGAGACAGAAGCTTGCTTCACCCCGGTTTCGGGCTTGGCATGGGGCAGGGCGATATGAGGAGCAAGGACGAAGTAAGGCCCTTTCTCCCGGTAAGACTCCACCATCGCCTCAATATAGCTGTCCTCTGCTGCGCCACTGTCCACCAACAGTTGTCCGGCGGCGCGAATGGCCTCCTCGGCATCCTTGGCCTTGGCGTTCAGCTCAATCAGGCTTGGTTCCAAAAAAAGCATCAAATAACCTCCTTGATGTCCACTGCAGTAGTCTAATAGGGAAGAAGCAATCGCATAATCTCATGCTTCTCGCTTGCATTCTCCAGCATCATCCTGTTTTTGGTTTCCTTAAGCAGGTCTGATAATTGAGTCAAAGCCTTCAGGTGAGAATCCCCATCCGGACTGGCAACGATGAATAGCAGCCGAACCTGATGCTTCAGAGCTTCACTGAACGCAACGCTGCGCTGTAACGCAAGAAGTGCCATCGAGGTTCGAACCGCGCCATCTTCCGGCTTGGCATGGGCAATGGCTACTCCCGGGGCAATGACAATATAGGGACCATGATCATCAATCGCCTTGATCATGGCCTGGACATACGGCTGGCGAATGCTTCCGTCATCCAATAGCGGCCGGGAAGCGATTCGTATTGCCTCGCGCCAATCGGCGGCTTCTTCCCGGATCGTGATGCGCGAAGGGAACAGCAGCTCCGGCAAGGTTGGCCGGCTGTCCTGGGGAGGCCGGTTCCGCACGGCTGTAAGATAGCGCTTAATATCCTCCTGCAAAGCGGATTCATTCAAGACGGAAGAATGTTTTTTCACCAGGTCGACAATGTCTTGCGCGGAAGGGCCAAGCGCATTCATCCCGTTTCCGCCGTCCAGAAAAGGCTGAACCTGATTCAGCAAGTGGGCCTTGTCCGCATCGGTCAGTATCGGGCTGACGATAAACACGGGCACCCTGCATTCCGATAACGGTACGGTAGAAAAAATAAAATGAACCTGCCCGGTAAAGGCTTCATAATCGCGCAAGGATAGTTCAGCGGAACTCGATAGCAGGGAACAAACGCTTCAGCTCAAGCCGAAGGATGCGCGAAGCAGAGACACCGTGCACACATACAATTACGGCCGTCCTGCTTGGCGCCGGCTTGACTTGCTCCTTCCGCAACCAACCGCCGAAATGCATGGCAAGATAGGCAACTTCCCGGTTATCCAGCGGCTTGCCCAGCAGTTCCTCCAGCGGGAATACCGATTGTCTCGTAAGCTCGAATACTTCCCGGTATTTCTCCATGACCGTGTCCGTCAGCGGATTCTCGATCTGGAGATCATACTTGATCCGGTAATAGGCGGACTTCACATGGAGGAACAATTGATTCTCCAGGGCTGTGCGATCGGTGAAATGAATGCAGCCTCGCTGTTCGAACGACTCAATCATTCGGCTTGTCGCTTCGCGCAGCCTGTTCGTTATGAGGTCATGCGATTCTTCCTCCAGCTTGTTGACCTTGGCGGCCAGCAAATGAACGGTCATATAACAAATCTCGTCCTCAGGGAATTCGGTGCCGAACAACGGCCCTAGTTCCCGGGAAATCTGCAAGGCTGCTTTGAATTGGGGCGTTTTCTTCAACGCGTCCTTCTCATCCTCGTCCATCGTTACCTTCTTCCCTTGAACGAGCCGGTTCGTGAAGAGCAGCAGACGAGCGGCAAGCTGCAAGACGGTCTCGTCTGTCAGTTCCATTCCAATCGTTCGTTCCCCGGAAGCAATAATACGGTAGACGGAAGACAACTGCTCCGCCTGCAATATCGGCAACTGGTTCCGATACAGGTTGGCATGAATCAGACCTTGAATCTGCGGCACGAAGTCTTTCCAACTGACAAGAGATAATAAGTCGTACAAAAAAAGGGATAGTGCTGTTCTCTGATCCTGCTCCTTGCCTTCAACGATGTAGCCTTGCTTGCGATGATAGACAATCCTCAACCGCACAGCGGATAATTGTTGCTGAAGCCCCTTTAATTCGGCATGAGCGGTTCCGCGGCTGACCTTGAGCAGTTCCTCCATATCATGGAGAAATAGCGGTTCTGTCCGCTGAATCAGATGGATTCCGAGCCAAGCCTTCCGTTCCATGCGAGAGGGATTATATTGGGAGTGGTGGATGGTTCTCGCCGTGACGGGCAGTTGCTTGCGAGTCGCTTCCGGAAGGAGAAAGCCTGATCTGCGCACATACTCGATGGGGGGCAGATGATTGGTCTTCAGCCATCCATTAATTTTGTCGACATCGTAATACACGGTCCGCTTGGAGATGTGGAAGGCATCCATTAGCTCCCGGATAGGTACATAGTCTTCCCTCTGTTGCAGTAACGCGAGAATGGAAGCACTTCTGTCATCCAGAATCTTTTTGCACCCCCTGTCTTGTACTGCCTTATGTGTTTGTAATTATACTGAAGGTGAAAGCGCTGTTACAGCACATTCATTGTTCCTCTGAGTTTGCAAAATTATACGGATATATTCGGGTAAAGAGGGGCTGGCGAGCGCCCGCCGTTAGACAGGGGCAGGAATGCCCGTCTTGCCGGACGAGCGGGGAAATAAAGCCGAAGCGGTCCTCATAGAAGGACGAAGAAGCTTGTCCCGCCAACATGGCATGCGGTACAAGCCTCTTAATGGCCGCGCGGAACCTTGCTAGGATCCGCCTGTGCGGCGCCGCTGGTTATTCGGTTTCTTCGTATTTTGGCTTTTTAACACTTTGGCCGACGATGAGCCGGAAAAGCCGCCTTTTTGATTCGCTTGCTGCTGCTTCTTCTTGGCCAGCATTTCCTTCATCGCATCCGCCAGATTAACTTTTTTCGGCTCGTTATGCTGTTCCGTCATCCTTACACCTTCCTTCGCTTCTGCCGGCGTATCTTCTCTCGCGGAGCCGCTTCAACAGGCTCCTTACCGATAAGACTATCATGGGTACCGGAGTGTGGACAACTCCGAATATTCATACCTGTTGCTTGTCACGAAGAGCATGCCATGGCATCCGGGGGCGCCGATGCCGGCTTGCCTGTTATTGATTCGCCCAGATCTGCGGATGATCGCCCGCGGCATGGCGTGCCGCCCGGGCGTTGCTCTCCACCTGCTCCTCGTTCTTGCATCCGGGGATGACGCAGGTGACCGCCGGATGACGGAGACACCAGGACAGGGCCCACTCGGCCATATCCATGCCTTGGGGCACTTCGTTCTGCTGAATCTCCTCCACCTGCTTGAGCCGCTTGTCGAGCTCTTCGCGTCCATGGCGATGGCGCACATCATTGGCGGCGAACTCGGTTCCCGGCTTGTACTTGCCGCTCAGGAAGCCGCTCGCGAGCGGAACCCGCGCCAGCACGCCGAGATTTTGCTCGAGACAAGAAGGGAACACCTCTTCTTCGGGCCCGCGATCGAGCCGATTGTAGACGAGTTGAATCGCTCCCGCTCCGACGCTGGTCGCCGAAGCCGTCTGGTGCATGCTGTTGCTCTTGTTCAGCGACAGGCCGATATGCCGGATCGTTCCTGCCTGCACCTGCTTGTCGAGCATCGTCCACAGGTCATCATTATCGAACGCCTGGTCATTGCCCGAATGGAATTGGTACAGATCGATATAATCCGTCTTCAAGGCCCGCAGCGACGCTTCCAGCTGCCCGCGCACCTCTTCCGCCCCATAGCGGTCCGTGCGGTTCAGATGGGAATGGAATTGATGCCCGAACTTGGTCGCCACGACCCAATCCTCCCGCTTGTCCCGCCGCAGGAAATCGCCAATGAAGGCTTCCGACAGGTGGTCGCCGTAGCATTCGGCGGTATCGATCAGGTTGATGCCGAGCTGCTTGGCCTTATGTAAAATACGATCCGCTTCCTCCTGCGTATAATCATGGCCCCACTCGCCGCCGAACTGCCATGTTCCGATGCCGATAACCGATACTTTCAGATCGGTCCGTCCCAATCTGCGGTATTGCATGCTTCATCACACCCTTCCTTTTCGCTAAGGTCTTGTACCCATCATATCACAGCCGTACGGACAATTCGAAGCGCGGCGTTCGGGCCGCAGCGGGGTGCTTGGTCTGTTTTTTATTTCTCGCAGACACGCATTTTGAAAACGATGACAGTGGCGTTTCTACTTGTGGTATCTTATGGAAGGGACGAACCGGTTCCAATTCTGAGGATTCCATGGAGAACAGAGATGAACTATGATTGTTTGATTGTGGATGACGAGTGCATTCTCGCGGACACCACATGCGAGTATTTGAATATGTTCGGGGTGAGAACGGCCTTTGTGACCAGCGCGGAGGAATGCGAACGGTTTTTGCAAGCGAATGAGACCTCCCTGATTCTTCTCGATATCAACTTGGGCCAGACCTCGGGCTTCGAACTGTGCAAAAAGCTGAGGCAAACGACGCAGATTCCCATTTTGTTCATCAGTGCCCGCTCCAGCGATGATGATATTCTGATTGCTCTTCATATCGGGGGAGACGACTACATCCAGAAGCCGTATACGCTCAGCATTCTGCTGGCCAAGGTGAAGGCGGTGCTCAAAAGATACGGAAACCGAACCTCTCCGGACAAGCTGCAATTCGGCCGGGTTGAGATTGACTGCGAGCTGTCCCGTGTCCGCGTGAACGGGAGGGAGGTCAAGTTCAAGGCCTTGGAATACAAGTTGCTCTGCTATTTGGCGCGCAACAAGAATCGGGTCGTCCCGAAGGAAGAACTGTTCGCCAAGGTGTGGGAGGACTCTTTTACCGGGGACGGAACCTTGAACGTGCATATTCGTCATGTGCGCGAGAAAATAGAAACCGACCCGAATAAGCCCCAATATATCAAAACGGTGTGGGGAACGGGATATGTGCTGGAGGATGGACAGCGATGAGGACGAGGGGATTTCTCGTGACGATGCTTGTTGTATTGGCCGCCGGCCTTGTTCTGTCGATGCGGGTGATTGGGCCGGAAGTAAGCAGGGATGTGGATGTTGTCATGGCCAACCAAGTGCTGAAGACGGTGGAAAGCAACTGGGATCGGCTCGAGCAGGGTGATTACAGCGGCATCACGCAGCCATTTGTCGTATTGGATCAGAGCGGGAACGTGCGTTACCAGTCGGCGGATGGACGCCCCATCACCTTGTATGACGCCATCAAAAAACGGGCTTCCATACTGGATGTTACCGTGCATGGAGCGGCCGCAGGCAAGCTCATCATTCATGATGACTACGAACAAAAGGCGCTGCAAACCAAGAAACAGCTTGTTGCCGCGATCCTGATTACTTTTACCGTGATGGCCATATTATGTGTGCTCTATATTCTTTTTTTGAATCATGTCATCTGGAAGCCGTTCAAAAAGCTGCAAAGCTTTGCCCTCAATGTGGCACGGGGGAACTTGGATATCCCTCTGCACATGGACAAAAACAATCCGTTCGGCGCGTTCACCGAGAGCTTCGACATCATGCGCGAGGAGCTCGCGGCGGCGCGGCAGAGCGAGTATGAGGCCAACCGCAGCAAAAAGGAGCTCGTAGCCAGTCTGAGCCATGACGTCAAAACGCCCGTCGCCTCCATTAAGGCGATCAGCGAACTGATGCTGCTTCGCGCGACCGATGAGAAAGCGATCAAGCAGCTGCAAATGATCCATTCGAAGGCGGAGCAAATTAACTTGCTGGTGACCGATATGTTCCATGCGACGCTGGAGGAGCTGACCGAGCTGAAGGTCAATGCAACCGAGGAATCTAGCCGCGTGCTGGAGGATATCGTCGCGAACGTGAATTATGACGGGCAGATTTCGTGCGGCCCCATCCCGGAATGCATCATCGTCACGGATGTGATGCGCTTGCAGCAAGTCTTTGACAATATTATAAGCAACTCTTACAAATATGCCGGCACCGCCATTACTATCTCCTCTGTACTCACCCCCGCTCATTTGCAGATGGACATCATGGATTACGGGAATGGCGTAAGTCAGGAAGAATTGCCGCTGCTGTTCAACAAGTTTTACCGGGGCCATAATATCGCGAGCCATTCCGGGGCAGGGCTTGGCTTGTTCATCTCCCAATATCTCATGCAGAGCATGCAGGGCGATATCGAATGCCATAACCGCGACGACGGGTTTACCGTTACCCTCCGAATCAAGCTCCGCTAATGATGGAATTAAGGATTGGTTAAGGAATGAGCAAAGACTGGATAAGAATTGGTTTTGTATGATGGGACTGTAGTCCAATCCGCACTCCACTTCAAGCAAAGGAATGACCGCATGCATGCAAAATACGATACTTCGAACCGAGAAATTATGCAAAACGTTCTCTACGGGCGGAATTCAGCGGCATGTGCTGAAAAATGTGGACATCAGCCTGCTGGAAGGAGATTTTACGATTATTATGGGCAGCTCCGGTTCGGGCAAGTCGACGCTCCTCTACGCGCTCTCCGGCATGGATAAGCCCTCGCTCGGGGAGGTTCATTTCATCGGGAAAAATCTCACCAAGCTGAGTCATGATCAGCTTGCTGTGTTCCGCAGACATTATTGCGGGTTCGTGTTCCAGCACATCTGTCTGCTGGACAATATGAGCGTGCTGGATAATGTGCTGGCGTGCGGACTGTTGGTGAATAAGAACAAGCAGTCCGTTGCTGCCACAGCGAAGCGGCTGCTTGCCCAGGTGGACTTGCCTGAATCGGTGTGGGGCAACTTCCCCTCCCAGTTGTCCGGCGGCGAAGCGCAGCGGGCCGGCATTGTGCGCGCCCTGATCAACCATCCGAAAATGGTGTTCGCCGATGAGCCTACCGGGGCGCTTAATTCCGCATCCAGCGACAGCGTGCTGGATGTCATGACCGAGGTCAACCGGAATGGACAGAGCATGGTCGTGGTCACCCATGATATCAAAACGGCTTTACGGGGCAACCGGATTCTTTACCTGCGCGACGGCATGATTGGCGGGGAGCTCGATTTGGGCGCCTATGATGCGGATCAGAATCGCGATCGGCAGGAGCGGCTCCATGCGTTTTTGACCGAAATGGGGTGGTGAGGTGAGAATAGCCGACCTCGCCATTGCCAATATCAGACAAGGGAAAAGCGCGGCGATCTCGCTGTTCGTTTTGATATTTGCCGCTTCGCTGCTGCTGAACATCGGCATGACGATTACGTCTTCGATGAACTCCTTTTACGAAGACAAGGTGGATGAGCTGCATGATGCGCATGTCAGCATGGTGATGAACAAGGCGGACTTTCAGCAGCCTTACGCGGATTTTCTCAATGGATACCCAGGCGTAATCGGAAGCGTCACGGAGCAGATGATTTTTCTCCCCGCGGCTACGATTCGTTACAACAACAACGACTTCAGCATTCGTCTTGCCCTGTTGAATGCAGATAGCCGCCGCGACATCGCGCCGCTGAAGCTGGTTGGGGAGTCCGCTTCCGGCATGGAAGACGGGATGTATATCCCTTATGGACTGAAGGCCGGCGGCTACCAGCTGGGAGATTCCATCGCATTTACCTATCACAATAAGACGTATCGGTACCGTGTAGCCGGTTTTTTCGAGTCCGCCTTGATGGGGACGACCAAGCTCGCCATGCTCAAATTCTATTTGCCGGATGCGGCCTACCTCCAACTGTCTGCCGAACTCGGACCTGCGTCCGACGGTATCCTGCTGTCTGCTCAAGTAAGGAATAGTGAACAATCCGGCTCTTTATTACGTGACTTTCACAAGCAATTCCCGCAATTGTATGCGGCTGCGGACTCCGGCTTTTGGAGCGCGAACCTGGACATGGCCGACAGCAGCATGATGACCGTTCATGTCGTCGCCCTGATTCTGATCGCCTTCGCGGCGGTGATCGTGCTGGCGTCGCTCCTTGTCATCAAGTTCCACATCACGAACGGCATTGAGGAGGAAATGGTGAACATTGGGGTGCTCAAGGCGTTGGGCTATACCAGCCTGCAGATTGTGTCGTCGATTGGGTTGCAGTATATGCTGATCGCCCTTCCCGCCAGTGCGGCAGGCACAGCCGTTTCTTATGCGGCGATGCCGGCATTCGGAGCCGTCCTCTCTTTTGTGACGGGGCTGCTGTGGCCGGGAGGCATCCATACCGGAACGGATCTGCTCACCGTGCTGATCATGGTCTTGCTGGTGCTGGCGGTGACGCTGCTCTCTTCGCGGCGCATTCATATGCTGCACCCGGCTGCGGCTCTGCGGCGAGGGATCCAGCCCCATAATTTCAGACGGAATCCGCTCCCGCTGGATCAGGCTGCGGGCGGCCTTTCCTTGCTGCTGGCTTGCAAAGCGATGCTGGCGAACCGCAGGCATAATCTGATGATCGCCGGTATTATGGCCGCGATTACCTTTGCTTCGGTGTTCTCGGTTGTCTTGTACTACAATGCCGCAGAAGATAAAACGGCCTTTTTCCAGCTGGTTGGCGCCGAGACCCCAGACATCGGGATTCAGGTTGCGCCCGGTCATGACAGCGGGGAGCTGCTGAAGCGAATCGAACAGATGCCGGGAGTGGAGAAAGCAAATATTTTGGACTATATAACAACGTCGATAGAGGGGCAACTAGTGACGACCGAGATCTCCGACGATTACGGCAAGCTGGATAATCCGACTATCTATGAAGGCCGTTATCCGCAATATGATAACGAGATTGCCGTTACCCGGGGACTGGCCAGACAGCTCGGCAAATCCGTCGGCGACACGATTCATGCCGGATTGGGGGAGGCCTCCTATCCGTTTCTGATTACCGGGTTGAACCAGTCGCTTCACAGAGGGAACCATGGAGCCTCATTAACGATGGCGGGCGTACAGCATCTTGTACCCGGTCACCAGGGCATGTCCATTAACGTCTATCTGGAAGATACGGCGAATGCGGACTTTATTCACGCCGCCGAATCGGCGTACGGCAGCCGGATTCAGGCGATCACGGATGTGAATCAATCGTTAGAGAGCCAGAGCGAGGGATATATTACAGCCATCTTTGCCGTCATGGCGGTCATTGTGGCGATCACCGCGCTGGTCGTCGTCTTGCTCCTCTATCTGGTCATTAACGCGAGCCTCATTAAGCGAAAAAGAGAGTTCGGCATTCTCAAAGCGATAGGCTACACCACGTTCCAGTTGATGACTCAGATTGCACTTTGCCTCATGCCCATCGTCATCGCGGGCATCATCGCCGGCGGCGTGCTGGGCTGCCTGTATACCAATTCCGTGCTGAAGCTGATTCTTTTTGATGCCGGCCTGTCCCATGCGCGCTTCATCATCCCTGTCCCGCTTATCACGAAGCTCTGCATCGCGATGACGGTACTCGCTTATGTCGTAGCGCTGTTGGTGTCGCGCAGAATCAAGCGGATCACAGCGTATGGGCTGATTATGGAATAGACTCGAGAGGAGTACCCGCATGTACAGGAACATGAACATATGGAACAAATTCGTCGCCGCACTCATGATTAGCGTTCTGCTGTTGCCTGCATTTTCGATCCCGGCCCGGGCGGAGGAAGCGGGCTCTGAGCGGACCCCTTCCGGTATTCCCTACGCCAAGCTTGAGCAAGAGATCGATAGCTATGTGAATGACTATATCGGAACCTCCACTCCCGGCGCCGCGGTCGTGGTAACGAGAGGGGACAGCATTATCTTTTCCAAAGGTTACGGGTATGCCAATGTAGAGAAGCACATCCCTGTAGACCCCGCCAAGACGGTGTTTGGCTTCGGCTCAATCAACAAGCTGTTCGTCTGGACCTCCGTCATGCAGTTGGCGGAAGCGGGACAGATCGAGCTGGATCAGGATATCAGGGCGTATTTGCCTCAGGAGTTCGCAGAGAAGCTTCGCTACGACCAACCGGTTACGATGCTGGATCTGATGAGCCATACCGCGGGCTTCGAGGAATATTCGGGGGGCTTCTTTATCAAGCCGTCAGGGGAATTGGCGTCCCTCGATGAGGTGCTGCTGTCTTCCCAACCCGAGCAAATATTCGAGCCTGGCACAGTCATGTCCTACTCCAACTTCGCGACCGCCTTGGCGGCATTGGTGGTGGAGAAGGTAAGCGGGGAACGGTTTTCCGACTATGAGATGAAGCGGATTTTACGTCCGCTGGACATGAACCATACCTCCGGCCATCCGGCATTGCAGGATCATCCGGATTTGAAGGAGGCCGAAGCGACAGGCTATGCGGTCGCAGCGGGAGGAGGCTTCGAGCCCAGAGACAAGTATGTTATTCCGTATTATCCTGCAGGCGCTATGCAGGGAACGGCGGAGGATCTGGCCCGCTTCGCCCTAGCGCTGACGGCTGAAGAGAGCCCGCTGTTCCGCAATCGCCAGACACTGCATACGATGCTTGCCCGGAGCTATACGCCGCACGAGGATCTCCTGTCCAATGCGCATGGCTTCTGGGAATACAACGCACATCCCCGCACGCTGGGGCATAGTGGGGGCACGATTGGCTTCTCCAGCAATTTCGCGGTCGTTCCGGAGGAAAAGCTGGGGATTGTCGTCTTAGTCAATACAGAGGTGGAACGCGTGATCGTGCCTCATCTGATAAACTTGCTCATAGGAAATAACGAAGAGGAGCCCGCGCAGCTTGGAGAGGAGCTGCCGCCGTCAAGCGAAGCGGCCGGATACTATGTGCTCTCGCGCAATACCTTCACCACGATCCAGGAAGTGATGGCCTATCTGGGGCTCATTCGTCTGGAGGCAAAGGGCGAACATGATCTTACCTTGACCGTGATGGGAAGATCGGGATATTATAAGCAGGTTCGTCCCTATATCTACACCTTGGAGAAGACCAATTATCAGAGTCTGCAGATGATGGCGCCTATCTTGTACGTTGATAAGTCAGAAGGACAAATAACGCGGCTAAGCGGCGGGCAAGCAATGGATTTGCTTCCGGTCAAGCCGGGCCGATCGGTCCCGGCGCTGATGGCCTATCTGGTTATTGCTGTCATCGCGATTGGATTCTTTTTGTTAGCCCCGCTTGGGCTATTCCTCCGCTGGCTTGTACGGAGAAAAAAGGGAATTGTGCCTTCAAGCAACACCAATCGATGGTTCGCAGCGGCTCTCCTATGCGGTACCGCTATCATCATTAATGTGTTGTTGCTGCTCATGGACGTTGTCGGCAATCCGCATCTCCTTGTCGAACGGTTGAACTATGGGATTACGATCAATTGGATACTAGCGATGCTTGCGGGTCTATTCTTTGCTCTCTCTCTTTGGATAGGCAGGAACACTCCGTATTCCAGAGGGCAAAGATGGCTCCGCGCAGCTACAGCGGGGCTGCTTATCAGTTTCATCCTGCTAATGGCCGATTGGCATTTCTTTCATTACATTGCCTAGCTGTCCGCTACAGAAATGGAACGGGAGAGGCCAATCGAGTCTGCGGCCCGGTTCGTGAATAGGAGGGATAGGCCTGAGGCGGATACCTTTTACATTCACCCAGTGGGCAGCGGTGCTGCTCATCATCGGTGATCACGCGTTCTTTTGTGCGTAGGCAGCGGATGTCGGAGGCAAGGAAGCTGCCGCAAGGGAAGACATCATTCATTGCTTGTTCACACACGGATCGGCCAGGATACAATCCAGGCTGATCCGTTTTTTTGTGGCTAACACATTTAATTTTTAGCATGAAATGATACGGGTAGGGGTATATAATAGAGAGAAGGGGGTGGTCTCGTGCCGGTCGTGGAACTGACGGATGCTACTTTTGAGGAGCATATACGGAAGCATCCGATTGTATTGGTTGAATTTTGGGCGCCGTGGTGCAAGCCTTGCCAAGCGATGGCTCCCGTCTTGGAGCAGTTGGCCGCCGAAGCCGGGGGGCGGGCAAGCATCGCCGCATGCAATGCGGATGTGAACTTCGTCGCCGCCGTTCGTTACCAGCTTCAAGGCATTCCCTCGCTTGTTGTGTTCAAGGAGGGCAGGGAGTTCTCGAGAAAGGTAGGAACCCAGCCGCTATCCGTACTGCTGGACATGATAGAGAGCGCTCATGAAGCCGATTTTTAATGCGGAAGGTCCGGATAGAATCGGGACTTCCCTCTGTTGTTGGCTTTACGCTTCTTCGTTAAGATGAATGCAGATGAGATTTGTGGCGGTCTTCCTTAGGAAGCCGCCGCGCAACAGGTTGATTGTCAAGGAGGAGAAGAAATGTCAGAACGTCGCTTCAACCCGGAGAACATGGCGAGGCTGGACAGTCCGGAACGCCGTCAATCGCTCCCCCCTGAGCGCCTTGTCGCATTATTGAACATCGAGGATGGCGATACGGTTGTCGATATCGGCGCAGGCACAGGATATTTCACCCTGCCTGCAGCGAAGCTGACCCGCGGCAAGGTGATTGCGCTGGATGCCGAGCCGCAGATGCTGGAGGAACTGCAAAAGCGGGCCCGTCAGGAAGGGATCAGCCATATCCAGAGCCAGCTAGGGGAGATTGAACGCATGCCGCTGCCGGATGGGGCGGCCGATCATGTCATCGCCTCGCTCGTGCTGCATGAGGTGGAGCCGCCAGAGCAGGGCTTGAAGGAGATCCACCGTCTTCTGAAGCCCGGCGGCCGCGCGCTGATCGCCGAGTGGGA
This sequence comes from Paenibacillus thiaminolyticus, assembly GCF_007066085.1. Classification (NCBI taxonomy): domain Bacteria; kingdom Bacillati; phylum Bacillota; class Bacilli; order Caryophanales; family Paenibacillaceae; genus Paenibacillus; species Paenibacillus thiaminolyticus. The sequence continues at coordinate 2,846,081 of NZ_CP041405.1, read as the reverse complement.
TGTGAAGAAGCCGCAGGAAGGCCCGCCGCCCGCTCACCGGATATTGTCCGATGATCTGCTGCATGCGATGCTGCAGATCGGCTTCAAGGAGATCAGCGTCTCTTTTCCTTCCGAACAATATTACGTGATGACCGGGATGAAGGCATAGCTTCGGAGCCCGGGGCCATCATCGTGTGACTCACCGATCGGCGTTAGCCGGATGCGGAGCCGCCCTGGCCCGTATCCGGCTGTTATGCTTGTTGGACCGCTGTCCGGTCCGGCTGTGCTATTTGACGTCGATCGTCTTGATGATGCGCGCCGGGTTGCCACCGACGACAACATTATCAGGCACATCCTTCGTGACGACGGCTCCCGAAGCGATGACGGCATTGTTGCCAATCGTAACGCCCGGATTGATGACGGCCCGGCCGCCAATCCAGACCCGATCGCCGATCGTGACAGGCCTGCCGAACTCTGCCCCGGAGCTGCGCTCTATCGGATCCAGCGGGTGGGTAGCGGTATAGATGTGAACGCCAGGCGCCAGGAAGCAGTCGTCGCCGATGCGAATCTCGCATACATCGAGCATGACACAGTCGAAATTGGCGTAGAACCGGCTTCCGACATGAATGTTGTAGCCATAGTCGCATTTGAACGACGGCTCGATATAGGTCCCTTCTCCCAAGCTGCCGAAGAGCGATTGCAGCAGTCTTGTCCGCTCCTCGTAATCCGTTTCCATGGTCTGATTATACAGCCGGGTCAATCGTCTGGCCCGCTCGCGATCGCGCACCAGTTCTTCATCTCCAGCACGGTACAGCTCGCCCCGGATCATTTTCTCTTTTTCCGATACCATAGATGTCTCCTCTTCGCTAGTCGTAGTCTAAGTCACAAGCTCCCCTTATTATGAATCTATCGGGGCGCCGGTTGCAAGCGGCCAGCATACCGGCGCGCCCTGCCGTTCCGATAACAACCGGCCAATCAAGTCCGCCAACCGTTCCGGGCATGGCTCCATCAAGACATGGGCGCCCCCTTAATCACGATCTCGTTGCACCGCAAGCCGCAGCCGAAAATCATGGCATTGGACAAGCCGGGGACATGGATGAGCAGGGACGGGCAGGAACCGACAAGAACGTGCAGGAACAGGTATGAACCGGCAGGAACGGGCAGGGAGGGGGCAGGTGTGGGCGGTGCCCGGATTATGATATACTCGGATCATTCTTAGTAGGGGTGGAATGGAACGTGAGCAAATTTCTGGCCTTTGGCATGCTATTTTGGCTTTTGGGCAATCCGATTGCAGCCATCATCGTGCTGCTGCTTATTCTATATGTGCTCGATCGGCGCTTCGTCGGTCTGTCGCCGAGCTTGCTTAAGCCGCTGAAGCGCAGAAGCCGGATCGGGAAGCTGAAGCAGCAGCTCGGCACCAACCCGCATGATGTGTCCGCTAAGATGGAGCTCGCCCGGCTGCTGATCGAGCGCAGAGCTTATCGGGAAGCGAGACAATGGCTGGAGCCGCTGCAGGAGACGATGGATCATTCAGCCGAATTCTGGGATGATCTCGGAACCTGCTGGCTGCACACTGGCGAGCCGGAACGGGGAGAAGCGGCCATCAGGAAGGCGTTGGAGCTGAACGCCCGGGTCAAATACGGCCAGCCGCATCTTCGGCTTGCCTCTCTGTATGCGGCGACGGACAAGAACCGGGCGATTGAGGCTTTGCAGGCCTATCAGGAGGTTCATTCGTCATCATGTGAATCGTATTACCGCCTTGGTCAGCTATACGAGCAGCTTGACCGCAAGGAGGAAGCCCGGGAGGCGTGGAAGCAGGCCGTGGCGATCTATCGATCGCTGCCGCGTTACAAGAAGCGGGAAGAACGGAAGTGGGTGCTGAAAAGCATGCTCAAGCGGTAGCAGGGCACATATCCCGGCATTCCGTTGTAAGCGTTGAAGCATTGCTGCTGCTTCCCGTATTTGCTGAAAAACTGTTGAACTGTACCAGGAAGAGGGTAATCCGGAAATCCTAGTAGTGGATTAATTAAAGGTTCAGGAGATTAATTAAAGGCGATTGTCCGATTGGGGATAATTGCCCTTTTTTTTGTGACGCAAACGTTTACAATGGACTTGTCGTTGTGTGGAAGCGTTATCTTTTTCGCTGGGGCTTAAGCGGTCAAGGCGAAAAATGGAGACAAATTATTTCCATGTGAAAGTATACATAATGGACCATTTGGAGGGATTTTTCATGAAACGCCTAAAACCAACTGTTCTGTCCCGCAGCAATATGAAGCGCAAGTTTGCCTTATTGCTCAGCACGGCGATGATCGCCGGCGCGCTCACCGGCTGGGCCGGACAAGCCCATGCTGCGCAGCCGCATTCGTCCTATTGGTATCCGGACACCTTGCTGGAATGGTCGCCGCAGACAGACAAGGATGCGCCATTCAACCGCAGCTCGGTGAAGCTGAATACCGAACGGGTGCAGGGCCACAAAGTGAATCCGAACGCCAAGACGGAGCCGAAGGTCATGGCGCTCGCGTCCATGTATAAAAGCACAAGCGGCGCGCCGTCGCAAGGGAACGATCAGTTCCATGGCTATGCGTTCAGCTACTGGCAGTATGTGGACAAGCTCATTATGTGGGGCGGTTCGGCAGGGGAAGGACTGATTGTGCCTCCAAGCGCGGATGTCATCGATGCAGCACATAAGAACGGCGTTCCGGTGTATGGAACCGTTTTCCTGCCGCAGACGGAGCATGGCGGCAAGATCGAATGGCTGCGTGATCTGGTTCAGCAGAAGGAGGACGGATCGTTCCCGGTCGCGGATAAGCTGATTGAAGTCGCCTCGTATTACGGCTTCGACGGGTGGTTCATCAACCAGGAGACGCAGGGGACGACAGCGGAAGATGCGCAGCTTATGCAGCAGTTTGTGAAATATATGCAAAAAAAGAAGCCGTCCCATATGGAAATCATCTGGTACGATTCGATGATTAAGGAGGGGCCGGTCAAATGGCAGGGCGCCTTGACGGACAAGAACAGCATGTTCTTCCAAGACGGGGAAGAGCGTGTCGCGGATCAGATGTTCATCGACTTCCGCTGGCAATTCAAAAAAGAAGGCCAATATGATTACGTCACGCCATTCCAGAACTCGCCCAAGCTGGCCGACAGCTTGAAGCGCGATCAATACGATCTGTATGCGGGCATGGATCTGGAAGGCGGCGGAGGTTACCAGGGCAAATACAACTTCCCGGTCTTGTTCCCGGAAGACGGCACAGCCGTAACCTCGCTCGGCCTGTATCGTCCGGACTGGGCGTTCAATACGACGAAGACGATCCAGGATTTCATGGAGAAGGAGCAGAAGCTCTGGGTCGGGGAGAACAAGGACCCGTCGAATACGAAGGCGCAAGGCAACGCCTGGCGCGGCATTGCCCATGATATCGTGGACAAGACGGTGATTACGAAGGCGGACTTTATCACGCATTTCAATACGGGGAACGGGAAGCAATTCAGCGTGAACGGCACAAAGGTGCGCGATCGCGAATGGTTCAACCGGAGCCTCCAGGATATATTGCCGACCTGGCGCTGGATGGTGGACGAGCAAGGCCAGAAGCTGAAGCCTAGCTTCGATTTCGGCACTTCCTTTTATGGCGGAAGCTCGCTCAGATTGCTCGGTACGGTCGCGCCGGGGGCTTCGTCGAACGTGAAGCTGTTCAAGACCGACATCGACGCGACGTCCGCCTTGCAAATGTCGCTCATCTATCAATCCAATGACAGCGAAGCGGCAGCCATTAACATCGGCGTAGCCTTGGAGGGGGCGCCGGATGAGTACAAGATCGTGAAGCCGGCTTCCGCCGAAGCGGCCGGGGTTCACGGCGATTGGACGCGTGCCGTCTACGACTTGAGCCCGTATGCGGGGCAGAAGATCGTCGGCGTCTCGGTTCAAGTAGAAGGCAAGACAAGCAACAATCTATATGCGGTCAACATCGGCCGGCTCCAGATTGGCAATCTGGACGACAAAGCGGAGGAAGTCGGGCAGGTCTCCGATCTCAAGCTGATCGAGAACGATGTGCGCGACGGCATTTATGCCGATGCCCGCTTGACCTGGACTCCGCTCGGCGACGATGCGTTGCTCTACGAGGTGTACCGGGTCCTGCCGGACGGCTCCCGCGAGTTCGTCGGAGCGACAGGCAACAACTATTACTATGTGTCCGAGATGAAGCGGAATGGCATGGAACAGGAGACGAAGCTGGCCGTCGTGCCGGTGAATAGCCACTACAAGCAAGGCCGCTCGGCAGAGATATCGTTCGAGTGGCCGGCCTATCCGGCACCGAAGGCGGACTTCGAGGCCGATAAGACCTTCGTGGCGCCGGGAGAAGCCGTGCAGCTGACGGACAAATCATCCGAGGTTACGGCGGAATGGGAATGGAGCTTCCCGGGCGGCACGCCTGCGTCGAGCAAGGAGCGTCATCCGAAGGTGAGCTATGCGGAAGAAGGGACGTATGAGATAACGCTGAAGGCCAAGAACGAGGCCGGCGAAGATGTCATGACGAAATCCAAGCTGATTACGGTATCCAAAGAGGCGGCGTTCCGCTCGGAGGATCTGGCGATCGGGGCGAAGACGGAGGCGTCCAGCTTCGTGAATGACAGCGAAGCGCCGCAATTTGCCGTCGACGGAGATATGAGCACGAAGTGGTGCGCGGTCGGCAGCGGCGAGCATTGGCTGTCGGTCGATCTGGGGCAGGCGCATGCGATTACCCAGTTCGTCGTTCACCATGCTGAAGCAGGCGGCGAATCCCCTGCCTTCAGTACGCGTGAATTCAAGATTCAGCTAAGCATGGACGGAGAGAATTGGAGCGATGCGGTTACCGTGATCGACAACGACAAGGCGACCAGCAAGCACGCCATCGCGAAGACCGAGGCACGCTACGTCCGTCTGCTCGTGCAGAAGCCGACGCAGGGCGGAGATACGGCCGCGCGCATCTACGGCTTGGAAGTGCTCGGCTTGAAGAACAAGCCCGCAGCGGAGTAAGAAGTAAGAAGGAATAGCGACGAAAGACAGGCAGGCCGGAGCAGTTCCGGTCTGCTTTTGTGTACATTCGCCGTGTCGGATGCTTTCCAAAGTGAATTTTCACGCTTATTTTTGCATAATTATTTATTTCTATGTATTCTTATAGTAAAGTGGATATGAACTTATCACGACATCATCCTATGAAAGAAGTGTTTATCGTTGAATCTATTTTTCACGTATCTGCTAGCGGGGCTTGCCGTTGCCATGCCGGTAGGCGCAATGACCGTTGAAATGACGAAGCAAGGTCTGAAAAAGGGGTTTATGCATGGTTGGGCGGTAGGCTTAGGCGGAATGACCATCGATCTTCTACTAATTATTGCCTTATATATGGGCTTGGCTTCCGTACTTGCCATACCCTACATTCAAATCCCAATGTGGCTGATCGGTGCAGGGTTCTTGGCGTTCTTAGGCTATGATTCTATCAAAAACTCGGATCAAGATATTGCGTTAGCTGGCGATAAACCGAACAAATCTTTTTTCAGCTCCTATCGCAATGGTTTACTTGTAGCGGTGTCGCCGGGAAACCTCGTGTTCTGGATCTCCGTGTTCGGAGCTGTACTTTCGGATTCGTATGATATGACCCAACCGGGAAAATTCTTAATCGTGGGTGCAGGTATTTTAACCGGTATTCTCGTCCATGATGTTGGATTACTAGCCATTGTGGCGGTCACAAGGAAAGCTATGAGCAGAACGATGATCAAAAGGGTATCCATCATCGCCGGTTTTATTTTATTTGGTTTTGCGGGCTATTTTTTATATGAGTTTATCATCGCACTCAAAGGAATCCTATAATTTCATATCTGTTGGTTGCAAGAATGAGGGCTATTCTCGTTGCATGTCATAATGAGAGCTATTCTGGTCGGCCGCTCGAATGAAGATTATTCTAGTTGGCTGCACGCATGAAAGCTATTCTAGAAGGCTGCACGCATGAAAGCTATTCTAGAAGGTTGCACGAATGAAGACTATTTCTAGATGGCTGCACGAATGAAAGCTAGGAAAGTGCACCAAGCCTACTTCTCGTCATGCTAAGAAATGCTAAGGGGCAAAACTGCAAATGTGCAGGATTTTATCTCGTTACCACGTAAAATCAATAGAATTCCTGCAAAAATACATCAATTATCCTGTATTTCCCAAGGAGTCGCCGCGATGGGCCGAAATTGATGCCTATTTGCAGGCTTCCTTCTCCACGCCAAGACCGCTCGAAGAATTAATGTAGTTTTGCAGTATTTTTCGCGGTCTGGTTCGCCACTCCCCCCCGGTCCTCGACATTTTTTTCAAAACTTCGCCGATTGCAGCATCTGGAAGAAGGGTTCGGCTGGATGAATAGCGAATCCCTTACATAGAAGCACGACCAGGACCTACATCGAATGCGAGAGGAGCAGGAAAGATGCGCAAATGGATGCTAGCCGGATTATGTCTGGTCATCGGGTTGGGACTCCAATTATTGGCCGGACCGGGGAACGCGGAGGCGGCGGGCAATACGGCGGCTGGCGGGAAGGCGACCAATGTGTACATGAACGGATTTCAGCTAACGGAATGGAGATGGGAGCGCAATTACATCATGGTTCCGTTATTTGCTTTTGATGATTACAGTTACTTCGGCAACTCGAACGACCAGGAGATTACGTACAAATGGGACGCGGCCACCAAGACGGTATGGGTATATTCCAAGGGCAAGTCGAATGCCGTGAAGCTGGTCGCGGATAAGACGGCCGCTTGGGTGAACGGCAAAGAAGTGGAGCTGGCGGCTCCGGTCAAAATCATTGACGGCCACACGTATGTGCCGCTCCGCTTCGTGAGCGAGGCGCTGGGCGGCGAGGTGGAGTGGAACAACAGCACGCGTACGGCAATTATCCGGACGCCGGAACGGGTGCGGCGGGATGAGGTGCTGCGCACCGGAGGGCTGGAGGATGCGCGCAAGGAAGCCTTGCTGCTGCCCTTCGTCTTCCCGAACCGTGAGCTGCCGTATCGGGCCGAAGGCTTCGAGGTCAAGATCGAATTCCCGGAAGGAGAAGCTTTGCGCTACTACTCTACGGTGAAGGATGTGAAGAGCTACATCGCCGTGAATGAGGAGGGGCTGGCGGAAGTGTTATGGCAGGGACGGACGACATCCAATCCGGATACCTATCTGGAGGAGAGCGGAACCCGGCCCGAAGGGGAGGCGTCGCTAATCTATTTTCAGCATACGTTCCCGGTTCAGGACACGGTCAAATATGGCAAGATCGACAAGGACGGCAAGGCGGCCGAACTGGGAACCTTCGAGGTCAAGCGATCGCTGCGGACCTCCGCAGATGCAGTGACGGCCATTGCCGGCGAGAAGCGGAAGGATGCGTCGGCCGCCGAGGGCAGCGGCAAGAGCGCAAGTAAGACCGCAAGTAAGAACGCAAGCACGCAAGACTACAAGTAACACGTACTGCGAGTAAGACCGCAAGCAAGACTGAAGTAAGACCGCAAGCAAGAAGCAAGACCAAGCAAGACCGCCGTCTAGAGCGAGAACAAGGATGCAATCAAACCTCCGGCCAAACAATGGATAGGCAGCAAACAAGGGGGCTGTTCCCGGTAAGTAGTTTATAGCTATAGGGAGACAGCCCCGCCCTGCTGCTCACAGATCGACATGCCATAAAACTGCAAAATTACAGTTTTCTCTTGTGAAGCTCCCCCCGTTACCGAAATTCCTGCACAATAGCAGGAATGTAGACCATCCCCATGGATCGAGAGTAAAAATCGGGAAAAATGATGTACTTTTGCAGGAATCTCATTAGATAGCGGCTGAAATAGCGTAAATTCCTGCACCAATGCAGGATTGCCTCATGCATCTTCCGCGGCAAGTTCCGCGGCTAGTACCAAGGCTAGTTCCGCGGCAAGTTCCGCCGTTAGTTCCGCAGCTAGTTCCGCAGAAGTTCCGCCGTTAGTCCCGCACCCGTCTTTCCGCCTTTCCATTCCCGGTTATCCCGTCTTGCCCTGCGTCATGATTCAATGCCTATGGGATAAGCCCTGTGTAAGGGCCCTTATTGGATGCGATCCATTCCGCGCATATATGGCCGCAGCGCTTCCGGGATCCGCACCGATCCGTCCGCCTGCTGATGATTCTCCAGCAGCGGAATCAGGATGCGCGGGCTGGCGACGGCCGTATTGTTGAGGGTGTGGCAGTACTGGAGCGCCCCGTCCTCGTCACGGTAGCGGATCTGCAGCCGCCGCGCCTGGAAGTCGAGCAGATTCGAGGCCGAGTGGGTCTCGCCGTAAGCGGCGCGCCCGGGCATCCACGTCTCGATATCGTACTGCTTATACGTCTTCTGCGACATGTCGCCGGTGCAGACGTCCATGACGCGGTACGGCAGCTCCAGGGCATGAAGGATGTCCTCGGCGTGGGCGACCATCTCCTCCAGCATCCGGTTCGATTCCGCCGGATCGCTGCGGGTCAGCACGACCTGTTCCACCTTGGCGAACTGGTGAACCCGGTACAGGCCGCGCACATCCCGGCCGGCCGAGCCGACTTCGCGGCGGAAGCAGGACGAGGCGCCCGCCAGCCGGATCGGCTCGCTCACGTCCACGATCTCGCCGCTGTAATACGCGGCGAGGCTGACCTCCGACGTGCCGACGAGCCAGAGGCCGTCCTCGGGCAGCGCGTATGTCTGCTCCTCGCCAAGCGGGAAGAAGCCGGTCCCGACCAGCGCCTCCTCCCGCGCGAGGAGCGGCACGTCCAGCAGCGTGAAGCCGCGGTCGGCGAGCAGATCGAGCGCCAGCTGCTGCACCGCCCGATGGAGCAGCACGCCAGCCTGCCGCAAGTAATAGCTGCGCGAGCCCGCGACCTTCACCCCGCGCTCCGTGTCGATCAGGCCAAGCCGCTCGCCGAGCTCAACATGATCAAGCGGCTCGAAGGTGAAGCGTGGCGGCTCGCCGACGCGCCGCAGCTCCACATTGTCGGCGTCCGAAGCGCCGACCGGAGAATCCGCCGCCGGCAGATTCGGAACGAGCAGCATGCAGCGGCGGAATTCCCGCTCCGCTTCGCCGAGTTCCCGTTCCAGACGCTCCAGCGTCTCGTTCATCTCCCGCACGCTCGCCTTCAGCGTCTCGGCTTCATCACGCCGACCATCGCGCAGACAGGCCGCGATGCGGGCCGAAACCTCATTGCGGGCTTGGCGGAGCGTATCCGCCTCCTGCAGCCTCGCTCTTCTCGCTTCATCCCATTGAAGCAGTTCATTCACGTCGAACTCCATTCCTTTGACCCGGGCCGCCTCCTGAACCGTATCCGGGTGGCTGCGAATCCATTTGATATCCAGCATTCGTCACATCTCCTTCGATCTACCGAAAATAAACAGAAAGCGCCCCTCATCCGATTGGGACGAGGAGCGCTAGCTCGCGGTGCCACCCAACTTGATTCCCGCTCCCGCTCAGGCGCAGGCGACGGAGAATCCTCTTGGTTCCGCGGTAACGGGCGGGCCCGGTTCACTTAGAGACAAGGACAGGTACAAGCGGCTGTCTATATCCGATCGAGAACGCCTCCGAGTTGGATGCTCTTCATTGGCGTGGTAGCTGTATCATGATTGATATTATTATAGAATATTTTATCCAAAAGTCAAACCGTCATTCGGCCTGCTGCGGAGGATGCTGCGACAAATGGTCCAGCAGCGTGCGGATGTCGCGCAGCAGGCATGCCGGATCGAGCCGGGCGCTGTCAACCAGCTCCGCTAATTGGGCAGGGATGCAGGCCGCCTCCTTTTTCAAGGAATGGCCCTTGCCGGTCAGCGAGAGGATGACCTTGCGTTCATCCTCAGCGGCGCGAGTCCGCCGAATCAGCCCTTGCTGCTCCATGCGCTTCAGCATCGGCGTTAGCGTGCCGGAGTCCAAATATAAGCGGTGACCCAATTCCTTCACCGTCATGCCGTCATGTTCCCATAGCGCCAGGAGGGCGAGATATTGCGGGTAGGTCAGCTCCAGCCGCTCCAGAAGCGGCCGGTATAGCTTCGTCAATTCCCGGGAAGCCGCATAAATGGCGAAGCAGAGCTGGTTATCCAGCTTCAGCCGTTCATCCGGCGGCAGGAGATGGGATGTCGTCATCGCAACCACTCCTAACCTTGGCCCCGCTAGAGCAGAGCCGCAATCTCATCTTCCAGCTTGGCCGGATTCGTCTGCGGTGCATACCGGTCCACGACGAGCCCGTCTTTGCCGACGAGGAATTTGGTGAAATTCCACTTGATCTCGGTGCTGCCCAGCAGCCCTTTTTTCTCATGGGTCAGATGGGAAAACAACGGATCGGCCTCTGGCCCCTTCACATCGACCTTCGCGAACATCGGGAAGGTGACGCCGTAATTCACCTGACAGAACTCCATCGTCTCCTCCGTCTTCTCGTACTCTTGATTGCCGAACTGGGCGCACGGAAAGCCGAGCACGGCGAAGCCGCGATCCTTGAACTTGTCATACAAGGCCTGCAGTTCCTTGAATTGCGGCGTAAATCCGCATTTGCTCGCGGTATTGACGATAAGGAGCAATTGCCCTTCGTAATCCCGCAAGGACGTTAATTCGCCATTCGGCTTCTTCACCGTAAAATCGTAGACCGTTGCCATCATTCACCCGCTCCTTTGCATTCGAAAAGTAACGTATCAACTAACTACCCCCATTTATAGCACAACCAAAAATTGTGGTCAATTAAATTGTGGATAATTTAATTTGAGGGAAAATGATAAATACATGATGAGACAACGAGTGGGTATGCTAACGGTATTCTTGGCATGAATATGAGGTGGATGAAGCGATGTTCAAAAAAATGACCATAATGATCTTCTCTGCAGCCCTCATCATCGGATTGGCTGCTTGCGGATCCGCGAACAAGCAGGGGGCCGGCACGAATCAGGGAACGGCCCCGGAACAGACTACGCCTCCTGCCGCTACCGTAGACGCGGCGGCGGTCTATAAGCAGAACTGCCTCGTCTGCCATGGAGCCAATCTGGAAGGACAAGTGGGCCCGAATCTGCAAAAGGTCGGGGCGACGCGCACTCCGGAAGAAATCTCGACTGTCATCCATAACGGAGGCAACGGAATGACGGCGTTCAAGGGCGTATTGAGCGAGGATGAGATTAGCGCGTTGGTAGACTGGCTGTCTGCCCATAAATAAACGGATGCCGCCGTCCGCACCAAGCGGCGCAGAGGAGTGGAGATGCAGGTTATCTTCGCTCCTTTTTCGCGCCGTGGCGGGTCTCGGCAAGCCGTCAACCATATGCATATTGTTCCTGTGGACGGAAATAGTAAGCGTACATAAAAGAAGACTGTATAAATGAACATTTTAAAAAGACCGATTTTCAGCACCGAGAAGGTTGCTTGAACTCGAAGCGGCTTTCGTAGCGAGTTTTGCTTCGCAAAACTTGTAAGGAACAGCGGAGTGTAGGCGTGACTACATGGGCAGCGGACTTCAAGAGTGAGTGCAAGATTCGATGCCGAATTCAGAAAAGGAGGATGAATGTGGCGGACACACGCAGCAACCAGCAAGGCCAAGCCCGCGACCAATCCCGCCGGCAATTTCTGAAAGTGTCCGGGGCGGCGCTTGGCGGAGCCATAGTCGGGGGTGTCGTAGGAGCGGTCATCGATCGTTCTGTACGGCCGGGCGCCGGGACGCAGCCGGCTCCGAATCAGCCGGCGCCGCAGCAGGCTGCGGATCATAACCAGGCGCTGATGTTTTTCAATCAGCGGGAGTTCCGCCTCACGGAAGCGGCTGTGGAACGGATTTTCCCCGCAGACGATATCGGGCAGGGCGCGGCCGAGCTTGGGGTTGCCTTTTATATCGATCACCAGCTGGCAGGCCAATGGGGAATTAATGCGCGTGAATATATGCAGGGGCCGTTTTTCAAGGGCGAGCCGACGCAAGGCGGCTTCCCGAGCATCAAGCACCATGAACTGTTCATGCTAGGATTGGACGCGTTGGAGATGTTCAGCACGAAGCATTACGGCAAGACCTTCACCGAGCTGGAAGCGAGTCAGCAGGATGAAGTGCTCAAGGCGTTCGAGGAAGGCAAGGATGTCCTCCTGGATAATGGGGAGACGACGGGAGCCTTCTTCAAAATGCTGCGTGCGCTGACGCTCGAAGGCGTCTACGCCGATCCGCTCTATGGCGGGAACAAAGATATGATGGGATGGAGAATGAGACGCTACCCGGGCAACCAGATGAGTTACCTCAATATTATCGAGAAGCCCGAATTCGTCGAGATGGAACCGCAAAGCTTGCACAGCCATATGACCCAACATTAATAACCGCGTAAGGAGAGCGATGCTATGGCAACGAAGTTACCGAAAGTGCCCGTCGTGATCGTCGGCATGGGTTGGGCGGGAGGAGTCATCGCTTCCGAGCTGACCAAGGCAGGCATCAAGGTGCTCGGGCTGGAACGGGGCAAGAGCCGCAAGACGGAAGACTATTTCATGGTCCATGATGAGCTGCGCTACGCCCAGCGCTATGAGCTGATGCAAGACTTGTCCAAGGAGACGGTCACGTTCCGCAACCAACAAAGCCAGCGGGCGCTGCCGCTGCGAAGCTATGGCTCCTTCCTGATGGGCGAAGGTCTCGGCGGTGCCGGAATCCATTGGAACGGCCAATATTTCCGGTTTTTGCCGTATGATTTCGAGATTTATACGAAGACGGTGGAACGTTACGGCAAAAAGAAGATTCCGGACGGCATGACCATTCAGGACTGGGGCATTACCTATGATGAGCTGGAGCCTTATTTCGACAACTTCGAGAAAATGGCCGGCATCTCCGGGGAGCAGGAGCAGAATCCGATGGTCGGCAAGCGATCCAATCCGTTCCCGACGCCGCCCATGAAAAAAACGCCGGCGATTACCATGTTCGAGGAAGCCTCCAAAAAGCTGGGCTACCATCCGTACATGATGCCGTCGGCGAATCTGTCTCAAGCGTATACGAATCCGGACGGCATCGCACGGGCCGCCTGCCAATATTGCGCCTTCTGTGAGCGATTCGGATGCGAATATGGAGCGAAGGCCGATCCGGTCGTGACGGTCATTCCAGTCGCCGAGAAGACGGGGAATCTGGAGATCCGGACGAACTCCAATGTGACCGAGATTTTACATAGCGGCAAAAAAGCAACGGGCGTTGTCTACGTGGACACGGTGACGCGCAAGGAGTTCATTCAGCCTGCCGATGTCGTTATTTTGGCCAGTTACGTCTTCAATAACGTGAAGCTGCTGCTGCTGTCGAATCTGGGGACGGCTTATAACCCGGATACCGGGCAGGGCGTCATCGGCCGCAACTATGCCTACCAAGTGAATGGGGGGGCCGCCGCCGGATTTTATGAGGACCGCGAGTTCAACACCTATGCAGGCGCCGGAGCGCTGGGCATTGAAATTGATGACTTCAACGGTGACAACTTCGACCATTCGGATGTCAACTTCATTCACGGAGCCGGTATTCGCCTGTCTCAGACCGGCCTTCGGCCTATCGCCAACAACTCGGTTCCGGAGGGAACGCCTTCCTGGGGCAAGGAATTCAAGAAGGCTTCGTTGCATTACGCGTATCGCACGCTGAGCGTTGGGCCGCAAGGAGCAAATATGCCATGGCGGCACCACTATCTTGATTTGGACCCTACCTACAAGGATACGTATGGACTTCCCCAGATCCGGATTACGTATGATTTCGAGGATCAGGACCGCGAGTTGGTCAAGTTCATGGCTGCGAAGTCCGCAGAGATTATGCAAGAAATGAAACCGAGCAAGGCCGGTTCCAATGGGGAGCTTGGCCCGTACAATATCGTGCCGTACCAGTCGACGCATAACACGGGCGGCGTCATTATGGGAAGCGATCCGTCCACTTCGGCCGTCAATAACTATATGCAAATGTGGGACGCGGATAATGTATTCGTCGTCGGCGCGTCGGCCTTCCCTCATAACAGCGGGTACAACCCGACCGCCACCGTAGGCGCGCTTGCCTATCGCGCGGCGGAAGGCATTCTCACGTATTTGAAGCAGGGAGGGCCGTTGGCGTAAATGCGGAAACCCTTCGCGTCCTCACCTTGTCCGGCAAGGGGCGAGATCGAATGAATAACCAGGAAGAACTGATTCTGCATTTGACGGAACTGCGCAAGCGGCTGATTGTGTTCACTTCGTGGTTCATTGCGATGCTGTGCGTCGGGGTATACTTATCGCCGCGGCTGCTGGTTCTGCTGAAGTCGCGTCCAGCCAAGCTCGGAATCCAATGGAACGTGTTCGCGTTCACGGACGGGCTGTTCGTCTATATGAAGTGCGCCCTGCTCTTCGCTGTGCTGCTGTCGCTGCCTGTCCTCTTTTATCAGCTGTGGGCGTTCGTCCGCCCGGGGTTGACGGAAGTAGAGGCGCTGGCGGCGCTGGCTTATGTGCCCGCCTCCTTCCTGATGTTCCTGCTGGGGGTTGCCTTCAGCTATTACCTTGTGTTCCCGATGATGCTGGAATTCCTGATGCAGATGAACCGCAGCATTGGGGCGGCGGAGATTTATGGCATCGACCGGTATTTCACGTTGATGTTCAATATCGTCTTCCCGCTCGGCATTGCCTTCGAGATGCCGGTCGTGGTCCTGTTCCTGACCCGGCTGGAACTCATGACGCCGGATAAGCTGCGCCGCATCCGGAAGCCTGCCTACCTCGGATTGACGATTGTCGGGGCATGCATCTCGCCGCCCGATGTCGTCTCGCATTTGTCGGTAACCATCCCGCTGATCGCGTTGTTCGAACTGAGCATTTGTCTGTCCGCTGCCTATTCCCGCCGGCTGGATGCCTCGTCTGCCAGTCCGTAGCCCTCACATCTTCAAGGAAGGAGGTGGCCTCCATGCTGAACAATATCGGGATTTCCGGCCTGGTCATTATTTTGATGCTGGCGCTGTTGCTCTTCGGCCCGGCGAAGCTGCCGCAGCTCGGCCGCGCATTCGGCGATACGCTGCGGGAATTCCGCAATTCCACCCGCGGCCTGACCGATGACGGTAAGGAAGAGGAAGACAGAGAGACGATCGAGCTGAAAAAGCTTCCATAGGCCCAACGCAATCAGCCGCAGCCTCCCTAAGCCAGGGATGCTGCGGCTTCGTTGTTGTTATGGAACGGTCTTGAACCACAGGCCGCTCGTGCCGTCGTGTTTGCGGCCGTTCGCGATGAGCGGCTCCGCGTCGTCATGACGGACCTGGAAGGCGGCCCATCCCGTATAGGTGCCGCCGACATATATCTTCGTCCGGAGCGGGGGATCCGGAGTGACGACCGCGACTGCGGGGTAATCGGCGCCGGCGGATGAGACCAGGGTGAAGTCGAACGCGTTGACATCGACCGCCGCGTCCGGGTTGGCGTGAGAGTCGATGCTGACGGTCACTTTTGCCAATATGTATTCATAGCCTTTGCGCGGCGCTTTGTTGAAGCGGTTCGTCGCATAGATTTGATCCCATGCTTCCTTCCCTCTAACAATCTCCTCGATGGTTATGCTTCCTGTCGCCGTCGCATCGGCTCCGTTGCCCGCCGCAAAGGCCACCGTCTCGCCCAGCGAAGCCGGATGCTGCCGGGAACCCTTGCGCGATTCATCCGCCGCATCTTGCGCGGCCGGTGCAGCACGCGGAGACGAATGGAGCGTAATCGTCTGGCTGGTCTTGTCATAGCGCACGGCGGCCCCAAGCGCTTCCGAGACGGTGCGCAACGGCACATAGACGGTGCCGTTGATGTCCCGGATGTCCGCATCTATTTTCTTCCCGTCCACGATCAGCTTGTACGACCCGGCGGCCAACGCTCCGGTTGCAAATGCGGCAAGCAGCATCACGAACGCGAGTCCGATGAACCATCTATTTTTCATGTCATCTCTCCTCATGAAGTTATGTATCTTAGCATGTATCAGATTCTATCATTGCTAGGACTTGGCCTATGTTTCCCGCAGCAGCGGCATTGCTGCTTGATAGTCTATCAGTAGTAGGACTATTTTACCATATTATCATCTCGTTTGCTCTGCTTCACGCTGCGAGTAAGCGGGGAATGCACGGCTGACATGGGGCGGCCTATGCCGCGGCCAGCCAGCTGATGGCATATAGAATCCACACATGCAGTGGATAAAAGAAATAGAATACGTACTTGGCCCATGGCTGGTCCGGGCCTCGTTCTCTGTTATAGGCCATTATCAGCGGGATGGCAAAGATCATCATCCATTGCGGATTGACCACGAACAGGTAATGCGCCGTCCACATCTCCTCTCGGTGCACATGGGCGTACGGGGCGAGCGAGAGCACGAGAGAAGAGAGGATGAACGCCGGCATCATCGCTTTGGTGCCTCGAAGCAGATGGAAGACGATCGCCATCGACACCGCCAGCAAGCCGTACTCGACGAAGAACATGGCTCCCATAATCGTGCCGCAGATCAGGATGCCTCCCGCCGTCTGGCCTGACGATCTCGCCCAGTCCAACGCTGCCATCAGCACGAGCGCGGCGAAGAGCGAGAGGAAGATGTTATTGTCAATCGTGCCGCCCGGCATGGCCAACGTCAGCAGCTCGCTGCCTGCCGCCATCACCAGAGCGAAAATGAACATGCGCAGCATGTAGCGCCGGATGTCGCGCGTATGGGCGTAGCCTTCCGCCGCGAAGAAGAAGAAGATGGGGGCGGCCAGCCGTCCCGCGCTATGGAACCAGTCGGGAGAATCCGGGAAATAAAAATGAATATGATCGAGCAGCATGAGTGCGAGCGCGAGCAGCTTCAGCGTGAACGCGTTCAAGGCGTGGAATCCCTCCTTGCGATAGCGGCCGCGGCGTGCGGGCCGCGGTTGTCCATTCCCTTATCATAGCACAACCAGGGAGGAGGATTACGAAGAAAGTGGTTGAATTTGGTATAATGTCGATAGCAGCATCGCAGGTGCATGTCGAATCTGCCGCGGCGTGCGGCAGACTTGCCGTATTTTACAGGAGAGGAGCCGGGTATCTATGGATTTGCAACTGAAGGACAAGACGGCCATCGTGTTGGCCTCATCCAAAGGCTTGGGATTGGCAGCAGCCTCCGCGCTGGCGGGGGAAGGGGCGCGCGTGACATTGGTCGGCCGCCAGGAAGAGACCGTTCGCGAGGCGGCGGGACAGATAGAGGCACGGACAGGCAGCCGGCCGCTTGCCGTCGTGGCGGATATTACCCGCCCGCAAGACATTGAACGCATCGTAGCCGTTACCGTGGAGCGGTACGGCACGGTCGACATTCTGGTCAACAATTGCGGCGGGCCGGCACCGGGAACCTTCGATGAGATTGACGACTCGGCCTGGCAGCACGGCTTCGAGCTGACGCTGCTCAGCTATATCCGCTCCATTCGCGCCGTGCTTCCTTATATGCGCGGCCAGAAGTTCGGGCGCATCGTCAATGTGACCTCCTCCGCACATAAGGAGCCGATCGAGAATCTCATCGTCTCCTCCACCCTGCGGGTCGGCGTGCTCGGGCTTGCGAAGACGTTGGCTCCGGAGCTGGCACGGGACAATATTCTCATCAATACGGTCGGTCCGGGCCGCTTCGCGACCGATCGCGTCATCCAATTGGACCAGTTGGCCGCGGAGGCGCGGCAGGTGGAGGTCGGCCAGATCGAGGAGGAGCAGCGCCGCCGCATTCCTATCGGACGATACGGCAGCCCGGAGGAGATGGGGACGCTGATCGCGTTCCTCGCCTCGCCGGCGAACAGCTATATGACCGGACAGGCGGTGCTGGCCGACGGGGGAGCCGTCCGCTCGCTCTAAGCCGGAACGATGTATCGCCATGCGGGCCCCGAGAGACAAATTCTTCTTTCGGGGCTGCGTCCGTTGGCGGCAGGGGAAGGGGCGGTACCGCTGTTGAACGCCATGCTATAATGGGTTCAGATTATCGATAAGGAAGGAATGGACGCATGAAATCACTCGTTCTGGCAGAAAAGCCTTCGGTTGCGCGGGAGCTCGCGCGCGTGCTCGGATGCCGCAACTCGCATAAAACATATTTTGAAGGTCCTGATTATGTCGTCACCTGGGCGCTTGGTCATCTGGTCGGGCTGGCGGAGCCGGAAGACTACGATAAGAACTACCAGACCTGGCGCCTGGAAGATCTGCCGATCATCCCGGATCGGATGCGATTGAAGGTGCTTCGGGAATCATCTCATCAATTCAAGGCCGTCCAGCAGCTCTGCAAGCGTCAGGACCTGAAGGACCTGATTGTCGCGACGGACGCGGCACGCGAAGGAGAATTGCTCGCCCGCTGGATTATGCAGATGGTCAAGTGGAACAAGCCGTTCCATCGTCTCTGGATCTCCTCCCAGACAGACAAGGCGATTCGGGAGGGCTTCCGCCAATTGAAGCCCGGCAAGGCGTTCGATCGGCTGTATGAATCGGCCCGCTGCCGCGCCGAAGCCGATTGGCTCATCGGGTTGAATGTGACGCGGGCGCTGACGACCAAGTTCGAGACCCCGTTGTCCGCCGGCCGGGTGCAGACGCCGACGCTGGCGATGCTGATGAAGCGGGAGCAGGAGATTCGGGAGTTCCAATCGCAGGAATATGAGACGGTGCACGCTGACTTCGGCGGCTTCGAGGCCGCATGGCGCGCCCCGGGCGGGGATGCCCGCCTGTTCCGGCTGGAAGAGGCTGCGGCGCTGACCGAGAAGCTGAGAGGGCGCGAGGCGCTGATCTCCGGCTTGAAGAAGTCGGAGAAGAGCGAGCCGCATCCGCTCGCTTACGATTTGACCGAGCTGCAGCGGGACGCGAACCGGCGCTACGGCTTCTCCGCGAAGCAGACGTCGAATGTGCTGCAGCGGCTGTACGAGCAGCACAAGCTCGTAACGTATCCGCGCACGGACAGCCGGTATCTGTCTTCCGATATGACGGGGACGCTGCCCGAGCGGCTGGATGCGATGGCCGTTGGCCCGTACGCCGCGATCGCGAAGCCGCTCCTGCGCGGGAAGCTGCATGTAACGAAGCGCATCGTCGATGATGCGAAGGTGACGGATCATCACGCCATCATTCCTACGGATGAGCCGCTGCGGCTGGCCAATCTGTCGCCGGAGGAGCGCAAGCTCTATGATCTCATCGCGCGCCGCTTCCTCGCCTTGTTCTTGCCCCCGGTCCGTTACGAGCAAGTCGCGGTCACGATCGGCATGGGCGGGGAGCAGCTGCATGCGAAAGGCAAGACGGTCATCGACAACGGCTGGAAAAAGGCGTATGAGAACGATTGGGAGCTGGCGGATGACGATGACGATGCCGACGAAGCGGGCAGGGCCGAGCAGCGCCTGCCGAGCCTCACCCAGGGCCAACGGCTGCAGGCGAAGCGCGTCCTTACCCGCCGCGGACGGACGAAGCCGCCTGCAAGATATACCGAAGCTACGCTGCTTACCCAGATGGAGAAATACGGACTCGGCACGCCGGCGACCCGGGCGGATATCATCGAGAAGCTGGTCTCCTCCGACACGATCGAACGCCAAGGCTCTTCGCTCCAGCCGACCGGCAAGGGGACCCAGCTCATCAACCTCGTGTCCGAGCAGCTTCGTTCGCCGGAGTTGACGGCACAGTGGGAGCGCGAGCTGGAGCAGATTGCCCGCGGTTCGGCTCAGACGTCTGCCTTCATGACGGATATCCGCAAGATGACGGAACAGCTCGTGAGCGAAGTGAAGCGGAGCCAGGCGGAGTATAAGCCGCATAACCTGACGAGCAGCCATTGCCCGGAGTGCGGATCGCGGCTGATGGAGCGCAAGGGGAAGCGGGGCAAGTGGCTCGTCTGCTCCAACAAATCATGCGAGTACCGGCGCTCGGAGGAGAAGAATCTGTCGAACCGGCGCTGCCCGCAATGCCATAAAAAAATGGAGTTCAAAATCGGCAAAGCCGGCAAATTCGTGCAGTGCCTTCCTTGCAACATTACGGAGAAGCTGGAGGAAGGCGGCGGCCGAATCAAGAAGCATGAAGAGCGGAAGCTGGTCAAGCAATTCGAGAAGCAGGAGCCGCTCGGCAACAATCTGGGCGATCTGCTCAAGGCCGCGCTGGCGAAGCAGAACGGCGAATAAGGAAGCGCAAGCGAAAAGGAGAAGGGGGCGAGAGCCGCGATGCGGATCGTCATATTGGACGGCCATGCGCTCAATCCCGGCGATCTGAGCTGGGACGTGCTGCGCGCAGCGGTCGCGGAGGCGGCGTGTATTCCAGCGGCCGAAGTGCAGGTGGAGGTGTATCCGCGCACGGAGAGGAAGGAGATTGATGCCCGGGCGCAAGGGGCGGATATCGTGCTGACGAACAAGACGCCGCTGACTGCGGAGACGCTGCGGAAGCTGCCGTCGCTCCGTTATATCGGCGTGCTGGCGACTGGCTATGACATCGTCGATGTCGATGCGGCGCAGTCGCTGGGCATCACCGTGACGAACGTCCCGGGGTACGGCGCGGACAATGTCGCCCAATTCGTCTTCGCCCTGCTCCTTGCCTGGTGCCACCGGGTGGAAGCCCATGATCGCTCGGTGAAGCGGGGCCGCTGGTCCCGCCAGCCGGACTTCAGCTACGGGCTGTCGCCGCAGACGGAATTGGCCGGCAAGACGTTCGGCATCATCGGCTACGGGCAGATCGGGCGCAAGGTGGCCGGGCTGGCCCGGGCATTCGGGATGGATGTCATCGCAACCACCCGCACGGTGCCGGCAGGCGAAGCCGGGATTCGGTTCGTCAGTCAGGATGAACTGCTGGCCGAGGCGGATGTCGTGTCGCTGCATTGTCCGCTGACCGAAGAGACGCGCGGCATGGTCAACCGGACCTTCATCGGGAAGATGAAGCGGACGGCGGTGCTCATTAATACGTCCCGCGGCGGGCTGCTGCATGAGCAGGAGGTGGCCGGCGCGCTGCGGGAAGGGCGGCTCTGCGGCGTCCTGCTGGATGTGCTCGCGGAGGAGCCGCCTTCGGCATCGCATCCGCTGCTCATGCCCCATCAGCGGCTTATCGTCACGCCCCATATGGCCTGGGCTTCGCAAGCAGCCCGCCAACGCCTGCTCGCGATCGCTGCCGATAATATTCGTGCCTATCTGATAGGCTCTCCACAGCATGTCATCCATCGCTAGGAGAAGGCGGCGATGAAGACGCCGCTCAGGAATGACCCGGGCTTCGTTCCCGGGTCATTTTTTTGGCATGCCATGAATATAAATAGTTGGGGCGCTTCCTTTCTTTTACTAGATTGTCCTCGTTTTTCTATCCGAACGACTCTCGATTCCTACCATATCTTTTCTATGTAATGGTAACAACATTGTTTATATTAATCCCGCTTATTTTCCCTTTTTGTCATGTTTCTGTAATGTCAAAATGCTAGACTTGTATTATAGTAGTGTCGAAAGAAGGAGAAGGAAGTGGAGATTGAGCATGAATGATCGAAACGTGATGTCGAGAAACACACGGAAGCGGAAGAGCAAGAAGAGATGGATCGGGCGGACGGTATTGTTGCTGCTCGTTATTGGCATTTGCTATGGTGCTTATTCGGTCGCCAAGAGTCTGATAGGCACCGGCACCGCGTCGGCGACCGGCAGTGAACTGGTTGTCACGGAAGTAGCCGCATTCGCCTCGGCAGCGGTCGAGAAGGAAGTGCCGAAGGAATATAACGGCATGACCCGCAAGGTCGCCTATCTTACATTCGATGACGGACCAAGCAAGTATTCGAACGACATGCTGGATCTGTTGGACAAAAACGGTATCAAGGCAACGTTCTTCATGCTTGGCGACAATATGAGAACCTATCCCGACGCGGTGAAGCGTATCGTGGAAGACGGCCATTATCCGGGCCTTCACAGCATGTCCCATGATTACAACAAGTTGTATAAGAGCGGCGGTTCAGGGAATTTCATCAAGGAATTCCAGGAAGCCCAAGGCATCGTCAACGATCTGACCGGCGTGACACCGACGCTTATCCGGGCTCCATACGGCAGCGCTCCGCAGATTGGGAAATCATTCCGCGGCGATATCGCGCAGGCCGGATTCAAGATGTGGGACTGGACGCTCGATTCGCTGGACTGGCAATATGTCGGGCAGCCGAATCGGATTCTGGAGCAGGTCAAGGCCGGACTGACGGAGGACGTGGAGGTCATCCTGATGCATGATCGCGAACAGACACTGGCTGCTTTGCCGTCAATTATCGAGTATATCCAGAGCAAAGGGTATGAGTTCGAGGTCTATGATCCGAACGCCCACTTTGCCTGCAATTTCCATCATGACAAGCGTCTGTAGCAGGAACTAGGGAGGTACGAAGAGTGGCAGGATTGAGAACATGGGGGGCAGCGGCGGCTATATTGTCCATCGCCGTGGCGATATCAGGATGCGGCGCATCGCCGACGACGCAAATTTTCGACCGGTTCGAGAAGGCTTCGTCGACGGAAGTGAACGTGCCGGCCGCGATGAGCTCGCTGAAAACCCTTGAAGATAAAGATGAGAAGCAATACATTTCCATTATTAATCAAGGCAAGCAGGATAACCGTAACGTGCAGACGCTGATCGACAATACGAATCAGGCGCTCGCCGAGCGCAAGCAGGTGCTGGAGCAGATGAAGGCCCAGTTGGACGAGGCGCGCGATCAGATTGGCGAGATGGACGGCATCATCGCGAATCTGAAGGAAGAGGAGCTGAAGAAGCCGGCGGAAGAAGCCTATCAAGCGTATGTGAAGCGGTATGACACGTTCAAGTCGCTCTTCGAGAGCTACGAGAAGTGGATTGAACATGAGCAGTCGCTGTACGAGCAGCTGAAGTCGGAGGATACGAAGCTGAAGTCGATCAATAAGGCGGTCGCGGAGCGGAATGAAGCTTACCGCCAGGTCGAAGAATTGAAGACGCAGTTCAACGATTACACGACGCAGTTCAATACGCTCAAATCGGCCTTCTACGAGAAGGCGGGCTTGCAGGTGAAGAAGCCTGAGCAGCCGAAGGAAGATAATGACTCCGTCGATCCCGAATTAGAAATTCCGCCCATCGAGAACGACGGCAGCGAATGATGTAATGCTTAGCCCTCATCGCTTTTTCTCCGCCCTGCAGGCGGGGGAATTGGCGGCGGGGGCTTTGTGCCGTTGCAACAGGTTCTTGCCTGTCCCATTGATGTGGCGATTGGATCAAAAAAAGCATCCTTATCCGCAAGGATGCTCCGGACGAACGGTATGACGGGGTGCCCCGTTACCCCCATGTCTTGTGCACAAATTCGGCAGCGATTAGAAAGACGACGTAAGAGACGATGGCGGAAGCAATGTAGGTGATGCCGATCTTCACACGCTGCTGAAAGAGACGGACGATCCCCAGACTGACGAGCGGACACACGATGAGCAGAAAAAACAGCACCGTCACGAACAACTGCGGGCTTATGGAACTGATATCGACGTATGTCATGAATAATCACCTCTTGAACCGATGGTTGAGCGTTGCTCCTGATTGCACATCTATAACCAAATCTAGCCTTCCATATGTAGTGATATACATCACAGTATCATTATAACGATTTGCTGTCCCCGCGTCTTCTATTATGATTCCAAGATTAAGGCGATTTTGAGGCAAATTGGAGGAAAATGCTGCAGTTCCGCCGTCGAAGGCAGCTGCAGGCACCGGTTGCGCCTTTGAACCGGGCTTGCCGGCTGAAGCCCTCCCTCATCGTTTGCGGGAAATTTGTAATCCGGTGATGTATTCACGCAAAAGATCGGCGCCTCTCGTGCTATAATACGGATCAAACAGAGCTATCGAACAAGAAGGAAGGGCAGGAGACCAGGATGCAATATATGGTAGGGATCGATGTCGGCGGCACGAATATCGTGTGCGGCCTGGTAAATGAGCGGTATGAAATGGTTGGAAAGCTGAAGCGGCCTACGGAATCGGCGCTTGGCGTCGACCATGTGTTGGACAAGATCGCCAATATGATTGATGAGCTGTTCGTTCAGTTCGACGCGGATCGCAGCCTTCTCCTGGCTGTCGGCGCCGGAATCCCGGGGTTCATCGATCCGGAGCGCGGCGTGAGCATCTTCGCGTCCAATCTGAAATGGAATAATGTAGATGTCTCCGGACGGCTTAGCGCTAAGGTCGGCGTGCCGGTATTCATCGATAACGATGTCCGGATGTACGTCTATGGCGAGGCGATGAGCGGAGCCGGCCGGGGCGCGGGCGTCGTGCATGGCGTCACCATCGGGACCGGATTGGCGGCAGCTACCGTCGTGCAAGGGGAGCTCTATTACGGAAGCGGCTTCATGGCGGGAGAACTGGGCCATGTCGCCATTCCGGGCGAGACGACCCCGTGCGGATGCGGGCTGACCGGGTGCCTGGAGACGGTGGTCTCCGCGACAGGCATCGTGCGCCAAGCGAAGCAAGCGCTGGAGGGAGGACGCGAGAGCCTGCTGCGCGGCCCGTACGAGCGGGGAGAACTGTCTGCGGCCGATGTCTCGCAGGCATATGACGAAGGAGATGCGCTCGCCATCGAGATTATGGAATATACCGGCCAGGTGCTCGGAACTGGACTGTCATATTCCATCTCGCTGCTGAGCCCGGATGTCATCGTCATCGGCGGCGGCGGCGCCATGGCCGGCGACCGGCTGTTGAAGCCGGTGCGGGAGACGCTGTCCCGCTCCGTCTATCACGGCTATCTGGAGCGGCTCACGATTCGCCAGGGCGAATTAATCGATGACGGAGGCGTCATCGGCAGCGCGGCCTTCGCCAAGCGCCGGGCCGAGAAGCTGCGGCAGACGGGCGAGGGGATCATATAACGATTGGAGCCTCGCCTCCATGCGAAGCGAACGAACAGCCCTATCGGCTGTCACGATAAGAAGTGCCGGGAAGGAGGCGGAAGGATGGAGTATCCGGCTCGCAAGGAAGATCTAACCTCACTCATGCTGCAGGAAAGGATTGTCGCCATATTCCGCGGCTTTACCGGAGAAGCTGCCGATCAGGCAGGGGAAGCGCTGGTAACCGGCGGGATCCGGTTCATGGAGGTCACCATGAATACCGAAGGCGCTCCGGATATCATTCGCCGGTGGCGGAATCGGTTCGAGGGGCGCGCCTTCATCGGCGCAGGTACGGTGCTGGATGCCGATATGGCCCGAGAGGCATTGGCGGCGGGAGCGGAGTTCCTCATCTCGCCGAATCTGGACGAGGCCGTCATCGACTATGCTGCTGCGCGCGGCGTCGATGTATGGCCCGGTGTGCTGACCCCGACGGAGATCGTGCGGGCGTGGAATGCCGGGGCCAAGGCGGTCAAGCTGTTCCCGCTTGGCACGCTGGGGCCGAATTATATCCGCGAGATTCGCGGTCCGCTGGCCCATATTCCGATTATGGCGACTGGCGGCGTCGATCTGTCGACGATGGAAGCTTATGCCGCGGCTGGCGCCTCGGCATTCGGGCTTGGCTCGAAGCTCGTCCGGGGCGAGGACATCCGTTCCGGCAATTACGCGGGGATGGCAGAACATGCCGCCCGCTTCGTCCGGCTTGCCCGGACCTTGGGATAGCGGAACCATGCGGCAGAACTGCTGCTGCTAGCTGATTCGAGAGAGACGCTGCTGCCAAAGGAGAGTCGAGTCCCCGCACAAGGGCGAAGACGGCAGCGGAGGAGAGATCGCCCCTTCGGGGGCTCCGGCATGGGGCGCTGCGATGAACCGCAAGCGAGATGCCGGAGCGCGCGAAGGGAGCTTCCTATTGCGGGGAGGAACCCCCGGACTAGAGCTTCAAATCAATAAAAACAGAATCGCCCTGCGGCTTATTGTCCGGTTGAATCAGTTCGCTAATCGAAGGCCCGATATCCCCCTCGTCTGCTTGGGTCGGGTCTTGTTTTTTCTTCTCCATCTCCATTTTTTTCTTCAGCAGCTGCTGAATTTGCATGTCAATGACTTGCATCTCCATCTTGAGCGCCTTTATTTTTTCGTCCTTCACCTTTTGTTCATCGTCGCCCGTAGCGACGGCCAACATTTTCTCCGCAATGACGGCTTTTCGTTTATTGAGCCTTTCAATTTGCCGGTCGATGCCGCTGGCTGCACCGCTGCCAGTGCTGGCTAGGCCGCCTGCAGATACCGCAGATACATTCATATTCAATCCTTCCTTTCTCCCTCAAGGGGTAGATGCGTGCCGGGGCCGCTTGGCGGGCAGCACGGGCATCTCGCCATAATACTGAAGTTATCGGTTTTCTATCGCAATATTTGAACAGTTACGGCAAAATTTAGGATGTTGGAGTTCGTGGAAACGAACCGCAGCAAATGGATGTTTTCCGGAAGGCAGCGGTTGATCCCTTTGCAAGCTTGCTTTTATGGCATCTTGAGCCGTAAATCTAGGAAAATTTGGACATATGGTATACAATAAAAGTAAATTGATTTCGGGAAGGATAGCCATTGTGGCGGCTGCTGATATAAGAAGATTTTCAACAAACGATCCTGCACATCGCCGCTCCCAATGCATGCCGGACATGCAACGACGGCTGCGGCACCGATGGGATGGATGAACCGGAAAGTGAGGCGATATGAATATGACAGAGATGACTGATCTGTGGTCCTACAGCATGGGGGCGATGGCCGCGCTGGGCTGCCTCGCCGGAGGAACCTGGACGCTGGCGGTGAAGAGCCAGTCTCCACGGCAATTGCCGGTGCGGAATGAGCCGGAGCGCCCGTTCGAGCGCGTCTCCTTCGACGGATGCGCCACGCTGCATGGCTGGTTCGTCTGGGGCAAGGGGAACACGCCGGCGAAGCGTGCTCCGGTCATCATCCTGTGCCACGGATGGGGCTCGAACCGCGAGCGCGTGCTCCGCTACGCTTATCCGCTGGCGGATGCCGGCTTCAATCTGCTGCTGTATGATGTCAGCAGCCATGGAGACAGCGGGGCGGTCAAGGCCCCTTCGCCGCTTTTGTTCCGCGATGACCTGCTCGCCGCGGTTCGATATGTGCGCACCCGTTCCGACGTCGAGCCGGAGCGAATCGGGGTGCTCGGCCATTCGTTGGGCGGCTTCGGCGCCGTCATGGCGCTCGATAGCGGACTCGATGTGCAGGCGCTGGTGACAGATTCCATGCCTGCGCGCCCATTGACCCTGGTCGCTGCGGAGCTGCGCCGCCGGCGGCTGCCGTCTTATCCGCTCGCTACGGTTATTCCGCGTATCTGGCTGTACCGCTCCCAGATTCCCGTGTCGGTCTATGAAGAGCTGGATCTGGCCCGCTCGCTGTCCGACAACGAGGGCCGGACGGAAGGCCGGGTGCCGGTGTTGATGGTGCATTCCCGGGGGGACGGCTTCATCCCGGCCGGGGAACTGGAAGGGATTCTGACCCGGCTGGCGTATCCGCAGCAGCACGTCTTCGTCGACAGTCCGGGGCATAGCTGCTCGGAGCAGGATCCCCGCTTCTGGCCGGAGGTGCTCCCGTTCTTCCGCTGGCATCTGGGGCTGTCGGCCGAGATGCCTTGTTCTTATCCGGAGCGGGCGCCTGCGGCGCGGCAGACATTATTAACTTGAATCCGATGATGCGCAACCGTTTTTTTAGGCTGGTTGCGCATTTTTTTATAGGCAAATGCCGCATCGATTCGCTACGGCTCGTCTTTTTCCAGGAAGGGGGGAAAGGGATGTCCAGGCGGAACAAGCCGGAACCCGCACTGTTGCTGATGGACACTGTCGAGCGGAATAGAATCGTCAGAGAACGGGAACGGCGGAGCGCCTTCCATAACTAGACAGCATCTGCAAAACCCATATGGTACGATACGAACCACCAAAGGCGGACAACACCGCCGGATGGAAAGGTGGGTTGCGGATTGGTTGATGCAGACGTGCGATTGGGCGGGGAATACGATGAGGGAACGGCTATCCGGAAGCGGCCAAGACGGCGCTCCTCGTTCTCCGTATTGCGTATTCTGCTCTTGGGCTGCTTCATCGTCAGCGTAGTGGCCGGACTAGCCCTGTGGCCGACGGTGGAAGCCCGTCCCTTCGAAGTCGTGCTGAATGATGCGAAGGCGATGACGAAATGGTTCGAGGAACGGTTCACGGAGCGGGAGGGTATCTCCTCTTTCCGTTATGAAGGCAGTACGGACACGCTGACGGCGCAGGTGACGGAAGCGTTGTCGGCCGCGCTTCATTCTGATCCATTTATCAGGTACAACGTAAGCAAGTATTCGTTCCAATGGAAAGGGAGCGTCGATTATGCGCTCGTCACCGTATATGTCGAATATAGAGAAACGCGGGAACAAACGCAGTTCGTCTTGAACCGCGCCCATGAGATTGTGCAGGAGATTACGGCCCCGGATGATTCGCCGCATCAGAAGGTGAAAGCGATACACGACTATGTCGTAAGCCATCTCACCTACGACGAGGGAATGACCAAGTTCACGGCGTACGAAGCGCTGACCGAGGGCAAGACCGTGTGCCAGGGCTACGCGCTGCTGGTACATGCCATGCTGATTGAAGCGGGCATTCCGGGCCAAATTATCGAAGGCGAGGCGGGCGGCACGCTGCATGCTTGGAATCTGGTGCAGCTGGACGGTTCATGGTACCACTTGGATGCGACTTGGGACGACCCGCTGCCTAACCGGGACGGCCAGATTCGGTATACGTATTATTTGCGCACCGATGAAGAGATGCGGGGCGATCATATCTGGACGGCGGAGCAGGCTCCGGCCGCCGACCGGGCCTATGCGTTGGCCGTCGATCAGATGAAGGCGGAGGGCGGCGCGCTGAGCAGCTTCGCCCGCCAACTGGAGAAGGTATGGAGCCCGGACGTGCTCCTGGCCGAACGCGCCGTTCATGACGCCTCCACCCTGGCCGAGCGGTTCCAGACGGCCCTCGAGTCCGGCAGCGAGCGGATGCAGCTTCGGTATGAAGGCGACGAGCTGCAGCTCCGATCGGATCTGCATGACATGGTAGCGATGCTCGGTCTTCCCGCTTCGCTGGAATACCGCGTCTCGTCGCTGACGAACAGCGAGGATCGGATCGTGGAGATTACGATTCCGGCTTCGCCCTAACTTACGGTAGTCCTCTTCCTCTCTATAAGGCCCCGGTTCCGTGCAGGCGGAACCGGGGCCTATTTATTATATATAATGTATAAATTTTTTTGTATCAATTGATACTTTAGGGAGTTTGTGATAAAATTTTGGTATCAAATGATACTTCATTGGGGAGGTTATAAGGAGGGCCGTCGTGAGTGAGTGATTTATCTAAGGAACAGTTTTTAACTAAGATGAAGGAATTTATTCGTACAGGTCGGAGACATTTTGTAGCACGGACTCGGAACGGCGTGTCGTATCTTCAGCATCTTGCAGACCTAGGGCTTACAGATGTTGAAGAGGCTTGGGAATGTGTATTGGACCTTGAACCTACCCATTATCATTCTGGACCAAGTCTTGATTATGGGGATATAGCTAGTGGTCTAGTAATATGGGTCTTCAAAAACGAAATTAACGGAATTATGGCTTATATTAAGCTGAAAGATGAAACCGAAAGACGTGGATGCGTATGTCTATCCTTCCACGAAGATGAACCTTAGGGCGGGTGGAGATTACGCTCGTCAAGAAGCGATTACATGATGGAGGGCCACTTATGAAATATGACAATAGAATCAGATTCTGCGATCATTGCCAATGTGAACGTGAGGTCGAGGTTCTTGAAAGAGAAGCAAGGTATACATTCCGGAAGGAGCCATTTGATATTATTGAGCAGTATATGAAATGTAACATATGCGGAAATGACGTTACCGATGAGAAATTGGGCACGGAAACCTTGAAAAAATTAAGCCAGGCATATGAAAATAAACATTCGATCAATGCGGAGTCGATTAAAGAGTTACGCCAGCAGTTCGGCCTGACTCAATCGCTCTTTTCAAAAATCTTGAACATGGGAATTGCTACGATAAAAAGGTATGAAAGCGGAAGTTCTTCGCCCTCAACAACCCAAATTCATGTTCTGAAGTTACTAAAGAATAATCCAGAGTCCATATTGAAGTTCTACGAAGAAAACAAGGTAAGGCTCACTTCTGAAGAACAGCATGCCGTGGAGAAAAAGTTTACACAGCTTTTTTCCGAAAATGAATTGGAACGAATGTCTTCGCAACTCTTCGAAATGATATATAAACCCTTCCAAAACACCGTCAATAATGGATTTTCTGCGGTCAATATGAAGAAGTTTTTTCATATGATTTTCTACTTCGGGCAGGAGGGAGTTTTAAAAACCAAGCTGATGAAGCTTCTATGGTATGCTGACTTTTTGATGTACAAACGAAATCGAATGTCGATCAGTGGTGTACCGTATATACACAAGCCATTCGGCCCTGTCCCCAAAGATTATGAAATGGTGTTGGGATGTCTTGAAGGATTGAATCAAATTTCGATTTCTACGGAAGAGGAACGGGATGGATTCACCAGAATAACAATTACCTCGCTAGAGGAATTTGAACATGAATTATTCACTTCGCAAGAACATGAAGTGATAAGTTTTGTACAAAAATATTTTGAATATTATGGTTCAGGTAAAATCAGTGATTTTGCTCATGATACATTGGCTTGGAAGGAAACACAGAATGATGAGTTGATACCCTACAGTTATGCTGAAACCATCCAGCTCCAATAACATTCTTGACACAAGCACCGCCCGCACGACAAGAAGCTCCTGTCGGGCATCTGCCCGGGAGGAGCTTCTCTGAACTGAACTTACGATTTCACAGCTTGCTGCTTGTTACGCTCCATTTCCTTGGCCCCCATATGGGTCAGAATACAGAAAATAATGCAGCAAACTACGGCGGTCAGCAATACATAGAAGCCGCCGTTCCAGCCCACCCGGTCCACCATGAACCCGAAGAGGGTAGTCCCTAAGGAAGCGCCCAAAATATAGCTCATAAATCCGCGCAAACCTACCGCCGATCCAACGGCAAAGGGGGGCACGACCTCCAACGTCTGCACGGAAGCGAGGAACTGCGGAATGTAAATCAGACATCCGATGATGGCCGCGAAGATGGTCGTGACCACCAGCGACCCGCTCTGCCAGTAGCCGATGATGCAGAAGAAAATCAAGACCATGGCAATGATAGCCGGCGGCATGCGGTACCCCTTGAAGAACCGGTCCGATACGTACCCGACCAGAAGCGTGGAAGGGATGGCCGCCCATTCGAAAAACAGAAAGGCGACGCTCATCTCTGCTTTGGTGAAATTTTTCACATTCAAAAGATAGATCGGCAGCCAACTGATAATACCGAAGCGCACCATGTATACGAATACATCGACGAACGAGACGAACCACGCGTTTTTATTGAACAAGACATAACTTTTGAAAATTTGCCAGACGGTCATATCTTCCGGCGGCTTGGAATCCGATTTGACATTCATCGCCGGATCGGAGTCATCTTGAACCATTTCATTCAATGGCGGCAAGCCTTCATTGACCGGAGAGCCCTTCGTCAGTGCCAATACGATCAAGGCGAACACGATGGCAACCGCCGCCGGCACTTGATAGCTTGCCGCTTGCCAGTGCTCCTGGCCAAGCATGGCGAAGCCGACGCCAACGACAGGGGCAACGATCCCGCCGCCGATATTATGCGAGATGTTCCAGATGGCGCCGACGACGCCTCTCTGTCTGCGCGGGAACCAGTTCGCGATCGTGATGAAGCTGGGGCCGACTCCCATTCCCTGAAAGATGCCGTTCAAGATGACGAGCCCGGCGAACATCCAGAATGCCGTAGAGAAGCCCAGCATAATATTGACCAACGCGCACATGAGAAGGCCTAACGCCATATACCTTTTCGGATCGGCTTTATCCGCAAGGCTGCTCATCAGGCCTTTACTGATTCCATAGGCAATGAGCATGCAGCTGCTCAGCAGACCGACTTCCGTCGCGCTGAGGTGGAGGTCGTTTTGAAGATGAGGCGTCGATAAGGCAAAATTGTTGCGAACGATGTAATAGGCCATGTAGCCGAAGAAAACACCAAGCAAGGATTGGACCCGGAAGCGCTTATACGTTTTTTGGACTTGCTCGGGCGGAACCTTGGCAGCGCTTACTCTAGGCTTCAAAAAGGAAATCATGCGATCAACCTCGATTCTTAGCTGTTGATAATAAAATATGATTACGGTGGGCACGATGCATTTCAACGGTTTGGGGAACCGGTTTCATTAGCGTGCTGTCTATTGGCTGTTCACTGTCTTATTCCACCCCCCCTGTCTTTCTGTTTGCTTTCCTCGCTTTTCATTATCGGGCTTAGGCAAGCTGCGATACTATCAGCAAAGTTCTGATTTTTTGTAGGAGTTATCGAGAGTGATGTCGGAAAAAATCCTACACCGCCCGGGATGAGTAGGCATAAACTCTTAAAATCTATTGGAAAGGGCATCGTATATAGAGAGGGCATGCTTTTCATGCTATACTTGGGGATGCAAAAAAGCGCCTCCGAGATGGGCGCCTTCGAGGGAGGGAGCCTACACGCATCATGAATAGAATGAGGATCAGGCTGCCAGGCGTGAGAAGGATGCTGCTTCTGATGCTGCTGGCCGCGATGATATCGGGGTGTACGGCCGGGAGTGCCAGCTATGACATTGTGTTTGCCGAGACGGAAAATGCGCCGCTCGATTCCCGGGACGATTCGCCTTCACCGGTTCGAGTGGCGATTTCCAGTGTGCTGTCACCGACGGATACCATCAATTATTATCAAGCGATTGCCGATTATGTGGGAGAGAAGCTGAACCGGCCCGCGATACTGATTCAGCGCAAGAGCTACAATGAAATCACCATGTTAATGATGAATGGCGGGGCGGATCTCGCTCTGCTGTCGTCAGGGGCCTATCTGACCTATAAGCAAAAGCAAGCCGAGGGGCTTGAAGCGATTGCGATGCAGGAGCGAATGGGAGTGCCCTATTATTATGGTTATCTGGTCGTCAATCGCGATAGCGGGATGACCGATATTAACGATTTGAAGGGGAAAAGCATCGCCATTACCGACCCTGCCAGCTATTCCAGTTATTTTTTCATTAGTGAGCGGCTAGCGGAAATCGGGGAAACGCCGGAGCATTTTTTCGGACGCTCTGTGTATACCTACAATCATGACAGCTCGCTCAAAGCCATCATTGACCGGGTCGTGGATGCCGCGGCGGTGAACAGCCTGGTCTACGAGCAGGCCAAGCGGAAAAACCCGGACTTGGCTGATTCCTTGTATATTATCGCCAAATCGAAGCCGGCAGGCACCAGTCCCGTCGTCATCAGCAGCAGCTTGCCGGAGGAAGAAAAGCGGATGTTGCAAGAAATTTTTCTGTCCATGCATGAGCAGGAAGCGATGAAGCCTGCACTGGATGGGCTATTCATCGATCGCTTCGTTCCCTTCGATCCGCGGCTCTATGAGACCGCTTACAGGGACAAGCCTGCGTCGCGAGGCCCCCGCCTATGAGATGGATGGGCAGGCTTCGGATTAACCAGAAAATATTCGGCACCATCTTCGCCGCCCTGATCTTTCTTGCACTGGTCCTCGGCTCGATCATCTGGGACTCGCTGACGAGCATGATGGCAGAGGAACTGAAGAAGCGCGGCGCCAATATCGCGCACAATATTGCGGCTTTAAGCTCGGATTACATTTTAACGGATGATCAATTTTTGCTTCACTTGCTCATCTCCCAGGCACAGAAGACGAACGAAGATGTTCGCTATATCCTGGTCCTCAACAGTAACAACGGTCTGGTCGGGGACACGTTCTCCGGACAACTCCCGCGAGGCATCCGGACCGCGCACTTGCCCGATGGCTCGAACGGGCAGCAGGCCGCTACGCTGCTAACGGATGAAGGCCGCATTCATGACATCCTGGTCCCCATCGAGGGGGGAGATGTAGGATTCGTACGGGTTGGCATGGAGGAGACGCAGGCCCGGGCCTATATTTTTATGAAAATCGGGGAACTGATTGTCGCGGCATTAGTGGTGTGCGCGGCCACGGCCGGCATTACGTATTATGTTACCCGCTTCATTACGAAGCCGATCAACGATCTCGTTGCCGTGGCGACCGGGATATCGGCCGGGAAGCTGTCTTTGCGGGCGCAGGTGACGAGCGATGATGAGGTAGGGAAGCTGGCGCAGGCGTTCAATGAAATGGCAAATAACCTGATTGACTCCAACATTGAAGTCGAAAAGCTGCTGATCGAGCTGCAGCACAAAGATCGGCTGCGGGATACGCTGATCTTGAAGCTGCTGTCCGCGCAGGAGGATGAGAGAAAGAGAATCTCGCGCGAGCTGCATGATGAGACGAGCCAGGCGCTCACGTCGCTGATGGTGACGATGCGCGTGCTGGCCAATGAAGCGAAGGATGCCGAGCAGCGGGAGCTGCTGTATGCCAGCCGCGATATGGCGGCCGGGATTTTGCGGGAGATCCGGGATTTGGCGGTAGAGTTAAGACCGCCGATTTTGGACGAGCTGGGTTTGATTCCGGCCATCAAGAAATATGCGCAAAAATTCGAAGAGAAGCACAAGATTGCGGTGCTCCTGTCCGTTCCCGACGCGGATATCGCCATCGGCAGTCATATCGCGGTCGCCTTGTACCGGATTTTGCAGGAGAGCTTGACCAATGTCGTGAAGCATGCGGCGGCGAGCCGGATTGAGATCAGGATGGACGTCTCCGATTCTCGCATTCAGTTGACGATTCAGGACAATGGTCACGGCATCGATCCGGAAGATTTCGTACGGGCGCGCGAGCAGCAGCGGATCGGAATATACGGCATGAAGGAAAGAGCCGAGCTCCTTGGCGGTTCCTTCCATGTGACAACGATGAGTGCCGGCGGGACCGAGCTTCGGGCGTCCATCCCGCTAGCGCTGGACAAAGGGGACAGTGATGGAACAGACCATTCAGACCGTCAAGATCATGATCGCGGATGACCACGCGTTGCTCCGGGCAGGCTTGAAGCTGCTATTGCACAAAAAGCCTTCCTTCCAGGTGGTGGGCGAAGCCGCCGATGGCGTGGAGGCCCTGCGGCTGTATGAGGAAGTCCAGCCGCATCTGTTGCTGCTCGACATCAGCATGCCGCGCCTGGACGGCATCCAGGTGCTTGCCGAGATCAAGCAGCGCCATGAGCAGGCGAAAGTCATCGTCCTCACCATGCATGAAGATGAAGATTATGTCACATCGATCATGCGGGCGGGAGCATCCGGCTATATTCCGAAGGCGGCGGTGGATGAAGAGCTGTACACAGCCATTGATTCGGTGATGAGCGGATATGTCTACCTGCGGCCGCAGGAAACGCGGATACTGCTGTCGTCGATGCTGAAAAAAACGGCGCATAATTCGGAAGCCGGCGATCCTTACCGGCTGTTGAGCCCGCGGGAGATCGAAGTGCTCCGCTTTCTCGCCAGAGGCTATACCCTGGTGGAGACCGCCCGGGAATTGATGGTCAGCATCAAGACCGTCGATACGCATAAGACGAGAATGATGAATAAGCTGAATGTAACGCGCCGAAGCCAGCTTGTCGAGTATGCCATGAAGCATCATCTTCTGCAGGGCGGACCGGAATTGTAGCGTTGTGAACAGGTTGAAGAAAATCACCTTGAAAGCCGCTGGCTTGAAGGTGATTTTTTTGTGCCCGGCCTTGGGAGAGCAGGTCCGCGATCGATATGCTGCGCATTTCCCTATAAATTTTATTATTTTAATTTTGTCGGATTCGGTAGTTTTCCGTTGTTTTCCTATTAACCTGTTTGTTATCACCGATTTCATTCCGGCGCAAAGGGGGGAAAGCAATGATTCAATTCCATCAAATTAACAAGCATTACGGCAAATTCCACGTGTTGAAGGATATTAACTTGTCGATTAAGCAGGGGGAAGTGGTCGTCGTCATCGGACCGAGCGGCTCCGGGAAGAGCACGATGGTGCGCTGCATCAACCGCTTGGAAGCGGTTACGGACGGCGAGCTGATCGTGGATGGTGTCCGGGTCAATGATAAGTCGACCGACATCAATCAATTGCGTCGGAATATCGGGATGGTGTTCCAGCATTTCAACCTGTACCCTCATAAGACCGTGCTGGAAAACATAACGCTCGCTCCGATACAAGTCGCCGGCATGTCGAGGCAAGAAGCCGAGCAGGCGGCGATGTTGAACCTGGAGAAGGTGGGCATTGCCGATAAAGCGAAGGCTTACCCGTCACAGCTGTCGGGAGGCCAGCAGCAGCGCGTCGCGATCGCGCGGGGATTGGCGATGAAGCCGAAAATTATGCTGTTCGATGAGCCTACCTCGGCGCTCGATCCGGAGACGATCGGAGAAGTGCTCGATGTCATGAGAACGCTGGCCAAGGAAGGAATGACGATGGTCGTCGTCACCCATGAGATGGGCTTCGCGAGAGAAGTGGCGGATCGCATCGTGTTTATGGATCAAGGACGGATTATTGAAGAGGCGGAGCCGGCCGACTTTTTTACCAGCCCGCGGGAGGAGAGGGCGAGAGTATTCCTCAGCCGGATATTAAACCACTAAGGCTGCTTTTGATCACGAAGTTACCCAGATAGCAGCTCGGCATCGAATCGAATAAAAAAGGAGTGTTCTTAATGAAACGTTGGTTTAAAGTTATCGGGGCGGCCGTAGCC
Source organism: Paenibacillus thiaminolyticus (assembly GCF_007066085.1). NCBI lineage: Bacteria > Bacillati > Bacillota > Bacilli > Caryophanales > Paenibacillaceae > Paenibacillus > Paenibacillus thiaminolyticus. The sequence continues at coordinate 2,809,624 of NZ_CP041405.1, read as the reverse complement.
GCCGCATTACTTGTAAGCGCTTTATCCGCATGCTCCCAAACATCCGCCGGAAGCGAAGGAACGATCGACCAGATTAAAAAGAGAGGCAAAATCGTTGCCGGGGTGAAGTACGATCTGAATCTGTTCGGGCTGAAGGATCCGGGCACCGGGGAAGTGCAGGGTCTCGATATCGACATCGCGAAGCAGATCGCGAAAAAGGTGCTCGGCGACGAAAACGCGATCGAGCTGATGGAAGTGACGTCCAAAACGCGCATTCCGATGCTGAAGAATGGCGACATTGACTTCATTATCGCAACGATGACGATTACGGATGATCGGAAAAAGGAAATCGATTTTTCGGACGTTTATTTTACGGCTGGCCAATCGCTGCTCGTTCCCGTTGACAGCCCGCTCAACTCCATCAAAGATCTGACCAAGGAGTCGAAAGTGTTGACCGCCAAAGGATCGACATCCGCCAAAAATATTCGCGAATCGGCGCCGGATGCGCAGATCCTTGAATTCGAGAACTATGCCGAGGCGTTTACGGCCTTGAAAGCGGGCCAAGGCCACGCCCTGACGACCGACAATGCGTTGCTGTACGGGATGGCGCAGCAGGACACCAACTTCCGCGTCCTGGATGAGACCTTCACGGATGAGCCTTATGGCATCGGAATCCGGAAAGGCGATGAAGAGTTCGTCAAAGTGGTCAATGAGACCTTGAAGGAACTGAAGGACAGTGGCGAATATGACCGGATCTTTGAGAAATGGATCGGCAAAAAACCGAACTAAACCAAGTGCAGTGAGGGGGGAGCAGGCGCTCGCCCCCTTTTTAGAAAACCGTGACCGAAGCTGACCCATCCTGGAAGGGGGAAACTATGTTGATTCAATTTAACGTCCTTACCGAGCATCTCGACCGTTACTTAATCGGATTGGGGGGGACCGTTGCAGTCAGCGTCATTTCACTGTTCGCGAGCTTTATCCTCGGCGCCGTAATTGCCGTATTCCGCATTACCCCCATCAAGCCGCTGCAATGGTTCGGCACCGCATATGTCGAGTTTCTTCGCAATATCCCGCTGATGCTGATCGCCATTTTTGTTCTCGTTGGCTTGCCGCTGTTGACGGGCGCCCTTCTGGTGCCGTTTGCGGCCGGACTAACCGCCTTGACGGTATATACCTCTGCCTTTATCGCGGAGGTGATTCGCGCCGGCATCCAGGCGGTTCCCGCCGGACAGATGGAAGCGGCACGCTCCTCCGGGCTGACCTATATTCAAGCATTGCGGCATGTCATCCTGCCGCAGGCGATCAAATTAGTCATTCCGCCGTTGGGCAACCAATTTTTGAACCTAGTAAAAAATTCTTCTATCTTGACCGTGCTGTCGGCCTCGGACTTGATGTACCAAGCCGATCTGATTAATTCCGACACCTTCGACACGTTCAGCACGTACATTTTTGCCGCGGCGTTTTACTTGCTTTTGACGATTCCGCTGAGCTTCGGCATTCGTTTCCTGGAACAGAAGTATCAGACCGGCAAAGGAGTTGAGGCCTAATGGACTTTCTCGGAGCGCTGTCCCCCGTCAATATTCAATTTCTGCTGCAGGGCTTTCTCATTACGATCGAGGTGGCTCTGATCTCGATTGCACTCAGCTTTGTCATCAGCGTCCTGGTCGGCACGGTCCGGTACGCCAAGGTGCCGGTGCTGGGCAAATTATTCGCGGTCCTCGTCGAGATGATTCGCAACCTGCCGCTGCTGCTGATTATCTTTTTTACCTATTTCGCCCTGCCCCAGCTCGGCATTAAGCTTGACAAATTTACCGCCGCGGTCATTGCGCTTGTTATTTTCGAGTCCGCGATGATCTCCGAGATCGTGCGGGGCGGACTGAATTCCGTCGAGAAGGGCCTGATTGAAGCAGGGCGTTCTTCCGGCTTGACGCAGGTGCAGACGCTGAGGCATATCGTGCTCCCGATCGCGCTGCGCCGCATGGTGCCGCCCATGGTGAGCCAATTCATCTCTCTGCTGAAGGACACGTCGCTGGCGGTCGTCATTGCGCTGCCGGAGCTGATGAATCATGTCAATATCATTAACGGCCAGAATGTCAACTACGTCATTCCGACGTTCGTGTTTGCGGCGCTGCTGTACTTCGTGGTCAATTACGTGCTGTCGATCGCTTCACTAAAGCTGGAAAGCAGACGTTCCTGAAAATGGATATTTTGCGAGACAAAATGGGCTCTTTTCCTGTACGATAAGAGGGAGGACGTTGAGGGCATCGGGAGGAAAGGGGCGATACGATCAGCGTGCGAGATCACAGGCTGCTCATTTGGAGCATCATTCTCTTATCGACGGGATTGCTGGGCGAAATGAAGATCACCCCGTTTGGCGGCGATTTTCGCTTCTCGCTCGGAATTATGGCCTATTTTTTCGGACTGCTATGGTTCTCTGTGCCTGTGCTTGCGACCGGCATCGCCGTGGGCGCCTTCGTCGTTGTCTTCCGCATCATGTTAGGAACGCTGCTGCATGGCATCCCGATAGACGAAGGATTGATGCAGCATATGCCCGTATTTTTTTATTATGTCACCTTCGCGGCGATGATCTTCCTGCTCAAATTGAAAGCCAACGTAGAATATCATGTCAAAGTCGCCATATTCGGCGCGTTGGCGGATATCGTATCGAATGGGGCGGAATTGCTCGTTCGGTTCGCTGCCGGCACGCCGCCGAACATGACGGTTCATGAGGCAATGCTGATCATTCTCGTTGGCTTACTGCGCAGCTTTTTTGCCGTAGGCTTATGCAATATGCTGGCGATTCGTCAAGTTCGGGCATTGGGAGAACAGAGGCAGAAGGAGTTAGAGCGGTTAATGCTCATTAATTCGGATCTGTTCGAAGAGGCCATCTATCTTCGCAAGTCAATGTCCCATATTGAAGAAATTACGCGGGAAAGCTACCGGTTGTACCGAACGCTCAAAACCGAATCTCACCCGGGCGCGGCACAGGCGCTTCATATCGCGGAGCATGTGCATGAGGTGAAAAAGGATTCGGAACGGATTTTATCCGGCTTATTCAAAATTATCCAGCAGGAACGGATGCTGTCCAAGCGCATCTCGATTGCCGAACTATGCGCCATGGTGACGCGGGCCAATGCGAATTATGGCTTGCTGCTCGGCAAAAGCGCAGACATCCAGGCCGAATGCGACATCAATCTGTCCACCACCGAAATTTATCCGCTTCTCTCCGTACTCAACAACATCGTATCGAATGCCGTAGAAGCGCTGCCGCATCAAGGCCGCATCCGGGTGCACGTCGATCTCCGCGACCAATCCATCTTGTTCTCCGTCATGGACGACGGCCCGGGCATATCCGCCGATGAACTCGATTTGATCTTTCATCCCGGATTCACGACCAAATTCGATGCCGAAGGGAACTCTTCCACAGGCATCGGACTGTCGCACGCCGCCGATATCGTGCGTTTGCTTGATGGAGACATCCGTGTCCGCAGCGCTCCCGGGAACACATGCTTCGAGATCCGGATTCCTGTGGAGCGGCTGACTTGAAGAGGTTGATCGATCGAAAGGGAGGCTGTCAACGTTGTTGAAATTTTATCTGGTTGAAGACGACCCTGCCGTCCGCAAAATGTTATCGCGCATCGTCGACGAGAGCGGCCTGGGAGAGGTCGTCGGCGAAGCGGGGGACGGTTCCTATGCTTCCGCGTCCGCTGTCCGGGAGGCGGACATTGTCATCCTCGACCTGCTCATGCCGGGGCGCGACGGGATTGAGACCGTCAAAGCGCTGCGTGATGAAAAGTACAGCGGCAGATTCATTATGATCTCCCAGGTGGAGAATAAGGAAATGATTGGCGAGGCTTACCAGCAAGGCGTCGATACGTTTATCCAAAAGCCGATTAACCGTCTGGAGGTGTTGGCCGTGCTGCGGCGCGTCTCCGATCATCTGCTGCTGGAGAAGTCGATGCAGACGATCCGCAATTCGCTTCGCACGCTGGAAAGGTCCGGGACCGCGGATGCCGCGCCGGGCATTCCTCTCAACAAGGAAAAACCGATCGAACAACAGGCCCGGTCCTTGCTGCTGCAATTGGGGATTGCCGGTGAAGCGGGCGCTCCCGATCTGATTCGGATTATGACCTGGCTCAAGGAACAGGAGCAAGGGCATAGCATCCTGCCGGATCTGCCCCCGCTCAAGACCATCTACGAACAGGTGGCGCTCCGCAGCGGCAAGGAGGCTGGTTCCGATGCCCACCTGCAGAAGGACGTGCGCGCGATCGAGCAGCGTATCCGCCGCTTAACATTGCAAGCGCTTACCAATTTGGCGTCGCTAGGCTTGAGCGATTACGGCAACCCGACCTTCGAATACTTCGCATCCCGTTTATTCGATTTTCAGGAAGTGCGCCTGCGCATGCGGGAGCTGGAGGAACAGAACAAGTCATCCGCTTCCAAAATTAATCTGAGAAAATTTTTGTACGTGTTTTATATCGAGTCCTCAGCCCCCGGCCTGTGAACCATCCTCCTGCACAGCAAGACAGCTCCTTCCAAGGCATAGGCCCGGAAGGAGCTGCATCGCTTACTAGCGCTCCGGCAATTCCTCATCAGCAGGTTGGCAGCGCGCTACGCGCTCCAGCATCTCCTCGATGACGAGATGAGGCGATGTGTCTTGAAGCCATTGCTGGCCGAACATTTGAATAATTTTAATTAACGGGAAATCATTCCAGAATCCGATGAACTCCTCGTTCAAGATGACGGCCTCTTCCGCATGCCGATTCATATCCGCCAGGTATTCCTCCAGCACCGCCCGCGAATGGGAATAGCGCAGCCAATCGCTGAGCAGGCTGAAGGTGTGAAATTGTACGGCTTGCTGCGTGCCGAAATCACAGTGCAGCCGGCAGCGAAGCCGGATATCACGGGAGGAGCTTCCCGCGAGGATATTGAAAAAGCCCATATCGGCTACCCAGCGCTGCTGCTTGGTGTTGTAATACGAAAAGTCCCGCCGGTCTAACGTAAAATGAACCATTTTCGTTTCTCCCGGCTCCAGGTTTACCTTCGCAAAAGCCTTCAATTCTTTGTCTGGACGCTGCCACAGGCATTCCTCGTCATTCACATACAACTGGATGATTTCCTTGCCGCTTCGGGTGCCTGTATTGCGAATAGCGCAGGTGACATGCACTTCGTCTCCCGTCTGAACCGCCTCGAGCGACACGTACTCGAATGTCGTATAGGACAAGCCGTGGCCGAACGGGAACTGAGGCTCCAACTGCTTCCGATCATAATATCGGTATCCGGTGAACAGCCCTTCCCTATAAAACAGCTTGCCGTTCTCGCCGCGCGGGTACAGATACGAAGGGGTGTCCGACAGCTTGACTGGGAATGTCTCCGACAGCTTGCCCGACGGATTGACGAGGCCGAACAGAATTTCGGCGATGGCTCGGCCTCCGCCTTGCCCGGACAGCCAGCCCTGAATCACGCAAGATACTTGATCAATCCAAGGGCGCATGACGAGGGCGGTACCGCTGCTAAGAACGACGATACAATTCGGTTGGGCATCGGCTACCGCTTGAATCAGCTTACTCTGATGGCACGGCAAGTCGATCGAGGCGATGTCGAGCCCTTCCGATTCAGAGGATTCAGGTTGTCCGGCAAAGATGATTGCTACATCCGAACGTCTGGCCAATGCGACGCTCTCCTCGATCAAGCATTCGTCAATCGTATCGGGCGGGCTATCTTGAGCATAGCCTTCCGCATAGCGAAGCTCAAGGCGCTCTCCGGCGATGTCTTGCATCTCATCCCAAGGGATATCGACCTGCGTCGGTGTCACCTTGGCGCTTCCCGCCCCTTGGATTCTTGGCTGCTTTGCGAATCGGCCGATGACGGCGACGGATGACAGGCGTTCAGGCTGTAGCGGGAGCAGCCCCTTATCGTTTTTCAGCAGAACCATGCTCTCGGCGGCCGCACGGCGGGCCAGCTTATGCCGCTCTTCGGCGGATGGGAGCTCTACCCCCCGATGCTCTCTCGTCCGGCGAACCAGCTCCAGAATTCTTCTTACGCACGTGTCCAATTGCCGCTCTTCTAATTCTCCGGATTGCACCGCCTCGACGATGGCCTTCGTATTGTAGTGGGCCGGGCCCGGCATCTCCAGATCAAGACCTGCTTTGATGCCCTTGACACGATTGTCAACGGCGGTCCAGTCGGAGAGGACGACGCCGTCATATCCCCATTCTTCCCGCAGAATTTTCTTCAGCAAGAACTCGTTCTCACTGGTGTACTCGCCATTGAGCAGGTTGTAAGAGCACATGATCGTCCACGGATTCGCCTTTTTTACAATTCGTTCGAACGCGCTGAGATAGATTTCACGCAGCGTGCGCTCATCAACCTCCGAACTGGTGATCATCTTCTCGTACTCCTGATTGTTGCATGCGAAGTGCTTGACGGATGCTGCCACGCCCTGGCTTTGCAGCCCGTCCACGAAGGCGGCGCCCAGTTCTCCTGTCAGGCATGGATCCTCCGAATAATATTCGAAGTTGCGCCCGCCGAGCGGAGTTCGCTTCATATTGATGCCCGGTCCGAGCAATATTTCGACATCGAGCTCTCTTCCTTCCTTGCCAAGCGCGACGCCGAGTTCGCGCAGCAGCTCTACGTTCCACGATGAGCCGATCGCCGAACCCGTCGGGTAGCACGTAGCCGGCACATTGTCCCCGAAGATTCCGAGTTCTTCCATGCTGGCTGTTTTTCGGATTCCGTTCGTGCCGTCATACATGGCGATCGCAGGAATATTCAGCCGATCGACGCTTTTGGTCATCCACATGTTCAATCCCGCGCATAGCGACGCTTTTTCTTCCAGCGTCAATTGCGTCAGTATCATATCCGATTCAGTTACTGTTTTCATTGTCAGACCTCCTGTATCATGCTGTCATATCTCTTTTTTCGTTTGCGCTAGTTGTTCTTTGCGGCATTCCTGCATGTCATACGCTTTGAAGAAAGGGAACCAGACGGCGAACATGATAAGCAGGACCACTGCCAACAAGAGCAATCCGCCAAGTCCCGACACGATGTAAGTCGAGATGCCAAGCGGGGTATACCACATCTGGAACAGTTGGCTTGGAATGGCGGCAAGACCAAGATCCAGCGCGACATAGACGATAATCGGAACAATCAATCCGTTAATCCACATCGGGATCATCAAGATCGGATTGAACGCGATAGGGGCACCATAGATGACCGGCTCATTGATATTGAACAGCGAAGGCACCAGCGTCGTCTTGCCGATGGCGCTCAGCCGCTTCGATTTGGCGAAGAGGAACCAGATGACCAGCGGCAGCGTGGCGCCCATGCCGCCTACGCCGACCCAACCGGAGAAGAAGGTCTCGAAGGTGTTGATATTCATTGGCTCCATGCCCTGGGCGACAGCGGCGGCGTTGGCTTCAATGGCCGGCAGCCAGATGGCGAAAAATATCGGCATCAGCACCCACGGGCTGACTCCGAAGGAATACAGGAACACTCCGATGAAATTGAACAGCACGAACCCGAGCAAGCTCTGGCTAATCTGGTTCAGCGGTTCGAACACATTCAAGATCAAGACGAAGATGTCGAACTGCAGCGGATACGTCAGGACCCATCCGGCACCCAAGATCAAGGCAATCGGCACGAGAAAGTCGAACCAATCGACGATGAATTCCGGAAGACTCGTATCTTTTTTGAAAAAAGAGAACTTGTGAAACGCGCTGAAGACAACCGCGACAAGCACGCCGACGATGAGCGAAGTGAACATGCCGCTCGGGCCGAACCGCTCCAGGATGAAGCTGATCGTTCCGTCTTCCCCGAACGTCGGCTTCAGCAGCATCAGGTAGAAGGCTAGTCCGGTACAGCCCGCAATCAGTTTGATTTTATGGCGTTCTTTCTGCTCCATCACTTTATATGGAGTGAGAAAAGCGATGAATAGCCCCAGCAGGCCGAAGCTGAAGGTCGAGACCGGCGACAAATCCGGCATTCCCGGGATAAAATCGTTCAGGATCGACAGCAGTGTAATCAGAGAGCCGATAAACACCATCGGCAGAGCAATCATGATCGAGTCCTGGATCGAGGCAACCCATACATTTTTCGTGAATGTATCTAATTTGGGGGCAAAACGTTCATTCATCCACTTCATAAACCGATCCATAGGCCGTTCCTCCTTATGTTGATTCATTCGTGCACACTCAGTGTAGATGAAAATGAATGCGTTTTCTTGGCCTTTGTTGCCGACCCTGTGGTTGTTTTTTGTTCTTCTTGCCGCAGTGAATCGGAACGGGAAGAGGAGAACGCGCCCCGATACAGCAAAAAAACACCCTTTATGTCAAAAAGGGTGTCTGCATCTTCAATATTGGCGCTGCAAGGTAACAAGCTGTACGCCATGCGGCGGAATCACGAAGCGGCGATCGAAGGAGGAGACGGCTTCGAGGAACTCCACCGTGACGGCCGGCCCGGTTCTCCGCCGTAAATAATCGATCTCCTCCTCGCCCGGCGTACCGGGAGCCCCCATGCGCGCCCACTCGTCGAACAGCGAGCCATGATCGCGGTCGAGCCGGTACGTTGTCGCCTTATAATCCCCTGATAGCCCGTCGAGATGAAGCGCGACTTCAAGATCCCCTTTTTCCTCAAATACCCTATATCTGTCCCGCTCCGTCAGCCCGGACCAATCGCCGCTCGCGAACAAAGGATCGACATGAACGTAATGGTACAGCAGAATCGAATAGTCTTCGCCCGATGTGGCAATGGCATACCCTTCGCCCTGCCGGAGCAGATTTCCTGTCAGCTTGGCGAGAAGCTCGAACGCGTAATAGGCGGGCTTCCTTAATCCATTGCGGTTGAATAAGCCGAAGCCGCCGTGCAAGATGGCGGGAACGGCCTGGCTCTCCTCGAACACGTCCGTGAACGACCAAAAGCCGAGCGAATGGAGACTCCCCTGGGACTGCAGCGCATGCCGCAAAATAAACGGGGCCATGAACATCGTGTCGTGAATATAATTCCGGTCGTAGAGCGAGAAATTCCACTCCGTAACATGAAGTTCCGGCATCACGGGGAGCTGGGCGGCCTGCAGCTTGCCGCGGACTCGCTCGATCGTCCTGCCGTAAAAATCAGGCGGCATGATTGTAGTCAGCCGCTCTTCATACTTGGTGAACGGGTACTCGGAATAGACGTGGAACGAGAAGAAATCAAGCGGCGCTTGGGAGGTCTTGCAATAGTTGAAAAAGTCTTCCGTCCATGTGTCGTTCCATATCGATCCGTAACCCAGCGCCGGACCGCCCGTTCTCAGTTCGGAATCCACCGATTTGATCGCTCCGGCCGTAGCTTGGTAAAAACGAAAGTACTCCTCCCGGGTTCCCGCCCAGCAGATCCCCTCCAGGTCCGGCTCGTTCCATACTTCAAAATACCATTGCTTCACCTCCTCCAGCCCGTACCGGTTTACGCAATGGCGCACGAACTGGCGCACCAGCTCCGTCCATTTCTCCATGTCGCGAGGGGGCGAGATATTTCCCTTCCACCAAAAAATGGTCTCGTCGGAACGGCGCAGCAGTGAAGGCATAAAGCTCAGCTCGACAAAAGGCCTTGTTCCGGCGCTTAACAGAAAGTCGTAAAGCCGATCCACGTAAGACCAGTTATAGACGGGCATGCCGTCTTCCGCCTCGTTATAGATCATCATCTCGTCGTTGAAAATTCCGTGAAAGCGAATGTAACGGAACTTCAGCCTGGACTGCATCTCCCGGAACTGTTCCTGCCAATCGGCGCGGAGTCCCTCAATCGCCCGCCCTGCCGTGGTGAGCATCCTCCAGTTGGGCTCGTAGGGATGAACCGGATCATCGGCGTGAATATCGATGGTGATGCTGTCGCTGGCCAGCGGGGAGCTGAGCGGCAGCTCGTAGCCGCGCTCCAGATAAGCGTATAAGGAATCCATTGCCTGGATCGTGTCGATATCGTAATAAGCGCCATGGATTGCGCTCGTGTTCACATTCCAGCGGCTGCTTTTTTTGAGTGTGTCCCGCTCCTGCTTCTCCCGGTAGCCCGTCGGGGTGGTGCCGTACTTTTCCTTGAAATAGGTGTTGAAGGCTTTCACATTAGCGAAGCCGCATTCCGAAGCGATTTGGGTTACGTTTTTATTGGTGCCGGCGAGCAGCTCGACTGATTTCTCCAAGCGGACAAGCGTCAAGTATTTTTGGAACGGGATGCCGATCTTGTCTTTGAAAAAATGGGAAAAATAGTGCAGGCTTAAATGTTCTTGCCGCGCGATGTCCTGCAGCGTAATCTTTTTGCTGTAATGCTTATCAATATATTGAAGCACCCGGTTCAACCGTCTGAGCTCATAATCGTTGCCTGGCTCGGCGCCAGGTTCGCCATCCGGAAGCGCCTCGTGCGGGAAGGAACGCACCAGATGCCCGATCAGCATATGCAGCAGCCCTACAGCGCAAGAACGGTAGCCGGGCGGCTTTTTGTTCAACTCCCACGCCATTCGAGCCAAGTAATGACGAAGCTTGTCATGCGCAGGCTTGCCGTCGGCCCCGCGGTCAAGCGAGCTGCAATGAATATGCATGGGCCGCTCGAGCAGTTCCGGACTGAATTGCAGGGCCAACAATACATTGTCCTGACCCGTCTTTTCGATTTTGTGCGCAGACAAGCTGTTGATGAACAGGAAATCGCCGGGATGATAATCATGATTGTGCTGGCCGACATAGATCCGCACGCTCCCCTGCAGGACGCAGATCAACTCCACCTCTTTGTGCCAATGGAATTGAATATGATCCACGCTGTTGACGAACATGCGGAACGGCATGTCATCCTGGTGTTCGATGAACTCGTACAAGTATTTCATGGAATTCCTCCTCGCAAGCGCGGCATCCGCCAGCTCCCAGCCTGATCCACGGACGCGCGCCCCCATTGCTCCTTTATGCGCCCTTTCACTGTACCACGCCCATACCGCTTCTGTCATTCCGGCTTGTTCTCGAAGTAGCGCCGGTCCTTCAAAAACAGCTTCCAGAACAAATAAAAGACCGGAACGAGCAGCAGGGCGCTGACGATATAGCTGATGAGCAGCGAGCGGAAGATCGCAGGATTCGTGATGCTCGCTTCAATCGTCAGCTGCGGATAAATAATGTAAGGCAGATGGGCTCTCCCGTACGCGTAGCTGGCGAAGGCGTACTGCAAAATAACGAGCACGACGGCGGCTCGGGAATGCCCCTTCCAGCCGTCTTGGCGCGGGACGAACAGACACGCATAGCCAATGACGAAGGCGGCGGCGGACAGCGTGAAGCCGACCCGCTGCTCACGGAAGCCCGCCACGATCCACGCAGCCTCCGGCTGCACGGTAAGCGTGACGGCGAGCGCGGTCAGCAGGCTGAAGGGGCCGAAGATGACGGCCCAGCGCCGGTAGATGCGGTAGGTCGCGATATCGCGCGCCTCGCGGGAGTAATCGGCCAGGAACAGAGCCGAGAAGAACAGCTCTGTCGCGTAGCCGAAGGCGAGGTGGGCATACAGCGTCGGGCTGGCCAGCAGCTTCCCGAAGTCGAGCATCAGCCCGCCGTCCGGAGTCTCCATAATGAAGCCGCCGAGCGTCACGGGGAGGACCGAGACGAGCAGCCCCGGGATGAGCAGCCCGGTCACGCCCGAGATGATGCTGATCGTGCGTCCGTACCGATGGACGGAATATCCGTACACGAGGAAGGCGCTGCGCAGCGTGAGCAGCACGAGCACGAGACAGACCGGGACGAGCAGCACGGAAGCGAGCCCGAGCGTCGCCCCGGGGAAAAATCCGACGAGCGCGACGACGAACAGGACCAGGAACGTGTTGGTAACCTTCCACGAAGGAGATAAATACCGGTTGGCCAGCTCGGCGGCCCGGCCGTCCTCGCTGCGGCGGCCGTAGATCATCGACCAGAAGCCGGCCCCGAAATCGACGGAGCCGAGCAGGCTGTAGACGAACAGGAACACCCACAAGATCGAAATGGCGATTGTGGCGTCGGTCATGTGAATGCCTCCTCCGTATGCGGACGGTCATGATCCGGCGTCGGCTCCTGCAGCTCCGCGGAGACGGGATGCCGCCGGAAGTAGAAGCGGAGCACGAGCGCCGTCAGCACGAGCAGCAGCACATAGATGCCGACGAAGAGGAGGAACAACGAGCCCATATTGTCGCTCTGCAGTGCCGCTTCCGACGTGCGTTGGATGCGGTAGATGGTCCACGGCTGGCGCGCGGAGCAGCTGAAAATCCAGCCGATCTCGATGGACAGCAGCGACAGCGGTCCGGTGACGGCCAGCACATAGCGGAGCCAGCGCGGATACGGGCGCGGCGACTTGCGCGTGAACGCGCGCCACAGCACGACGACAAGCGCCAGCCCGAGCAGGCCGAAGCCGATGACGACCATTAGATTGAACAAGGTGTGGACGAAGAGCGGCGGCCAATCCTCGCGCGGAATCTCATTGAGCCCCTTCACCTCGGCATCGAACCGGTTCGAGGCGAGGAAGCTGAGCATGCCCGGGAATTCGATGCCATACTTGATCGTCCGCGTCTCGGGATCGGGAATGCCGCCGAGGACGAGCGGAGCATGGGTCGTCGTCTCGAACAGCGCCTCGGCCGCAGCCAGCTTCTCTGGATTGTGGCGGTACATCGATTGGGCGGCGGCATGGCCGTTCAGCGCGGTGGCGAGCGTCATGACGAGCCCGATGACGAGGCCGAGCATAAGCCCCTTGCGGTGATAAGCTGCTTCCCGCTCCGTCACATTGCGCTTGAGCAGGCGCCAGGCCGCGACCGTCACGACGAAGAAGGCGCCGGTCATATAGGCCGTGCTCAGCACGTGCAGCGCCGAGGTCGCATACGAAGGATTGAAGAAAGCCGCCCACGGATCGACGTCGGTAATCTTCCCGTCGACGATGCGGAAGCCGGCCGGCGTATTCATCCATGCCTGTGCGGCCGTGATCAGCGCGGCGGAGGCGCTGGCTCCGACCATGACGAAGAAGACGCTCAAGATGCGCATGCCATGGGTCAAGCGATCCGCTGCGTAGAAGTAGATGGCCATAAACAAAGCCTCGAAGAAAAAAGCCCAGATCTCAATCTGGAACGGAAGCGCGATGACATGGCCGACGATTTCCATGAAGCCCGGCCACAGGAGAGCGAGCATGACGCCGACGATGGTGCCTGATGGAATGGCGACGCCGAGCAGGATGCCTAATGTTTTGGTCCAGCGCTTCGCCATGATCGCATAATCCGAATCCTTCTTGCGCCAGTACATAATCTCCGCGAACACGATCATGAGCGACATGCCGACCCCCAGCGTCGCGAATATAATGTGGAAAGCCATCGACGTGCCGAACAGGGAGCGGGTCATCGTAACGGAATCCATACAAACACACCTCTTCTGCTGTCATTTCCGCTTAGTGTGTGGAAAATAGGTGCGGAATATGCATGATTACCCAATTCGCGGAAGCCGAAAAAGCCCGCTTGCGCGGGAGGGAAAATCCCCACGCGCAAGCGGGCCGTATCCTCGTATGATTCGGATCAGGTGTCGAATTTGCATTCGTCCAGCGGAATCATTTTCGTCCGGTGCTTCCATTTGTAACCGAGCCAGACGGAGAGGAAGATCGGAAGACCGATATAGGTCATCAATAATCCCTTCCAGTCGATGCCTTCCCCGGTGAAGGCCTGATAGTTCTGTCCGACAATGACGATCATACAGAGCGCGAAGGCGAACAGCGGGCCGAACGGGAAGAATCTCGCCTTATAAGGCAATTCCTTCAGATCGTGGCCTTGCTTCACGAAGGCCCGCCGGAAGCGGTAATGGCTGACCGCGATGCCGAGCCAAGCGATGAAGCCGCACATGCCGGAGGCGTTCAAAAGCCAAATATAGACGACGCCGTCCCCGAAGAAGGTGGCCAGGAAGGCGAGCATGCCGATAATCGTCGTGATGATGAGCGCATTGATCGGAACGCCGCGTTTGTTCAGCTTGCTCAAGAACTTGGGCGCCTTGCCTTCCTTCGCGAGAACCCAGAGAACGCGCGTCGAGGCATACATGCCCGAGTTGCCGGCTGACAGCACGGAGGTCAGAATGACGGCATTCATAATCGCGGCTGCGAACGCGAATCCGGCCTTCTCGAAGACGAGCGTGAACGGGCTCGTGTTGATGCTGTCCACATCGCTGGCCAGCAAGCTCGGATGCGTGTACGGAATCAGCAGCGCGATAACGAAGATGGCGCACACGTAGAACAGCAGGATCCGCCAGAATACCTGCCGGATGGCGCGCGGCACGCTCTCGCGCGGGTTCTCGCTCTCGCCGGCGGCGACCCCGACGAGCTCGGTGCCCTGGAACGAGTATCCTGCCGCCATGAAGACGCCGAGCAGCGCGAAAAATCCGCCGTGGAACGGACCGTCTCCGATCCGGAAATTTTCAAAGCCGACGCGTTCGCTGCCCAGGATGCCGAAGATCATGAGCACGCCGACGACGAGGAATATAACAACCGTTGCGATTTTAATGATAGCGAACCAATATTCGGACTCCCCATAGCCTTTGACGGACAAAAAATTCAGCAAGAAGATGACGCTGAGGAAGAGCAGACTCCATATAAATGAATTGCTGTCAGGGAACCAGTACTTGATGATGAGCGTAGCGGCCACCAGCTCCGAAGCGATCGTAATCGCCCAGTTGAACCAGAAATTCCAGCCCAGCGCGAACCCGAACGACGGATCGACGAAGCGCGTCGCATAGGTGCTGAACGATCCGGGATCCGGCATATAGGTTGCCAGCTCCCCCAGACTGGTCATCAGGAAGTAGACCATGATGCCGACGGCAATATAGGCGGCGAGCGCGCCGCCCGGTCCCGCTTGGGCGATGGCTCCGCCGCTGGCCAGGAACAGCCCTGTGCCGATGGAGCCCCCAAGCGCGATCATCGTAATATGACGGGTCTTCAGGCTGCGGCGCAGCCCGGACTGCCGATTATCTTCTGTTGCCTTCATTGTTGAAAACCCTCGCTTCCTTGGTAATTGAACAGTGGTCGGAAGGAGCGGCGACATGACAAAAAACCGTTCGAGCGTATCACGTCCGACGGTTAGACCGTCCCCATCATACCCTTCCTTAAAAGATAGCGCACCATACGGGAACGGGTAGTCCCGTATGACAGTGCTGCGCCTTTCGGCAACAGCCCCAGCCCGCGTGCTGGAAGATGCCCGCAGACTTCGGCGGTGGTTCCTTTCCCTCTGCCTCCTCGGCGCTTCCCGCCTCCGCAGAGCTACTACTAACAACCGCAACCTCTACCTCATCTCGGATAGGATGAGGATTTGCATGATGTGCACAATGGCACGTTATATTCGTTAAGTATAAAGAATGCCCCGGGGGGAATCAATGACAAATGTTCCCGAAAGTTTGCATAATGTGACGGAAGCCATTCCGGAGCTCACACACGTGACCATGTCCATGGAGTTATAATGGGAAGAAATTTTTTTCAAAAGTAAAACATAAAAAGAAAATAATTTACTGTATGGTCCGTACGGTGATATAGTAAGGATAACTTCGGAGTGAAGAAATACATTACTTACGTGGAGATGCATACAGATGAACCGAAATGCCACTGTATTTGAACAGGTCAAAGGAAAGCTGATCGTGTCTTGCCAGGCGCTGCCGGATGAACCGCTGCACAGCCCGTTCATCATGGGGAGAATGGCGTATGCCGCCTTCCTGGGCGGAGCGGCGGGAATCCGCGCGAACAGCGTCGAAGATATTCAGGAGATGAAGAAGCAGGTGAAGCTGCCGATCATCGGCATTATCAAGCAGGACTATGAAGGCTCGGATGTGTTCATTACGCCGACGGACCGGGAAGTCGGACTGCTCTATCGCGAAGGCGTCGATATTATCGCCATTGACGCGACGGATCGGGTGCGGCCGGACGGAACGACGATTGCCGAGCAGTTCCCGCAGTTAAAAGCGAAGTATCTGGATCAATTGTTTATGGCGGATTGCTCCACCTACGAGGAGGCCATGACCGCGATCGAGCTGGGCTTCGACTGCATCGGCACGACGCTGAGCGGCTATACGGAAGCGACCCGGGGCAAGGCGCTGCCGGACTTCGAGCTGCTGGAGAAGCTTGCGGCCGCTTCCCCCGTCCCGGTCATCGCGGAAGGCGGCATCTCGACGCCGGAGGAGCTGAAGCGGGCATTCGATCTCGGCGTGCATACAGCCGTCGTCGGCTCGGCGATTACGAGACCGATGGAGATTACGAAGCGCTTCGTACAGGCCATTGAGCGGGCTGAATAGCATCGTCTAGTCATGATGCTCTGATTGTGTTCTACACAGCGCATATAGAAGGGCAGGGCGTTCGTTATGAAAATTGTGGCGGCGGATATTGGCGGGACGACGACCAAGATCGGCCTGTGCGACGAGTCGGGACGGATTGAGCGGTTCCAGGAATACGAGACCGAGAGCAAGCGCGGCGGCGAGCATGTCATCGGGAAGCTTATAGCTCATCTGGAGGAGTACAGCGGCTATGATGCGATTGCCGTCAGCACGGCGGGACAGGTCGATGCGGATGCGGGGGTGATCGTCTACGCCAATGAAAATATTCCGGGGTACACGGGGATGCGCATCGCGGACAGGCTGACGGAGCGGTTCGGCAAGCCGGTCCGGGTTGAGAATGATGTTAATGCGGCTGCATTGGGCGAGGGCCGCTTCGGCGCCGGCCGCTCCTATGCCGACTTCCTGTGTCTGACCTATGGCACAGGCATCGGCGGCGCGATCGTCATGAATGGCGGCATTTACCGGGGGGCGAACGGCGTGGCCGCCGAGTTCGGCCATATGATGACGCATGCTTGGGCGGAAGGCCGCGATCCGGAATTCAAGCCGTATTACGAGAAATTCGCCTCGACGACGGCACTCGTCCATATGGCGCGGCAGGTTGATCCGGAATGTATCAACGGGCGGATATTATTTGATAAAATAGACAAGGGCAACGAGCCGCTGCGGCGTGTCGTTGACGGCTGGATCACGGAAGTCGCGGCCGGGCTGGCGTCCATCGTCCATATCTTCAATCCTTCCGCCATCGTGATCGGCGGCGGCGTCATGGAGCGGGACGAGCTGGTCCGTCAGGCGGAAGCGCGGACGAAGGAGTTCATTATGGCCAGCTTCGCCGGGGTTCGCATCGTCAAGGCTTCGCTCGGGAACAAGGCGGGGCTGTTGGGCGCCGCATCGCGTTTTTTGCCGTAAATATACACTAGGGGGGTGGATGCACTGCGTAATATAAGTATTCTGACCCGCATTCATTCCATGTATAATTCCTTCACGAACACCGAGCGCAAAGTAGCGGATTATATATTGGAGCATACGAGAAGCGTCATCTATATGTCCATCACTGATCTGGCCGATGCCTGCGACGTTGGGGAATCGAGCATTTTCCGGTTCTGCAAGTCGCTTACTTTCAAGGGCTATCAGGAGTTCAAGATCGCATTGGCGCACAGCATTACGGCGGAAAATGAAATCCCGCAGCTGACCGAGCAGATCGGGATGGACGACACGATCGAGCAGGTGGCATCCAAAGTATTGACCACGAATGTCAATGCGATCAACGAGACGTATGACCTCCTCAAGGCGGACGATATCGAGAAGGCGATCGGCTATATGATTCAGGCGGAACGCATTCATTTTTTTGGCGTGGGCACGTCCTTGATTACCGCACTCGAAGCGAAGAACAAATTTATGCGCATCACGAGAAAGACGGAATGCTCCTTCGACTCCCATCTTCAGATGATGTCGGCCGCCCTCATGACCGAGCGCGACGTGGCGGTCATGTTCTCGTACTCGGGCTCGACCAAGGACACGATCGAGGCCGCGAAGAAAGCGAAGGAGAAGGGGGCCAAGATCATCTCGATCACCCGCTTCGTCAAATCTCCGTTGACGCTGCACTCGGACGTTACGCTCCTCTGCGGAGCGAATGAGGGCCCGCTCCAGGGCGGCTCCTTGTCCGCGAAGATCGCGCAGCTGTACTTGCTGGATGTGCTGTATGTCGAGTATTTTAAGCGCACGTACCAGGAATCGATCGACAACAAGGAGAGCACGGCGAACGCCGTCATTGAGAAGCTGCTGTAGGGCAGACAGGTTAAGGGGATAGCATCCGTGGGGGCTGGCAACCTTGACAAGCGATGCTGGCGCGTTTTCTGGGGGCCCCTTTGCTTTCTTTCCCGTATGGAACGCCATTATGGATTTTGATGGCCTCAGCCGGAGAGCAGTCGCGGACTGCTCTCTTTTTTGCACGCGTGGTGCGCGGCTAGCTGGGGTGAAGGTTAAGTAGATAGGCTGCTTAGCTTGTAAGACCTGCACACTGTTTAACTTGCAAAGCTGCTTCGTCAGCTTAGCCTGCTTAGTTTGCTTCGTCAGCTTACCTGCTTAGTTTGCTAGTCTGTGAAGCTACTTAACCTGTTTAGCATGCAAGTCCACCTTAGTCTGCAAGTTCTGCTTATACTAAAGCCTTACTTGAAATGCCTGCATAGAGCAGAATTGCTACGAAAGATGCAATGGGCAGAAGTATATGCAAAACCTGTACGGAGCAAACCCGGTAAGCCGAGGTTCCCAGGCAAATTGATAAATCAATACTGTCGTTGAGCGGGACGACGCGGCGTGCAGTACATAAGTCTATAGATCCATCCCCCTAGCCTCTTATGACCAATATCCCATCAGCTCAGGGAACGAACTGCTCTTTGTCTCTTATGACCAATATCCCATCAGCGCAGAAAACGAACTGCTCTTTGTCTCTTATGACCAATATCTCATCAGCGCAGAAAACGAACTGCTCGGTGTCTCTTGCGGCCTAATTACTGCAAAAGCGCAGGTTTTTCTCTTGGTTTTTCGACTTTTTAACAAAATTCCTGCCAGAATGCAGCTTTTCACCCGGTTCCCCTCCATATCAAGCCATGGCGCCGCGAATTGCTGCACTTTAGCAGGATTTCTTTTTTCAGAGAGAGGGCCGGTGAAGAATCCTGTGTTATCGCAGGATTTTCGAGAGCTGTGCAGCGAGTCACGTGGATTACCCCCGTTTTTTCTCCAGACAATGTCTTCCTAACGACATAATTGCGATTATAATAGAATCAACATCACAGTACTACAATGGTGACAGTGTAAGGCAAGACATATATCGGCGTAAATGGGGAGAGAAGCCGGATGATGAGGGGGAATCTGAATGTACCAAGGCTGGGGCAACCGCTCGGTCCCCATTCGGGATGCGAAGGGGCAGCCGCGCGTCTCGGTGAAGGACGTGTCCTTCAAGCGGATCGGGGCCTTGTTCCGACCGTATCTGTTCCGGCTTTTCTGGATTGTTTTTCTGGCGCTCTCCGGCGCCATTATCGGCCTGCTGCCGCCGCTCGTCATGCAGCGCATTATCGACATCGCCATCCCGAACAAGGATGTGGCGCTGCTGCTGACCTGTGCCGCGCTGCTCGTCGGGCTGCCGATCGCAAGCGGGATGCTCGGCGTGCTGCAGAGCCATCTCAATACGCTCGTGACCCAGCATATTATGTCCGATCTGCGGCAGGGGCTGTTCCGTAACCTGCAGCTGCAATCGGTCGGCTTCTTCACTGCGGCCCGCTCCGGCGAGGTCATCCAGCGGGTGACCGATGATGTGGCCGCGATTCAAAATGTCGTCACGAACGTCGCCGTATCTTCGCTCACGCAGATCGTTATCATCTGCACGACAATTGGCATCCTGTTCACCCTTGACTGGAAGCTGGCGCTGATGGCGATCGTCATCCTGCCGTTGTCGATGATCCCGGTGCGCAAGGTATCAGGTTACCGCAAGCGGCTGCGCTCGGAGACCCAGAAGGTGCGGGCCGACATGTCCGCGCAATTGGGGGAAGTGTTCGGCGTCTCGGGCGCATTGCTGTCCCGCATCTTCGGGCGCGAAGCTGCGCTGCAAGCCCGGTTCGAGGAGCAGAACAACAAGGTGAAAGAGCTGGAAGTGAGGCTCAACCTGGCCGGACGCTGGTTCTTCATGTTCGTCTCGACGCTGGGGCCGCTCGGCACGGCGCTGATCTATATGTATGGCGGCTATCAGGTCATCTACGGCCCGATGACGATCGGCGCGATTGTCGCCTTCGCGGCCTATCTGTCCCGGCTGTATCAGCCCTTCGGCACCTTGCTGAATCTGCACGTCGAGGTTGTTACCGCGATGGGGGTCTTCCAGCGTATTTTTGAATATATGGATATGGAGCCGGAGGTGAGGGACCGGCCAAATGCGAAAACGCTTGGCGCGGTTCAAGGCGCGGTGGAATTCGCCGATGTCACCTTCCGCTATGGCAGCGGAGGAGAGGTGCTTCGCGGCATCAGCTTCCACGCGGAGCCTGGGGAAGTGGTCGCCCTTGTCGGACCGAGCGGCGCCGGCAAATCGACGCTGATCAACCTGATCGGCCGCCTGTATGACGCGACCTCAGGCATGGTCTTCATCGACGGCTATGACGTGCGGGACGTGTCGCTGGAGTCGCTGCGCGCCCAGGTCGCGTACGTCACCCAGGAGTCGTTCATGTTCCACGCGACGGTGGCCGATAACCTGCGTATCGCCAAGGACAGCGCGACCCAGGACGAGCTGGAGGAGGCTTGCCGCAAGGCTTATATTCACGATATGATTGCCGGCCTGCCCCAAGGCTATGATACCGTCGTCGGCGAGCGGGGGCATCGTCTCTCCGGCGGGGAACGGCAGCGGCTGGCGATTGCGCGGGCGATTCTCAAAAATCCGCGCATCCTCATTCTCGATGAGGCGACATCCCATCTGGACTCCGAATCGGAGGCGTATGTGCAGGCGGCTCTGTCTGAGCTGATGCAGGGGCGGACGACCATCGTCATCGCTCACCGCTTGTCTACGGTCCTCTCCGCCGACCAGATCTTGGTCATGGAAGAGGGCGAGATTGTGGAGCGGGGACGGCATGAAGCGCTGCTGAAGCTGGATGGGCGCTATGCCTCGCTGTACACGACGCAGTTCCACGCGACGCTGCATCCGGAAGAGGCGGCAGTGGCTCCGTCGCCGGGACATTGAGCCGATTAGAGGGGCTGTAGAGCCGGGAAATGAACCAAAAGACGGTATCCAGAACGGGTACCGTCTTGTACTGCGGGCAGGCAGGCGTATCGTCACCTGAAAGGGAGATACCCCGCCGTTCCGTTATTCCTTTGTCTGCTGAACCGCTGCAGCCCTGCTTCGTGTCAGGCCCGTTCGGCTTCGGATTGCTCGCGCAGGCGGGCCATCTGCTGCCAGACGGTGCCGACCGCTTCCTCGCCGGAGCGGATTCGTTCCAGCGCCATACGCGCCTGCAGCGCGACCTCGAACTCGCTGTCGTTCGCCGCTTCCTCTAGCGCCGGCACGGCCCGTTCGTCTCCCGCTTCGTAGAGGAAGCGGGCCGCGCGCCAGCGGACCAGCTTGTTCTTGTCCTGCAACGCTTCGATCATCGGCTCGATCGCCGCCGGATCGCCGATATCGGACAAGGTGTCCCCTGCTGTGCGGCGGACGCTGACTGAGGCATCGCGCAGCGCTTCGAACAGCAGCGGCAGGCATTCTGCCGTCTTGATCTCGCCCAGATAGACGACCGTCAGGCGTCGAATCTGGCTCTGCGGGTCGCGGAGCGTCTCCGCGAGCAGCGGCAGTCGGCTGGCCTCCGGCTCCATCCGATCCAGCGCCGCATAGCGCACGCGCCAATCGCTGTCCTTCAGGCGCGCGGCCAGCTCTTCCTCCGTGAGCTCGCGGCGCTCCTCGATGAACGGCTCATCGCTCTTGGCCTTCTCGATCGCCTGACGCACGAGCGAAGCGAGCCGCTCCTCCGGATACGCGGCTTCAAGCTCCTGCTCCACCTCGCGCGCGATATCCGCCAGCTCGCCGTAGCGAATGCCGTAGTCGCTCAGCTTGCGTTCCTTGATCAAGGTGGCGCTGGCGACCTCGGTAACGGCCTTCACGAAGCGCTCGGACAGACCGACGCGCTCCTCACGGTTGTCCGCCTGCACCCGAATCTGCATCGGAATGCCGCGGAAATATTGAACATAGACCTGCGCCTCTCCGAAGGAGGTCCAGGCCGACCATTCCTCGCCCTGTCCGCTCTCTTCCTGCGGCTGTCCGAAAATGTCGCGCACGTCGGCCAGGATGCGGGCCCAATCGGCATTCGGATAACGATCCAGCGCGATGAAGTCCGCGGTATGAAAGACGCTCTTCACGCCGTCGATATCGAGCAGCTGCCCGATGATCGGCGGCGCGGAGCGGCGATTATCTTCAGAGTAGGTTCGCCGTACGCCCGCCGGCAGCGTCTCATCCAGATGAAGCTTCATGGAATTCGGACTCGGCGTCGGTTCGATTGTGATCAATTGCATTGACGGCACCTCCTGTATCATTCTGGTATGTCTCCATTGTACATGAAGGCATAGCCGGGAACAATCCGGGTCCTTAGACAAGTATTTTGTGAGAACGGGAGGTTGGAACGGGCCGCTTTGAGTTAAAAATAGAGATAGGCGCTCGGCGGCATCGGCATGCGGCATCGGCATGCGGCAACCGGCATGCGGTGACCGCCGTGCCGCCGTGGGCATTCGCTGTTTTTGCAGGACGGGAATAGACCGCACTGCGGCGCGCGCATACGATAGAGGCAGACAGCGCCTGGCCGCGTGCGGCGCGCATGGAAGCGGGGGCGGCCGATCCGGTTAAGGAACGCTGACCGGCAGCAAGGCCGCGGGGTGAATTGGAGTTCGCCGGACCGATTTGTTATTCTAGTACGAGAATGGAATTTTTCTTGCCCGGCCCCTTCCTTGCTGCTGCACGTCCGAACGGCAAGGCTTACGAATACTTGGTGTGCAAATGAGGTGGTGCCATGAAGCGCTATTACACGAATATGGACAATGTCTCGACAGAAAAAGCTTGGAAGCAATTCCGGCGTTGGCGCGCCGAACGCAAAGTGCGGCTGAAGCAGAAAGATTATTCTTATGTCGTTCCGCAAGTGAAGCCGGATCTCGCCAGACTTCATAACAATGATGGCGCCCTGGCCATCACCTGGATCGGGCATTCCACCTTCCTGCTGCAAATGGGAGGATTGAATATCGTCACGGATCCGGTATGGGCGGAGAGCATGGCGATGGAGAAGCGATTGTCTCCTCCCGGCATTCCAATTGATCAGATGCCGCCGGTTGATGTCATTCTCATCTCGCACTCCCATTATGATCATTTGCATATGGGCTCGCTTCGCAAGCTGGTAAGCCCGCGCACGCTGCTGGTCGTGCCGGGAGGGCTCAAGGCGAAGATGGTGCGCAAAGGCTTCCCGCAGACGGTCGAGCTCGAATGGTGGATGGAGCTCATGATCGGCTCCGTGCGGGTGACCTTCGTGCCGGCCCAGCATTGGACGCGGCGGACGCTTGCAGATATGAACCGCTCACACTGGGGCGGGTATGTGCTGGAACAGCTGGATTTCGAAGCCGTGGGGACGGGAGAGCGGCCGCCTGCGAAGGAGACGGTTTATTTTGCCGGGGACAGCGGATATTTCCGGGGCTTCCGGGAGATTGGCCGCCGCTTCGCTATCGATGTCGCGCTGATGCCGATTGGCGCCTACGAGCCGGAGTGGTTCATGTCCCGTCAGCATGTGACCCCGGAGGAAGCGCTGCAGGCATTCGAGGATGTCGGCGCGAAGCTGATGATCCCGATGCACTACGGCGCCTTCAAGCTGGCCGATGACACGCCGAAGGAAGCGCTCGATCGGCTGGAAGCGGAGCGGCTGCGGCGGAGCCTTGATGAGTCGCAAGTAAGGCTGCTGGCGCTCGGGGAGACGTGGCGCGGAGGAGAATAGAAGTGCAATTCATGCAAAAAAAGCCATTTGCCAAGGCGCTGCGCCTGGGGCAGATGGCTTTGTTGATCTTGGAGCGGGCATTGCCCGTCCAGCGAGCGGGAAGGCGAAGCCGCCCGCAGTACGGACGGGCCGCTCCGCGGACGGACGAGGCGCTCCCGCCTAGCGACGCTTGTCCGGCTTCCTCGCGCCCTTCATCTCCAGGCGACGCAAGCGGATTGTCTCCTCCCGGCGCATCCGGGCCTCTTCCCGCAGCAGCTTCCGGTAGCTGGCGAGGCGGCCCGCTGCCAGCTCGCCGGAGGCGATCACAGCGTTCACCGCGCAGCCCGGCTCGTCGCCGTGCGCGCAGTCGTGGAAGCGGCAGGCGGCCGCCAAGGTCTCGATGTCCTCGAAGGCCGAGGACAAGCCGTCATGGTCGGCGGCGGTCATGCCGACCTCGCGCATGCCGGGCGTGTCAATGAGCCACGCCCCGCCTTCGAGCGGCAGCAGCTCGCGGTGCGTCGTCGTGTGCCGCCCTTTGTTGTCGCTGGCGCGCACCTCCTGCGTGGCCATCCGTTCGCCGCCGGCAAGCGCATTGGCGAGCGTCGACTTGCCCACGCCGGACGAGCCGACGAGCACGACCGTCGTGCCCGGGGCAAGCCGGGCGCGCAGACGTTCCAAGCCGGCGCCGGTCAGCGCGGACACCGTGAACACGTCGGTGCCCGGGGCGGCGAGCTCGGCCTGCGTGATGAAGGCGTCCGCATCGTCGGCCGCATCGGCCTTCGTGAGCACGATGCAAGGCACGGCGCCGCTATCCCAGGCGAGCGCGGCGAAGCGCTCCAGCCGGCGCGGCTCGAAGTCGGAGGTCATCGATGTGACGAGCAGCGCCACATCGGCGTTCGCGGCCACGACCTGCGCCTCCGGGCGGCTGCCGGCGACCTTGCGCGCGAAGAGGCTGCGTCGCGGCAGCACGCCCGCGATCGTCGCGCGGCCTTCCGCGGGCCGCGGCGCAGCGGCAACCCAATCGCCGACGGCCGGCCAATCGGCCGGGGCCGTCATCTGGTTGCGCGCCTGGCCGGATACCTCGGCGAGCCATTCGCTGCCGTCGGGGCCGGCGATGCGGTACAGATGCTTGTGCGCGAGCAAGACGCGCGCTGGCACCAGTCCGCCCGCATAGCGGCGCTGAGCGGCTTCGTTGAGCCCGTTCAACCAGTGGCTCCACGTCTCGGCCCAGCGGCTGTCCCAGCCGAGTCCGGCCAGCGCATCGCTGCCCATGGCAGTTCCATTCATTTCGTTTCGTTGTTGATTGCGGTCATTATGGATGTTGCAATAGCTGTCGGTTTCGTTCAAGCCTGATATCTCCTTCGGTGCGGTCGATGCCGCATAAAATGAACTTGCGTTGCAGTACCAACGATGTCCCCATGAAGGGACAAACGACGTAGCGGCAGCAAGTTCGGGAGCACGGTATCAGGCGGGCCGACGCTTGGGGTTAGAGTTGAATCATGCCGAAGCGCCGGGCGCTTGCTCGTTCCTCCCGAACGTTATATACAGATGGATTCACCATATAACATCCCTCGCTTTCTTTTACAGATAGATACATTATATAGGAAAAAAAGCCGCCGATATAGTCCCCTGGCATATTTATCCGAACATCTCGGGAACGGCGAAGGGTACGGGAGGACAATTCGTCAGATTCAGATACCAGGGGCGTCATTGCGCAGGAAGCGGGCATAACCGGCCATAGTGTGCTATAATAATCATTTGAATGATAAATCGCGTGTTAAAGGACGGGAATGCCATGATTAGTACGACCGGCGTTACGCTCCGATACGGCAAGCGGCCTTTGTTCGAGGATGTGAACATCAAGTTCACTCCGGGCAATTGCTACGGTCTTATCGGCGCGAACGGAGCAGGTAAATCGACATTTCTTAAAATATTATCCGGCGAAATCGAGCCTACCAACGGGGAGGTTCACATTACTCCGGGAGACCGCATGTCCGTATTGAAGCAGAACCATTATGAATACGATGAATTTGCGGTGCTGGAGACTGTAATTATGGGTCACCAGCGGCTGTACAGCATTATGAAGGAGAAAGACGCGCTCTACGCGAAGGCCGACTTCAGCGAAGAGGACGGCATGCGCGCGGGCGAGCTGGAAGGCGAATTCGCCGAGCTGAACGGCTGGGAAGCTGAAGCGGATGCGGCCGAACTGCTTATCGGGCTGGGCATTCCGAAGAATCTCCACGACGACAAAATGTCGGAGCTGGACGGCAACCAGAAGGTCCGCGTCCTGCTGGCGCAGGCCCTGTTCGGACGCCCGAACATCCTGCTGCTTGACGAGCCGACGAACCATCTGGATCTGGAGTCGATCAACTGGCTGGAGCATTTTCTGATGGATTATGAAGGCACCGTCATCGTCGTATCCCACGATCGTCACTTCTTGAACAAGGTGTGCACGAATATCGCCGATATCGACTTCGGCAAGATTCAGCTGTATGCGGGGAACTACGATTTCTGGTATGAGTCGAGCCAGCTGGCGTTGAAGATGGCGCGCGACCAGAACAAGAAGAAGGAAGAGAAGATCAAAGAGCTGCAGACGTTCATTCAGCGCTTCAGCGCGAACGCGTCCAAGTCTAAGCAGGCGACCGCCCGCAAAAAAATGCTCGACAAGATCACGCTCGACGACATCCGTCCGTCGAACCGGAAATATCCGTTCATCAACTTCAAGTCCGAACGGGAAGCAGGCAAGCAATTGCTCACGATCGAAGGCCTCACCAAGACGGTTGATGGCGAGAAGGTGCTCGATAATCTGCATCTCGTCGTGAACAAAGGCGACAAGATCGCGTTCGTCGGACCGAACGGCTTGGCGAAGACGACGCTGTTCCAGATTTTGATGGGCGAGCTGGAGCCGGATGCCGGCACGTTCAGCTGGGGCGTGACGACGTCGCAAGCGTATTTCCCGAAGGATAACTCGGCTTATTTCGACGGGGTGGAAGACAACCTGGTCGATTGGCTGCGCCAATATTCGAAGGATCAGGACGAGACGTTCCTGCGCGGCTTCCTGGGCCGCATGCTCTTCTCCGGCGAAGAGGCATTGAAGAAGGCGAGCGTCCTGTCCGGGGGCGAGAAGGTGCGCTGCATGCTCTCGAAAATGATGATGGCGGGCGCGAACGTGCTCATCCTTGACGAGCCGACGAACCACTTGGATCTGGAATCCATCACCGCGCTCAACAACGGTCTGATCGACTTCGACGGCACGATGCTGTTCACGTCGCATGACCATCAATTCGTGCAGACGATCGCGAACCGCATCGTCGAGATTACGCCGAATGGCATCATCGACCGCGTGACGACGTTCGACGAGTACCTCGACAGCGACGAGATCAAAGGCTTGCGCGAGCAGATGTATCCGAAGGAGAGCAAGAAGTAAGCCTCCATGAAAAAGAAAGGCCCGGACGACCTGGGAAACCAGGCGGTCCGGGCTTATTTGTTGTTGTATTCTTCCCCTGGCGAGCCTTTATCCGCTATGACCCGGGAACACATACTGGAACGCGTGCAGCAGCTTCTGGAACGCCCGCTTGCGGATATGGCCGTACGTGACCGCGCTGATTGGCGGATCGAAGGCGAAGCTGTACACGTTCGTGTCCGTGACGCGCGCCCCTTTCATATAGCGCTCGCGAATGAGGAGCTGCTCGTCCGGCTCCAGTTGGTCGACGAGCGATTCGATCACTTCGCAGAAGGCGAGACATTCGTTCGCCTTGTCCGCATTATGCGCAGCGATACTGCCGGTCGGATCGCCGACCCGGTTCGTCGCGCCGTGCTCCTTCGCTTCATATTTCATCGTGACCGCCGCTTCCCGCACCGCATACCGCATTACTTTACACATCCGGTATTTCGCAAAAGTCTCCTCCATGAACCGCTTGGCCGCCTTCGGATCGAAGGAATCGAACGAAGGGATAGTGAATTGCCGGTCTTCCATATAGATTGTCCTCCTCCATAATCGGTTGCGATATATCCTTGTCTTATGAAAATGAGCCTGCCGATTCTGCGCCTCCTGCCGTCAGACCCATGAATAGATGAGAATATACTCATTATACCACAAAACAAGAACAAATGTTCGTTAATTTATTTAAAATAACGTTTTATAAATACTGTTGCTATTCTATAAAAATACGATAAAACAAACATGTGTTCCCCGTATTATAATGCTATTGTGGACGAGTTGAGCAGAAGGGACACGCAATCGGCGGACGACAGGTGCGGGCAAAGAAGCCAGAGGCACCGAATTTTCCCTTGTTCTGCTCCTCGCTCCGCAATAATGCCGGCATTGCTGCCGGTTTTTTTATTGCCGATGAGAGGGGGGAGAGACGGCTTGATTGTGTATCGCGATTATTTCGAGCAGTGGCTGCAGCCGCTGGCGGAGTCCGCGGGAC
Organism: Paenibacillus thiaminolyticus; assembly: GCF_007066085.1. NCBI lineage: Bacteria > Bacillati > Bacillota > Bacilli > Caryophanales > Paenibacillaceae > Paenibacillus > Paenibacillus thiaminolyticus. The sequence continues at coordinate 2,781,445 of NZ_CP041405.1, read as the reverse complement.
TTCCGCTCGAACCGCTGCCGCTGCAGGCGTCCGCGGAAGAGCAGGCGCCAGACGGGGCCAGGCTGCTGTATCGCGTGTCCGTGCCCTATGCGGATCGTTCGCAGCGGCACCGGGATATGACCGGGCCGTTGACCAGGCTGGTCGAGATGGAATGGCAGCTGGTCTGGTGTTCGCCCGATCCGTGGACGGCGATGGAGCAATGCCGCCAAGCGATCGGCTGGCTCTGGACTGAAGGCGCAGACAAGCTGGAAGGCCTGTCGGCCGCGCTGGTTCATGTCAGCGACGCGCAATGGGTGGCGGAACCGGTTCACGGACTGGAGATTCGCGTTCGGTTGCGCATGCGGGATTCGTTCGCCCGGACAAGTCCCGGCCATATTGAGAAGGTTCATATGACATTGAAGGAGATGAAGGAATAATGACGATCCAGGATGTTCAAGTGACGATTGATTTGCAAAAGCCGACAGGACGGTTGTCCTTCGGCATGCCGCTCATTCTCGGCAAGAAGGCGGGAGGATCGGCTTATAAGGAGTACGGCGATCTGAAGGCCGTTCAGGCGGACTTCGCCGAATCGACGGCGGAGTACAAGATGGCCGCGGCTCTGTTCGGCCAAGGGGACCGTTCTCCGGCCCGCATCGCGATTGCGGCATGCGATGAGCAGGAAAACGCGGAGGAGCGCCTCCGTTCCGTTATGGATATGGGCTGGTACTATCTGCTCTCCCCTGACAACAGCGAAGCAACGGTTACGGCGTTGGCTCAGGAGCTGGAGAAGGAGGACTACCGCCTGTTCGTGACGCGGGTGTCCGACAAGACGAAGCTGCAAGCGTTGAAGGCCGCCGGGTTCAATCGCACGGTCGCGTTCTATCATACCGATGCCAGCGCCTACCCGGATGCCGCGCTCGTCGGCTCGGTAGGCTCCGCGGATGTCGGTTCCGTGACCTGGAAATTCAAGACCTGCACCGGCATCGCTCCATTGAAGCTGACCGCCGGGGAATTGATGGAGATTCATGACGGCGGCGCGATTACGTATGTGAACAAGCAGGGTGAAGCCCGCACGTCCGAAGGCAAGACGCTGTCAGGCGAATATATCGATGTCATTATGGCGCGCGACTATGTTCGTGCCCGCATGGAAATGCAGATTCAGCATCTGCTCAATCAATCCAGCAAAATTCCATATACGGACGCAGGCATCGCGCAAATCGAGAGCACGGTGATCAATGTGCTGCTGGAGTCGTTCCGTATGGGCATCATTGCCGCGGATGACAGCGGCGAGCCGCTGTTCGGCACCTCCTTCCTGCTTCGCAACCAGGTCGATCCGGGCGATCGCGCGAACCGCGAATACCGCGGCGGCTCGTTCTGGTTCGAGATTGCCGGAGCGGTGCATCAGGTGAAGGTGAACGGCGTCATCCGTTTCTAGGAATGGCAGGTCAGAAAGACCGATTGCCGAACACCGGCCTTTTTGAACACGACTGAACAACCGCTTTTGATCCCAAAGCATCCTTGCGGGTAAAAAATATTGAATTTAAGGAAGGTGCACATTCATGAGTATCGGCATTTATGATGCGAAGCAAGTGTCCGTCGTCATTAACGGCGAGTATATTACGGGATTCGGCGAGAATACCTTCGTCTCCTGCGAAAAGGACGAGGAGCAGAGCGTGGCTCATGTCGGCGCGCGCGGCGAGGTGGCGATTGCGCACAAAAATAATCCGCTCGGCACGATTAAGCTGACGCTGATGTCGACGTCGCCGCAGATTGTCCTGCTGCATCGTCTGGCACGCGAGAAGAAGCTGTTCTCGATCTGGGTGAAATCCAACAACGAGCCGGGCGAAACGATCGGGGGCACGCAGGCGATCGTGAAAAAGCTGCCGGCTGCCGCTTACGGCTCGGAGCTGGAGGATCGCGAATTTGAAATTCAAGTGCTGGATTATACGCATCGGGTGAACTAATTTCCATATTGGGATTCGGAAAGGGTGAATGAAGTGAGCAAGCAACAGACGGTAACGATCGAGCAAGAGGAATATGTGCTGCAGCATCCGGGCGCCCGCGCCCTGATGCGGCTCTATGATGTGGCGCTCAAAGCAGACGGGGGATGGAAGCTGGAGCCGTCGATGGACTTTTTCCTCCAGCATGTCATTGTGTCTCCGCGCCTGAGCTGGGAAGCGCTTGAAGAGAAGACCGACATCATGACGCCGCTTTGGCTCGAATGCGCGCGCTTCCTGGGCATGGTGGACACGCCCTTGGAATCCGAATCATCCGACGTATAGACATTCCATCTCCCGCAATCCGCTCCGGCAATTGTTCTGGCGTGTCGTCCTGAACAGCCGGGGCGGCATTACGTATGCGGAAGCGAGCGGCATGAGCATCGAGGAATTATGCGAGGCTGCCGCAGCTATGGAATGGATGTACGGGACAGGAGGGGGGCAAGTCAATGGATGATCGGATCACCAAAAATGTGCACCGCGAGCTGCGCACGATGAACGGCAAGCTGGATGAGGTTGGCTCCGTGTTCCGGATGATGACGGATAGCATGCAGGAGCAGATCGCGGAGATGAAGCGCGCCGCCAGACCGAAGCGGGGCGGACCCGCCCTGGCGACCGGCGGCATCGCGTCGGACGTGAAGTCGATCGCGAATATGATGCGAAGACAGGCCTCGATCCGCTCAGGAGGGCCGAGCCTCGCGCATGCGGTCCAGCCGAATGGGTTGGGGCAGCAGTTGTCCGCTTCACTGGCCGCGGTTCAGAGCACGACGGTCGTGGTGCAAGGCCCGGCGAAAGCGGAGGACAAGAAGCCAGGGAATGAGGAGAAATCGTACTGGCAACAAGCCCTTGAATTCGCAAAAACCGCCCAAGATTATGTCTATGCCGCGAGCGATAGCATCAAGAAAGTAAAAGGTGTCATTGATAATGTGAATTATGTGAAAAAGCTGTTCACCGGAGAATCCGGCGGCAGCCAATGCAAATGCTGCTGCTGCCAGGGTGGAGGAGGCATCTCGTCCGGCCTCGCGGGAGAAGCCGGGGGAAGGGACAAAAAGAAGAACAAGAAAAAGCGGGGAGGGGGCAAGTCCGGCAAGAAGAAGCGAGGCGGCTCAGGCCAAAGCGGCCGCGAAGGTTCGCAGCGGCAGAAGGAGCTTGGCAAGGCTGCCGCGCCGACCAAGGACGGGACCGCCGCGCCGCCGGGCAAAGGCGGTACAGGCGTGCCGCCAGCCAAAGGCGCTCCGGCCGCGTCGCCAACCAAAAGCGGTCCCGCTACTCCGCCAACTGCAGGCGGAACGGCCGCCCCGCTAACAACCGCCGCGACGCCCCCTTCGGCTCCGCAAGGCACAGCGCCATCCAGTACGTCGGGCAAGGTCACACCTGCCAAGCCGAAGCGGGGCCTTTTGAAAAAAGTCGGAAAATGGGGCACGGTAGCTGCCATAGCAGGCGACTTCGCCTTGAACATGTTCGGCCGCAAGAAGGAAGAGAAAGAGGAATCGGATGGCGGCGAATATGCGATCACGGCCGCCCAGACGACGGCGGAGACCGTGCAATCAGTTCAAGCCGCCACCGGGACGATGGCGGAGATCGCCACTTCGACATCAACCGCATCGGATGTCGGCAAGGCTGCGTCCGCCGCCAAGAAGACGGGCTGGTTCGGCAAGCTGCTGAAAGGTGCCCGTACCGTGAGTAAGGCGACGAGGTTTCTGCGCTTTACGCCGGCCGGATTTTTGGGCGGGCTTGCTTTGGATGCCGGGTTGTGGGCGGCAGAGAAGTTTTTGCTTCCAAAAGAGGAGGAACAGCCCGCCGCCGCGCCTGACGTGAACAAGCTGAGCGTGCAAAGCCAGATATCCGCCACGACGGTTGCTGCGGGTACGTACCGGCCAATGGCAGATGCCTCTATCGCGTTCGCCCCGTCTGGTCCATTACAGGCCCCTGTTCCTTATAGCAGCCAGGGAAATGCTGGTCCGCCTCTTCCGGCCGGGAACCGGAGCGGCTTCGATGTCACGGCGAACAGCAACGTGGTCATGAATCTGAATGTGAACGGCTATATCGATATGCGGATGATCGAGGAGATCAAGCGGATTGCGCGGGAGCAATTCGACGCATCGTTCCGTTCGTTCGAGCGGAGCATCGCGAGCAAGCTGCCGCCGCCGAAGCCAATGCCGAAGCCGGTCGTTGCGGAAGGAGGCATGATGTCCTATTAGTACGCGGAAAAGCAAGTTGGGCGGAGTCGAGCTGTTCGTGATTTCCGAGGAACCGGAATACTCGGTGCAGGTAAGCAGCCATAACATCGAGAAGGGCGGCATGGTTACCGACCATGTGCAGAGGGAGACGGTGAGCCTGCATTTGGAAGGCTTGCTGATCGGGCCGCAGGCCTCGAACTACCGGCATCGGCTCGTCACCGCGATGAATGAAGGGAAGCTGCTGCAGTATAGCGGCCGCAATATGCTGCTGAATTGCGTCATTACGAGTCTGCGGACGACGCATGATAACTCGATCGCGAACGGCATGTCGTTCGCGATGACCTTGAAGCAGGTCAATCTCGTCAAGATTGCGTATGACAAGCTCCCGCCGAAGCGGAAAGCAGCCGTCAAGCCGAAGAGCCGCTCCGGCAAGCGGAATACGGCTTACCGGCCGAAGCCGGACGTTCATGTCGTGCGCCCCGGCCAATCGGTCAAAGATATCGCGGCCTACTACCAGGTCAGCGAAGCGGGGATTCGGGCCGGAATGAAGCTATCCGGCATGCCGGGCATCGCGCAGGCGGGCATGATCGTGGCGCTGCAGACCGGGAAGAAATTACTGTCCAACCAGAGCAAGACGAAGGCGAAGGGCGATCCGATCCGGATGTATCGCGTTCAGCCCGGCGACAGTTGGCCGTCGATCGCCAAGCAATTCGGAATCAGCGTAACGGCATTGCACGCCCTGAATTTCAAAAGGGTCAGCACCTATATGAGTCCGCCGCCAGGGACGGTTATTCGCGTCAAATGACGCGAACCCATTGGGAGAGCCCGTTCCGCTTAGGTGGCGGCGCCGGAAAGGGGGAGAAGCATGGCAATTATCCGGATCGACAAAGATCTGATTCCCTATTCCTTCGATATGGACCTGGGGGAACGAACATACACGTTCGAAGTGCGCTACAATGCGGCGCATGATTATTTTACGGTGGATCTGTCCGAAGGGGATAAGCCGCTGGCGCTCGGCGTGAAGCTCGTGTGGGGGATGCCCTTGTTCGAGAGCATGGAGACGCGCGACTTCCCGCTGGAGGTCATCGTGCCGTATGGCGACAATCCGGGAGAGTTGATTACTTGGGACACGCTGGGGCAGTCTGTGCACCTTCATTTGGGGGATGACGATGGAATACTTATATAACCGGGGCTGCGAGATTCTGATCGGCGGATACCGCTTCACCTACGGAGACTTGACGATGCAGGTCATCGCCGACTTCGACGACGGCAAGGAGCCGAGCGAGTCGACGGTGGAGATCTACAATTTGTCCAAGCATACGCTGGCGAATATTCGGACCGGCATGCGCGTCATCGTGAACGCGGGGTACGGCAAAGACCTTGGCACGGTGCTCCAGGGCCGCATCGTGGAGGTGCGGACGAAGCGGGAGCAGACCGAGCGGATCACGACGATTCAAGTGAAGGATGACGTAGCGGTCTCCATCTATGAGATGGCGCATACGTACCGCCCAGGGACGAAGGCGAGCGAGATCATTCACGATCTCCTGACGCGGGCGCAGATTCCGCATGGACCGGTAGATTTGGAATCGGATTATGCCTATATGAAGGGCTTTATTATGAAGGGCGACCCGGTGGACGCGATTCGCCGCGCGGCTTCCGCCTGCAAGACCGGCGTTTATACGCGGCAGGGAAAGCTTTATTTTCAGGCTCAGGGCAAGGGGGGCGGCGGAGGCTCCATCGTCAGGCTGTCGCCGAAGAGCGGCTTGATCGGCAGTCCGCAGTCCTATGAGGAGAACAAGGAGGCCGGGGTCCGGGCGACATCGCTTCTGAACTACCGGCTGCATGCGGGCGCGCAGATCCGGCTCGTCAGCGAAGAGTTCGAGGGCGTGTACAAGGTGAAGCGGGGCAAGCATACGGTGTCGGCAGAACAATTTTTGACCGAGGTGGATTTGGTCAAAATCTAGGCGGTTGTCATTTTGGTGAAATTGGAGTTGGAGAAGGAGGTGGCGCGCATTGGGAACGAATCGGGCGGTCGGCGCCCTGGAGGCCTGGATCGATCATAAGATGTCCGGCACGGCGGGTGCGCAGATCGGCACGGTTGTCAGCCTGGCATCGGGGACGGCGGATGTGGAGCTGGACGGGGAAGCCGGCCTCATCCGTTATCAGCTCCCGCTGGTGGAGCAGGCTCCGGACATCGTGATCGAGCAGGGAAGCCGCGTCCTCGTCGTGTTCACCGAGGCGGGCCAGAACGGCGGCGTCATTGTCGGAAAGGTGGCGGGGTCATGAGAACATGGGCGCTCCATGAAGGAGATATTCGGGTAACCGATGGAGATATCGTCTGGATCGACGGGCGCGAGGAACTGGCGCAAGCGGTTCGCGTTCGGCTGAGCACCCGCTTGGGCGAATATTTTTTGGCGCCGGATATGGGGCTTGATCATGAGCGGCTCGTCGGCAAGCAGGTAAGCGAAGACAGTATTCGCGAGGCGATCATGCGCTGCATCGCGGATGAACCGCGCGTGCAATCGGTGGAAGAGGTCGCCGTGGAGTGGGATGCGCATTCGCGCGCCGTGCAGGCGCATGTCTGGATGACGAGCGCGGACGGAGAGGAGGTTGAGCTTGTCTATGCTGACAGAAGCGGGATTGAAGCGTAAGACGTATCACGAGATTTATGAGGAACTGGTGGCCGGCGTCAGCAAACGGCTGGGCCAGGATATCAATATGTCGGAGACGTCGCCCCTCGGCATGATGATGCAGGTGTTCGCCTGGCATTTGGCGGAGCTGTGGGAGGATGTCGAGCAGGTGTACCACGAGTCGTACATTCAATATGCGACAGGCGTCCAATTGGATGCCCTGGCCGTGTTCTACGGTCTGCGGCGGAAGCTGGAGCAGGCCGCGCATGGGCGTATTCAGATTACCGGAACCGCGAATTATACGGTGCAGCCGGGATTGCAGGTCGGCACCAAGTCGGGGGTCTGGTTCACGACGGACGAGGCTTGCGCGCTGGATGAGAGCGGCACGGGTGAGGTCACGGTGACGGCGATTGTGCCGGGCAGCAGCGGCAACGTTCCGGCTGGCTCGGTTACGGAGCTGCTTACTTCGGTGAAGGAGATTGCGGCGATCACGAATCCGGATAGCATGACCGACGGACGCGAGCGGGAAAATGACACCGAATTCCGCGATCGGCTGCGGGCGGCCCGGGATGGCAGCCATGCCGCCACGGTGGATGCGATCGTATCGGCTCTGCTGCAGCTTCCGGAGGTGAAGTCGGCGGCCGTACGCGTGAACGATACGATGGAGACGAACGCGGAAGGCGTTCCGCCGAAGTCGATTCGCGCCTATGTGCATGGCGGGCAGTCGGAGCAGATTGCACGGACCCTTTTCGAGAAAAAGGCGGCCGGCATCGGCACCGATGGCACGGAGAGTGTCAAGGTGCGGGATGTGAGCGGGAACGAGCATGAGGTCCGCTTCAGCCGCATGAAGCTGCTGGATGCGCATGTGGAAGCTGTCGTCAAGGCGGGGCCATCGTTCCCTGCTCGCGGCGAGGACGACATCATCACCGCGATCGCGCAATATATCGGCGGCGTCGGCGCGGATCGGCAGGATTATACGGGCCTGCCGCAAGGCTCGCGCATCGTGTATAGCCGCCTGCTGGCGGCGATTCAGAACGTGGACGGCGTCGAAGAAGTAAGCGAATTGAAGGTGAAGCTGGGCACGGGCGAATGGGCAAGCGGCAACGTGGATATTCCGCTCTACGAGGTAGCCCGCGTGGCGCCGGAGCGGATTAAGGTGGCGGTAAGCGATGAATAAGCTGCATGACGTGATGGCGCTGCTGCCGGATATCATCGCCAAGGAAGACAGCCGCTTCGCCCAGCTTGTGAGCGTCTGGGTCGAACAGATGAACGAGATTCGCGCCACGGTGGAGCGCATCTCCGCCTGGAAAAGCATCGAGCAGGCGGAAGGGGCCGCGCTGGATGACATCGGCGGCAATCTAGGCCAACCCCGCGGGCAGGCGACCGATGAGATTTACCGCATCCTGCTGCGTTCGAAGCTGGCCCGCATGAATGCGAGCGGGGATATCGATTCCATCATCGGCGTGCTGGCCTTGGCCCTCAATGCCGATCCGTCGGTTCTGGCGATCCGGGAGAAGCAGAACGACGCCCATGATCCCGAGCCCGCGGCGATTCAGGTCGTCAAGGTTCCTTACGAGCAGTTGAACCGCGTCGGCATGAGCCCGGCGCAGTTCGTCCGTCTCGTCCAAAGCGTCACCTCCGCCGGCGTCCGCGTGGCGCAGGTGGATCTGTCAGGGACGTTCGAGTTGTCGTCCGTGGCGGACAAGCCGGAGCAGAGCGAGCATGGGCTGGCCGATGAAGCGATGACCGTCGGCGGCACGCTCGGGGATGTGTATACGCCGGGGCATGATTACCCGATTCCGGTGTAGGAGAGGCTCTAGCCTATATTTTTGTACGAGGAAAGCAGATTCTTGAAATGTTCTGAAACTTTTTCAATATATTCGATGTGGGAGGGAGCCATATGGCATTTCAGAAGCCGCTTCCGGAGTGGAAGCAGCCCGGCATCCGGCCGCCGGATTCCAAAATCAAAGAAGGCTACCAGGTTCTCGACAAGCCTCCGGCTGCCTGGATGAACTGGCAAATGAACACGACCTATGAAGCCTTGCAGGAATTGCAGGAGAAGGCGGCGGAGAAGGAGGACATCTCGCAGGCGCTAGGAGAGGCGAAGGCGTATGCGGATGAGAAGGTCGCTGATATCGACCTGACCCAGATCTCGCCGGAGTCCATCGGGGCCGCCAAGAAGGCCGACCTGGACGCACACGCGGCCGACACGGTGAAGCATATTACAGTGGCGGAGCGGGCGGCGTGGAACCAAGCTGAAACGAATGCGAAGTCATATATTGATGCCAAACCGTGGCAGCGCCATAAGGTGTCTGGTGATGATGGTGCAGCAATTGATATTACGAATCGTGATTTGAACAGCATCGTACACACGGGTTTCTACAGGGGGACGAATCTAGGGAATGCCCCCGCGCTCCTGCATGGTTGGGGTTACGTTGAGGTCATTACCCATGCTCCCGGCTCCTGGGTACTGCAAAAGGTTTACGATTTACATGCCGATCGCTTCTATATGCGCAGGCTGACAGACAGTGGCTGGACAGCTTGGACGCAAGACCTTTTTCAATCTGGCGTTGACGCGAAAACTCGTATCGCGGGTGCCATCAGCGCCAAGGGAGTCCCGGCATCCGCAAATGATACATGGCCGACCCTGGAGACTAAAATTAGACAGATTTATACTGGTTTGCCTGTTGCGAGAATAAATGTAACAACATCTTATTCCAATCCATCATTTAATCAGACTGAGACTAGCGGTTTTTGGGCATATTTTGTAGTTGTGACAGGTCTCGGATTCCGAGCCAAACGCATTGAAGTGCATATCTCGTCACACACTTTTCCTTCTGCTGTGTATGATGCTTACCGGACTAGTGGAAAAATATGGACTAATGCTGTTTCTTATGGGTCGTACGGCGAATCTTTCCTGGTTACAGAAGCAGACACATTGCCTGATACCAGCCAAAATTCAAATCGTTTGAAAGGCACAATTACGCCAGATGGTTTTTTAATGCCTGTTGCTACCGATGAAGATTACGCCGGCAAAGCAGTGTATATAGTCGCAATTGGTTAGGGGGAGAAAAATGAAAGTAGGACGCAGACTTTATTTTGATATTGCAACTGGCAATGTCATAATTGATACTGGAGAGCGCTCGGGCAATGTTATCCGAGCGCACCGGAGCCGCAGCCGCCAGCATATCGGCCGCCGCTATCTGAACAGTTGGAGCAAACCAAAGCTAGAGTAGCGGATCTTGAACTGACTATTGCCGAATTGGTCTCATCTAAATAGGAGGGAGGGGGTCGCGATGTTGAAGGATTTCCAAATCCGCGTCCTTGCCCGGGCATGTGTTACTCGCTATAACCTGGGCGAAGGGGATATGGACACAATTATTTCAAGTTATCATTTGACTGCTCCCGATTCCGAGAGAGTCATAGCCTATGTATATAGTCAACGGCCGGATATTAGGCCGCAAGCTTAAGCGCCGCACAGGCGCTTTTTTCACGCCCTCGGACACCTTCCGGGGGCTATTTCACGCAAAGGAGGGACCACACATGGAAAGACTGGACGTGCTTTTAAAGTCGGCCTTTGCGGCGGCGGGCGGGACGGCAGCGTTTTTGTTCGGCGGCTGGCCGGCCTTGCTGCAAGTGCTGCTTATCATCGTCGCGATTGATTATGTGACGGGCGTGATGGCGGCCGGGGCCGAAGGGCGGCTGCGCAGCAGCATCGGGCTGATGGGCATCGCGCGCAAGGTGTTTATATTTTTTGTCGTGGCGGTGGCGCATCAGGTGGACAGCGTGCTAGGGGACCAGCATTTGCTGCGCGACGCGACGATTTTTTTCTATTTGGCCAATGAGTTGCTGTCGATCATTGAGAATGGCGGCCGCCTGGGCGTGCCGCTGCCGCCGATCATTAAGCAGGCGGTCGAGGTGCTGCGCGGCAAGGGCGAAATTCGCGACAAGCAGCAGTAAGCGCGGTTCCCTGGGGCCAAGGCCAAGGGTTCCACGACATAAACGGAGCGTTCAAAGGGTCGGTTCTGCGTCGGAAAAGGGGCGGAATGCAGGGCTTTTTGAGCGCCTATCAAAAGGGGAGGAATGACGAAGTGACTCCGCAGACGACTCTTATGGAACGTGTTCGCAAGGAATTGTACCGCAGAGCCTGGAGGCTGCAATACCGGGCGAAGGCGGCCCGCAGCCGCGAGATCCCATGGAGGGCGGATTCCTTCGCCGCTCCCGATTTCACGGCGCAAGCCGACAACCGCCTGCTCGTCCGGCAATTGCTGCAGGAGCTGCCGCGCGACAGGGGGCGGGTTATCCTGTACCGGCTGTATGTAGCGGACGAGACAGAGGTCCAGATTGCGAGGAAGCTGAATCTGACCCAGCAGGCGGTGAGCAAATGGAAACGCAAATCCCTTCACCGGTTATGTCAGAAGCTGAGTTCGCCGAATGGCTGAAGCAGGCCCGGCAGCATGACAAGGATGCGCTGTTGCGCTTGATTCGCTATTTCGAACCCGACATTCAATATATGTGCCGCTTCATGATCATGCCGAAGGAGGATGCGGAGCAGAGCCTTCGCCTGGAGCTGATTGATCTGCTGAAGCATGCCGAGGTATAAGCCTATGTGAAGAACCATGGTCGTGAGGACAGCCGCTGCCGAGGAAGGTTGCGGCTTTTTTTATTTTCAATACAAATGAGAGGATGAATACACGATGAGTCTGGACATTAAGCAGCGATTGCTGCCCGACGGGCGGCCGAACAAGCCGAACCGGACGATGAAGCCGCAATATATTACGATCCATAATACGGACAATCCGGCTCCCGGCGCTACCGCCGAGGCGCATTCCCGCTATATTCTGAACGGAAGCGGCGGGGAGAAGAAGAGCTGGCACTATACGGTCGACGACCGTGAGATCTATCAGCATCTGCGCGAAGATGAGCAGGGATGGCATGCGGGGGACGGTAACGGACCCGGCAATCTGCTATCGCTTGGCGTCGAGATCTGCATGTACGAGGGGATGGATGAGCCGAAGGCGTGGCGGCGTGCTGCGGAGCTGATCGCCTGGCTGGCGGAGAAGCACGGCATTGCCATGGAGCGTATCGTTCCGCACCGCCAATGGAGCGGGAAGGCTTGCCCGTCGCGCGTGCTGCCGCGCTGGCAGGAGTTCATGAAGCTCGTGGAGGAGCAGCGGGGAGGACAAGGCAAGCCCGAGGAGCGGGATTATGCGGGCCACTGGGCCGAATCGTCGATCCAGTATGCGATCGCCAATGGAATTATGGCGGGCCGAGGTTCTGGGTTTGCCCCGAATGAGCCGGTAACGCGTGCCGAGCTGGCGGTCGTCGCCGAGCGCCTGTGCAAGCAAATGAAAGCATAGCCCTTCTTGTCCCGCGAGGTTATCCGGATCTATCGCCACCTTTTGGAAAATGGTAACATAGAAAAAACGAAGCTTCCGCATAGGGGTGGATTATGGATACCATCGAGATCGAGCCGGAACAAGGCATCGGAACGATAAAGCTCGGAATGAGCAGGGATGAGGTGGAGGAATGCATTCGCCAATATGCGTCCCGCTATGAATGCCGGGATGATATTTCGTTTGATTTTTCCTCGTATTTCATGCCGGAATATGATTCGAATGACCGCTTGATTGCGCTCCAAATGATAAACGATGTGAAGGAGCACGCTCATTGTCTTTGCCATGGAATCCATGTTTTTCGCACGAAGGCAGACGACTTGGTTGAGGCGCTGGACAGAATGTCTCGCTATTCGCGAACATGGGATGCCTCTGCTGGATTCTGCTATCTCTTCCCGGAAATTGGACTCACTTTATATCGTTCCCGTGTCTTTACCGAGAAAGATTTGGAGGAAGAGTGGTTTCTGGCCCAGTCGCTGGATGCTCAGGAGGATGATAAGAGGTTCTTATATTTTGAAACGGTCTCGGTATGCGAATTGAGTTATTATGAGACACTTAATGATTTGCAGAAAACGGAATCAACCATAATACCCGCAAACGAACCCGAACCCGCCCTCGAAGAGGCCCCTGCATCCGGGGCGAAGAGCAGCGAAGAATTGATTTTGGAGCTGAAAAGAAAGCATGGTCTCATCTAGAGATGAGCGATAGCCCCCGCAAGTATACGCCGCCCCCATCTGGTACAAGCTAGGAGGATGAAGCGGTGTTGCCTCTCAGCAACTTTCATTAATGGTCCCAACTTTTCTACCTGGCAGCAACAGGTTGTTGCCGGCTCAAGAGTTGTATGGGGGGTCAACACTGTTTCTGTAGACCCACACGGGATCCGTCTGATACGATAATAACTCAACATTAACGCTGAAAAACTCCATCAGCTCGATGACAGTTCTTCGTAGTGGCGGATTGATAGCGGGGGAGGGGCTTGACCGTGAGTGCGGATGTATACGCGGATATGAAGCAGGGAGAAAAAGGGGCATGGATTAGCATCGCCGCTTATATTGTCTTGTCCGGCGTCAAGCTAATGATTGGCTGGATGTATCAGTCGCAAGCGCTGCAGGCTGACGGCTGGAATAACCTGACTGATATTATCGCGTCGTTGGCCGTCCTTATCGGTCTGCGCATCTCGCAGAAGCCGCCGGATCGGGATCATCCGTACGGGCATCTGCGGGCGGAAACGATTGCGGCACTGATCGCGTCCTTCATCATGGCGACGGTCGGCATTCAGGTCATTCTGTCCACCGCAGGATCCTGGTTCGCCGGGGAAGAGAGCAGCCCGAGCCCGGTCACCGGCTGGGTGGCGCTGGCCAGTGCGGCTATTATGCTTGCCGTATACACCTACAATAAGCGTCTCGCAACGCGAATCCGCAACCAGGCGCTTATGGCGGCGGCACAGGACAATCGCTCCGACGCTTTTGTCAGTATTGGCGCGGCGGTGGGCATCTTCGGCGCGCAATTCGGAATGAGCTGGCTTGACCCGCTGGCGGCGCTGACCGTCGGCATCCTGATTTGCAAGACGGCGTGGAATATTTTCCGCGAGGCCACTCATACGTTAACGGACGGCTTCGACGAAGCTCAACTGGAGCGGCTGCGGAAGACGGTGGAGAGCACGGAAGGCGTGCGGGCGATTCGCGAGGTGAAGGCCCGGCTGCATGGAAGCCTGGTGCTGGTGGATGTCGTTGTGCTGGTCGATGCGGGATTGAGTCTCGTGGAGGGCCATCGCATCTGCGACGATATCGAGCAGCGGATGCAGCGCAAGCATAATATCGCCCATGTCCATGTTCACGTCGAGCCGATGGTAGCAGGAGCGGAGCCGAAGCGGCTTCAAGGACGGGCGGTTCATTAAGCGGATGCCGTACCGGAATCATGTTCTGTGATCAGAAAAGCGTTCGGAAGACTCTGAGCGATCAGACTCTTTTGGACGCTTTTATGTGATCGGGCGGGGTATGGCGTAACCGAACAGAAGGTACTTTTTTCAAAAAAACGATTGACAAATGACTGAATTTTTAAATATGATGTCGTTAACAAACATTCCCAATAATGGTCAGGGATGTTCGGGGTGCCTCTTCTTATATGGCGAAGTCAATCCTCATACATACTCGCTCGGCCGCTCTGTTTGATTGCTTCGCGATTAAGAAAATCCGGATCTGGAAGGGGGAGAGATAACGTAGCCTAATTTTGTCTTCGGTTATCGGTAAAAATTTGCGTATGCAGCATTTCCAAGTACACTCCAGTGCAGCATTCTCTTTGCCGCCAGGCGACTCCAAGTGCTTTTATCTTTCATGTTCTCGAACCCTTGCCGTTCTTCAGATCTGCAGATCATCTTTGAAACTACCTCCTTCATGTTTTTCACTCCCGTATTCTACAGCAAAAAGTATGGTAAAGAAGTTTAAAAACGAATAAGAAAAGAGGTTGATGCGAATGAAAGCAAGGTTTTTATCGGTTTGCGTCTCTTTCTTGCTTCTTGTCTCGCTAGTGCCCCCTGTAGCCTCCGCTGCCCAAAACCATTCGATCCCTTCCGGGTGGGATTTATATTCTATTACCTTTGCCAGTGCGGACAGTGACAACGGACTCTGTGCTCAAGGGGCCAAAAACTGGACGGTGGCTGCGGGTACGACTATGACCGAGAAATCTTCTTCCCAGAATAAATGCTATTATCGAGACTATCCTGAGTCTTGGTATGGCCTCTACAGCAAATATAACTCCTACTTTACGATTAAGGTAAACAAGAGATTACTGGCTCGCGATTTCCCGAGTTCAGTCTGGAACGCCAGTCTCAGTTCCACTACCCACGAGTTCGGGCATACTCAATTTCTGGGGGATCATGATACGGCGGGCGAGGGTGTCTACGGAACCACGTCCATCATGAGCTACAACCGCAATCGCGCTACGATGACTACGCCGCAGTCTCACGATTTGAGCGACCTCCAGCAATTACGAAAGTCTTCTGTCGCGCCTTCCTCCGCGGATGAAGCGGTCTATGCGGATTTTCCTTACTACCATATTGAAGAAATGCTAGATGGCAATACCGACTTGGTTGTCGTTGCGTATGTCAATGCGGTGAGTGAAATCCAGGAAAACGGAGCTGATCCGCTCGCTTCGCATCAAGAGGCTGTCCTGCGTATCGATGACACGCTGTATGGTGAGTCAGAGTCGTCAACGATTGAGCTCTATCAATCCGTTGACAAGGTGAAGGCCGGCCAACAATATTTGCTCTTCCTCTCATACCGGCCGGACATCGGGCAATATGTCGTATCCGATGGTGCCTCTCAAACGATTGTAAATCAGAACAAAGCAAAATCGATTCAAGCTGCCTCCGAGAAAAAGCTGACGGTCAACATCAAAGGCATGAAAGGCCAATATTCGAATGAGGAGCTGAGACAGCTTTTGAGCGTAAAGTATAAATAATGCACTCCATCCAATCGCATTGATCCCGTACCGGCTCCAGGCATACGCTTGGGGCCGGTACAATGTTCTCCCCCAGTGTTCTTTGGCCAAGCGCCAGCGGGGACGATTGAACTTTGTTAATTCGGAGACCAAGTACAAGCGGACCGGAATATTAAAGGTTTCTATCTTGACCGATATTAATAAAAAGCGTGCAGTCAGACTCGGGATTCGAACCCGATTCTGCCTGCACGCTTTTTTTGGTATTAGGAAAGCGACCCGTCCGCCTCCGCTTCCAGCGCCGCGATGAATTCATGGGGCTGATCAAGGCAGAGCGCGATATGCTCCAGGCTGCGGCTGATTCCGAACCGGCCCGTGACCGATACGGGAGCTGTCAAATCCAGCATTATATTTGGCGTGCCGAACAAGGGGGCGGCCGTATGGCGCAGCTCGTCATTCGACAGCGGCTCCTTCAAGAGCCGGACGGCGGCAATCTGATCCCGATCGATATCGGTCCAGATGTCGTGCGCGATGCGGATTCGGATGAGGCGCTCCGTCACCTCCACCGGGTTCAGCTTCGTCAGTCGGTAATCCGCAATTATGACGAAGATGAGGTATACGTTGGACAGCGATAAAATCCACGCCGCGAGCGCCGACCACTGGTGCACGAGAAAATGCAGGCCGATTCCTTCCAGGACGAGCAAATGGATGGCGCCGATAACGATGACCAGCATGCTGGACTGCTCCGTCGCGCTGAAGGCGGCAGCATGCTCTGTCGTATACGGCTTTTTCCGCCAACTGAGGAAGGCATGGTAGCCGATGGAGGCTTCATGAGCAAGCAGCCGACCCAGCTTCTCGGAGGATGCCGTCTTGGTGAAGGCGTTCCGGATAGCGTCTACGGGAGAAGCACCGCCGCTCCGCGATTGGCGGTAGGTTGCCCGAAGCCGCGCCGCATAGTAAAGCGCACACGCCGCCAGTCCGATTCCGGCGCCAAGCGCGGCCGAGTCAAGCGCTAACCGTAGCTCGGTACCGTGAATAGGCACGAACAGCCGGGCAGCGGCGTAACCGGCAAGAGTGGCGGCGAGCGCCCGAGCGAAGGCGGCCAGCTTCTGATTGCCCATCCGGCGCATACATAGCCAGAATACAAGCAGCGGCAGGACGACCATGAAATCGAGAACCACTCCCAATGACAAGGGTGGCGACGGGGAAGTCAGCAGCATGGAAATATCCGCCGCTGCAACTAATAATAGGATCAAAAATGGCCACGAAATGGAATTCCGGGACATCCGAACCATCAAAACACTCCTCTCCAGTCAATCAACCTTTTTCTATAATATACCTTAATTTCCTGGGTAATAGTTACAAAATATTCTTTTTTCTTACGGGTATTAGGTATATTGAACTAGAGAAGGTTACAATTTTGTCTATTTTTAAGCAGATTGTCGGATAGTTTCCTCTGTCCGGCTCTATTTATAATTAGGGCAAGTTGTTTTTGGGATGTCATAACAATTTTAGTATAACTACTAAAATATACTATTCTTTGACATCTTGTTCATATGAACAACAATTCAATATTCCGTTGCAGCGTCACACTACAGCATTGGTAGAACAACAAGGAGGATGACATGAAAAAACAACTATTGTTAGGATTATTGATGGTAACGATGGCAGGACAAGTATTCGCAGGGGTGTCCCAGGCTGCCGAAGCTCCCCAGGCTGCCGCGGCGGCGCAGCAAGTGTCGGCCAATCAGACGGGTAATATTCTCGCTTCGGTTAATTTGCGCAAAGGACCTTCTACTTCTTCTTCGGTTATCCGATTGATGAAAAAAGGCGAGAAAGTTACGATATTGGACAAGCATAACAGCAGCTGGTACAAAGTACGGGATGAAAAAGGCAATACCGGATATATGAGCACGAGCAGCAAATACATACAGGTGGCGAACTCCGCTACAGGCAGTAAGCCATCGGAGTCCAACCAGTCAGCCGACATCGAGAAGGTCATCAAGGTCGGACAAAAATATTTGGGCACGCCGTACGAATTCGGCTCCAACCGGAACAGCACCAAAACGTTCGATTGCTCCGCCTTCGTCAGACAAGCCTATAAGGAAGCGCTCGGCATCGTGCTGCCGACGGATTCACGCAAGCAAGGAAGCTGGATTAAGGAGAATTCCACGGCGAAGACGAGCATTAGCCAGCTGAAGCGCGGCGATCTCATGTTCTTTATGTCCTATAAAGGCTCTAAGGCCTCCGATTATAAAGGCGTCAACAAGAGCACGGAGCGGATTACGCATGTAGGGATTTACTTGGGAGACGGCAAAATTTTGCATACGTACTCCATAAAATCCGGCGGCGTGCGGGTCGACAATGTGCTCAACACCACTTGGGAGCACCGCTTCTTGTTCGGCGGCAGCGTAGTGAAATAGGTTTGGAATCGCTTAAACACAGTTCTACAGGCACTTCTGTTGCCTTGGATCTGAAAAGAGGCCCTGTGGGGCCTCTTTCAGATTAATGACAAACTCTCAAAACATTACATCCGCAAAAACCCGCTCTGTTGTCCTGCATAAATCCCAGGCTGTTGAGAAAGTCCAAGGGATTTTGTGGAACTTCATTTTTTATGTGGTGGATCTCGTCTCTCCGTAGAAAAAATCGATTTAAAACGCTATGGGTGCCAAGTTTTGATTGTGTAAATGGACATCTCCACCCCTTCGTAAAAAACAGGGGTTTTCCAACGGCCTGGAAACTGCACCATTTTCCTAGACACGTCTATCCGGTAGGCGAATCCACCAAAACTGCACGATTTCTCCAGACACGCCTAATCGGTAGGCGAATTCTGCAAAACTGCATGATTTCTCCAGACACGAATAATCGGTAGGCGAATTCTGCAAAACTGCATGATTTCTACGCTTATTAGGCAAGCGAAATCCTGCGCAAATACAGCAATTCGATATGGACGATTTTCCCAGAAAGGGAATCCTGCAAAACTGCAGGAATTTCACCCGTTTCGCTTCGGCTTGAAGCAAAAGGGCCTAAAATGCTGTAGATTTGCAGCAATTCCTCGGGATGTGGACTCATTGAGCCGAAATTCCTGTAAAATAGCAGCAATTCCTTCCACATGTTCAAGCCCCAGGAGGCAACGATGCCTCCAGAAGGCAATTTAAACGAACTCTCCCTAGTATGAGACATTCCCGCCTTTCAGGGGAGCAATCGGCATGATAGCTGAATGACTAGTTGAAAGGCGGTTATCAATTTTTTTTACACACTTAAACTGTTCCTGGAGTCATACATCATCGGGCATCAGCTTAATCGAAACCAGAGTCGGTCGCGTAAACCAGTAGTTTTCATAGACAATAGAGTAATTTTTATTCACTTGCAAAGTTCGGATTTCTTCTTCCTCACCATACACCGTAACTTGGTTATTCGCCCTGTCTACAATTCGGATTGAGTTTTGATTGATTTGGATTAGGGTCACTATCGCTGCCGTTTTCTCGGTACTGAGCAGCCAAGGCGACAAGATTACAAGACAAACAACAGTGGTAATAATCATCTTTTTTTTAATATATATCACCTTGTTGAAAATATTTACTTTTGCAATATTCTATGTAAGTGTCCAACAATCTAATGAAGGATATATTAAAGGATTAAATAAGAAGGCGGCGTTAAAATTGATTTCAACATTGGCCAAATGAAGCACATTTATACCGATCTAAATGGTACCGATCATGTCATTACCGAAGAAAATAAAGAAGCTGTATCTATCATTAGAATGCTTATGGAAAAAATTAGACTCGATGATACTACCACTTATGACATGGGTTCAGTAAGAGATGGTATTTTCAGCGGCGGGCAATGATAACTTACTTAGGGAAAACATCTAAACACCGTCGGTGCAGCATGGCAAAGTCACACCACACGTGTAGATTATAGTGGATTATACCAGTATGATTATGGAAATAGTATTTTTGAGCCTGGTTTTTCATCTATTGATGTGAGTTCAGTTTGTAGTACAAGAGGAGACATTGACTTTAACTACCATAATGATGGGCCCCACTACGGCTGGCTTGAAAATGAGGTGAGATTCCCTACAAGACATGAACTAGAGACTGGAGCCTTCTCTTCAGCATATGGTCACTCCTGGCTCCCTTACAATCGGAAAAGGGCACTAATTAATAATATTCCGCGCCCGCGGGAATGTCGACGGGGCGCGGGGATGATCGGCAGATCACTGGAACTTCGGAGGTTCCTTCTTATGCTCGTCGATGACCGGCATCGTCCGGTACTTCTTCGTGCGAGAGAGCCGGATCGCTCCGAAGGAGCTGGCGGCGCCGAGCGGGAGCAGCAGCGCAATCGCCACGTATTGGGGAACCGTGCTCCCGGCAACGACATAGGCAATGACGAGAACCATGAGCGGCGTGTAATCGAGATAACGGACAAGCCAGTGCCGCCGCCCCCAACGGTTCTCCACGATGCCGAAGCAGACGAAGCCGGCAATAATCAGCGCGGCGAACAGGAAGGAATTTGTTATCCAGCCGAGCGTCCTGGAGAGCAGGGCCAGTCCGATAATCATGTAGCCTGCGAACCCTATCGGGGTGAACATCATAAGTGAATCATTCCTTTGTATTCAGTATTGCGGATGCCACAGCAAATCAATGACGGCGCGCGGGCAGCCGTCCGGTTTCATTTCCGGGGAAGGCCCGAGCTGCCGCTTCTGCCGAAGCGTCTCGTAGTGTTGACTCAAATCATGGAACCAGCGGTCGATCGTCTCTCTCGATTCCAGCAGTTCCCCGAAGCCGTGCTCGATGAAGAAGTCGCAGTTCTCTTCCTCCTGACCGGGAATCGGCGCATGGAAGAGCATTGGAATGCCCTTCATCATCCCTTCCGTACAGGTCATGCCTCCCGGCTTCGTAATGAGCAGGTCGGAAGCGTCCATCAGCATCGATACTTCTTGCGTATAACCGAAGATCCGGATATTCGGATGCTGGAAGACCGGGTCCTGCTCGATCCGCTGCATCGCCTTCTCATTGCTTCCCATGCAGAGGAGAAGCTGGATGTGATCCCGGTATTTCGTCATATAACGCAGCAGCTCTTCGTCCAGCGCGAGTCCCCAGCCTCCGCCCATCAGCATGACGGTCGGGAGCGGCTTCAGCCCGAGCCGCTGCTGGGCCTCCGCTTGCGGACAGCGCTGCCAGAACTTCGGGTGGACGGGAATGCCGGTGACGATGATCTGCCCGGGGGAGATGCCCCGTTGAATCAGCTTCTGCTCCACCTCGGGGGCGGAGACAAGATACTTGTTCACTTCCGGCGTGATCCAGGTGCCGTGCGCGTCATAATCGGTAATCAGCGTATACAAAGGAACGTCGATTCCCGCCCGCTTCAACCGGGAGACGACGATACTGGGAAACGGATGAGTGCAGACAATGGCATCCGGCCGCAGCTGTCTAATGACATGAGAAGCTTGTGTATAGAATATGCGATGCAGAGCCGATTGCGTAACCCGGTTCAATGATTTTTTATACTGCTTGCGGTAGAGCATGCCGACCAGCTTCGGAGATACACTGACCGTCTTGCGATAGGCTGCAAAAATTAAGGGAGCGACCGTTGGGTTCAAAAATTTGCCCAGCTCCATGACGCGGGTCTGCATTTCCGGCGCCAGCTGCCTGATTCCGACGGACAATGCATAGGCTGCCTGCGTATGTCCGGTTCCGAAGCCTTCGGACAACAGAAGAATTCTTTTCTTTCGCATATTCTCACCTACTCTCATTATAACCGGAAAATGAAAAGGAAGCATCTTACTGCACTTGGAAATGCCAAAGGCAGTTGCGGTGCCGGAAGGTGTCAAAGTTGAAAACAGGCCGGATATATGCTATGTTCAATAGTATAAAAGAGATGACCGAAAAATCGTATTGGTCATTTAGTCATATCAGCCTCCCAGCGGGAGGAAGGAGGCGGAGTACATGTCCGTTGACCGCCGTAAGCTCGTCGTAGATGCGGCTGCCCAGTCCTTTGCCTTGTTCGGCTATAAGGCGACAACGATGGATCAAGTCGCCAAAATCGCCAAGGTAGGAAAGGGAACGATTTACACGTTCTTCACGAACAAGGAAGAACTCTTTGATGAGATTTTACAACAACTGATTATGGAAATGAAAGGGATTGCCGACCGAGAAATTCAGGAAGACAAGCCTTTCTTCGACAATCTGTATCGCGTTCTTGATCGGGTGCTTGAATTCCGGGGCCGCCATGAGCTGGCCATCAAGCTCTCGCAGGAAGTCCGCGACCTGGGCACGCCAATGGCCCGTGAGGCGATTAAGAAGATGGAGGGCGAGCTGCTCACCTATATTGAGCGTCAGGTGCGACTTGCCATGGACAAGGGCGAAGTGAAGGGGCATAATCCGAAGATTATCAGCTTCGTCATGCTGCAGATGTATAAGGCGCTGACGACAGAATGGAACAAGCTGTACGATCCGCTTGATAAGGAAGAGATTAAGTTCCATTTCCGGCTTCATTTTATGGAAGGGCTTGCGCCGTAGAATTTGCCGGCTATTGGCTATTATAGAGAAGATACCTGGTCCGCGGCCGCTAAGGCTGCCGGCCGGGTATCTTTTTGTTGTTCCGGCAGGACTTGGAAGGGAGACCCGAAGATATGCACACTTTTCCCGTGCACACCGTAAGCGGCTGTCCGATGAACTGGACACGCCGCAATTTCGGGAGAAGCGGCGGCTCCAGTTCGCCCTGACCATATGCCAACGAACAGCCCCGGGGGATGACCTCTGCCGCGGGCTTTTTCTGTTGGAGGGTACGGCTAACGGTCCAGTGAGACTTAAGCGGATGAATATAGGACATAAGCCCTAAATCGGAAATCTCCGCTTATATTTTTATTTCCTGAGGTAACATTCTGGCGTCTTTTGTCCGTTATATTAACTAGCAGTAATTTGTATTTTAGTGCAGAGCAAGGCTGGAAGGGAGAAGATAACGAGTGAACCCAACGTGGAAAAAAACATCGTGGCTCAGCATCGTGTTGGCATGTGCGCTTGTGATCGGCTTGCTGCCGTTTCATGGAGCGGCTTACGCAGCGGATACGGTAACCGACGTCCACTTTGAATCTGATGTAAACCCGGTTCATGTCATCGTGGAGGGACAGTCCGTTCAATTGAAGCTGATCGGGACGATCAAGGGAGAACAGAAGGATGTGACCGGCCTGGCGGACTGGAGCTCCTCCAATCCCGCGGTCACGGTAGACGCAGGCTGGGTAAAGGGCGCCAGCAAGGGGACTTCGGAGATTACGGCGAAATACCAAGGGTATACCGTGAAGAAGACGGTCATCTCCAATTATATGTATGATGACTTGAGTGTACGTTCCGAAGACACCGGCGTAGATATTGACAAAGAAACGACTCTGTACCTCGGCATGAAGCCGAATTGGAAGGCGTTTGCTTTTGACAATGATGCCAATACCGAGAACGATGTGACCGCCGATGCTTCCTGGAGCTCTTCCAATTCAAGCGTCGTTGAAGTGAACAAAGGCAAGCTTACGCTGAAGGACAAGGGCGAAGCCGAGATCACCGTCAAGTATAAGGGCTTGAGCAGCAAGATCAAAATCAAGGTCGAGCTTCCGTATGAAGAGCTTACCTTGTCTCCGGACAAGCTGATTGAATTTGAATTCGGCGATTCGGCAGTCAACGTGATCGCGAAGGCGAAGACGAAGGACGGCAATCTGGAGGATGTAACCGACAAGGCCGATTGGTCGACGAGCGACAGCGGCGTCGCGGAAGTGAAGGACGGGTCCGTCAAGCCGATTGGCGTCGGCACGGCCACCATTACAGCCACCTATCTGGGCGCGACGAAGTCGGTCTCGGTCGTCGTGCGTCCATCGTACCAAGCGATGCGCATCTCGCCGGACAAGAAGCAGACGATGCTCCTAGGCGATGCGCCGCTGCAAGTGCAGACATTCGTCCTGAACTCGGGCGATACGCAGGAAGAGGTCACGCATCTCGCGGAATGGACATCGAGCAATGTCATGGCGGTGACGGTCGAACAGGGCCAGGTCTATGCCAAGGCTGCCGGCACGGCGACGGTGACAGCGAAGTACAAAGGACTGTCCAAATCGGTCGAAGTGAATGTCATTCCGGCGATCGAGAAGCTGACATGGCCGGAGGAAGACAAGGATAAAGATAAAGACGGCATCCGCAAGATGGATATTTATATGGAAGAATCCCAGAGCCTGCCGAAGGTAAGCGCGGTTACGCTGGGGGGAGATACTGTAGATGTATCTGATCTGGCGGTATGGACAAGCTCCAATACCGGCGTCATTTCCATTAAAGACGAGAAGATGAAGGCGGAGAGCCGGGGAACGGCCACCCTTACCGCGAACGTGCGCGGTCATGAGATCTCGATGGAAGTGACCGTGAAGCGCAAGGCGCTTATTCTCCAATCGAACACGTCGGAAATGACTATCGTGACGGGACGGGAGCAGGCGGTCCCGGATGTGACGGTCATCTATATGAACGGGGATGAGGAGAATGTCACCTCCGAAGTGAAATGGGAGTCGAGCTCTCCGAATCTGCTTGTCGTCAACGGCAAGCTCAAAGGACTGGTAGCCAGCAAGGTGACGTTGAACGGAACCTATGGGAATGTCAAAATATCGGTCAAAGTCACGATTGAAGAAGAGGTCGTCCGCTTCGAGATTGAACCGGATCAGCTCACCTTGAATGTGAAGAAGAGCCAGAGCATCAAGGTAACGGGCTACTACAAGAACGGAAAGAAAATTTCGCTCGGATCCAAGGTGGATTGGAAGTCGGACAATGAAAAGATAGCGACAGTGAAAGGCTCGTCCGTCAAGGGAGTCGCCATCGGCAGCACGGTGCTGAACGGCGAGTTCCAGGGACAGAAGCTGGAAGTGCCTGTAAAGGTGACGCCGAAGCTGACGAAGCTAATTGCCGAGCCGGGCAGCCTGAAGCTGACCGCCGGCCAGAAAGCGAACTGGAAGGTGAAGGCGATCTACGACACCGGGGAAGTCGTCGATGTCACTTCCTCCGTCACGTTCGTGCCATCCAACACGAAGGTGAAGGTAGAGCGGGGCAGCGTGCAGGGCGTATCCAAAGGCTCGACCAGCGTAAAGCTGACCTTCGAGGGCAAGAGCACGTCGCTGCGTGTCAGCGTGAAATAAAGCAATGATATGCGGCCTGCCGGCTTCCTATGAAGCGGCAGGCCGTCCGTATATGACGGGTGGTCAGCCTCGGCGTGAAAGAAAAACCGCGTGCAACCGCGTGCCAGTGTTTTTGTATTGGCAGCGGATTCAATTCGCGTCTTGTCGTTCACGGCTAATGTGATACAATAGCATTGTTTTATGGTACCGGACTATTCGTCCCTGCCAAGGGATGGCGACACGAAAGAAGGAACGCAAAACATGATGGTTTATGGCCTTTTGCTCGTCATCGCATCCGCATTCACGCATGCGTTGTGGAACTTATTCGCCAAGCGCAGCCTGCACAAGGAATCGTTCTTGTTCTCGCTCCATGCGGTTGCCACGGTTTTGTTTTTCCCTTTTTTTATCCGCGATCTGATCACGATGACCTGGACATGGGGACATGCGCTGCTCCTTATCGTATCCTTCCTGCTGCAGGGAACCTATCTGTATCTGGTGTCCCAGGCATACAAGGCAGGCGAGCTGTCGCAGGTATATCCGATGATGCGGGGGACGGCCGCGCTGCTCGTGCCGCTCGTCAGCGTCTCCCTCTACGGAGAGAGCATGTCGGCAATCGGCTGGCTCGGGTGGAGCTTGATCGTGGGAGGGCTGTTCGGCCTGAGCGGCATGCTCTCCGTGAAGCAGAAGGATAGGTCATGGTGGATTGCGCTTGCCTTGACGACCTCGGTCGGCATGTGCACTGCGGCGTACACCTTGACCGACAAAGCCGTCATCGAATTTTTCAGCCCGCTGGGGCTGATTGAGATTTCGAACATCGGGGCCGTTATCTTCCTGGCGCCTGCCGTGAAGCGGGCCGGGCTGCTGCGGCGCGAGTGGCGGGCGAACTGGAGCACGATCGGACTCGGGGCTGTTATTTCGCCAGGATCGTATCTGCTATTCCTGTTCGCGATGACCTTGGGGCCGTTGGCTCATCTGGCGCCGATACGCGAGTTCAGCATTGTTATCGGTACCCTCCTCGGATATTGGATTCTGAAGGAGAAGCAAGGCAAGAAGCGGCTGGTCGCATCGACGATTGTCGCGGCCGGAATGGCCTTAATCAGCATGTGGGGCTGAGGAAAAATTCCATAACAAAACTTGAATCGCAAACTGTATCTTCCGGAAAAAGGAAGGTGCAGTTTTTTTATTCGTGTTGATGAATAATAATTCAGTCCTTGCAGGAAATGATTGGGGGTATTCTTGTGAATTAATTAATAATATGTAGTATTGTGCAAAAGAAATATCAATCGGTGCAAATCGGGTACGAGGATGTTCATGTATCCTAATTTAGTGTGAAATACTGATAATATAGGCGTAATCCCGATATCCGTATAAGTTATCGGATCCATAAAAACATTCAATTGCTCTAAAAAAAACATAATGATAAAATGATGAAACAATACAAATGCATAAATATGTGGTTTCGTATGTACAAAATACATTTTCATCAGGAAAGGACGGTGCCCTCATGAAGCCGAATGGTTTACCTCCACAGCAAGGCTTGTATAATCCCCAATTCGAAAAAGATGCATGCGGCATGGGCTTTGTCGCTCATATCAAGGGCAAGCGGTCTCATGATATCGTCCGGCAAGCGTTGGGCATGCTCGTTCGGATGGAGCATCGCGGCGGCCAAGGCAGCGAGGCGAATACCGGGGATGGGGCGGGTATTATGCTTCAGCTCCCCCATCAATTCTTCGCGCGAGCGATGGCCGCTCAAGGAGTGGAGCTCCCTCCGCCCGGAGAGTATGCTGTCGGTATGCTCTTCCTCTCTCCGGATGACTCGATCCGTGCGGGACAGGAAGCGGATCTCGGCAGGCTGATTGAGGAAGAAGCGCAGACGCTGCTCGGTTTCCGGACGGTGCCAGTGAATGCGGACGGATTGGGGGCCACCGCCCTTGGAGCGATGCCGTGCATCCGGCAAGTCTTTATCGGCCGCGGGAAGGCGCTGCCGGAAGAAGCGGGAGGTCCGCTTGACTTCGAACGGAAGCTGTATGTAATCCGCAAGCGCGCGGAGCGCATGATCCGCTATGCGGCCGATGCAGGCGACGGAGCGATGTATATCGCGAGCCTGTCCAGCCGCACGATCGTGTACAAAGGGATGCTGACGACAGAGCAGCTCGGCCGCTTTTATGTGGATTTGCAGGAGGAGTCGCTGGATACGGCGCTGGCGCTGGTCCATTCGCGCTTCAGCACGAATACGTTCCCGAGCTGGGAGCGGGCCCATCCGTACCGTTACATGATCCACAACGGGGAGATCAATACGCTCCGCGGCAATGTCAATTGGATGAATGCTCGCGAGAAGCAATTCGAATCCGAGGCGTTCGGCGTCGGACTGGAGGAGGTCCTTCCTGTCATACATGGGGATGGCTCCGATACGGGCATGTTCGACAATGCGCTGGAATTTCTCTATCTCGCGGGTCGGCCGCTCTCTCATGTCGCCATGATGATGGTGCCGGAGCCCTGGGCCAATGATGAGCGGATGGACGAGGCGAAGCGGGCGTTCTATGAGTACCATAGCTGTCTGATGGAGCCGTGGGACGGACCGGCCGCGATGGCGTTCACCGACGGGGTCCAGATCGGGGCGATTCTCGATCGGAACGGACTGCGTCCTTCCCGCTACTGGGTGACGAAGGACGATGTCATTATCCTCTCCTCGGAGACCGGGGTCGTAGACATCGCGCCCGAACAGGTGCTCCGCAAGGATCGCCTTCGTCCGGGACGGATGCTGCTGGTCGATACGGAGCAAGGCCGGATTATCTCCGATGAAGAGGTGAAATCCGCCATCGCCGGTGAACAGCCGTACCAGCAGTGGCTGGATGAGCATCTCGTCGATCTGGAGGAGGTGCCGGATGCGCCGCGAATGCCTGCTCCGGAGCATGTGAGTGTGCGCCGCCGCCAGCAGGCGTTCGGCTACACGTTCGAGGATCTGCGCAAGGTGCTGGAGCCGATGGCGTCCAGCGGGGCGGAGCCGATCGGTTCGATGGGCTATGATGCGCCGCTGGCTGTGCTGTCCCGCCGTCCTCAGCGATTGTACAACTATTTCAAGCAGATGTTCGCCCAGGTCACCAATCCGCCGATCGATGCGATTCGGGAAGAGATCGTGACGGCTACGGGCACGACCATCGGTCCGGAGCGGAATTTGCTGGCGCCGGGGCCGGAGAGCTGCCACCAGATTATGATCGAGAACCCGATTCTGTCGAACGAGCAATTCGCGAAGCTGCGCCATATCCGCTTGCCCGGCTTCCGGGCGATCACGCTGCCGATCCTGTTCACTGCGTCCCGGGGGACGGATGGTCTCCGCGAGGCGCTGCAGACGATGTGCGAAGCGGCGGACCGGGTCATTGGGAAGGGGCATAATCTGCTCATCCTATCCGACCGCGGCGTCAGCGAAGAGGAAGCGGCCATTCCGGCGCTGCTGGCGGTATCCTGCCTGCATCACCATCTCATTCGGCAGGGGACGCGGACGAAGGTCAGCCTGCTGCTGGAATCGGGCGAGCCGCGGGAAGTGCATCATTATGCGCTGCTGCTCGGCTATGGCGTAAGCGCGATCAATCCTTATC
Source organism: Paenibacillus thiaminolyticus (assembly GCF_007066085.1). NCBI lineage: Bacteria > Bacillati > Bacillota > Bacilli > Caryophanales > Paenibacillaceae > Paenibacillus > Paenibacillus thiaminolyticus. Next base: position 2,753,093 of record NZ_CP041405.1, on the reverse strand, counting down.
TGGCGTTCGAGTCGATCGAGGATATGATCCGGGAAGGGCTGCTCGTTGGCATCTCGCCGAAGCAGGCCGTGAAAAATTACCGGAAAGCGGCCATCAAAGGCATTGTCAAAGTGCTGTCCAAAATGGGGATCTCGACGATCCAATCGTACCGCGGAGCGCAAATCTTCGAAGCGGTCGGTCTGGATCAGGCATTTGTGGAGCAGTATTTTACCGGAACGCCGTCCCGCATCGGGGGAATCGGACTGGAGGAGGTTGCCCGGGAAGCGCTGCTTCCGCATGAGCGGGCGTTCGCCGCAGCGGAGCACCGCGACCGGACTCTGGATCCCGGCGGCGAGTACCAATGGCGGCGGGACGGGGAGGAGCATCTGTACCATCCTCACACGATCCATGCGCTGCAGCAAGCGTGCCGCAACGGCGATTATGCGCAGTACAAGATGTACTCGAAGCGGGTGCAGGGAGAGGGCGAGCGCCATTCCACGCTGCGTTCCTTGCTGGAGCTGAAGCCGAACGGCCCTGCGGTTCCGCTGGAGGAAGTGGAGCCTGCCGAGAACATATTGCGCCGCTTCAAGACGGGGGCAATGTCGTTCGGATCGATCTCGAAGGAGGCGCATGAGAGCCTGGCCATCGCGATGAACCGGATCGGCGGTCGTTCGAACTCCGGCGAAGGCGGCGAGGACCCGGCGCGCTACCAGCGGGATGAGAACGGGGACTTCCGGCGGAGCGCGATCAAGCAGGTCGCTTCCGGGCGGTTCGGCGTCACCTCGCAATATTTGGTGGAGGCCGATGAGATTCAGATTAAGATGGCGCAGGGCGCCAAGCCGGGCGAGGGCGGACAGCTTCCGGGCCGTAAGGTGTATCCGTGGGTCGCGGAAGTGCGCGGCTCGACGCCTGGCGTCGGGCTCATCTCGCCGCCGCCGCATCATGATATTTATTCGATCGAGGATCTGGCGGAGCTGATCTTCGATCTCAAAAACGCCAACCCGCGCGCTCGCATCAATGTGAAGCTCGTCTCGGAGGCGGGCGTCGGAACGATCGCCGCCGGGGTCGCCAAGGGCAAGGCCGATGTCATCCTGGTCAGCGGCTATGACGGCGGCACGGGAGCGTCCCCGCAAGGCTCGATCCGCCATGCGGGTCTGCCGTGGGAGCTCGGTCTGGCCGAGACGCACCAGACGCTGCTGCTGAACGGCTTGCGGGAGCGCGTCGTGTTGGAGACGGACGGGAAGATGATGACCGCCCGCGATGTCGCTGTCGCCGCGATGCTCGGGGCCGAGGAATTCGGCTTCTCCACCGCGCCGCTGGTCGCCTTGGGCTGCGTCATGATGCGGGTCTGCCAGCTTGATACATGCCCGGTCGGGGTAGCGACACAGAATCCGGAGCTGCGCAAAAACTTCAAGGGCGACCCGGAGCATGTCGTCCGCTTCATGCGCTTCATCGCTGAGGAGCTGCGGGAGCTGATGGCAGAGCTTGGCTTCCGCTCGCTGGAGGAGATGATTGGCCGCACCGACCTGCTGCAGGCCGGCGCGGAGATGGAGCGCCATGAGAAGCTGCGGCATCTGGATCTGTCGCCGCTTTTCCACCGCCCGTCCAGCGCCGCCGGGAACGGCGCCGCGGCTGACAAGGAAGCGATGGCCGAGCGGAAGGAGCAGGAACTGGCCGCGACCCTCGATGCCCGGGAGCTCATCCCGCGCGCCAAGCTGGCGCTGGAGCACCGCCATCCGGTGGAAGGGGTGTTCGCGATCTGTAACGAGGACCGGGCGACCGGCACGCTGCTCGGCAGCGAGATTACGCGCCGCCATGGCGCCGCCGGCTTGCCGGAGGACACGATCCGGTACAGCTTCCACGGCTCGGCGGGGCAGAGCTTCGGCGCATTCGTGCCGCCTGGCGTGACGCTGACCGTCATGGGCGACTGCAACGACTATGTCGGAAAAGGGCTGTCCGGCGGCAAGCTGATCGTGCAGCCGCCGGCGGAAGCGACGTTCCGGCCGGAGGACAATGTCATCATCGGCAATACGGCGCTGTACGGCGCAACCGGCGGCGAGGCATACATCCGCGGCGTGGCGGGCGAGCGGTTCGCGGTGCGCAACTCCGGCGCCGAAGCGGTCGTCGAGGGCGTCGGCGATCATGGCTGCGAATATATGACCGGCGGAATGGTCGTCGTTCTTGGCCCGACCGGACGCAACTTCGCGGCCGGAATGTCCGGCGGCATCGCTTATGTGCTCGATCCGGAACGCGTCTTCGCCGGACGCTGCAATCTGGAGATGGTCCTGCTGGAACGGCTTGATTCGGATGCGGAGGAAGAGCAGGTTCGCCGCATGCTGGAGCGGCATGCCGCCTACACGGGCAGCGATCTTGCCGAATGTCTGCTGTCGCGGTGGGAATTGACGCGCCAGCAATTCGTCCGGGTCATTCCGAAAGATTACAAGCGGATGCGGGAGCAAATCGCGCTCGCGGAGGCGTCCGGAATGACGGGCAAGGATGCGCTGCACGCGGCATTTATGGCCAATGTAAAAGATTTAACACGTGCCGGAGGCAATTAAAATATGGTACGATAGCCTTGTTTCGCAGTGCGGGCCCCTCGGGCCTGGCGGCGGAGCAAGGCTATTTCCCGTTGGGGGGGAAAGGCCTAACCTTCCGGGGAACTGACGGTGAATCGACATGAAATTAATGCCGCGCGGCATGATGAGCAAATATACAGGGGAAATGAAAGTATTTATATGGGCCAGCATGATCAACTCGACCGGCGGTGCCCTGATGTGGCCGTTGACGACGCTGTTCGTGCATACGCAGCTGAACCGGCCGCTGGCGGATGCGGGCTTCGTTATTTTGATGCAGATGCTGGGCGGATTTTTCGGCCAGCTGCTGGGCGGGGGGCTGTATTACCGCCTCGGGGTGCGGAAGCTGCTTATCGGCGCGCTGGCCGCGACTTCGCTGCTGCAGCTGTCGCTGGTCGTGACGGCGCATGCCGACTGGTGGCTGTACGTTATGACGATGACGGTACTTGGCCTGACCAATTCGGCATCGATGCCGGCGATCCAGTCGTTCGTCGGCTTCCGCTGGGCGGATCGGCGGGATGAGCTGTTCAACGTCATCTACGTCGGGAACAATGTCGGAGTTGCGCTGGGCACCGCGTTGAGCGGGGTGTTGGCAGATATTTCCTTCAACCTGACGTTCGTGCTCAACGGGCTGACGTCCGCTGGCTTCGCCCTGTTCTTCTATCGCTTCCTGCGGGGACAGAGCGAGGAGTCGGCTGCAGCCGGCGCCGTGAACGGAACCGTGGAGACGGGAACGCCGGTGAACGGTGCGCCGGCGAATGGAGCGTCGGTGAATGGAACACTGGTGAATGGTGCGTCGGTGAAGGGAACGCTGGCAAATGGAGAATCGGCGGATGGAGCCAACGGGGAGGAGAAGACAACTGCCGCCCGGGCCCAACGCGGCATCCTGCCGGAGCGCAGCATCTGGGAGAAGCTGTCCGCCTACCGGATCTATCTGTTCATGTCGGTAGGCGCCTTGTTCATCTGGCTTGCCAATTCCCTCTGGGGAACTGGGGTGGCCCCGCATATTGCGGATCAAGGGATGAACTTCTCCATGTACAGCCTGCTGTGGACGCTGAACGGAGTGCTTATCTTCGCGGCGCAGCCGATCACGTCATGGATGAAGCGGACGATCGCGGTGCCATTGACGTCGCAGCTGACATGGAGCGCGATATTTTACGGATTGGCGTATGTCGTCATCTGGTTCCTGCCCTTCTACAGCGGATTCCTGCTGGCGATGGCGCTCGCCACCTTGGGCGAGATGCTGGTCTCCCCAGCGGTGCCGGCCTTCCTGTCGGCGCGCGCAGGACGGGAGGCGCCCTTCTATATGGGCGTGTCCGGGGGAATTGCTTCCATCGGGCGCATGATCGGCCCGTATGTGCTTGGCCTGACCTACGATCACGGCGGCCTCGACGGGGTATCGTTCATCTCCGTGTTTATCGCGGTGCTGGCCGTCCTCAGCTTCATCATGCACGCGGCGCTGCAGCGCAAGGAGCGTTCTCCGCAGCATGACATGATGATGCACGGGTAAGGGGCGAGCGCAAGCACTTCCCTAACATGGCTTCCCTAGCCTTACTGACGGAGCTTCACCAGCATAGTTTCGTTACAGAGCTTCACCAGCATAGTTTTATAGCATAGCCCTACTAGCATGGTTTCAGTAAGATAGATCCACTAGCCTAGTTTAGTAAACATAGTTCCAGTAACATAGCTTCCCTAGCATTGTTTCGTAACATAGCTGCCCTAACTCAACGGGACATCCTCGCCTACAAGGCGGGGGTGTCTTTTTTATGTCACTTACAATGTGCATGGCCGCCTCTTTTGGCCCATTGTGCTTCGTATGATGCACCGAGGATATCAATCCTGCAATATTACATCATTTTATGGAGATAAACGGCATTTTAAGTATGATTGCTGCAAAATTACAGGTTTTTCACCTGTTATATCCCAATTCAAGCGATAATCAGGAAAATTGATGTAGATTTGCAGGTTTTTCGATTTCGAAAAGCGGGTATGGGACCAATCCTGCATTTTTGCACCTTTTGGTAGCTGCTGAACGGGAAAGGGCTCGGTGCGGCCTGGGTTCAGCCCCTGTTCCCCTATCGCATCATTCGCTCCGCCCGCACGAACGCGACGAACCGGCGCGCCTCCTCGTAAGTCAATGCCTCCCCGTCTACCTCAAGGCGAAGGCGGCTGAGCGTCGCCAGATCCGCCAGCTCGATCCTGGGGGCGGCTTCAGCGGACTCCGAATTCGGCCGTATGTCCCCGTGATGGAGGCGGCCGATCAAATAATCAACCGATACGCCGAACAGGTCGGCTGCCTGTATTAAGGTGTCGAAGTCGGGCTTGCGCCGGCTCTTCTCGTAATGCGATAGAGCCGCCCGCGTAATTCCGAGCTTCTCCGCCATGTCCTCCTGCGTCCAGCCGCTGCGCTCGCGCAGCTGCCCTAGGCGGCTTCCCAACTCCATATTAGTGCTCCTCCTTGCTTCGGACACGTATATCCGATCATATGCGTCGTATGCGGTACCGGGTGTGCGGCCGCGTTGAACCGAAGCGGCTATACCACTCCTGTCAGTCGTGCTGTGCCCATCGAAGGCTTGTCTTTTGCCGCCGGTTTCCGTCTCATTATAGGCCTGGTCTCGTCCGGGCGCAATGAGCATGCATTTCAGGCTCGGCTAGTCGTCCCGTCATGGCTTGCTGTTCAGGCATGGCTTGACGTCCCGGATCGGCATGTTCAGGAGCGCTGTTCGGCGGGACAAGGCGCGCAACGGGCTGCTCCGACTTGCCCGATGGCAAAGTTCCTGGACTCCGCACGGACACCACGACTCTGAATAACGTTCTCCGAGCTCCGGGCGAAAGGCTCAAGCCGCGGGAAGACGGCCGCTGCGGCGGGATCATCGTTCGGCATCCGCGGGCATATATATGAGTAGCGTCGATATGATTCCGGCCATACTGACGCTGCGTTGCGGTTCTGCATAAGATGAGGACAGAGGTAATCAGCGCTCGGCGAGGCGGTCCCACGATAAGGGCGCGGTCAGGCGTCTAAACCGTCCGATTCGTCAGAACAAGGAGTTGGGGTTTGTGAAAATCATGTCTACGCCGCTGGACGGCGTTGTGATGTTGGAGCCGCAGGTGTTTGAAGACGAACGCGGCTTTTTTATGGAAAGCTATCATCTTGAAAAATGGGAGGCTTCCGGGATTCCGCAGACGTTCGTACAGGATAATCATTCGCTCTCTGCCCGGGCTGGCACGATTCGTGGACTGCATTATCAACTGGAACCGATGGCGCAGACGAAGCTGGTGCGGGTGCTCGCCGGCGCCATCTACGATGTGGCGGTCGATATCCGCCGCGGCTCTCCGCGGTTCGGCCAATGGATCGGCGTGATTCTGAGCGCGGCCAATAAGCGGCAGCTCCTTATTCCGCCGGGCTATGCCCACGGATTCTGCTCCTTGGTGGACGATACCGAGGTGATGTACAAGGTGGATGCCCACTATGCGCCGGAATGGGATCGGGGCATACGATGGGATGATCCCGCACTTGGGATTCCGTGGCCGGCATCGAATCCGATAATGTCGGAAAAGGACAAGGCGCTGCCGCTGCTGGAACACGCCGAGACGTTCTTCCTGTCCAGTCCGGAACGAGGTGAGTGAGACGATGAATCAGGGAGGAATTGTACTCGTTACCGGAGCGGAGGGCCAACTCGGCAAAGATATGATGGCGGTGCTGCGCCGCTATGGCGTGCCGGCCCGGGGTTATGGCCGCCAGGATCTGGATGTGACGGATGCGGAGGAGGTGCTGCGGATATTCCTGCGGGAACGGCCGTCCGCCGTCATTCATGCCGCTGCTTATACGAAGGTGGATGAAGCGGAGTTGAACCCGAATCTGGCGTATCAAGTCAACGCCTTCGGGACACGCAATGTCGCGGCGGCCGCGAGCCAGGCCGGCGCGAAGCTGGTCTACGTCAGCACCGATTATGTGTTCGACGGCCGGGCGACCAAGCCGTACAACGAGACGGCCCGCACTCGCCCGATTAATGTATACGGCGCTTCGAAGCGGGAAGGGGAGCGGTTCGTGCAGCTTCTGCAGCCGACCTCTTTCATCGTTCGCACGTCTTGGGTATATGGGCCGCACGGCAACAACTTCGTCAAGACGATGCTGCGTCAAGCGGCGGTCCAGCCGGAGCTGAAGGTGGTGCACGATCAATCAGGGTGCCCAACGTATACACTTGATTTGGCCGAGATGATCTTGCGGCTGCTGCGGACGAACCGCTTTGGGACGTATCATGTCACGAATGCCGGGATCTGCTCCTGGCATGAATTCGCGCTTGCCATTATGGAGGAGGCGGGATTGTCCGTCAAGGTGCGTTCGGTGCCGACATCGCAATTCCCCCGTCCGGCCCGGCGGCCGTCTTTTTCGGCCCTGGAGGGATGGGCGCTGCGCTTGAACGGCTTTCCGCCGATGCGCCCGTGGCGCGAAGCGCTGGCGGATTATTTGCGCCGTTACGCCGCGAACGGTCCGGTTCGCTAGGAATCATGGCGGCAAAGGAGGAGAAGTCATGCGATGTGCCGTACTGGGAGCGCGCGAGGGGGGGCTGGACCTGGCCTGGCGGCTGAGGAAGCTCGGCCATGACGTCTGGCTTGTCCTCCCGGGAGCCGAAGAGGCCGAACGTTGGCGCCGCGTCTGCGCGGACCGCATGCTGTGCACAGTACATGCGGATTACGCCGTCCGCCGTGCCGACGCCGTCATCGTGCCGGGCTCCTGGCCGGGCAGCGCTGCGCTGGCGGATGCGATGCGCCTCGCCATCGTGGCCGCGACGGCTCCTGCGCCCGGCTCGACGGAGCTCCTGCGCAGGAGCGGGGAGGCAGGTACGGCGACCGGTGTCGCGTATCTGCCTCCCGCCTGGCTGCAGGCGACCGGCACCGTCCTCCTCGGCACGGCGGACGGCCAGCCGCTGGCGGCGCTCACGGAGCTGTTCGCGCCGATGAAGCGGCCGGTACGCTATGTGCCGTACCGGGTGGCGGAATACGCGCAGCGCTGGGCGGCGCGCGGCGGGGTCCCTCTCTGGCGGGAGCGTCCCGCCGAACCGGCGGAAGAGCAGGCCCGCCGGCTGTGGCGAAGCTGCTGCCGCCCGGTGCTGGACAGGGTGGAGCGGCTTCGCTATCCATCCTGGCCCAAGCCGATGCCGGGCGAGCTGTCTCCGCCGGACGTGAACGGGCCGGTGCGGCGGAATGTGCCCGGCGAGAACGCGGCAACGCGGGGAATACAGGAATAATTCAATTCTGGACGAGGGGAGCAAGCCAATGAGAGTGAAGCAGTTGCACACGGAAGTGAAGTGCTTGGGTTGCCGGCGCCTGCTGGCTAATGAGGAAGCGATGCTGGTATTTCGGACAGGCTTCTGCGGCGATGTTCCGGTAGGCGGGTGTGAGCAGTGCGTCGCGATATATCCGCCGTTGAACCGTATGTGGCGCGTCCGGCTGACGGACTTGCCCTATGATTCGCTGCACTAGCCGACAAGAGCGGCTGCGGTCCTCCGGCAGGAAGCAGTTCTGGGACGAAGCAAGCGCGGCCGGCAGAGTGGATAGAGCGATAAGGGTTATGGAATCAGGGAGTAGGAATGCGGAAGGGGGAACAGGGGATAGAAGGAGAGAGCAGAGGGGGAAGAAGGAACAGGGGGACAGAAGGAGAGGGCAGAGGGGAAGAAGGAACAGGGGGACAGAAGGAAAGAGCAAAGGGGGAAGCGGGAACAGGGGATAGAAGGAGAGAGCAGAGGGGGAAGAACGAACAGGAACAATAGGGAGGGAGTGATGAAGGAATAATGGCTGAGGCGGCTGGTGGACGGCGAAGCAAAGGGTGGAGAAGCGGGTGCCAGATTACGATCTTTGAGAACCTTATTCACTGTCCTTGTATGGTGGATAATCAGAGATCATGTCTTTCAAATAGTGGACATGTTTTTGGAAAAGAGTTGAGTCCCCTCTTTCTCTCCACCTACTATAAGTAGTGTCCTTGCAGCGTTTTAAATCTATATACTGATATTTTTCCTTTAAGAAATCATATCCCCCTTGTGTCCACTTGTATGTAGACACTTTTGCTAATTTGTCCGTTTGGAGAGTACATGCTCACGTATATACCGCATGTAATCCAAGCAGTCGTTTTTGCCCCGAAAGCGTTGAATGAAAAAGCAAGAGCTGACATGATGACGAGCTTGAAGCAAAGTGCTATTTCGCAAGGGCTGAAGACTCATTATTACATACTGCGTGAGGCCCGAACATCCCCTGAGTGGAAGGGAGAGGCCACGAAGAAAAGCAAGCGGCTTGGTTAGCCCGCTTGCTTTTCTGCGATATCTGCCTTGTCGTCCTTCTTCTCTTCACGTTCCCGTCCGGGCGGCTCGTGAACGGCTGCGGCGCCTTCCCTCGCCTCTCGCTCCACCATGCTCGTGCCGTTCAGAATACCGCCTTCCTCGACGACAAGCAGCCCCGATTCACAGTGACCCAGCACCTGTCCAGACGAGGTGATGAGCAGCTTGCCCGTCGTTTTGATATCGCCGACGACGGTCCCGGCGACGACGACATGGCGGGCGGTCAAGGTGGAGTGCGCCTCTCCGCGCTCGCCGATGGTGATTGTGCCGCTGCTGCTCAGCTCGCCCGTGAATTTCCCGTCGATGCGCACATTCGTCTGGGAGTAAATGGTGCCGTTCATATCGGTGCCGTGGCCGATGAACGTATCCGTCGGCTTGATGCGCTGGGATGAGCGTTGAAACATCGTAATCCCTCCTGCTTTGACAGATTTGGCTTGCATGCGTCCGGTCTATGTTCCGTAGGCTTGCGCCTCCCCCGTAATCCATTTCGGAAGCGGCGACAGTCTCTTAACGGATGGCGGGGAGGACGGGGATCTTCCAGGACCGGAACTCCCGGACCCGGAAGCGCCGGAGGCGGCAGAGACCTTCATGGGCCGCCCCTCTGCCGGGGTATCTTCGGCTGCTGCATCGCTCAGGAACGGAAGCGGATCAATCGGATCGCCCCGCTCTACAATCTGGAAGTGGAGATGAGGCCCGGTGCTGCGGCCGGTCGTGCCCAGCGCGCCGATGATATCGCCCTTGCCGACCTGGTCGCCCACGGAGACGTGAATCTGCTGCAAATGCATGTACCAGGTGTCCAACTGGTTGACGTGCCGGATAATAATATAATTGCCCCGCGAAGTGTTGAAGCTGGCTTCAATTACTTCTCCCTCGGCCGCTGCGAGGACGGAGTCGCCCGTCTCGCCGCCAATGTCGATGCCGGCATGGAAAGCGGCATATCCGGTCAACGGGTCCTTCCGGTACCCGAAGCTGGAGGTCAGGCGACGCGACTTTGTCGGCCAGACGGACGGCGTTCCCGCGATGAGTTCCTGCTTCCTCTGCGCTTGATTCAATACGGCCGGGGCACTGCGCTGTATGGAGGACAGCATGCGTTGCATCTGGATGAGATCAAGCCGCGAGCGCTCGGCCAATTCGAGCATCTGCTCTATATCGACGCCTATCTCCTCGCCGCCGACCTGCCGCTGCTCGTTCCAGGCGGTGCTGTGGACGAAGCGGGCCTGCTCCTCGCCGCTCTCCTGGGGCACGGCGGAAGTTCCTTCCACGAAGTCCTCCAGCTGCTTCTCCAGACTGCTCATGTGATTAAGCCGCTGCTTGACCGTCTCGGTCTCCGAAGAGAGGCGAATGATCTCATTTTGCAGCCGTTGAATCGCTTCGTCCTTGTTCTTGACCGTAACTTCAAGCGCCTCGGACTGATGGGCCAGCATGCCTTCCAATTCGCTGATCTCCGCCGCGGCCTTCCACTGCATGCTCAGCACCAGACCCGATATCGACAAGACGGCGGCAATCGGGACGGAGACAACGAGCATCTTCGGCACATTCATCTGCTTAACCGCTTGTTCCGCGTCGCGGATGACGAGCAGTGTCATACGGCCATTCCACCAACGCCCTTTCATCACATCACCTCAGATTCCGCGTAATCTTGCAAAGTCTACCTATTGCACTCTATTCCATTGTCCTGCTATACAGAACGGATATCTGTCCGAAGGAACGATTTTGCACGTATGATTGCGCCGAAAAATACACAATACTGGAAGGAAAGGGGCGGCCGGAAGTGCGGGCAACCGGAACAGGATAAGGAGCCGAAGGGGAACTGGAAGTACGGGCAACCGGAACAGGATAAGGGGAGCCGAAGGGGAACTGGAAGTCGGGCAACCGGAACAGGATAAGGGGAGCCGGAGGGGAACTGGAAGTACGGGGCAACCAGAATGGGACAGGGCCAGCGGGATGGGCAGAGTTGACAGGATGTCCGCTCTGATGTAATACAAGAAATAAGCCCTGCAAAGGCAACGAGGTCAATGACAGGCGGAGGTTAGAAAAAATTGATGTTATGGCTGGTAGTCGCCTTGCTCATATACATATTTCAAATTTTTACGATCGTGCTGCTCGAGTACAAGCATCCTTCCAAGGCGGTTGCGTGGTTGTTGATCCTGTTCATATTCCCGCTTATCGGCTTTGTTATGTACTACTTTCTCGCCCAGGAATATACGGCCCGGCTGCGAGTGCGGAAAAGGGGAGGCTGGGCGCATCCTGAGAAGAGGACCCGTTCCATTGCCATCCAGACGGTGAACCGTCCGGAAGAGCTGAACAATCCGGAAATGCATAGACAGGAACGGTTATTTTCGCTCATCTCTGCTTTGTCGGAAAGTCCGATTACGAGCTGTAACGAGACGCGGGTGCTGACGAACGGTCAAGCGACGTTCGAAGCGATGCTGGCCGCGATTCGGGAAGCGAAGCATCATATCCATATGGAGTTCTACATACTGAGGGACGACGGCATCGGCACCATCTTTCAGCAGGCGCTCCTTGCCAGGGCGAAGGAAGGCGTCAAGGTGAGGGTCGTGGCCGACGGCGTTGGCAGCATCGAGCTGCGCCGCAAATATTTGCGGACGTTCAAGGAAGCGGGCGTGGAATTTCACTGGTTCCTGCCGCTGTCGGTTTCGTTTTTCCGCCGCCGCCTCAATTACCGCAATCATCGGAAGCTGCTTATCGTAGACGGCCGGATCGGGTTTGTCGGCGGAATTAATATCGGTGACGATTATTTGGGTTTGGATCGCAAGCTTGGCTTTTGGCGCGATACGCATTTGCAGGTGGAAGGAGATGCAGTATATGCGCTGCAGGCAATCTTCCTGCACGACTGGACGTTCGTGACCGGCCAGTCGCTGGCGCTGCAGGAGCTGTTCCCGCCGCATCCATGCAAGGGGACGGATCAGGTGAAGATGATCTCGAGCGGTCCGGACGCAAGCTGGGATGCGATCCAGGAGCTGTTCTTCGGCGTACTCAGTTCAGCGCGGGAGCGGGTATGGATCATTACGCCGTACTTCATTCCCGATGCCAGCGTGCGGCTCGCACTCAAAACGGCCGCCGTAAGCGGTCTCGATGTCCGCGTCATTATTCCGGGCAAATCGGACTCCCGCTTCGTCGACTGGGCGTCCCTCTCTTACGTGGAGGAGCTCCTGCAGGCGGGTGTCCGGTTCTATCAGTATCAAAAAGGCTTCGCTCACGCAAAAACCTTCCTCATGGATCGGACATTGGGATGCGTAGGGACGGCGAATCTCGATATGCGCAGCTTCTTCAGCAACTTCGAAGTCAATGCAGTGCTGTTCGAAGCTGCGGCGGTCGATCGGCTGGAGGAAGACTTTTTGCGTGATTTCGGAGACAGCGTCGAGATCGATTACAACAAGTTCGTGACCCGTTCCCGCGGACAGCGTGCCGCCGAAGCGGTGATGCGGCTGCTGTCGCCTCTGTTATAGGCCGCTTTCGTGATCTGATGGATAGGGACGGAGGTTAGCCTCTTCGAGATCGGCTTGTTTGAATCTGTCTGGAGAAGGCCTCCAAAATCGGCTCGATTGCCTGCGGCTCGGCATCGCGGATCAGATCGCCGACCTGGGCGAGCCGATCGGCGGCATTGAGCAGATGGTAATCGCGCGGCTTCGGATTGCGCTTCACTTCGTTCCAGGTGAGCGGCATCGACACCGAAGCATACGGCGTCGCCCGCGGCGTGTACGGCGCTGCGATCGTCCGTGAGACATCATGCTGCATGTAATCGATGTAAATGCGGGTGCCCCGGTTCTTCTTCAGCCGCTCGATCGTGAACAGCTGCGGGTGAAGCTCACACAGGTAGATGGCGAGCATCTCGCCCAGCTCGCGGAGCTGCATGAAGGTCGGGCCGCGCTTGATCGGCACGATAAGCTGCACGCCGGTGGCGCCGGACGTCTTCGGAATCGTCCGGATGCCGATCCGTTCCATCGCCTCGCCTACGATCCAGGCGGCCTCCATAATCCGCTCCTCCTCCCGAACAGACGGATCCAGGTCGATAATCCATTCGGCCGGGAGCGGGTCGCCGATGCGGTGCAGTGAAGGATGGAACTCGATGCAGGCTAGATTGGCCAGCCAGAGCAGTGTAGGCACATTTTGCAGCACGATATAGCGGATGTCCCCGGACATCGCTGTCTCGACGAAGGAGGGGGCCCCAGGCGGCACGTTTTTCTGGTAAAAAAACTCCCCGGGAACGCCGTGAGGATACCGGATCGTCGTCAGGAAGCGGTCGCGGCACGCTGCCAGTAAATATGGGCTCAGCCGGATCATTTCCCGGATATAGTCTGTCTTCGTTATGCCCGCCTCCGGCCACAACAGCTTGTTCGGATTCGTGATTTGGATTTCATGCCCTTCCACCATTAAGGACGCGGGCGGTTCTTTGCTGGCCATTGCCCCACCTTCCTGTATCTGCATTCCCGTATTCTCGGCATTCTGATCTCGTGTCTCTCTAACTCCCGCGTTCACGGTTCGCCCGTTACTTCAGCAGCGGCAGCGTATCGATGCGCGGATGGCGGAGCTGTCCGGTCGGCGTATATTCCAAGGCCGCGGCCCGGCACGGAATCGGCACACTCATCCAGACGATCGGCTCCCTGCGGAGAGCCGCAATCGGTCCTCCTGGCGGGCCCGGGGCCGGATAACGCGCCGCCCAGCCTTCCAGCAGCAGCCGGCGGGTCTCATCAAGTCCGATGGACGCCTTGCCGATATAGCGTCCTTCCAAATCAGTCAGGACGACGCTGGCCGGACGGCCGTTATTGATCATATAGCCGACCGTCAAGGCTTCGATAAGAAGATCCTTCTTGATTTTGAACCAATCCTGATGACGCTTGCCCTCCTGATACGGGGAGCTTCGCTTTTTGCTGACCACGCCTTCCCAGCCGTGCTGCTCCACCCAATTCCACAATTGATCGCCATCCTCGAAAATATCCGCCACGAAGCAAGCGGGATGCTTGTCGGGGAACAGATCCAGCAGCAAGCGGTGCCGCTCCTCATAGGGCAGCCGCCTTACATTCCGATCTTCGATCCCGAGCACGTCGAAGAGGACGTAGACGGCGGGGAGGGCGCCGTCGGGCCGCTGGCGCATCCGCTCCCGTTGGAGTGCCAACGGGAAGGAAGGCCGTCCGAGATTCGGATCGAAGACGACGACCTCGCCGTCAAGCAGCAGCGTACGCCCCCGAAGCTCGGGCCGCGCTTCCATCATCATCGTCACGTCCGCATAGATGGACGTCTTCTCCAGCATTCGCTTGGAGAACAGCCGCACTCGGCCCTGAATGCACAGGGCGAGTATCCGGACGCCATCCCATTTCAGTTGATGCAGCCATTCTTCGCCTGCGGGGATGCGGTCGCTCCGAAGCGGAGACATCGGCGCCGCAGGCAGCGCCAGAGAAGGAGGGAGCGCCTCGGGGAAGCCCGCGGCGTTCCGTTCCTCCCGGTGCGGCGGCTGTCCCGAGCCTTCCATCGGCGGCCGCAGCATTATGGCTCCGTCCGCGCCCGCTTGCGCCGCGTGCCGCCGGTGGCGGCCGGATCTTGGCCGTCATTGGCCGCCTTCTGCGCGCCGGCTTCCGCCTTGCGGGACGTCTTCTTGCGCCGCGGGGCGGCTTCCGCAGCAGGCGTATCGGCCGCGGCCGCCGGAGCGGCTTTTTTGCGCCGCTTCGGTTCCGCCGCTGCGGCAGAACCCGCTGCAGCCGCCGGACCCGGGGCGGTGCCGATCGGCCGCGGCCCCTTCATCGCCTCGATGCTCGCCTGCAGCGCGGCCATGAGGTCGACGACATTGGCTGCCGGCTGGGCGGCCGGCGCGGTGCGCACTTCCTCGCCCGCGATCTTGTGCCCGATCCGCTCCAGCAAGCGCTGGCGGTATTCATCCGTGTACTGCTCCGGCTGGAAGGCGGTCGACAGTTGGCCGATAAGCAGCTTCGCCATCTCCAGCTCCTTCGGATTGACCTCCACATGCTCCGGAATATTCGGAACCTGGGTGACCGCGCGAATCTCATCAGGATAGAACATCGTCTCCATGACGAGGCAATTCTCGATGACGCGAATGGCGGCGAGACTGCTCTTCGCCCGGATCGTTACCTTGGCGATGCCGATCTTGCCCGTCTGGACCAACGCCTCGCGCAGCAGCTGATACGCGTTGTTCCCCGCTTGATCGGGAGATAAATAATACGTCTTCTGATAATAGATCGGATCAATTTCGGCGAGGTCGACGAAATCGAGAATCGCAATCGCCCGGGTTGCGTCATCCTGCAGCTGCTCCAGCTCGTCTTTGTCGAACAGGACGAATTTCCCTTTTTCATACTCATAGCCCTTCACGATCTCGTCCCAGCCCACCTCTTCCTTGCAGACCGGGCAGGAGCGGACATAGGAGAGCGGGCTGCCGCATTCCTTGTGTATCATTCGCATTGAGATGTCTTTGTCTTGGGTGGCGGTATGCATTTTGACGGGGACATGGACCAAGCCGAAGCTGATTGCCCCTTTCCAGACCGTATGCATCAATTATCCTCCTTGCGCCTGTTCACTCATTCGCCTGCACATCGCTGTACCGGCATCTGTATCACTGTATTCATCGGGTTCCTGCCTATATGTTAGTGTTCAAATGACGACTTGTGGGACAACCTCTATAGGTCAGTATGCGATAGTTCGCTTTCTTCTACGCATGCATGAAAAAGGCGCCTTTGCGTCACGTTAAGGCTTAGATGCTGTGGAAGGGAGGTTTTGAACATGGATGTGCATCGTGCGAAGCATATTTTGGAAATGAAGGATACGGTCCCTGTCCAGCTAGACGGCGAGCAGCCGGTCTGGATCGAGAGCGTGGATGTCGCCAATGGAATGGCGACGGTGCAAGTCGGCACCAACCCGGCAAATACCGAGACGGTATCGGTTGACCGCTTGAAGGAGCCGCAACAATAAGCGAACGGGAGAAGTTGGACAAGCCGCGTCAGACACAGGAGCGGCAGCAGGGGAAGGCGCGTTGTGTGGCATCGGCCTTCCCGACTTGTATCATTCACCTGCGGTCCGGAACTTACTGCGCCAGCGGGACATAAGAAGAAAGATGGCAGGGAGCAGGACGATGGCAGCGAGGCCGTCCCACAGCAGCTGTTCCGGCACGATGACATGATCTGCGAACAGGCGGAAGAAGGCATAGCCGGAGTAGGGGAGGACGAGCAGGACGGCGGTAATGACGCCGGGCGCAAGAGTGCGGGTATAGACGGACAGACCGATATGGGTAAATACATGCAGGAATAAGATAAGGACCAGAATCAGATACAGGTCGTACCAGGAAAACAGCACCGCCGCGAGCGTCGCCGTAACGATGACGAGGAAGACCCAGAATACATCGCCTGCGAAATCCCGCGTCGTCATCTTCAGGCTGCTCCCGGCAAAGCGGCGGACAGCAGGCGGCATCTGCCTCAGAATGCGATCGCCGTGACGGCGAATCCAGGGCTCGACATAGAGGATCTCTTCGAAATCATGGAACATGAACACGATAGGAAACAGCCACATGACCGTAATCGCATCAAGATGAGCGGCTAACCAGCCGGTTATCGCTTCAATCATGATTATCTCTCCTTCCCCGAATGAAGCAGTATGCCTTGAAGGAACAGGCGTGCTGTATGGGCGCCCAGCTCCTCCGGCGTTCTTTCTCCGGTCTCCACATAGCGGTAGACGAGTCTCTCCATCGCAGCGACGGCCGATTCGGCCGCCAGCTCCGGATCGATCTCCGGCTTGACGATTCCAAGCGACTGGTTATGAAGCATGTTGGCGACAATCTGGCGGACGATGCGTTCCCGCACCTGATCGCTGTCCTCCGAAATTTGCAGCGCGATCTTCGTCAGCTGCGGCTGTGCCCCGAACAGACGGAACAGCGCGGTAAAAGACGAGACGATATACGCCTCGACATCCGAAGCGGGGAGATGCTTCACTTCCGCACCGGCGTTGCCCAGGTGCATCAGCTGCTCATTGAACTGCTGCAGGAGCTGAGCGGCAAGATCGTCCTTGCTTGTGAAATACAGATAAAAAGCAGCTTGGGTCAAGCCCGCCCCGGCGACGATCTCGCTGACCTTCGTGCCGCGCACCCCTTTGGCGGCAAATAACTCCTCGGCTGATTGCATCAGCTTGCGCTTGCTCTCCTGCGCGGTATTGCGTGCCATAGGCATCCTCCTTCATTACTAACTAATTAGTTAGTAATATCTTATCATTCGTGACCTGCACTGTAAAGGGACCCAATACTCTGCACAGGAATCCGATCTATCGCCCAGTTTCGGTTCACTTCCGAGCCCAGCTCAAAATCGATCTTGCGCCTGACCAAAACTTCCTGCAAGATAAGGGGAATAAATGTAAAAAGAGAGCTTCTGCAAACCTGCAAATATATTAGGAATGAGCCCGATACGTGTAATCATATCGAAGAAGGCAACGCGTATTATTGCGGCTGCATCGCGGCCGGCCATAGAACTACGCTGCTGATGATTAGCATCCGGGGCAAATATATGCCCCGGGGAGAGGTGATATAGGCAGCAGGGGAACGGGGCAGTCGTCTGGATCAGGCGGCTTGCTCTGTCAGCCTTCCGCTTGTGAGGAGAGGCGGCGTTTTTATGTTATAATGAGGTGTCAGTTACAGTTGATCATCGTGGAGGGAATTATGAATCAATCAGCGGAATTCGCCTTTTACTCCGCGAGCGAAGCGGATACGGAACGGCTGGCCGCGAAGCTGGCCGAACGCTGTCAGCCCGGCACGGTCCTCGCGCTGGACGGAGATCTGGGGGCGGGCAAGACCCGGTTCTCGCAGGCGGTCGCGCGTGCGCTCGGTATCGAGGGGATCGTCAACAGTCCGACGTTTACGATAATTAAGGAATATGACAGCGGCAGGCTGCCGCTCTATCATATGGATGTGTACCGCATCTCGATGGCGGAAGCGGATGAATTGGGGCTGGATGAGTACTTGTATGGCGACGGCGTGTCGCTGGTCGAGTGGTCAAGCCTGATTACGCCGCTGCTGCCGCCGCGATATTTGCATCTTTTTATGCAGACGGAAGGCGAGACGGAGCGGATCATTCGCTTGACCGCATACGGCGAGCCTTATGTAAGCTGGGTTAATGAACTTAAACGGATGGGAGTCTGACATCGTGCATCAACAGGATTATAACAGAACGCGGGTGCTGGCCCTGGATACATCGACGGCCGCTCTGACCGCCGCCCTGCTCGAAGGGGGCCAGCTCGTGGACGAGCGCCATTCCCAGGCCGAGCGCAATCATTCGATCAAGCTGCTGCCGACGGTGCAGTCGCTGATGGCGGATAACGGGTGGAGCGGGAAGTCGACGGATCTTGTCGCTGTCGGTGTCGGCCCCGGATCGTATACGGGCGTGCGCATTGCGGTCACCGCGGGGAAGACGATGGCCTGGACATGGGACAAGCCGGTTATCGGCGTCTCCAGCCTGAAGGCCTTGGCGCTCTCCGGCGTGCAGCAGGCCGAACAGGACGGCGCCGAAGCGGGCGGCGCTGGGCGCATCTTTGTGTACCCGCTGATGGATGCGAGAAGGGGGCAGGTCTATACGGCTCCCTTTGCTTGGAACGGAAGCGGGTCCGAGGGCCTGACGGACGGAGTGGAGCGGCATGGCGAGGACGGGATTCGCCTGTTCTCGCTGGTCGCCGAGGAGGCGTCCCGAGCGCTGGAAGCTGGGTCGGAAGGCGCGGATCATCCGCAAGCGGCCGCAGAAGTATGGTTCGTCGGCGACACCGGAGCGCAGCAGGAAGCGTTGAACGGCCTGCAGGCGCAATGGGGAGACCGGATTCGCGTCATCCCGTGCGGGATGGAGGCGCGCTGGATCGGCCGTCTCGGGCTGCGCGCCTATGCCGAAGGCGAGCGGACGGATACTCATCGGCTAGAACCGAACTATACGCAGTTGGCGGAAGCGGAAGCGAAGCTGTTGGCGAAGGAGCGGGCGGACCGGAGGCAGCAGGAATAGAAGGGAGCATGTCATATGGGACAACGACCTGAATACGATGAGGATGAACGGCAGGCGGAACCGGGCGGAGTGGAGTTCCGGCCGATGCGGCTTGAGGATATTCCCGGCGTGCTTGAGGTGGAGCACGCTTCGTTCACGGTGCCATGGACGATGGATGCGTTCCGGAATGAATTGACGCAGAACCATTTTGCCAAATATACGGTAATGCTTCAAGGCGATCGCATTATCGGTTATTCCGGCATGTGGACGGTTGTGGATGAAGCTCATATTACCAATATCGCCGTTCATCCCGATTTCCGGGGGCAGAAGCTCGGAGAGCGATTGCTGCGGGAGATGGTCGTTCAGGCGATGGCCTACGGCATGGAGGCGATGACCCTCGAGGTTCGGGTGTCGAATCATATCGCCCAGCGGTTGTATGCGAAGTTCGGCTTTCAGGGAGCGGGCGTGCGCAAAGGATACTATTCAGATAACAAGGAAGATGCGCTCATTATGTGGACCGACCTGAAAGCGTTGGCCGCTTCTTCCTATCAACAAGCGGAATAAAGCAGGTGACATTCGTGAATATATCAAGTTCTCATACCAATCCGGCGGAAGCGGACGTCATACTCGCGATCGAGACAAGCTGCGACGAGACGTCCGTGGCCATCGTTCGCGGCGGGCGCGAAGTGCTGGCGAATCAAGTCTCCAGCCAGATCGACGTCCACCAGCGCTTCGGCGGCGTCGTGCCGGAGATCGCTTCGCGCAAGCATGTGGAGACGATTACCGTCATGCTGGAGGAAGCGGTGAAGCAGGCAGGCATTGCCCTGACTGACATTACGGCCGTCGCGGTCACGCAGGGGCCGGGGCTCGTCGGGTCGCTGCTCGTCGGCATCGTGGCGGCGAAGTCGCTGGCGATGGCCTTGGACGTGCCCTTGATCGGGACGCATCATATCGCCGGGCATATTTATGCGAACCGGCTTGTGCAGGAGCTGGCCTATCCATGCATGGCGCTCGTCGTTAGCGGCGGGCATACGGAGCTGGTTCATCTGGAGCGGGAGGGCGTGTTCCGCGTCATCGGAAGCACGCGCGACGACGCGGTCGGAGAGGCTTACGACAAGGTCGCCCGCGCGGTTGGCTTCCCGTATCCGGGCGGCCCGCATATCGACCGCCTCGCCATGGACGCGGACGACGCGATCACGCTGCCGCGCGCCTGGCTGGAGCCTGATTCTTATGATTTCAGCTTCAGCGGACTGAAGTCCGCCGTGCTGAACGTCGTTA
Source organism: Paenibacillus thiaminolyticus (assembly GCF_007066085.1). NCBI lineage: Bacteria > Bacillati > Bacillota > Bacilli > Caryophanales > Paenibacillaceae > Paenibacillus > Paenibacillus thiaminolyticus. The sequence continues at coordinate 2,732,960 of NZ_CP041405.1, read as the reverse complement.
ATCAGGCCAAGATGCGGGGCGAGCCGCCGATGTACGCCGCCGTCGCCCGCGGGTTCCAGGAATCCGTCATCGATGTGCTGACGGAGAAAGCGATGCGCGCCGTGAAGGAATATGGCGCGGCCCAATTACTGCTGTGCGGCGGCGTGGCCGCCAACCGCGGATTGCGATCGGCGCTGTCGGAGCGCTGCCAGGCCGAAGGCGTGCCGCTATTGATTCCGCCATTCGAATATTGCACGGACAATGCGGCGATGATCGCGGCCGCGGCGCATATCAAGTGGAAGCACGGGCAGTTCACGCCGCTTGATTTCCAGGCGCAGCCGCTGTTCTCGCTCGAGGCGTGGTCAGTGGAATAGCTGCCAAGCGCTGCCGGTGGAGAGGCGAGGAGCGTGCCTTTATTTCAAATTAGGAATTTCAAATTAGGAATTTCAAATTAGGTATTGACTCCGCTCTATCGGGACAATATAATAGTCATCAAACCTCAATCCTTCCATGGAATGGGAATATCGATTGACACGCAATGAACAGGAGCAGTAGAGGATGAACGGCCCGAACCAGAGAGCTGCGGGATGGTGCGACGCAGCGGCGGTTGCCTTGAACTCGCCTGGGAGCGGAACGGCGGAATGCCGGCTTGAGATGCGGAAGCAGCTGGACGCATGTCCCTCAAGCGCGGTGGTATGCCGTTACGGAGCCCCCGTCATCGGGCGCGCGCATCGCCATGATCCGGATCCGGCGATGTGAAGCATAAGCGGACGAACGCTTCATCTTGAGCGCGAAGATGAAGGTCGTCAACTAGAGTGGTACCACGGCATCTACCTGTCGTCTCTAACGAGATGGCAGGTTTTTTTGTTATCAACGAACATGTATATATCGAACACGTAGAACGGGAGCAGTAAGACACGGAAGCCGATCAGAGAGCTGCGGGGTGGTGCGACGCAGTGGCGGAACGTCTGAACTCGCCCGGGAGTGGAGCGGCTGAACCGGCTGATGGCGTCCGTAAGGATATCCGCGGCGGTAGGCGGCTACGGTACCTGACCGTTATCAGGCCGAGGGGGAGGAGCATGCAGATGATCTTCCAACGAGAGTGGTACCGCGGCAGAGCAGAGCTTGTCGTCTCTTTAGAGACGGCAGGCTTTTTTTATGCACGAGTGACGAGAAAATAGATTACGGGAGGAATCGCAATGACTATACATGCACAAGGGAATGCGAGGCAGGCAGTTGGGCAAGAGCAGGAGAAGCGGATGATTCAGATTTTCGATACGACGCTGCGGGATGGCGAGCAGGCCCCGGGCGCGGCCTTGACGCTGCCGCAGAAGCTGGAACTGGCGGAGCAGCTCGTCCGGCTCGGGGTGGACGTGATCGAGCCGGGCTTCCCGATCTCGAGTCCGGGGGAATTCGAAGCGGTGCAGCGCATCTCCCGCCTCTATCCGCAGGTTGAGATCTGCGGCTTCGCGCGCGCGGTCCGGGAGGATATCGACGCGGCCGTGAGGGCGACAGCCGATGCCGCCCAGCGCCGGATTCATGTATTCATCTCGTCATCGGATATCCATCTTCAGCATCAGCTGCGCAAATCGCGCGCCGAGGTGAAGCAGATGGCGAGAGAGACAGTGGCCTATGCGAAGCAATTCGCCGATCGCATCGAATTCACGGCCATGGATGCGACACGTTCGAATGTGGACTTCGTCATCGAGCTGGTGGAGACGGCGATTGAGGAAGGCGCGTCGATTATCAACCTGCCGGATACGGTCGGTTATGCGCTGCCGGAGGAATACGGGGCGCTGTTCCGCAAGGTGCGCCAGGGTGCCCGCGGGGCCGAGCATACGATCTTCAGCGCGCACTGCCATAACGACCTGGGGCTGGCGGTCGCGAATAGTCTGGCGGCGATTCAAGCGGGCGCGACCCAGATCGAGGTGACGGTCAACGGGGTTGGCGAACGGACGGGGAACTGCGCGCTGGAGGAATTGATCATGGCGCTGGATACGCGCGGCGATGCCCTGCAGGCCGCGACCCGCATTCGGCCCGAATATTTGTACGAGACATCGCGCGCGGTCAGCCGGATGATGCATTTCCCCATTGCCTACAACAAGCCGGTGGTCGGACGCAACGCCTTCCAGCATGAATCCGGCATCCATCAGGACGGCCTGCTCAAGAACCGCAGCACGTATGAGATTATGGATCCGGTGAAGCTGGGCATCCCGCATCATATGATTGTTCTGGGCAAGCATTCGGGCCGGCACGCGCTCAAGCACCGCGCGGAGCAATATGGCGTCCATCTCAATGCCGACCAGTTGAACGAAGTGTATGATCGCTTCAAGCGCGTGGCCGATGCGCAGAAGGTCGTAACGGATGATCAACTGCTGCAATGCATCGGCGAGACACTGAACGAGCAGCTGGAGCCGTTGAGCCTGCTTGACGTCGAAGTGGTGGCGGGCACTGACCGCAAGCGGGCCGCGTCCGTGACCGTGCAGGAGCAGGCGACAGGCAAGAAGCAGACGTATGCCGGTGTAGGCAGCGGACCGATTGAAGCCGTCATTCGCGCCTTGTCCCAAGCTGTTCGGGAGCCGATCCGGTTCGAGGATCTGGAGCTGCATTCGCTCTCTTCCGGGGAAGAGGCGTCGGGTGAAGCGGTCGTGACGGTGTCGCTCGATGATCAGGTGTACCAGGGAAGCGCGACGCATCAGGATATCGTACTGGCTGCGGCCCAAGCTTATATGGCTGCTTGCAATCAGGCGCTTCGCGGCGCCGGTGCTCATGGAACACCTATTGAAGAGGCGGAGCTCGTGTCCGCCCAGCGTCACGATGTATCCTGATGCGGATGTGGACAAAGTTATCCACATATCCTGTTGAAAATGGGGATAAAACGCTTACTCCCCTTTAGGACCAAGGTCTAGATCCAGGTGAAAAAGAGGATAGATTTTTCAAGATATGCCCTGCTAGTTGTGGATAATGTGGATAAAACAGTGGATAATGTTGGGGGTTTCACGAAAACCATTGGTATGACAGCGAAAAATGAACATGAAGCATGGAATCAGCAGCCTCTCGCCCTGTCGCGATCTGTGTATAACTTGTGATTTACAAGTGCGTGGTGAATCCCGGGGTTCATGACATGAAAACGGGCAGCCGCCGCAGCCTGCAGGATAAAGATGATCGAGGAATAACGCGCTATTGATTTCAGCAGTGGATTGGATTCGAGGCAGGAGGAAATCATCATAATGGAAAAAATGAATGATCGAGTGCAAGCGGTGCAGGACAAATTGGAGGAGCTTGGCTTCGCCAATCGGGTCGTCGTCCTTCCGGACAGCGCGCGCACGGCCCAGGAAGCGGCAGAGGCGATCGGATGCGAGGTCGCTCAGATCGCGAAGTCCATCATCTTCCGGATGAAGCAGTCGGAGAAGCCGCTGTTGGTGGTCGCAAGCGGAACCAACCGCATTAACGAGAAGCGGATTGGGCAGGAGATCGGCGAGAAGCTGGGCAAAGCCGACGCAGATTTTGTGCGTGAGCATACGGGATTCGTCATCGGAGGCATTCCGCCAATCGGGCATAAGGAGCCGATGGTAACGCTGATCGATGAAGATCTGCTTAGGTATGCGGAAATTTGGGCTGCGGCGGGACATCCGCACGCCGTCTTGCCGCTCACGCCGCAGGAGCTGATCGTCATGACGGGCGGGCGGGTGATGCCGATCGTCTAGGAGGCAGCGGCATCGTGGACGTGCCTGCCGTCTTATGGCAAGGGGCCGCCCTCAGGGTCCGAACAGACCTCGGGGCGGCCCCTTGTTCTTATGATAGGGCGGCATGCATGCGAGCGTGCCTCTTCTTCACGGCTTGCTAGGCTTCCATCAGCTGCTCCCATTCGGCGTATACCGCGTTCAACGCTTCCTTGTCTTCATCGAGCTGCGCCTGAATCGCTTGAATGCGGACATAATCGTTATAGACGTCCGGCTCGGCAAGCTCCAGCTCGCGCTCCGCGATCCTCGCTTCCAGGGCGGCAATCTGCGTCTCCAATTGCTCCAGCTTCCGCTGGCGCGCGCGCTCCTCGCGCTTGGCCTGCTTGTCGGCCTCATAGGCCTCCGCCGCGCTCAAGCCCGCATCGGCCGCACAGTCCGCCGCGGGGCTGCCCTGGAACGCGGCCGGCTTGCTTGGCGCCGCCGGCTGGAGCGAGGCGCGAATCGCTTCGTCTTCGGCAAGCTCCTGCTTTTTGGTCATATAGTCGTCATAATTGCCGAGATACAGGTGCGTTCCGTCCGCATCCAGCTCGATGATGCGCTCCGCCATCTTGTTCAGGAAGTAGCGGTCATGGGAAATGAACAGCAGCGTGCCTTCATAGTCGTACAGCGCCGATTCCAGCACTTCCTTGCTGAACAGATCGAGGTGGTTGGTCGGCTCGTCGAGAATCAGCACGTTCGCCTGCTGCAGCATCAGCTTGGCTAGGGCGACGCGCGCTTTTTCCCCGCCGCTCAGGGAAGCGACCTTCTTCGTCACATCATCTCCGCTGAACAGGAAGTTCCCCAATACGGTCCGTATCCGTACCTCCTCCAGATGAGGATAGGCGCTCCACACTTCTTCGAGCACCGTATGGTTCGGATTCAGCGTCGATTGTTCTTGATCATAGTAGCCGATCGAGACATTGGTACCCCAGCGGCAGCTTCCGTCGCGATGGGGATGCTTGCCGATCAGCACCTTCAGCAAGGTCGACTTGCCGATTCCATTCGGACCGATAAGGGCGACCATCTCGCCGCGCTTCAGATCGAATTCCGCATGGCGGAACAATGGATCGGCGCCGTCATAGCCCGCGGAGAGCTGCTGCACATGCAGCACATCCTTGCCGCTCTGCCTCGTCGTCTCGAAGCGGAAATGCGCCTTCTTCAGCTCGCCGGCCGGTTTGTCCAGCCGCTCCATCTTCTCCAATGTCTTGCGCCGGCTCTGCGCCCGCTTCGTCGTCGAAGCGCGCACGAGGTTGCGCTGGACGAAATCCTCCAGCCGGGCGATGTCGTCCTGCTGCTTCTCATACAGCTTCATCTGCTGCTCGTACTCGGCCGCTTTTAGTTCCATATACTTCGTATAATTGCCGGTGTAGCGCTTCGCCTGATGGCGTTCGATCTCGATAATGGTGGTGACCATCGCATCGAGGAAATAACGGTCGTGAGACACGACCAGCACCGCTCCCGGATAGGAACGGAGATAATTCTCGAGCCAGGTCAGCGTATGGATGTCCAGATGGTTCGTCGGCTCGTCCAGCAGCAGCAGATCGGGCTGCTGCAGCAGAATGCGGGCCAAGGCCAGCCGGGTCTTCTGGCCGCCGCTTAGCGTATGGATGGGCGTGCCCGGATCCATCTGGCTGAAGCCCATCCCGTGAAGAATGCTCCGCACCCGCGTCTCCATCTCGTACCCGCCCTGCATGCGGAACCATTCCGAGCGCTCGGCGTATCTGCGCATCACCGCTTCATGGCGGGCGGAGTCGGCGGCGGTCTCCGGGTCCGCAATCTCATGTTCGAGCTGCCGCAGCTCTTGTTCCGCTTCCACTAATGGGGCGAATACGAGCATCATCTCGTCCCAGATGGAGCGGTTCGATTGCAGTCCGCTGTTCTGGGCCAGGTAACCGATCCGCGTTTCTTTGGCTTTATAAATGGTCCCGTTGTCCGGGGACATCTCTCCGGCGATGAGCTGCAGGAGCGTCGATTTGCCGGCCCCGTTGACGCCGACCAGCCCAATCCGCTCGCGCTCCAGAATCTGCAGCGTAATATTCGACAATACGGGAGTTATCCCGTAACTCTTGCTCATGCCGTTCACTTGAAGCAGCATAGGGGTATCTCCTCCGTTGATAACAAGCTATTTTCGCATAAGGATCCAAAAATAACAGAAGCATCTGTTTCGGCCTGACACATTTTCTATTCTCGCCGATCGCGGGAAATTTGTCTAATCAATCCGGCCGTGAACCGATAGATATCGTCGCTAGTGCTATATCGATTCACTTATGATCGGGCAAGCGGCTCCGGATCCGGATAGCAGCAACGGGAGGAGATAGTATTATGCACCGAGAGCCCCATCCCGGCAGAGGATAGGGCTCTCGATAGGCAGCGATAGCGATATTCGTTATCACTAAAACACGCAGGATTGGATCCGTTCGAATCACAAGTTCAGCATCATTTTAGCCAAAGTAAAGTAGATGATGAGTCCGGTACCGTCCACCAAGGTGGTAATAAACGGGCCGGAGACAACGGCCGGATCGACTTTGAGCTTGTGCAGCACCAGAGGCAGCACAGCGGCGATGAGGGAGGCCCAAATCACGATAAAAATAGCCGTGACAGCGACGACGCTTCCGATATCAAAGCCAACGCCCAGTATCTGTGCACGAATAAAGGTTGCGACTCCCATACAAAGTCCCAGAATCAATCCGGTGGACACCTCTTTACGGATGACTCTGAAGATATGCTTCGGCTTCACTTCCCCGAGAGCCAAGGCGCGAACGAGCGTCGTTACGGTCTGTGTTCCCGTATTTCCGCCCGTGCCGACTAACAAGGGGATAAAGAATGCGAGCGCAATTACTTCCGAGAGCGTGTCTTCAAAATGACGCAGCACATTCCCCGTATAGGCTTCGGCTACAAATAAGATAAGCAGCCATCCGATTCGCTTGCGGAATAATTTCCAAAAGGAATTTTTAAAATACGGCTCTTCTAAAGGCTGGCTTCCACCTATTTTCTGAAAATCTTCCGTTGCTTCCTCATGGATAACGTCAATTAAGTCATCGACCGTAATAATCCCGATCATTCGCTGTTCATCGGTAATTACGGGAAGAGCCACCAGATCATAGTTGGATAAAATCGTCGCCACTTCCTGCTGGTTCATGCGCGCAGACACCGACACGAAATCTTTGAGCATGATGTCCTCTAGTCTGGAGTCAGCCTGGGCGAGGATAGCTTGCTTCAGGGAGACGATCCCTACCAGCTTGCCGTTATTATCTAGCACATAAAAGTAAGAGACCAATTCCGCATCTTGCCCGACTTTACGGACGTGCTGCAGCGTATGCTCCACCGTCCAATAATTCCGCACCGCAATATAATCAACGGTAGCCAGACTTCCCGCCGACTCTGGAGGGTATTGCATCAGAGCGCTGATTTTCTCCCGGTAATCGGCAGGCAGAAGCCCTAATAAAGTTCCGGCTTGGTGGGGATGTATGGCCAGCAGCAGATCGGCCACTTTATCGCTGGACATTTCATTAAGCATGGAAGCTGCTGTCTCCTTGGTCCCGCGGTCCAAAATTCGGTACTGCAATTCGGGATCGACATACTCCAAAATCTCTGCCCCGAGGGGAATAGGTAGTACGGCAATAAATCGAATTTGGTCGTTTTCCTGAAGCTCGATTAACATCTCGGCTAAATCATAAGGTTGGTACCGGGCCAGAAAATCGGTAAGGGCGTCCTGATTTTGTTCGGACAATCTGTCCTTCAATTCTTGAATCATCCATTTTTGTTCCATCATAATTTCCTCCTATCCGCAAACATCCTTCCACACATTGTTCCTTATTATCCATTCCTAACAGACACAAAAAAGCTCTCCCTGCACATAGGAAGAGCTTGTAGTTCCTGTTCTCCTTACACTCACTGCTTACATCTATGCATACTTAAATACACCTGCCCTGATACCAGGCAGCATGCGAATCACAGTATGAATCACAGGTAAGGGTAAGGAGAACCTCGTTCTCACTCTTCACAAGACTATGAACTTGCTTAGATGATGGACTACTGGAACTACTATCCATTGGGTGTTCTCCCCCCTTTTTCGAATAAAATAAAAACCCTCCAGGAGTCCTAGAGGGTTGAATGAATGCACGCAAATATAACATTCCCGCGCCCCCTAGTTGAGTTTTAGCACTATGCAACGTAAAGAGAAGCCTTCTTCTCTTAGCCACCTTAAGAAAAGCCTTAATCCGGCAATTCCTGTTCTACCCATGGGCATCTTTCGATATTTCTGGGCAGTGGCCTATGTTTGCATAGGAGCCTCACCTAACAAGGTCTTTACGACATGTTAAACCTTAACCCGGCTTTTTGATTTTGTCAACCTCCCGGGAACAACTTTAACCTTTTCATAACCTTTTTTGGCTGATGAGTCAATACACTTGATAGTGTTACAGGAACAGCGGGGGCATAGATGCCCATCCTTTTAACGTTTTCATTTTGCAGGATGCACGAGGTGATTTTTTTTGAAGCAAACGATAAAAGGCCGTCCGGATTTTTTGCTGCTTTTTGTGACATTGCTGCTGGTCATGTTCGGATTGGCGATGATATACAGCGCCAGCTCGGTCGTCGTCAGCCTGAAGTATGAGAAGCCGTCCTATTATATGTCGAAGCAAATGTTGTTCGCTCTCATCGGCCTTGTCGCTATGTTTGTATTCATGAACATTCCCTTTCGCAAATGGAGCAAGGCCGCACCCTTCTTGCTTCTGTTCTCGATTGTGCTGCTTGTGCTCGTTCCTTATTTCGGCATCAAGGTGAATGGGGCGACAAGATGGTTCAGTGTCGGCGGCATGCGGTTCCAACCTACGGAATTCGCCAAGCTGGCCCTGATCATCTATTTGTCACATCTAATCAGCAAAAAAGGAGAGCGGATTCGCGTTTTCGCTAGGGGATTGCTGCCCATTTTGATTGTGATTGGGGTCATGCTGCTTCTAATTATGCTGCAGCCGGATTTTGGCTCGGTGATGATCATTACCATTATATCCATGACCATTATTATTATCGGCGGGGCGAATATGCGTCATATTGTGATGCTGAGCGGGGGATTTGGAGTGCTGTTGGTCTTTCTTGCCTTCAGCCGCAGCTATCGCTACCAGCGGATTATTTCGTTTTTGAATCCGTTCGATGATCCGGAAGGGTCAGGCTACCAATTGATTCAATCTTTAATCGCGCTGGCTCACGGTGGGGTGACCGGAACGGGATACGGCCAGAGTGTGCAGAAGCTGTTCTATTTGCCGGAAGCGCACACCGATTTTATTTTTGCCATCATCGGAGAAGAATTCGGTTTTGTCGGCGGGTTATTGCTTTTGTTTTGCTTTTTTCTCTTCTTTTGGCGCGGCCTGATGGCAGCTCTTCGCAGTGATGAGCCCTTCGGAATTATGCTCGGAACGGGCATTATTACCATGATATTCGCCCAATTCGCGTTCAACCTGGGGGCGGTAACCGGGGCGATGCCGATTAAGGGCGTACCGCTTCCGTTCATCAGCTATGGAGGCTCTTCTCTCTTGTTGTGCATGGCCAGCACCGGAATTCTGTTAAACATTTCTCGTGATAACGATCGGAGACAGCGCGAATAGGCATGCCTTCCTACACAACCTACGAACTAGAGGTACTCACATGATGTATTATATTCGCAAGCTGAAAAAATTGGACAAGCCGATGCTCCTGGTGCTGCTCGGCCTTATGATTTTCGGGACGATAGCCGTGCATGAAGCGACTTCGGGCACGAATCTCGATGGCTTGTACAAGTATAGCATTATATTTTTCGCTCTCTTCCTTATTCCGATGCTGCTGATAGCGCTGCTTGATTACTCTATATTCACCGGCGCCGTATCTTATATTTTGTACGGAATCGGGCTTGCTCTGCTTCTGCTCGTGATGTTCACCGGAGAAAATATCAATGGAGCGGTACGATGGATAAGAATCGGCAGCTTCCAGCTTCAGCCCTCCGAATTGGTGAAGATAGCTACCGTGCTCGTTACTTGTAATCTGCTGCAAAAACGGTCCGGCCATAAGCTCCGGTTCATTCAGGATTTGCTGCCGATTGGCGCCGTGTTCTTCATTCCTGCATTCATCGTTATGAAGCAGCCGGATTTGGGCACTGCGCTGGTGTTCGTCGCCGTCCTGCCCGTCATGCTGTGGATGGGCAACATTCGCGTCTGGCATATGCTGCTGCTGCTCGCCTCGATGGCCCTGCCGATTGGGGGCGTCTGCTGGCTGTATTTTGCGAATTATGATATCCTGGCCGAGCTGTTGAAGCCCCATCAATTGTCAAGAATCGAGACCTTCCTTGAACCAGGCCTCGATCCTGATAAATCGTGGCATGTCAATAACGCCATGAACGCGATCGGATCGGGTCAAATGAGCGGAAATTCAGGCTTCTACGTTGAGCGTGGGTACATTCCGTATGCGTATTCGGATTCCATCTATGTGGTCATTGGCGAGAAATTCGGATTTATCGGTTCTTCGATTCTGTTGCTCTTATTTTATTTGCTTATTTTCCGCATGCTGTATATCGCCCGGGAGAGCCGGGATCTGGCGGGGTCCTATCTCGTTGTCGGGTTGACCGGCATGCTGCTGTTCCAAATATTCGTCAACATCGGCATGCATATCGGCCTGATGCCGTTGACGGGCATCTCGCTTCCGTTCATCAGTTACGGGGGAAGCTCCTTGCTGGCGAATATGCTGTGCATCGGCTTGGTGCTGAGCGTCCATATCCATAAGGACGAGCTCAAGGAGGACATCGGCATCGTACCAGATACAGATGGTGGACAAAAAATGTAACGCAGCGAATTAACCCTCTGCGCACTGCGCAGGGGTTTTCGAATTCGTTGAGATAGGGAGCCGCTAGCGTATATGACACGCGGAGATCGTGCGATACGGCGTTTGCTGCGTAAATATGGGCCGGATGGTGGCGCTAACGGGGGAAGGATGGTAAACTAAGGTTGAAAATAATGAAAAATGAATGAAAATGTGAGTACATACCTAATATAGATTGCCCTGCGGAATTCCGATACCACTTCAGGGCGGATATCGAAGGGGGCGGTAACGTTGACGGCAGCGGAGGACAAGCGAATGCTTCGTCTGCAATACAAGGCGCGCAGGAAGGCGGTCAGCCAGCAGGAGCGGGAGGCCAGCAGCGAGGCCGTATGCCGGCGGGCGTACCCATTCATGAAAGCGCTGCGAGAGCGGCATTCCCGCCCCTTGCATTTGTGCGCCTATTTTCCTTTTGGCAATGAGCTGGATATTACCGCCTTGCTCCTTGATTGCCGGCAGCACGGCGATGCCGTCTATCTTCCGCGCACGGAAGCGTCTTCGCGGACGATGACGCTGCACCCATGGACGGAGGATACGGTGTTCACGAGCGGCACCTTCGGCTTGCAGGAGCCAGGCCCCGATGCGGAACGGCTGGATCCGGAGCATTGGGACCAGCTGGACGCCATTCTTGTCCCCGGCATCGCCTACGACCGGCAGGGCGGACGGCTCGGGCTGGGTGCCGGATATTATGACCGGTTCTGGCATGCTTATCTGGAGGTGCTGGACCGCGCGCCACATGGCCGAAGACGCGCCAATCCCGCCGTGCGGGTGGCCTGCATCTATTCGTGGCAGCTGGCGGAGCGCGTGCCGATGGAAGCGCATGATATTGCCGTCGAGTGGCTGATTACGGAGGACGAGATCATTGCTTGCGCAGCCGACACAGATCTGCTAACCGGGAAGAACGGCAGCCGCGGGTAAGCGTGGATAGAATCACATCGCATGCGGAAGAAGGGCAGGCGCCCTTCCTGCGCGTGCTAGTCGTGCTAGTATATTGAAGAAGGCCGGTTACGCCGGCTAGGCGGGAGGAGGAGCCCTGATGCGCTGGAAAGTAGCAATATTGACGGCGAGCGACAAAGGTTCCCGGGGAGAGCGCGAGGATACGAGCGCCCAGGTCATTCGGGAACTCGTCGAAGAAGAACTGCATGGTGAGATTGTGGAATATCGGATTGTGCCGGATGAGATGAATGACATCTCCGCATCACTCATTGAGATGGCCGATTATTTTCAGGCCCACTTGATTATTACGACGGGCGGAATCGGTATGGCGGAGCGGGATGTGACGCCGGAAGCGACGCTCAAGGTCGTTGATCGGCTCGTGCCGGGAATGGCGGAAGCGATGCGCTTCGCTTCGATGCAGAAGCAGCGCCGGGCGATGCTGAACCGCGGCGTGTGCGGGGTGAGGGGACAGACGCTCATCATCAATCTGCCCGGAGACCCGAAGGGCGTACATGAGAATCTGCTGCCGATTATGGATCAGATTCCGCATGCGCTCGCTGTGCTGAACGGTCACTATAAGGGCGCGGAATAGAACCCGTCTTAAATAATGTTACAGATTATTTGGTATATTACGGATGGCGCGTATGATATGATGTAGATCACAAGCACTCTATTCTAGGATCTGCAGAAAGGAGAAATTTTGCTATGTTCAACGGCATTGGCGTCTCGGGAATACTTCTGCTCTTGGTCATTGCGCTATTATTGTTCGGACCGAATAAGCTGCCAGAATTGGGACGGGCCTTCGGCCGCACTCTGCGGGAATTCAAGGAAGGCGCACGCGATATTATGGGGGATGAGCCGAGCGCGAAGCCCGCTCGCCAAGAAATTCAGACGGTTGACTTAGAACCGGCTGGTCAGGAGCCGGCCAAGGCTTCCGTCGAAGCGAACAGCGCGAATCAGCGCCGCCTCCCTGAGTAACGGGAGCACTGTCTGTTATTCTGCGGGCCGGGCCCGCCGTTTACCATGGAAGGAACAGGTTGGTGAGGCATGTCGAATGTAACGGAAGAACAAATGACGCTGGTCGAGCACATTACGGAGCTTCGCAAACGCGTCGTCTATATCATCATTGTCCTGGTCATCGGCCTGGTGGCAGGGCTCCTCGTCGCTGATCCGATATACGAATATTTGCGCAATACGGAGCCGGCCAATCAGATGCCGCTTCACGGCTTCTCGCTATGGGACGGGATTGGGATATACATGAAGTTCGCCTTCATTATTGCATTGGCTGTGACACTCCCGTTTGCGATGTACCAGCTGTGGGCTTTTGTCAGCCCTGGGCTTCGGGAAATAGAACGGCGTGCTGCCCTTCGGTACGTCCCTTTTGTATTTGTGCTGTTTTTGCTCGGACTGTCCTTCGCCTATTTCGTCGTCTTTCCGATGGCGTTTTCTTTTACGTCAGGCATTAACAAGCATATGAACTTGACCGAGACGTACGGCATTACGCAGTATTTTACGTTCATGTTCAATCTGCTGATCCCGATCTCTCTGCTCTTCGAGCTGCCGGTTGTCATTATGTTCCTGACCCGGATCCGGTTGTTGAACCCGCTGAGATTGCGGAAAATGCGGCGGATTGCCTACTTTGTCTTGATTTTGCTCGGGACGATGCTGTCTCCGCCGGATATTGTCTCGGATTTGCTCGTGGCGATACCGCTCCTCATTCTCTATGAGATCAGCGTATTCATGTCTTCGCTCGTCTATCGGAAGCAGTTGCTGGAGCAAGAGGCATGGGAGAAGGAATTTGAGGAAGGCGCCGATACGACGGCGGTCTGATTATGAGTTCGTTATGCAGGTGTAACAGGTTCGCATGGAGCGTTCATCTTGTTGTGCCTGCATTTTTTGTGCCTTGGTGACGAATGCGGCCTCTATGCGCGCTCGACGCTAAGCCGTGGGAAGAGTGGATTGGTATGAGGAGGATTGGATAAAATGGGTAAGGTGTGATCGCGGAAGCGCCGGATCGGAAAAATAATTTTTTCATACGAAACCCTCTTGCAATGTAAACCCAAAATCAGTATCATAGAAATTGGTTATTAGCACTAAGCATCATCGAGTGCTAACACCGGGCGAATGCTTCGTTTTTGAGGATTCTACCGCTGCCTGTCCGTCAGGCGCCGGGGAATTCTTCACCTTATAAACTCTTGTTCAAAGGAGGCTATTTTTCATGATCAAACCATTAGGTGAGCGCGTATTGATCGAACCAATCGCGAAGGAAGAAACTACAGCTTTCGGTATCGTTCTGCCGGATACGGCGAAGGAGAAGCCGCAAGAAGGCAAGGTTATCGCGGTAGGCAACGGGGTATGGAAAGACGGTCAACGTGTGCCGCTCGATCTGAAAGAAGGAGACCGCGTTATTTTCTCCAAATATGCCGGTACTGAAGTGAAGTATGAAGGCAAAGAGTATTTGATTATGAAAGAAAGCGACGTTCACGCTGTTATCGGCTAATCGGTCCGGCGGAACAGCCTTACTGACATAAGTACGCTCGAGTCTCCGGAATGGAAGACTCCCAGACGGACATACATGCACGTCGTATCATTCTGAATGAATTGAGGAGGGTTTCACGATGGCAAAAGAAATCAAGTTCTCGGAAGACGCACGCCGTTCCATGCTTCGCGGGGTTGACGCTTTGGCTAATGCGGTGAAAGTGACACTTGGACCGAAAGGCCGCAACGTCGTATTGGAGAAGAAATTCGGTGCTCCGCTTATCACGAACGACGGTGTGACGATTGCGAAGGAAATCGAACTGGAAGACGCGTTTGAAAACATGGGCGCTCAACTGGTTAAAGAAGTAGCTACCAAAACAAATGACGTTGCCGGTGACGGTACGACGACCGCTACGGTTCTGGCTCAAGCGATGATTCGCGAAGGCTTGAAGAACGTTACGGCTGGCGCCAATCCGATGGTCGTTCGCAAAGGGATCGAGAAAGCAGTAAAAGCTGCAGTCGAAGATCTGAAGAAAATTGCGAAGCCAATCGAGAACAAGCAAAGCATCGCTCAAGTCGCTGCTATCTCTGCCGATGACGAAGAAGTCGGTGCATTGATCGCAGAAGCAATGGAGAAAGTCGGCAATGACGGCGTAATTACGGTTGAGGAATCCAAAGGCTTCAATACGGAGCTTGAAGTTGTAGAAGGTATGCAATTCGACCGCGGTTATGTATCTCCATACATGATCACGGATACCGACAAAATGGAAGCTATCCTCGATAACGCATATATCTTGATCACAGACAAGAAGGTTTCCAACATCCAAGAAATCCTTCCTGTTCTTGAGAAAGTCGTTCAACAAGGCAAGCAGCTCCTGATCATCGCTGAAGATGTGGAAGGCGAAGCTCAAGCAACCTTGATCGTGAATAAGCTTCGCGGCACATTCACTTGCGTAGCCGTTAAGGCTCCAGGCTTCGGCGATCGCCGCAAAGCCATGCTGCAAGATATCGCTGCATTGACTGGCGGTCAAGTGATCACGGAAGAACTCGGCCTTGAATTGAAATCGACTACGATCGAGCAATTGGGTACAGCACGTCAAATCCGTGTTACGAAAGAAAACACAATCATCGTTGACGGTGCTGGCGCAAAAGAAGACATCAATGCTCGCATCAAGCAAATCCGTACGCAGCTCGAAGAAACAACTTCCGAGTTCGACAAAGAGAAGCTGCAAGAGCGTCTGGCTAAGTTGGCTGGCGGCGTAGCCGTTATCAAAGTCGGCGCTGCAACGGAAACCGAATTGAAAGAGCGCAAGCTCCGCATCGAAGATGCTCTGAACGCGACTCGCGCAGCCGTGGAAGAAGGCATCGTTGCCGGCGGTGGTACGGCATTGATGAACGTATACCAATCGGTAGCGGCCGTTCAATCGAATGACGATGAATTGACTGGTGTTAACATCGTGCTTCGCGCGCTGGAAGCTCCGGTTCGCGCGATTGCGGACAACGCAGGTCAAGAAGGCTCCATCATCGTTGAGCGTCTGAAGAAAGAAGCGACAGGTATCGGCTACAATGCCGCTACCGACGAGTGGGTCAACATGATCGAAGCGGGTATCGTCGACCCTGCGAAGGTAACGCGTTCCGCACTGCAGAACGCCGCTTCCGTAGCAGCTATGTTCTTGACGACCGAAGCGGTTATCGCTGACAAGCCAGAACCAGAAAAACCAGCTATGCCTGACATGGGCGGAATGGGCGGCATGGGCGGAATGATGTAATAAGACCAGGAACCCTTGTTGCACCAAGGGTTCCGCGTCTGTTAATTTCATTTTGTTAACTCTGAATCCGTTTTTTAGAGGCTCTCATTAGTTCGCCGAACTTTTGAGAAGCCTCTATTCTTTTTGGTTTGGTTATGTGTAGGTAAATTTTTCGTGTAATGTCGTCGTCTGCATGTCCAAGTCTTTGCATGATCTGCTCAAGGCTGACTCCAGCTTCAGCGAGTAATGAAGTGTGAGTGTGTTTTATTGGTGGGGTGTAAGTTCTTCGTTCAGTTCAGCTAATTTTAAGAGGTGTTTCATTCTAAGTTGAATCATCTTTATAACCTCGGGGTATCCGGCATATTGGCTACCTTGGCAAAAACAAAACCCTGGTCATAGTAAGTGTTCGGCCTTTTTGTCTTCTCAATTTGTTGAATTGTAAGGAGGTTTTTAAATCCTTCGATTATTTCTGGCTCCTCATCAATCTCTCTTATCGAGGATGTGGTTTTAGGTGTGTTTAGAACATATTTACTGTAATTGTTATTTGGGTTGTATAACGTCTTCGTTATGCAAATTTTATGTTCTTCAAAATCAATATCGGTGTCTTTAAGTGCACAAAGTTCCCCTACCCGAAGGCCTGTGTAAGCAAGAATAGGAAGTTCATCGTTCTTCTCAAGCTCCTCAACAGTTCTTATTTGTCTTAGGTACATATGCGGATTCGGTAGGATCATTTTTTACGGCCCCGATCTTTATTCCGTATCTAATTATCATCCTTGCAGTTGAATGGACACCGGAGAGTGTGTTTTCGGCAAGTCCCTTCTTTTCTTCATCACCTTCCTTAAGAGTTATTAGCGCTTTTTGATAGTCGTCAGATGAAATGTCACAAGCAATTAATTTTGCGAAACATGTTAAAAAAACATCTCTCTCGTGGCTCCTAGCTCTAATTGTTCCGTTCTTTTTGGGTTTTCCGTGCTTACTGTAGTGGTCTAACCACTGGCTTGATAATTCCTCAAAAGTAATTTTGTTCTCTTTAACATAGGTCCCGCGGTTTATCTCAGTAAGTATCTCGGCTGCAGCTGCTTGAGTGTCCTTCTTTGTTTTAAATCCGCCTTAACCGAGTTGTTTTCGTTCTCCTGTCCTTGGATCTTTCCCGATATCTATCATGAAAGACCACGTTTTCCTTCGCTTGTAAAAACTTCCTTTCAAGGAGTCACTCCTTACATTGATGGTCTATAGTGCCCTGCGTAAACGCCGCATATTATCAGTTCATTCGGACTCACCTCCTCAGACTGATAAGCTTCGTTTTTGGGAGAAAGCATGAATTTAGGAGAACCTTCACTGATCCTCTTTAAACTCCCTTCTTACTGTTAATAATTGCGGCCACAATTTGACCGTTTAAACTCTGCTTATGAGGCTTTGCGTAGAAAAACAATGTCTCCATTTTCCATTCCAGCATTCTTCATCGAGTCACCTTTAACTCTTTACGCATAGTCTGGTTGTTGAACATTCAAGAATGGGAAATTCGTAATAGATTTGCTTGACCATGATGATCATTTCAGGGCCAAGGGCTACACCGGACTACCTGAAACATTCGACCTTGCGGACATTAGCCCGGCGCCTGTCGTGGGAACAATACAGTTGACCGAAGAGCAATACAGCCAAATAGCAGCAGAACACGCAGGCGGTGGAGAGTGCGCATGGTGTGGCGAGGTACGCAAGGAGTTGCGCAGCCCTCATATATTCGACAGGGCGCCGAATGGCGGCAAGATGCGCCGGTACTGTTGGGATCACGATAGAGAGGTATACAAGGGAGCATACGGCGAGGACATCGGGCCTTTCGATGGAGAAGACTGGATATGAAGAAAGTACAGGCACGGTCATATTGGGTATGGACGGAGCTGGCCGAGCAAAATTGGGACAACCGATACAAAGGGAAACAGCGTGAGGCGGGACAACCAATAGAGAATGAAGCGGGAGACTCCCGAGAAGTTGATCCAGCATGGTTACTTAGAGGATATGTGATAGACGCGACGGACTACATCCCGGCGAACGGACAAATGGATCTGTTTGAATTCATTATTTAGTTAGGGGCTGAGGCGATGGGACAATTAGAAATCTTCCCACGGGCAAACGCGGAAGATATAAAAACCGTCAAAGCCATGGTAGACAAATATCCGACCATGCGTAGGAGGATTGAAGTTCTATCAAAGAAAGCAGAACTGACGCCTATAGAAAAAGAGGTATACAAAGAGTATTCGACCGAGATAGAAAATGTTGAAACGGCAATCGAATCTATTGCAGATGCTGAAATAAGACAAATTATGAAGTATCGATTCATCGAGAATTTCCCGCGTAAATCAGCAGTTGTGAGGTGGAGGACATTCACGGATAGAACTTTTGACCGGAAGATTGTTGAAGGCTTTAAAGCGATGGCAGATGTACTAAAGTTATACGGAAAAATATAAAAAACATGTCTGTATCATGTCTGTTGCGCGTCGGCACGATGTCTGTAGCACAGGGATACAGTAGGCATATAGAGCGAGGAAGTTGCTCGGGTGATGTCTACTGTACCCTTATCACCGTGGTAGGCACTCGGTCACGCTGAACGGTTGTGGAGAATACAACCTTAGCTGTATTGCGATTGTGTGATACGGGGGATCAATGGTATTAGTGTGATGGCGTCGTTTGGGGCGTGGGAACGGCGCTGTCACAGTGATACCGTTAAGGAATCACGATGAAGGAAGGAGCGGGATATGCACCCAATATAAAAAAGTAAGCGGCCTAATCACGGCCGCTTTTCTATGCCCAAGGCTTCACGTACGGATTGCTGCAGCAATTGGGAGAAGTTGAGATTCGCATCCTCTCCGGCATCGCGCAGCCACTTAGGCAAGGTGCAGTTTTTGGTGACCGTCTTATCGTCGGTCGGCGGAATCACGAAGACCTCGACATAGATAATACAATCGTTCGGAGCCTCCAACTCGATTGCATCAATCCCGGAAGGCTCCGGCACAGAATCATTGTTGTCGTGCAGTTCTTCGATACGGTGTATCAGCATGGCCTTGGCATCTTTAATTCCAGCGACAACGGACGGAGCCGTTACAGCGGTGCCCGGGAAATCTGGGAAGTACATGCTTACGCCGGTTGGCGTTTCTTCGACAACAACGGGGTAAATGTAATTCGGCATCTTCGAACCTCCTTATATTTGTGGAAGGGAGAGAGTGGGGGACATCAGGGGCTAGAATTTAACCCCTGACGTTCGCTCAATACTTTTTAACGTGCCCTTCGCTAGTACATCGCCGCTGGAGTGGTAACTAACATCGGCGTAGCGCTTAGGGTCGTCCTTGTGTATGTACCGACGGTGGCTAGTGCCTTTGCCGTGAGTGGGGGATTTATAAAACCCCGCAGCTTTGAGCGCTTGTAAGACTTCCCTGACGGTACGTTGCTTCCCCAATGATTTCTCCCTCCCTTCATGTTCTATTATAACACGCATAATTAATGCGCGTCAATATGAAATACGCATAAAACATGCGCGTTGAATGGTTGGGAGCGGGAACCGTGTTTTTGTCGGGCGATTGTCACCTATAAGTAGACGGTGATTTTCACCCCATACAAAAGCCACTTATATATAGACGGGTAAATCGGCGCGGGGAACAATTCCGGCGATACTGGCCGCATGCGGTCAAAGGCTACCGGTGGAAACCGCACCGCGTCTCGTGGAAAGGTAGCTCAGCGGACAGAGCGCTCGGGGCAGGGCCCATAGCCCGCGAAGGTCGGCGGTTCGAATCCGCCCCTTTCCCACAACTTATGTTAATCCCCTTTTCTATATAAGCCGCTCCTTCGGGGGCGGTATTTTAATTAAAAACCAAAAAATATAGAATATACCAAATATATTGCTTACTTCAATAAAATAGATTATAATGATCATGAAAGACAAAATATCCATAATATGGAGGTTATTATGATGAAAAAAGCACTGATCGTATTCGGTACAACTGCAGCATTACTGGCAAGCGTGTTGGCTCCGACAGCAGGATTTGCTGCTCCAAAAACAGAAGTATCTTCTATGCCTGCGAAATCAAAGGTGATGGAGTCGTCATACATCCAGGGTCCAATCTATGAGATTACAGAATATGAAAGTGAAAAAGGTTCCCTTTACCCCGGCAAAGGCAGGGCATGGTATTACTTTATTCCGAAAAAAACCAGTAAGTATAAAATTACGCTGACTGATTTAACAGAGGACGCTGATCTGTTCCTTCTTGATGAAAATGAAAGGACTATAGCTGTTTCCGAAAGAAAAGGCTCTAAAGATGAAAAAATTATTTGGAAGCTGGAAGCCGGGAAAAAATACTATATTGGTGTATGGAGCGTTAAGAGAAGCGAAACCGATTTTACATTAGATATTGATAGACTGTAAAATAAAGCAGATAGTAGCTTCCTTTTTGTGAGTTCGGTAGAAACAATGAGATGCATACTTTTATAGTTCGGCAAGTCGCCCATATGGGCGACTTTTTATTATGTCCAGAAAGGGATTGATACAAATGAAGGAACGCAAAAGAGAAGATTTGATCGGGCAACAGGGCAGTGTAACGCGGCGTATTGAGGTTGGACCTCTGTCAATAGATTGGACACATAAAATCGAGAGAATTACGCAGCTGAACGAAACGTACGTTCGAATTGAGTGGGCGTGAAATACCCTATAGAGGAATAGATTATCTTTCCATTATAGAAGCACGTGATGTACTCATAAATCTTCTCTCTAGCTTCTTTCCTTGTCTTGAATCTCTGCAAGTAAACAAGCTCTTTTTTCAAAATGCTATGAAAGGACTCAATACAAGCGTTGTCGTAACAATTACCCTTGCGGCTCATGCTGCCTTTCATGCGATATTGGCGAAGCCGCTGTTGATAGTCCGAAGACGCATACTGACTGCCACGATCAGAATGATGCAGCACATTCCCTTTTGGCTTTTGAAGGCGATACGCCTGATCCAGAGCTTTCAGACAAAGCTCCTTCGTCATCCGTTCATCCATATGGAAGCCGACGATTTTGCGCGTGCAGAGGTCCTCTAGGCTGGCGAGATAGAGCCAACCTTCGTCCGTTGGAGAATATATGTGATATCGCCCATCCAGACTTGATTTGGCTTCTCCGCCGTGAACGCCTGGTTGAGGACGTTTTCCGCAACGGGCAAGTGATGTTTCGAGTTTGTCGTGGCCTTATATTTCTTGACTATACGCGATTTCAATCCAAGCTCTTTCATGATGCGGGAAACGGTTTTCTGGGAAAAGTCTACGAATTAATTTCTCAAGCTGCTTACGGCGTTTGCTGCGTTTGCTTTCTTTGCGTTTCGTCCATTCGTAATAACCGCTTTTGGAAACGCCGAATAGAGAGCACATCTTCGCGACACGGAACTGCAAGCGGTGTCTGTGGATGAATGGATAAATCAGTGCCGGTCCTTTGCGAAATAGTGCATGGCCTTTTTTAGAATTTCGTTCTCTTCTTCCAGATCGCGAATTCGCTTCTGAAGGTCACCGAGCTCTTTATCCTCCGGTTTAAGTTGTCCGCTACCGGGGAATGCCTGATTCCCGCTGCTCTTGAATTCGGCGACCCAGCGGTACAACGTATTCTCATGCAACCCCATTTCCCGGGCTACCTGCGCCACCGTTTTCCCTTCTTCCTGGATGAGTCTTACGGTTTGAAGTTTGAATTCCTTGTCGTACTTTTTCGTCATGTTGGACACCTCGAGTTTAATTACTTTTATTGTCGCACTCTCGGTTTTCCGTGTCCAATGTAAAGACTAGCATCATTAAGGTAGCTGCCATTGCACGTAACCCTGAGAAATTGGGGATGATCATAAGTGAACTAAACAAGCTAAATATTGAAGCGAAGTCTTATGTCGCAGATGTTACGGATTTGCCAGCTCTAAAGCAAGCTTTACAGGCTGCTAAACAAGACTTTGGCCGTATTGATGTGCTCGAATATAGCCCTTATTCAGGACCGGGTATTTTCAGACATGTGTTGGAAACAACACCTGAAAACGTCTTAGAACAAGTAAAAGGCCATATACTGCCTGCGATTTTTGCTGTCAATGAAGTATTACCCGACATGATAAAGAATCGTTCGGGAGCGATACTTTTTACAACAGGCTTATCTGCAATGTTTCCATTGCCGTCTATAGGGAATGTCGGAATCGTCATGTCTGGTCTTCGCAATTATGCAACGAACCTTTAAAAGCATTTATGTCGGACATCTATCAATCGGAACATTCATACAGGAGGAATTGATCCAACTAAACTGTCAAATATATGATAAGGTTATACCGATGATCATAAAAAAGCCCTTCATCCTTTGTAGGACGAAGGGCTTCCTGTGTATTCATTTACTTCAAACGTAAAGAATATTGTTGAAGATCACATAATCCATTCGTTTGCTGAATGGTCCCTTATTTGTTTTTCAAGACATCAATTAATTTTTTTGTCCAACTAAAGTCTGTTTCCGTAATTGTATTATCGCCGTATTCTTTTCCATCTCTATCGATGGCATAGATAAACATTCCTCCCTTAGGGCCATCTTCCGGTTGCCAAACAGCATATTTGTAAGCTCTGCTTGTTTCAAATGGTTCCTGAGTATCAGCCCAGTTTGCACCTAATTCTTCCTGAAAAGATATCCCCGGAAGAAACTGATCAGGGAAGATCGTATTTCTATAAGTTGCCCATGTACTATCTAATCTACCAGGGTCTCTGCCATAAGCTTGCAGAAACAAATAATCACAAAATGGAGCTACTTTTTTGAATAGGCTATGATTGTCTTTGTTTGTATCATAGATAAGCAGTTTGCCACTATTCGACATTGGTCCTAACCGTTTAGACAGAGCTTCAAAAACACCAAAAGCTTTTGTTTCTTTTTCTTGAGTTAAATTTTCCTCCATATCAATATCTAAGCCATCTAAATTGTAGGGAGTTACGTATTTATCTATTAAGGATTGCGCATGATCATCATATTCTTTGGATGTGGGCATTGTACCCATGCTAGGTACGTTATATAGCTCCCTAATATCTATAGTGCGTATCACTTTGGTTTGTCGTTCGTGCAAGATAGGCACATATGTATCACGAAGCGTGTCCCAAAATAGTTGTTCATCTGTACCTGGTTTTACATAGTGGAAGACGGAAACGATATCGACTTCTTCAGGAATGTCTGTCATAGCTGTCACATTAGGGTATGGTAGAGTTGAATTTGCATCATGAGGCATGGTTACGTCACGCCATGTTCTATAGTATGCCATCATTATAGGAGCTTTTTGAGCCTCAGTTACCTCGTTTACTGCAGAAGTTGAAGGACTAGCTGTAATAATTGAGCCACTCATAAAAGAGAAAATTAAAACTGTCGACAAGATTAACAACAATGATGTTTTCTTCTTCATAAAAGATAACTCCCTTCCTTAAATTACAATATTTGCGACAATAAAGTAAGCGGTTACAGCAAAGGTTGGAGAGCAGTCATACCATGTGCTTCTTTCGATTTCCACTCGTATCGGGATTTAACAAGCGATGATGGACTTTGAGATAGTTCTTGGTTTGTGACGCTAGCTTGCGCTATACTTCATCCCAAATGCATAAAAGCCTCCCCAAATAAGGATTTTTTCGCTGTGGAGTTTGCTAGCAGCCCTTATGAGTCAAATACGTCAAAGGGGCGCCACTTTTGCAAAAGTTGAGTCGTCTTATATATTATCGTATAGAAGTACAAAAAAATGAATAGACCGGATTCATTAGTCGTTGAGGTGATAGTTAGTAGTATAGCAAGACAAAAAGGCCCCGATAAGGAGCCATTCAGAGAGCCGCGGGAGCTTTCTCGCGGCACTTACCCTTGCAAAAGTTCAACTATGGCGGAAAGCTCGTTTATGACGCAATTGGAAAAAGATAAGCCCCGAATCGCTACGAGGCTATTTCATTATCTCCCATTTTATATTCGTGCCGTCACTGATCGCTGTTATTGTTCCTTGCTTGTCTGTTCGATATATTTCAACGCCGGCCTTCTTGAGCCGGTTCATGATCACTTTTTTGGGATGACCATATTTATTGTCCACTCCCGCACTAATCACGGCGTAGGTTGGTTGCACGGCGTCAATAAATTCCTGTGACGTGGACGTGTCCGACCCATGATGTCCCACCTTAAGCACGTCGGCATGCAGCGGCTTCGGCTGCTTCAACATGTCGGCTTCGCTCCGGGCTTCAGCATCGCCGGTGAATAGGAAGGAGGTGTTCCCATACGTCAGCCGCAGCACGGCGCTCCAAGCATTCAGATCCTTGCCATACTCCGCGACGGGGGCAACGAACTCCGCTGTGACGCCTTCCAGTGGGATGTCAAGGCCCGCCTTGGCCGTCTTTATCTTCAATCCTCTGTTTTTTACGGCCATTAAAAAGTCACGATATGCATTGGTCGTGTGGCTGACTTTTGGGGCATAAACAGACTTTACTGGCATCGCGTCAATCACCGTATCCAGACCGCCTATATGGTCGGCGTCCGGATGGGTTGCTATCACCACATCCAATTGCGTGATGCCGAGGCTTTCAAGGTATTCGACGACATCCTGTCCCTTGTGATTGTCTCCGCCGTCAATTAAGATGTGCTGTCCTTTTGGAGTCTTGATCAGAGTAGAATCACCTTGGCCGACGTCCAAATAGAATACTTGCAGTGTCCCAACTGGTTGCAGTGGCTGTACTGACTCGTGTAGTGCCGGATTCCCCGATGAACATGCCGCCAGAAGTAGTACGAAAATAAGAGTAAGCGTCGTTATGTATAAGTATTTCTTCATATTTACCTCCCGTGTAATTGGGAAAAGCTTGGCGTAGCAAGGCAAAAAGGCCCCGAATGGAGCCTTTTTGCTTGGAAATCATGTATACCGATGGCCTGGAGCCAGAGGTATGATCCCTGCTGCGGTTTACTTTGCTCTTAAATTTTGTATTGGCTCATCATTTGGCTCAACGTCTGTGCCATTTGATTAAGCTGCTCCGCATTTTTCATCAAGGTAGACATATCCTGCAGCTGCTGATCCGTGAACTTCACGAGTGTCGTGGCATGTTCCGCGTTCTTCTCGGCGATGTGGGCGATTTCATTCACGGATGCAAGCACTTCTTCGGAGCCGGCGGACATTTCTTCGGTTACGGCTGACGTGTCTTGAATTTGTCCCGCCATATCGGTAATTTCCGCTAAGATGCTTTCGATCAGCTTCCCGGAGTTTTGTACTTTGTAAATGCCATCGGCAACGCTTTCCCGAACGTCATCCATCGACTCGACGGCCTTGTAGGCATCATTTCTCGCTTCTTCGATCAGGTCGGCGATTTCGCGCGCGGACTCTGCCGAGCGTTCCGCGAGCTTCCTTACCTCATGGGCAACGACGGCAAAGCCTTGACCATGCTCCCCGGCGCGGGCGGCTTCAATTGACGCATTAAGGGCAAGCAGGTTCGTCTGCGTTGCGATTTGGGTGATGGCATCGACGATAGAGGCCATCTGTTCCGAGCGCTCGCCCAGATTTTGAACCAGGACTCCCGAATTACGCACCGATTCATCAATCGTGTTCATCTGCTGTACCGCTTCCTGCAGCAGCATGTTGCCATTCTTCGCCTGCTCGGACGTATCCATCGACGTTTCCGATATGTTGGTTGTGCTCTCCGCGATGCGCTGAATGCCGATGGCCATCTCCTCCATGGCCTTGGAGCCTTCTTCCGTGCCCCGCATCTGCGTCTCAGCGCCGCTTGCGACAATCTTAACGACAGATCCGACTTCTTGAATTTGTTCCGTGCTCGCTGCCGTGTGGGCAGACAACTCCTCCGAGGAGGCTGCTAATGTGTTTGCGGCCCCGCGTATTTCTCCAACCAGATCACGAATGGATGATTGCATCGTCTGCAATGATTGTCCTAACACGCCGATTTCATCCTTTTTCTGCTGGATATGAGCAGGGACCTCGCCCGTGAAATCGCCTGCGCTAATCGCCTTCAGATTGGTGACGACGATCTGAAGCGGCTTCGTAATGTTTGATGCAAGCGCCAGCGCCAGCAGCACGGCCAAGATAGCGCATATTGAACTGGTAAGGAGATTGATCTTCCCAATTTTGTTGGCTTCTTGAGTCAATTCGCTTTTTTCAACGACAGATAGGTATTTCCAACCGGTTTGCTGTGACGTATATAAATTGGTCATGTAGCCTGTGCCATCCATCTGAATTTCGAAATAATCCGAAGTTTTTTCCTTGATGCTGGCAAATTCGGGTACGCCGATATCAGCAATATTTTTAGAGATTAACTCCGGGTTCCGCGGGTGGGCCAGAATCGTTCCGTCATGGGACAATAGAATAACATAGCCTGTCGTCTTGATCTGGATGCTGTCCAGCTGCTCGGCCAGCTTGCTCAGGCTCATGTTGAGTCCGATTACGCCCAGCGGCTTGTTGCTGCCGTTGTTGACGGCGGTGACGCTGCTCATTCTCAACATGCCGCTAACCGCATCCGCATAAGGCTCTGACATTGTGACTTGGTCGGGATTCGCCAGCCCGTCGGTATACCAAGGCCGGCTGCGCGGGTCATATTGGGCGGCCACTTCTTCTTCAGGCCATTGCACGTAGCCGCCGTCAACAGTGCCCAAAAACACGGAAGACGTGTTAGGATGTGTTTTGGCAAAACGCTCTAATTCTTTATAAATTTCGGTTTCAATACCGCCGTTCTTTGAAGGTGTTGCCTTTTTGCCTTGTGAATTGTTCATATAAGAGGTGATGGTGTCATCGGCTTTATGGACGATCGGGCTGGTAGCCAAGAGCTGGACATTTTCTTTCACCGTTTCGAAATAAAGAGACATCCGGCCATCCACCTGTGCGACTTCATTCGTCGTTGATGTTACGAAATTATCGGTTATTTCCTTTACCATACTATTTTGCACAATAACCCCAATTAATGAAATCGGAATAAGAATCGTTACTAGAAAGGATAGAATTAGTTTCAGTTTAATGCTTTTTAACATAGAGTCCCTCCTCTAGGATGTTCGCAGTAGTGAATTTGCCAATGAATTTCGACAACAAACAGTGAAATTCGACATGAGTATTTATCGACCAAAAAAAGGGTCTTTTTAATACTTATGTCGGATGGAAGTAGGAAAATTGTATTGGCAGTTGCAAAGAGCTTAGTCCTCTAGTAGTGAGCGCTAGAGGGATCGCAGGGTCGCGGGGAGGGGCGATGTATAGAAGAGAATATGTAGATTTGTAGTTTGAATGAAATTTCCGCGATGAATGAGAACGGATTGGGTCATAACGAACCTAGTACATTTGTACTCTAGCCGATGTCATTGCCCCTGTTATGGTTGAAGAAATATCAAAAACATGGTAGACTTATCACAGAATCGTCACGTTCAATAGATTGTCATATTTTTGGGGCGCTGTGTGGCTTCATCGAGTCTCGGTGTTTGATTACGAGCATGCCCAAGACCGCCAGAAGATGTCGCTTGCTGACGGTCATGAGCTGCGAGTACATATAATGGTCATTCCTTGAGACAAGGAATCCGGTTGTATCACTAGAGGGGGCCTGCTTATTTTACCCCTTTCATATAGCCTTGAATCTTTGGGGACAGCAGGTAGAGCAGAAGACTCAACACGATGGCTGCCCCTCCAATAACGCCAAAGTAAAGCATCTCGGTTTCTGGAGTATAGAACTTTACGATCTGAGCGTTAATGGCTTGAGCTGCTGCATTGGACAAGAACCATAGGCTCATGGTCTGGGCCGTGAAGGCAGCGGGCGCGAGCTTCGTAGTAGCCGAGAGACCCACTGGCGACAAGCATAGCTCTCCGAGTACAACGACGAAGTAGCTGAGCACGAGCCACAATGGGTTGACGAGCGAAGCGGCTCCGCCGAAGTAAGCCGGCAGCAGAATGATCAAGAAGGACAACCCGGCGAACAATAAGCCCAGTGAGAATTTCTGCGGTATGGTCGGCTGGCGATTTCCGAGCTTTACCCACAACCAAGCGAATACAGGAGCCAGTATAATAATAGAGAGCGGATTCAGGGATTGGAACCAGGCAGGTGAAAGATGGATGCCTGCGAATTCCAATTGGGTACGCTTGTCCGCATAGTTGGCTAGAATCGTGGACCCTTGCTCCTGAATTGCCCAGAACATAATCGATGCAATGAACAAAGGAATGTACGCAATAATTCGGGAACGCTCGACGGGCGTTGTTTTAGGACTGCGGTACATAACAACAAAGTACAGGGTGGGGATCAGGAGTCCTAAAATCCCAACCAGCTTGATAAAGGTATCGAAGGTAAGAATACCAAATGCAATGGTAACCGCGATTAAGGCAGCCAGAACAACGACACCCACACCCAGAATTGTGAAGACCTTTTTCTTCTCGGCGGGGGAGAGCGGGTTGACCACAATCGTACCGGCAAGGCCTAAGTTTTTGGATCGGGTAACCATAAAAACGACCAATCCGATGAACATCCCGATAGCCGCAAGACCGAACCCAAGGTGGAAATTATTCATCCCGACGGTTCCTACAACTAATGGAGAGAGGAAGCCCCCGAGGTTAATCCCCATATAAAAAATACTAAAGCCCGCATCCCGGCGGTTATCCTGATCGCTGTAAATATCCCCTACTAAACTAGATGCATTGGGTTTCAGAAGGCCGGTACCAAGCACAATCAAGATCATGGATACAAAGAATAGCGTAGCATTGCCCGGTATGGCCAGCACGATATGACCCAGCATAATCAAGATACCGCCATAAAAAACGGCTCTCGACGTACCTAAAATACGGTCAGCCAACCAGCCACCGATGATGCCGGACATATATACGAGTGATCCGTAGATTGACATTATGGCGAGTGCGGTGCTCTCCGGAAACCCGAGTCCGCCCTGCGACACTTCATAGTACATAAAGAATACAAGGATAGCCCTCATTCCATAATAGGAGAAGCGCTCCCAGAACTCGGTGAAAAAGAGGGTGAACAGGCCTTTGGGATGACCAAAAAACCCCTTTTGTGGAACACTTTCTACAATCTTCTGTCTGTCATTGCTCGGCATATCAACTCTCCTTTAAATCAATAATCCTTTAACGTAATGAAGCTAACGTTTTTTTTATTATAATACCCTACTTAGTTAGACTGCAATCTTTCTCAAGTGACAATATAAGACAATTAACCATTTTCATTGTCTGTCACAATGCTACTTGGCAAGCAAAATTAGGCTTGACCAGTGAACTCTGCTTAGTTAAGAGGTTATATTAAAATGTACTGTTGAAGCGTTTACAAATATGCATGGAAAATAAATGTGAAAAAAGAAAGTGGACAACCAGACGCTTCCTGGCTGGCTTATTAATAAGAGAAAAGCAACTGAGGCTAAGTCATCCTCATGAATTCAGGGTGCTTAGTTTTTTTTGAATGGTTCAAACTCTTAATAAAATTGCATTAGTGGTTCCGCCACTGATGTTAACGAACGAAAACCCAGCTGTTGGGACACCTTTCATCGTTACGAAATCTCCATCTAGAGTATCACCAGTGACACACTTTATAATTTAATCCAGAGAACAGTTAGCGGTATCAAATATAAGATTAATGTATATCATAAGTATATACATTTTTGCGAGGGGCTAAAGTATAATTGGATCATAAGCAGGAGAAGGACGTGATTCTTATGACGACTGCAACGCTCCGTAAATGGGGCAACAGTAGTGCTGTCCGTATTCCGAACCAAATTGTTAAACGCCTTAATTTGGAAGAAGGCGCGGAAATTGAACTAATCGTAACTCCAGAAAATGATTTATTGCTTCGCCCTACGAAAAAGCCGCAAGAATCGAACGAGGAGTTGCGCGCTCATTTGAAATTGCTTCTGTCAAAAATTAAGCCAGATTCGCCTCGTCATGACGAAGTGGATGTAGGAATTGAAGGAGACGAAATGATTTGACGGTTCCAAGACGTGGCGATTTGGTATGGCTTAACTTTGATCCGCAAGCCGGACATGAACAGGCCGGCCGGCGGCCTGCCATTGTGCTGTCCGAATCCGATTTCAATGAAGCGACCGGTTTTGCGGTAGTATGTCCGATTACAAGCCAAGTCAAAAATTATCCTTTTGAGGTTCCCCTTCCGGAAGGACTTCCGTTTACAGGGGTTGTCCTTACTGATCAATTGAAAAGCCTGAATGTAAGAAATCGGAGAATGAAAACCGTGGGGAATATCCATGTAGAATCAGAATGTATGAAAGCTGTGCTTCGCAATGCCCGAGCTATCCTGGCTTAGGCCTACCTTTATTGAAGGGCAGGGCTTATCTTTATGGAGAGCAATTTTCTCTAGAGGCAGGCCCTTTTCTTTTGCTTACTTACATCAAAGGGAGCGAAACCTGTCCTTAATTTGTTTTAAATGGATAGACAGGTTGACCCAGATGTAGAGTGATCCAGGGGTGAAATCGTAAAAACAATCTTTTGGCACGGGATATATGCAAGCGGCGCACTCTATCTTCTCTTCATAAAATTTACTATGGAAGATAGAACCATCATAGCAAAGCAGTCACTCTTTCTATCGCAATCGAATTTGTTTTCTTCCAGACAAAATTTTGCTGAAGAGAGCTGATGAAAAGTGACTATCGAGATCAAGCAGCGATTGCTTCCCGACGGCCGGCCGAACAAGCCGAGCCGCCCGATGAAGCCGCAGTATATTACCGTTCACAATACGGATAATACGGCTCCCGGGGCTACGGCCGAAGCGCATAGCCGTTATATTTTGAATGGGAGCGGCGGAACGCAGACCAGCTGGCACTACACGGTAGATGACCATGAAATCTACCAGAGTCTGCGGGATAATGAGCAGGGCTGGCACGCGGGCGACGGCAGCGGCCCCGGAAATGCGTCATCCATCGGCATCGAGGTCTGCATGTACCAGGGAATGGACGAGCCGTTGGCATGGCAGCGGGCCGCGGAGCTGATTGCTCTGCTGGCCAAGCGGCACGGCATCGGGCTGAGCGCTGTCGTACCACACCGCCACTGGAGCGGGAAGGCGTGCCCGTCCCGTATTCTCCCGCGATGGCAGGAGTTTATGGAATTGGTAGAAAAGGCAATGAATTCAAGCGGTAAGCCGGTTCCGCCCGACATCATCGGCCACTGGGCGGAAGCACAGATCAGGGCGGTGATCGACGCCGGAATTATGGTGGGCCGCGACTCTGGGAATTTTGAACCGAATCAGCCAATCACCCGCGCCGAGGTGGCTGTGGTCGCTGAGCGGCTATTGAGCCGTTTTAACAAATAACCTTGGAGAATAAAAAATTAGGCCAACCAGAAGCCCCTGGCTGGCCTATTCATATGAAAAGATCATGAGGTGATGCTCATGGCATTTGTTCGTAATTCGAGCTAGAACAGCCGAGGCCCGATTGCGGCCGCCAATAGTCACTCGTGATGCGAGTGATGAGCAGATCCGGCAGGAGTGGTGTCCGGACCAGGACGAGTGTGGGATGGCGCATGATGGCTGTCGACATTCAAGCCGCTCTCCGGCTGCCCCATCCATATGTAGATCGGCATGAGGACGAACAGCAATACGGTGAAATGAAAAACCATGAAGAAGCAGCGCAGCTTGGGTGAACGGTGAACATGATAGAGCGTCTTGGAATCGTCTCTGCCGACGATCAAGAAGATAAGCAGCAAGGTGTGCATGACCATGTGGCCGATGATCTCGGTCAGGCCGAATACGGTGGTGGTGGCCACAAATAATCCGGTCAGCAGCAGAGCCGTGAACCGGTTCATGACGCCGATGATAAAAGCCCAGGCCAGCCCCAGCTCGATAAAGGCGCTGATCAGCACGAAATCTTCAACGGTAAAGCCCAATGTAGGAAGGCTGTACTCGTGTATTAATGAACCGGCCAGCTTCGCCAGCGTCATCTTTTCCATAGCTAACCAGGCAAGAGACAATCCAGCCCAAAAATAAAGCACCGGGAGACAAGAACGGCTCCACTTCGTATGGATGAACAGCAAATAATAGATGACACCGACATAGAACATATAGTCGAGCGAATGGAACAGTCCATAATCGATAATCGCTTTAACATATAAGGCGGCAAGAGCCGCTCCGCTTACGGCAAGCAGCTTCCGGTGCAGCAGGCCAAGCAGGCCAACGATGAGCAGGCCGTAGATCCACCATATGTCGACGGCCAGCGTGGGAGCGATGTACGTTCGAGTGACGAGCTGCAAGAGGAGGCCAAGCCCGATGCCGACCCGCATAATCATAAATTGAAAGCGTTTTAACTGATTGAGCAAAGAATGAACCTGGCGGACAACGCGAAGGCGTTCCAACGATTCATTAAACATGGCGACAAGGAGCAAGACAATGAATGTAAAGCCTAACCAGAACAGAAAAGTAGGGGTAATGACTCGATCCATCGATTGCGGGGTCCACTCCTGATCGGCTGCAAACCATTTGACATGCATAACTATGCCGAAGCGGCCCGGCATCCATCCGTACATACCAGTTCTCTCCTTTAATGATTGAAATCGGGGTTTCACCGTCTTTTTACATTAATGAAAATAACTCGAAAAGTATGATTATAAATATTTCGGACGTAAGGTCAGAGCACGGGAGCACAAGCTTCGGTGATTTTTGGCGCTTTATGCGCTAGATCATAGCTTTAGAACACTCGGAAAATAATAAACATAATTTTCGGATATATAGAAAATTATTTTCCTGAAAGCATTTACAGTAAAGTTTTTGTCTGATAGGCTATGGGTAAGCAGCAATCATACATCACTTAATCAGAAGGAGCGAGGACGGTATGGGGAACAGGCTGAAGTATGATGTGGTGGTCATGGGCGGCGGCATATCGGGAGCGATGGCTGCCGTTGCGGCATCCAGCTTGGGGGCGAAGACGCTGATAGTAGAGTCGCACGGATTTCTGGGCGGGACGCTTACTGCGAATGGGGTCGGCCCAATGATGACATTCCATGCGGGAGAGAAGCTTGCCATTCAAGGATTTACGGATCAGTTGATTGAACGGCTGAAGAAGCAGGGCAAGTCGCCAGGGCATATTTTCGATACGGTCGGCTTCACGTATTCGGTCACCCCATTCGATGCCGAAGCGATGAAGCATGAGCTGGAGCTGATGGTCACCGAGAGTGGTGGCGAGATTCTGTACCATACGATGCTGGCTGGCGTGAAGACCGAGGGCGGACGAATCATCAGCATCACGGTATGCAATAAATCGGGCCTGAGCGATATCGAGGCGTCCGTGTTCATCGACGGGACGGGAGACGGAGATTTGTCTGTCGGCGCAGGAGCTGAGTTCACCAAGGGCAGGGAATCCGACGGGGCCATGCAGCCGATGACGTTGAAGATGAAGATGTATAACGTCGATATTCCGAAGGTAAAGCAATATATTCACGCCCATCCGGAAGACTTTCCGCTGTATCAGGGCGACACGTCCATCATCGAGAAGGCGCCGCGCTTGTCGGTAGGCGGGTTCGACAGTCTGTTCAAGCTGGCGAAGGAGAGGGGCGAGATCTCGATTCAGCGGGAAAATGTGCTGTTCTTCGAGACGAATAACCCGGGCGAGGTCATCATGAATACGACCCGGATTCTCGGCCATGATCCGACGGATGCGTTCAGTCTGAGCAAGGCGGAGATGGAAGGCCGGAAGCAGTGCCGCGAGCTGGAGCTGTTCGTGCGCAAGTATATTCCGGGCTTCGAGCATGCGGTCGTGGAATCAACCGGCCCGAGTATCGGTGTTCGGGGATCCCGCCAGATTAAGGGCGTGTACACGCTGACGGCCGAGGATCTGCTGGAGCAGCGGATGTTCGAGGATACGATCGCGCATTCCGGTTATCCGATCGATATCCATAGTCCGGACGGCGAAGGAACGAAGCATCAGAAGCTGGAATGGGGCGGCATGTACAGCATTCCTTACTCCTGCATGATCACGGATTCCGTACAGAACCTGATCGTCATCGGCAGATGCATCTCGGCCACCTTCGAGGCGCAGGCAGCGATGCGGACGACGCCGACGACAGGGGCGATCGGCCATGCCGGCGGCGTAGCCGCTGCGGTAGCCGCCAAGAACGGCATCCGCGTGCAGGATGTGGACATCAAGGAAGTGCAATCCGTACTCAAAGCACAAGGCGCTTATTTAGAAATATAGATGAACCTAACCATGATAAGAACTTGATTCGAGAGGGGAAATCATCGTGACATCGTTAATGTGGGTTCAAGCCATCGGCATTTTACTTGTCTTTCTTGTGTTCGTCGGGTTAATGATGACCCGGAAGCTTCCGACTATTCTTGCGCTGCCTTTGATGGCGATTCTGTTCGCCGTCATCGCCGGCGTGCCGTGGATGTCGAACGATCCCGAGGCGACCACGATTGCCAAGACGATTCTGTCATCCGGCTCAATGCGCCTGTCCGGCGCCATCGCAGGCTTGATATTCGGGGCCTGGTTCGGGCAAATCTTGAATAAAGTCGGCATTACCAAGTCGATTATCCGGAAAGCGGCCGAGCTTGCAGGCGACAAGCCGGTGTTGATTGCGGTCTTGTTTTTTGCAACCGCATCTATTATTTTCTCGGCGGCCGGCGGACTGGGCATGGTCATCCTGGTCGGTACGATCGTCATTCCGATTATGCTGACGGCGGGCATTTCCCAGTTCGTCGCCTCTATCGTCGTCATTTCCGCCGTCGGCGTCGGCGCGCTGTTCAACGTCTCCAACTGGGCAGTCTATGTCGATGTGCTCGGCCTCTCGGTTCAGACGATTGCGGATTATACGCTGGTCGCCGCGCTGCCGCTCATTCTCGTCTCGTTGGCGATGATTATTTTCTACATCCGGCGGGACGGCAAAGGCCGCAAAGCATGGGCGATGCCGACGGCTTCCGGTGGAGAAGGCAAAAAAGTTCCTGCCTTTGCCCTCATTAGCCCGCTTGTGCCGGTCATTCTCGTCTTTGCATTCAAGCTCGACATCGTGCCGGCGGTGGTCATCGGCGCGTTGGTTACGATACTGCTGACTTGGCCGAAGCGGCCGATTCATGTCCTGTCCAGCGCGCTGGTGGAAGGGATTCAGGACGTCGCCGGCGCGATGGCGCTCATGATCGGCATCGGAATCCTGTTGAATTCCGTCATGGCGCCGCAGGTGTCGGCGCTGATCAGCCCGTTGATTGAAGCGGTGCTGCCAACCAGCCCGCTGATGTACATTCTGTTCTTCACGCTGCTGTCTCCGCTCGCCATCTACCGCGGGCCGCTGAACGTATGGGGACTGGGCAGCGGCATTGCCGCCCTGTTCGTCTCGGCGGGTATGACCCCGGTCGCGGCGATGCTGGCGCTGCGCGTCGTCAGCAACGTGCAGGCCGTATCCGACCCGACCAACTCGCATAATGTGTGGGTCGCGGATTTTACGAAGAGCGACATTAACGATATTTTGAAAAAGACGCTTCCTTGGATGATGGTTGCGGTGCTGATTTCGATGGTGTTGGGTTCATTCATGGTCTTTTAGAAGCAGATAGAATCCGGGCGGAGACTTGCGAGTGTCCGCCCGTTGCCGCAGGAGGAGAACGATGGAGAGAAGAAAAGTAAGGGTTGGGATTGATGTCGGAGGCACCTTCACGGATGCGGCCGTCATTGACAATGAGACGTACGAGGTTATCGGGAAGATGAAGATTCCAACGACACATCATGACGAAGACGGTGTGGCGAAGGGAATTGTGCAAATATTGAAGCGGATTTTGGAGAGCGAGGGCATTGCTCCGGACGATGTGACCTTTATCGCCCATGGAACGACGCAAGCGACGAACGCCTTGCTGGAAGGGGATGTTGCCAGGGTTGGCATTATCGGCATGGGTTCCGGCCTTGACGGCATGAGCGCGCGCTCGGAGTCGAATCCCGGGGACATCGAACTGGCGCCGGGAAAATATTTGAAGACCTACCATACCTACCTGGATTCCAAAAATTTGCGGGACGAGGACATCGAAGCCGCTATTGACGAGCTTGCACGGCAGGGGGCGGAGGTTATCGTCGCTTCCGAGGCGTATAGCGTCGATGATCCCGCTAATGAGCTCCGCGTCGTCGAGATAGCGAGCCGCAAAGGCATGTATGCCACCGGCGGGCATGAAATTTCCCAGTTGTATGGACTCAAGACACGGACAAGAACGGCGGTCGTGAATGCGTCTCTCATTCCGAAAATGATGGAAACGGCAAATATGACGGAGAAATCGGTCAAAAACGCGAATATTCAATCTACGCTCATGATTATGCGCTGCGACGGCGGTGTTATGAGTATCGACGAGGTGCGCAAACGTCCGATTTTGACGATGCTGTCAGGACTTGCTGCCGGTGTTGCCGGCGTGCTGATGTATGAGAAGGTGTCGGACGGCATCTTTTTTGAGGTCGGCGGCACAAGCGTCGATATTTCCGTCATCAAGAACGGGAAGGTCATGATCAAGAATGCCCAGGTCGGCGGCCACCGGACCTACTTGCAGTCCCTGGATGTCCGGACGCTGGGTATTGCCGGCGGAAGCATGATTAAGGTGGCGAACGGGAAGATCATCGACGTCGGTCCGCGAAGCGCCCATATTGCGGGCAAGGAATATGAGGCATTCGCCCCGACGGAGCAGATCGTCAATCCGAAGGTCAAGTTCGTCAGCCCGCGGGAAGGGGATCCGGCCGAATATATCATTTTCGAGTGCGGGAACGGCAAGGAATTCTCCTACACGCTGGCCGGTGCGGCCAACATTCTCGGCTATGTTCCGGAAGGCGATTACGCGCGGGGGAACAAGGAAGCGGCCGTGCGGGCATGGGAAGCCTTGGCCGCCCATGTCGGCCTGAGCGTCGAGGAGGCCGCCAGACAGGTGATGAATATCGCGATCGACAAAACGATGAAGACCGTCAATGAGATGATCGAGGACTATGAGCTGGATCGTTCGTTCGTGACGCTGGTCGGCGGCGGCGGCAGCGGGGCGGTGCTCGTCCCGGCGATGGCGGAGCGGGAGCGGCTCCGCTTCCAGATCGCGAATAACGCGCCTTACGTGTCGACCATCGGCGTCGCCCTGGCGATGGTGAAGGAGCAGTTGGAGAGAACCGTCGTCAATCCGACGGAAGAGGACATCAAGCGTATTCGGTCCGAAATCGTCGAGCGCATTGTCAAGTCCGGAGCCAGTGAGGATACGGTCGAGGTGACGATCGAGATCGACAGCCAGAAAAACATTCTGCGGGCAGTCGCTACCGGCTCGACAGAGCTTCGCTCCAAAGATCTGGGCCAGCAAGCGCTGTCTGTCAAGGAGATGGCCGCCATCGCCGCCAGCTCGGTCGATCAGCCGGCGGACAGCATGAAGCTGGCATCCCAGTGCGGCCGCTGGAGCCTGTTTGCCTGCGAGGAGACGAAGAAATCGTTCTTCGGCCTGATCAAGAAGAAGACGACCTATGTGAGCGTGCTCGATCGGGAAGGCGTCGTCCGGTTCAAGAAGGGGAATGTCCACTTTGCGAAGGTGACCAAGGCCCAGTTCGGGGGCCGGTTGCAAGATTTTTTGGATGACAATACGATCTACTCCGACGCGAACGCCACGATACCGAAGGTATTCGTCTTTTATCGGGAGAAGATGCTTGATTTGACCGGAATGCAGACGAAGGAACAGCTGATGTCGATTCTCGAGATCGAGACGGAGATGCTGACAGAGGAAGAAGAACTAATCGTCGTTGCCTATCAGTAAGGAGGGGAAGGTATGCCGGACGAGGTTATCTGCCGCTTGGCGGAAGAGGAAGGGTCCGATGAGTTGCTGGCGTGCGCGGAGCTGGAGCAGGACCCCCTTTTCCACAAAATACCGAAGGACCGAATGGCGTACTATGTGTGCATGTCGCTGGAGCGGGGCAGAGAGACGGCGGCTGCCTACAAAGGCAAGGGGAAGTCCATCCGGGAGCTGTGTCAGATGGAAGGCTTGCAGTATGAAGTGACGAACCGGTCCGGCACCTTCCACAATGTCAGCTTCCGCGCGCAGATTGATTTCGCCAACAATCCGCCGGCGATTATCATCTATGCCTCGTCGCTCCGCGATATGCGGCAGGCGTACCGGACGGTGATGGGGAATGGATGCGAGGAGCAGGAACAGGAGCTGGATCGGCTGATCGACATTCATTTGGCGCATGAGTTTTTTCATTATACAGAGTACCGAACAGGGCAATTCACGAATGAGACGCTGGAGCCGATCGAGATTTTCAAGCTCGGAAGCTGGTATACGAAGAGATCAAGCGTGGTGAAATGCAGTGAAATCGCGGCGCATGCATTCTGCAAGACGATGCTGGACCTGCCCTGTATGCCGAATGCGCTCGATTACGCGTTTCTTGTTCAGACGGGGGAGATAGATGCAGGCGAGCTCCGCCGGAGGGCGGCAAAATGGAAAATGATGCTGGCCTGATTTTCTCATTGCCTCCCTTGATATGATATAATGGGGTGTGCTAACGAGGTTACCGGATAGCATTTTTCCCATTGGCAGTCAGGAGGAGGTACCATGTCTTCACAGGTTCCGGCGGTCATCGCAAAAATTGTATCGCAAACGCAAAAATTAACATACGGCGAAAATCAAATCGCCAATTTTGTTATACACAATCCGGAATTCATCACCCGTAACACGATTACGGCGATCGCGAATGAAATCGGCGTATCCGAGACAAGCATCAACCGTTTTTGCAAAAAGGTGGGCTTCAAAGGGTTCAACGATTTTAAAATCGCGTTTGCCCAGGATGCGTTTTACCGGGATATGCAGGCCAAGAAGAAAGAGAGACGCGAGATTAACGTCATTGATGCGCTGGCTCTCGACTATAACGAGCTGATCGTCAACACTTCGGCTCTTATTACAGAAGATCAGCTTCATCAAGTGGTCGAGCTGTTGAAGGGGGCGCGCCGAATCGTCCTCATCGGCTTGTTCGATTCGTTCCTCGCGGCCATGGCATTGAAGAACCGGCTCGCGATTATCGGCGTTCATGCCGATGCCATCAACGATAGCAGGGAAATGAAAATCGCGGCCTCCCAATGCGGTCCCGAGGATGTCGTCATCGCCTTCTCGCGTTCGGGTTCGACGCGGGAGATTATCGATGCCGTCTCCATCGCGCAGGTCAATCAGGCCAAGACCGTGGCAGTCACCTGTTATGACTCATCGCCGATTACGGAAAATGCGGTGGTTGATATTATTGCGCCGGATAAAATCTCGGTCAATAACAGCGCTTTTATGTCCAACCATATCACGTTTCTGTTTGTCGTCGATCTCATTATGAGCGTTTTCATTTCATCGGATAAGCAGTATTTGAAGAAAAAGCTGGACAGCGAAGGGATATTGGCCAGCGATCAGTCGATAACGAATTATTTTCTGTGATTTTTGGAAAAGGCGCTCTTGTCACGCAAATGCGTGGCGGGGGCGTTTTTTTAATAAATTTATGATCCGCCGCATAAAAAATGAATCGCCAAAAGCCCCCATGGACATTCTCAACGGCCTGATTTACGGGATACAAGAGACGGTGTTGGAACCTGGGGGAGTCATCGCCTTCTGGAGATATCGTTGCCTTTCTGGAGACATCGCCGTCTTCTCGAGGCATCATCGCCCCCTGTGGCTTGAACGTGTGGAGGGAATTGCTGCCATTTTACAGGAATTTCGGTTCAATGACTCCACATTGCGAGGAAATGCTGCGCATCTACATCATTTTAGTGCCTTTTGCTCCGAACCGAAGGGAATCGGGGGAAATTCCTGTAATTTTGCAGGATTCCCTTTCTGGTAGAGTCGTCCATATCGAATTGCTGTATTAAAGCAGGATTTTGCTTACCAAACAGGCTTACCGAATCGACGTGTCCCACTAGATCAGGATGAGAATGCCCTTCTGGGCTTATATGTACGTTATCCCAATGGGACAGGATAAGATGTCCTTCTATTTCTTATTACGCAGGAACAACAACTTTTTCCACATCTATTTGTACCTCGTTCCATCCAGGGAAGCTATCTGATGCCCCCTTGCCGATCTGGCGGTGATGTCAATGCAAGTAGGGGAGGAAACAAAACGGCGGGCCGCACTGGTAAGCGCGGCCCGGTCCATTGGGTCCACATCCGGTGGCTTGTCCTAATATCCGGCTGTGGGGATTTATTTGCTCAATGTGTCTGTCAGCACAGGCACGATTTGCTTCTTGCGGGATACGACACCTTTCAGGAGCGCGGTGTTGTTCTCCAAGCTTACATTGTATGCTTTCTCGACGGCATCCGACTTGGAGCCGAGCGCAATGGCGACAGAATTGCTGTTCAAAATATCGGTGACGACGAACACGAACAGGTCAAGGCCTTTCTTCGCGATCATGTCGGACAATGCCGCTTCCACTTCCGCTTGGCGAGACAGCACATCGTTCACGTCCACCGCGTTCACTTGCGCGATCTCCACCTTCGCGCTGCCCATGGTGAATTCCTTCGCGTCGAGCGAGAGCAGCTCCTCGATGCTCTTGTCGCTCAGGTCCGCACCGGCTTTGAGCATGTCCAATCCGTACTTCTCCGCATCGACGCCGGCGATAGCGGCCAGCTCGCGGGCGGCAGCCACGTCTTGCTCCGTGCAAGTCGGGGATTTGAACAGCAGCGAATCGGAAATGATGGCAGACAGCATCAGGCCGGCAATATTTTTGCTCATCGTCTTGCCGTTCTCTTTATACATTTTGTTCAAGATCGTAGCGGTGCAGCCAACCGGCTCTGCGCGGTAGTACAGCGGACCGCTCGTCTCGAAGTTCGCAATGCGGTGATGGTCAATCACTTCCAGCACCTGAACTTGATCAATGTCGTTGGCGCTTTGCTGACGTTCGTTATGATCGACGAGAATAACGCCGTTCACTTCGTTAGCCACGGTCTCTACCAGGCGCGGCGCTTCCGCTTGGAACGTATCCAGGGCGAACTGCGTTTCCCCGTTCACGCTGCCGAGGCGAACCGGCTCGACATCGAAGCCCAATTGTGTTTTCAAATCTGCATATGCAATGGCGGAACAAATCGTATCTGTGTCTGGATTTTTATGTCCGAAAATGAGAACTTTTTCCATGATGTTTACTCCCTTACAACGATATACTGGCGAGAAAATTATACCTTAGAATCCATTTAACAATCAAGGTTACAGCGGATGGCAGGCAAGATGATCGCAAAATCGAAGCCGCGATTTTAGCCATTTTCAATTCCAAACCCTTTTGTCAATACCCGGCGAATAATGAACAATTCTACTGGCCTTACCATCACATAGGAGTAAATAGTAACCTGAATCCGTGATCTTTGTTCCTTGAAAATGTGGGGAAATGAAAGGAATTAGCAGGATAACTGCTGCAGCAAACCAGTTGCTGGAGGAAAAAGTACCGCTATGACGGCTTAGGGGCAGAAGCTGTAGGAAAGCTACAGCTTCTGCCTGGATCGTTTGCACGAGAAGCACAGCAACGGACAGGGCGGGGGGCTATTCCTGTACCCGTAATATGTTCTAAATTGCCCAGAACAAAGCCGATGACAAGTAACAAGCTAAATAACTATAGCTTGTTACAATCCATTCGCTTATTGTTCTCCCCATTTATTATGAAATATTAGATTTTCAAGAGATTTTCGTTTTTCCCACTTCACTTGTTCTAAAATGGGAGCAGAAGGGTAGTCGTCCGTATATCCAATGGAAATTAAAGCAACAGGGTCAATGTGCGGAGGTATTTGCAAAATATCTCGAACATCATTTTTTTTGTAAAAACTTACCCATCCCATGGCTAAGCCTTCTACACACGCCGCTAACCACATATTTTGGATTGCACATGCTGTAGAGAGAATATCCGTCTCCGGAATCGAATTTCGTCCTAGTACATGCGAGCCCCCGCTTGTTGGATCACAGGTGACACAGATCGTTAAGGGTGCCTCTTTAATTCCTTCAATTTTTAAACTTAAAAATTGGGTAGCGCGCTCTTCTTCGTAATGAATCGCCAAAGCTCGTCTTTCTTTTTCTGTCGCCCAAGCTAATCTCTCTTTGACTTCCATAGAATCCACGATAATGAAATTCCATGGCTGCATAAATCCTACAGAGGGTGCATGGTGTGCCGCTTGTAAAATTCGGTCGATAATCTCTTTTGGTACAGGATTCGGAAGAAAATTCCGAATGTCTCTTCTTTTATAAATGACATTATAAACGGCTTCTTTTTCGATCTCATTAAACATGTGATGCGCCTCTTTCATTCTTTATCGTGTCTCCATCATCCATTGTAGCTATCCTTTGATAATGTGGATTTTTTCTTTCTCTACGATATCATAGGTTCCACATATTCGACAAATTACATCAATTTTCTACTTAGGCGCTTGACATTTTCATCACATTTCGATGTAAAAGTACCGGTACTTCTTGTAGTAACATTTCTGATTGATCGCGCCCTCTTGCCAATCCCCTTTTTTGTGCTATAATGGTGTCGAATGGACGACCATTCACGTCATGCACAACAGAAGAAGTTATAGGCAATG
The DNA here is from genome assembly GCF_007066085.1 of Paenibacillus thiaminolyticus. Lineage (NCBI taxonomy): Bacteria > Bacillati > Bacillota > Bacilli > Caryophanales > Paenibacillaceae > Paenibacillus > Paenibacillus thiaminolyticus. The sequence continues at coordinate 2,690,791 of NZ_CP041405.1, read as the reverse complement.
GAAGTTTGGTGCAAATCCAACGCGGTCCCGCCACTGTGATAGACCGAATTCACGGTCTTAAGTCAGGTCTTTTGCCTAGTAACTTTGAAGGACCAGTCATTTCGAGGCGAAAGTGGCTGGTTTACGAGTCTAGTGACGATAACCGCCTCGCTAGGCTTTTTTTAGGTTCCAGGAAGGCAGCCGACGCTGATGTCGGCACAGCCGGGTGGTCGCCGCCGAACAGATACGATGACGTATAGCTTAGGAAGCAGGGACGTTCTTCAAGGCCGAGGAACGGATGCACAATGGCGTGCAGGTCCCTTTTTTTACTGCCTGCCGATAGCGGCAGCCGTGATCGGGCGGGTTGACGAATGTCCGGTTGACGGTGTAGAGTGATGGTAGACAATTGAATGATGACGAGTTGCACAATGGCGTGCACCTATATCATAAGCGAAGAGGCTTTTAAAGGAATCCGTTCTTTTAAAAGTCTCTTTTTTTATTGCGAACTACTTCATTGGAGGTGCCTGTTATGGACAAAATATCGATGAAAACCGACATTTATCTGGGGCAAGGCGCGTTGGATCGCCTGATGGAATGGCGGAATCAACGAATCTTCATCGTCACCGACCCGTTCATGGTCAAGTCGGGGATGATTAACATGCTGTTCGAACGGCTGCATGAGAGCAATGAGCAATACATTTTCAGCAATATCGTGCCCGATCCGCCAATCGAGATCGTGACCGAGGGCGTGGAAGCGCTTGGCGCGTTCCAGGCCGATCGGATGATTGCGATTGGCGGCGGATCCGCGATCGATGCGGCCAAGGCGATGAAGATTTTTGCCCAAAAAATATTGAATCAGCACAATATGCCGTTCGTGGCGATTCCGACAACGAGCGGAACGGGCTCGGAAGTGACGTCATTCTCCGTGATCAGCGATAAGAAGAAGAACATTAAGTACCCGCTCGTGTCTGATGACATGCTGCCGCAGGAAGCGATTTTGGACCCGGAATTGGTCAAGAGCGTGCCGGACTTCATTACCGCCGATACGGGGATGGACGTCCTGACTCACGCGATCGAGGCCTATGTGTCCACCAAAGCGAATGATGTGTCCGACGCTTTGGCAGAGAAGGCGATCAAGCTGGTCTTTGCGTATTTGCCGCGAGCGCACAAGGACGGGAACGACCTGGAGGCGCGGGAGAAAATGCACAATGCCTCCTGTCTGGCGGGCATGGCGTTCAATATCGCGTCGCTTGGCCTCAATCACGGCATCGCCCATGTGGCCGGAGCGAAGTTCAAGATTGCGCACGGGCGCATGAATTCGCTGCTGCTGCCGCATGTGATTGAATTCAATGCCGATTACAAGCCGGGCTACGGCAAAGAGGAAAGCAATGCCGCGGCGGTCAGATATGCCGAAATTGCCAAGATATTGGGACTGTCGGCACCGAATCCGAAGAGCGGCGTTCGCAGCCTGGTTCAAGCGATCAAGCAGCTGCAGAAGCAATTGCGCATGCCGCAATCACTGCGGGAATGCAACGTGGACGAAGCGCTGCTGGAAGAGATGAGCCCATCGATTGCCGAAGGAGCGCTCAAGGACGGCTGCACGGCCACGAATCCGCGCGTTCCGGCCGCTCCTGACGTTGTCGAAATTTTGAACAAAATGTTTCAATATTAAGTAATCAAATAAATACCATGCGTGTTCAGGTTGACAACGTTTGCAGCTACAAAGTATAGTAAAAGTAACACAAAGGCGTGTTGCATACGATCAAAGCGAAGAGGCTTCTTAAAAATTCCACGTGAACTTTTAAGGGGTCTTTATGTTTTTTTATGGCTATTTGATGTTGTTTCTCACAAAGAAATGAGTGATGAGAGTATGGACCAACATAACGAAAAGCAACGCGTCATTCAGGAGTACGTGCCAGGGAAGCAGGTCACATTGGCTCATATTATCGCGAACCCGAACCCGGATATTTACAAGAAGCTGGGATTGGGGAGCGAAGCGCAGGATGCCATCGGCATTATGACCATCACGCCAAGCGAAGCCTCCATTATTGGCGCGGACATCGCGACCAAGGCGGCCGGCGTGCAGATCGGCTTCGTTGACCGCTTCAGCGGATCGCTCGTCATTACAGGCGATGTCTCATCCGTGGAGTCGGCCGTGAACGAAGTTCTGCTGGGCCTGCATAACATTCTTGGCTTCTCGGCTGCGAAGATTACGAGAACGTAGGAGAAGCGCACATGAAGACCATCATTTTCGCCGGCAGCACCGGCTCGGGCAAGACGACGCTGTGCCAATGGCTGCATGGCCAAGAGATTGCTTACAAAAAGACACAAGCTGTGGAGACCTTCGACCAAGCGATCGATACGCCGGGGGAGTGCATCGAGAACCGTTATTTGTACAAGATGCTGCTTGTCTCGAGTGTTGACGCCGATGTCATCGGGCTTGTGCAAGATTGCACAAAAGAAGAAAGCTATTTTCCGCCGGCCTTTGCGACGGTCTTCGCCAAGCCGGTCATAGGAATCGTGACCAAGACAGAGCTCGCCCGGACGGATGAGGATATCGCGCAAGCGAGAGCTTATTTGCAGGCGGCGGGCGCAGAGCGCATTTTCGAGGTCTCGACGATGGAGAACGTGGGAGTGGAAGCTCTTCGGGCATACTTGGAGGAGTAGGCGGTTAGCCAGATACAAGCAAATATCGACATTGAGGTGCATGATACATGAATGGAAAAATTGTAATAGTCGACGACGAACCTATTACAAGAATGGATATTCGTGAGATGCTGGAAGAGGCGGACTACAACGTAGTAGGCGAAGCTTCTGATGGGTTTGAAGCCATCGAATTATGCAAAAAGCATCTGCCCGACCTGGTCATCCTGGATGTTCAAATGCCCATTCTGGATGGGTTGAAGGCGGGTAAACGAATCATTTCAGAGCAGCTGGCGGGCGGAGTTATTCTTCTGACCGCATTCAGCGACAAACAGACGATTGAAAAAGCAACCTCTATCGGTGCGCTTGGTTATCTGGTGAAGCCGCTCGATGAAAAGTCGTTCATTCCCATGGTTGAAGTGACCATAGCCAAAGGCAAGGAAATACGCAAGCTGGAACAAAATCTATCGAAGCTGTCGCAGAAGATGGAAGAGCGGAAAGCAGTGGAAAAGGCGAAAGGGATTCTGATGAAGGAAAATGGCTGCACCGAAGAGGAAGCCTATCAGACCCTGCGCAAACTCAGCATGGATCGACGGTGTCCGATGATCGAAATTGCTACAACCATCGTCATTTCCTATGATTGAGATCAAAGAACGGATTCGGCGGCTGTGCAAGCGGCACACGGCACTGACGGAGTCGGATATCGTCCGGCTGACGGAGATAGCCGAGTCGTTCGAATCGTCCGAAGTGAAGGATGATGTGTTCATCGATGTCCTGTCCGGCGTGGGCAATGAGGCGATTGTGGTGTACCACCGTCGTCCGGATGACGGCAAATCGCTGTATCAGCGCCCTGTCGAGGGCGAGAAAGCGCTGCGCGAGAACGAGCCCGGCGTTCTGAGGACGCTGGAGACCGGAATCATGTCGCAGGGTCTCATCGCCAACACGCAGGAAAATCATCTCGTCCGGCAGACGGTGTATCCCATTAAAAACCAAGACGGCGTCATTGCGGTCGTCATCTATGAAAAAGATGTGAGCGACAATATTCAAGCCCACTTCAATGTCACGGGATCGCAATACGAAGACGGCGAGATGTCCTCGATGCTGACCGCCATGCTGCGGTTCAAGGATTCGATCATCAATCAGCTGGAGGATGCGGTTCTCGTCTTCGACAAGCACGGATTTTTGAAGCTGAAGAACAAGAAGGCGGAAGCCTATTACCGCAAGCTTGGCTATTTGGAGGATATTCAGGGCTTGCATTATGATAATCTGTCGCTGGATCAGACGATTTTCTCCGACGTGATGAAGCAGTACTCCACCTCTCCTTCCTGTCCGCTGACGACAGATGTGAAGGTAGCGGGCTCTTATTATCAGGTGAAGCGGTTGTTCATTGCGGAGCGGGATCTGTGCATCGGCGTCATCCTGCATGACGTGACGGAGATCAAGCACAAGGAAGCAGAGATTGTCTCCAAGTCGGTGGCTATCCGCGAGATTCATCACCGGGTCAAGAACAATTTGCAGACCGTGGCGTCGCTGCTCCGCATTCAGGCGCGGCAGTGCGACAGCCCGGAAGCCAAAAAATGCTTGAACGACAGTGTCAGCCGGGTGCTCGCCATTGCGGCGACCCATGAACTGTTGTCGACGGAGATCGATGCGCAGGTGGACCTGCTTGACGTCATACGGCTCATCGCTTCGAATATCGAGCGCTGCTTCGTCGATTGCAACAATGTCAAAATCAACATTGCTGCTTCGCAAAGCATCTGCCTGGACAGTGATCGCACGGTAGCGATCGCGCTCATTGTGAGCGAGCTGGTGCATAACAGCTATGAGCACGCGTTCGGGGATTGCTGCTCGGACGGCACGATTACGGTCAACGCGCAGCTGGATGGCGGGTTGGTCACCGTGGTCGTGGCGGATGACGGCGTTGGCTTCTCCGTGAAGGACGGTTCCACCAAAAGCTTGGGATTGTCCATCGTCCGCAGCTATGTGAAGGACAAGCTGAAGGGCAAGCTTGACATCGAGTCCGGCCCGTCGAGAGGCACGACCGTGGCGTTCACCTTCAAAAAATAATAATGAATCGGGCTACAAGGATGTAGTTCCGTAAGCAAAGAGGCTTAAGGTTACCCATTCCCGTCAAGCGGGAGGGGGATATAACTTTAAGCCTTTTTGCGTGCATATATGTGTATCAAGCGATGGGGGGGAGAGACGTGAACGAGCAATTGCTAAGCGTTGGCATCGATATGGGAACCTCGACGACCCAGCTCGTGCTGTCGAAGCTGCATATTCAGAACCTGGCATCGTCCTTTTCGGTGCCCCGCTTGGTCATTACGGACAAAGAAGTGGTCTACCGGAGCGATATCTGCTTCACGCCCGTGCTGGCGGACAACCGGATCGACGCCGGGCAAATCCAGACGTTCGTGCAGGAGCAGTACCGGAAAGCCGGCATCCGCAAGGAAGAAATCCAGACCGGCGCCGTCATCATTACCGGCGAGACGGCCCGCAAGGATAACGCCAATGAAGTGCTGCAGTCGCTAAGCGGCTTCGCCGGAGACTTCGTGGTCGCCACCGCAGGCCCGGACCTGGAAAGCATCATTGCCGCCAAAGGCGCGGGGGCCCATACGTATTCCAAAGAGCATTCGACGTCCATCGTCAATATCGACATTGGCGGCGGGACCAGCAATCTGGCCTTGTTCGCTGATGGGGAGCTGCTGGACACGGGATGTCTCGACATCGGGGGCCGCCTGATCAAGGTCGACCAACGGACGCACGAGATTACGTATATCGCGCCGAAGATCAAGCGGCTCGCGGAACGAAGGGGATTGCAGTTGGCCCTTGGGCAGCAGGTGACGCCGGCCGCGCTGGAGCCGATCATCGGGGAGATGGTGAAGCTGCTCGAGGAAAGCGTCGGGCTCCGGCCGCCGGGTGATTTCTACGACACGATCGTCACTAACAAAGGGCTGAAGCTGGACCGGGACATACCGTGCATTTCCTTCTCTGGAGGGGTGGCCGATTACGTGTACCAGGAAGCGTCGGGCGATGTGTTCCAGTATGGAGATATCGGAATCCTGCTTGGGAGAGCGATCGCCGCTTCCCCGTTGAGGCAGCAGATGACCGTGGCGCGATCGGCTGAGACCATCCGGGCCACCGTCGTGGGGGCCGGTTCCCATACGACCGAGATTAGCGGAAGCACGATTACCTACACGGAAGAGAGCTTCCCGATCAAAAACATTCCGATTCTGAAGCTTGCGTCGGCGGATGAATCGGGGGGCGCCGAGGCGCTGGCCCAGGCTATCGCCGACAAATTGAACTGGTTCAAGCTGAACAATGATCTGCAGCGGGTCGCCATTGCTTTGGAAGGGAAGAAGAGTCCAAGCTTCCAAGAGGTGCAAAAGTATGCGCACGGATTGCGCGAAGGCATGGCGGAGCTGTTGGAAAGGGAGTACCCGCTGATCGTGATTGTCCATCACGATATGGCGAAGGTGCTGGGACAGACGCTGTACGCCCTGCTGGATTACAAGAAGGATGTCGTCTGTATCGACAGCGTGCAGGTCGACAACGGCGACTATATCGACATCGGCAAGCCGATTGCGGAGGGCAAGGTATTGCCAGTCGTTATCAAAACGCTTGTGTTTCATTAATCGAGGTTGAACCAATCCATTGGGTGCATTTGAAAGGAGGAGCTTTTGTGATTTTAAAAACGAGACTGTTCGGCCGCACCTATCAGTTCAAAACGCTGATGGAAGTGATGGCCAAAGCGAATGAAGAAAAATCGGGGGATATGCTGGCTGGACTCGGGGCCACGTCTTCGGAAGAGCGCGTGGCCGCCAAGGTGGTCCTGTCCCAGATTACGCTGAAGGACTTGCGCAACAATCCTGCGGTTCCTTATGAGCAGGACGAGGTTACCCGCATTATTCAGGATCAGGTCAATGAGCGCATTTACAGCGAGATTCAGAACTGGACTGTGGAAGAGCTGCGGGAGTGGATTCTGGACGATAACACGACCGAACAAGACATCAAGCGCGTATCCCGCGGGCTGACCGCCGAGATGGTGGCCGCGGTGGCCAAAATTATGTCTAACCTCGACCTGATGTACGGGGCGAAAAAGATTCGGGTGACGGCTCGCGCCAACACGACGATTGGCCGTCCGGGCACGTTGTCGGCCCGCCTGCAGCCGAACCATCCGACCGATGATCCGGACGGCATCATGGCTTCCCTGATGGAAGGCTTGACGTTCGGCATCGGGGACGCGGTATTGGGGCTCAATCCGGTGGATGACTCCGTCGAGAGCGTAACGCGCGTCTTGAAGCGGTTCGAGGAGTTCCGCCAGAAGTGGGAGATTCCGACGCAGACTTGCGTGCTGGCCCATGTCACGACCCAGATGGAAGCTGTCAAGCGCGGAGCGCCGACCGGCCTTATCTTTCAATCGATCGCCGGCTCGGAGAAAGGCAACGCGGCATTCGGCTTCAACGCCGCCACGATCGAGGAAGCGCAGCAGCTCGTGCTGAAGCATGGCCAAGTGTCCGGTCCGGACGTGATGTACTTCGAGACGGGCCAAGGCTCGGAGCTGTCTTCCGAAGCGCACCACGGAATCGACCAGGTGACGATGGAAGCGCGCTGCTACGGCTTCGCCAAGCGGTTCAACCCGTTCCTCGTCAACACGGTCGTCGGGTTCATCGGACCTGAATATTTGTACGACGCGAAGCAGGTTATCCGCGCCGGGCTGGAGGATCACTTCATGGGCAAGCTGACGGGTATCTCCATGGGCTGCGACGCTTGCTACACGAACCATATGAAGGCCGATCAGAACGACCTGGAAAATCTGGCGGTGCTGCTGGCGACGGCAGGGTGCAACTTCTTCATGGGCATCCCGCATGGCGACGATGTCATGCTGAACTATCAGACAACCGGTTATCACGAGACCGCGACGCTGCGTGAATTGCTTGGCCTGCGTCCAATCCGGGAGTTCGAGCAGTGGATGGAGAAAATGGGCTTCATCGAAAATGGCAAGCTGACGAAAAAAGCCGGAGACGCGTCAGTGTTTCTCAAGTGAGGAAAGGGGGAAGCTCTCATGAATGAAAAAGACCTGAAATCGATGATTGAATCGATTCTGAACGAGATGGTAGGCAACACGCCGGGGGAAGCCGCCAAGCCGGCCCAAGCCGAGGCGCCTGTCCAGCCGCAGACGGCGGTGTCCGAGCCGGTTCCTGCCGCGGCCATGCAGATGGCGCTGCCTGAGGAAGAGGAAGCAGACAGCGGAGAATGTCTGGACGATATTACGGAGATCGACCTGCGCAAGCAGTTGCTCGTTCCTGAACCGGCCGATCGCGAGGGCTATTTGAAGATGAAGGAAAAAACGCCGGCCCGCCTTGGTGTATGGCGTGCGGGCCCGCGCTACAAAACAATTACGTCGCTGCGGTTCCGCGCTGACCACGCCGCCGCCCAGGATGCCGTATTCTCTTACGTGTCCGAGGATTTCGTGAAGGAAATGAATCTGGTGGCGATCGAGACGATGTGCCGGGACAAGGATGAATACATTACCCGGCCGGATCTGGGGCGCCAGTTCTCCGCAGAGACGATTGAATATATTAAGCAGCACACGGCCAAGGGCGCCAAGGTGCAGATGATGGTCGGCGACGGCCTGAGCTCGGCCGCGATTGAAGCCAATCTGCGCGACATCGTGCCGGCGATTACCCAAGGTCTCAAGATGTATGGCATCGAGACCGGCAATATTTTGTTCGTCAAGCATTGCCGCGTGCCATCGATGGATGTCATCGGCGACGTCACTGAGGCTGACGTGGTCTGCCTGCTGGTCGGGGAACGGCCGGGACTGGTTACGGCGGAATCGATGAGTGCCTACATCGCCTATAAGCCGACGGTCGGCATGCCGGAAGCGCGGCGCACGGTCATTTCCAACATCCATTCGGGCGGAACGCCTGCGGTGGAAGCGGGCGCGCATATCGCTGAATTAATTAAGACGATGATTGACCGCAAAGCATCGGGGATTGATCTGAAACTCTAGAGGAAGTTCTCGCAATTATAAAATCGCAAGGAGGCTCGTATGAGAAACGATCCGATTCATGCCAAGGTGTTAGGCGTCAAGCTGATTTCCAACGTAAGTCCGGATCTGGCTGGCACGCTGGAGCTGAAGCCGCATCATAAAAGCCTGGGGATCCTTACCGCCGACATTGACGATGTCACCTATACGGCCCTGGACGAAGCAACTAAAGCGGCTGCTGTCGATGTTGTCTATGCGCGAAGCATGTACGCCGGTTCGGCTAATGCTTCGACGAAGCTGGCGGGCGAGGTCATCGGGATATTGGCCGGTCCCAGCCCGGAGGAAGTGCGCAGCGGCTTGAGCGCTGCCGTTGATTATATCGAGACCGGCGCTCATTTCGTTAGTGCCAATGAGGATGACAGTATCACGTATTTCGCCCATTGCGTCTCCCGTACAGGAAGCTATTTGTCCCAGACCGCCAACATCAAGGAAGGGGAAGCGCTGGCGTATCTCATCGCCCCGCCGCTGGAAGCGATGTATGCGATCGATGCGGCGCTGAAGGCCGCCGATGTAACGATGGCCGCCTTCTTCGGCCCGCCTTCCGAGACCAACTTCGCCGGCGCCTTGCTGACGGGCAGCCAGTCTGCCTGCAAGGCGGCATGCGACGCGTTCGCGGACGCTGTCCAGTTCGTCGCCGATAACCCGGCGAGCTATTAAGGTAGCGGCCCATGAGACATAGCGCGTTAGGGTTGGTGGAAGTCAGAGGCTATCTGGGAGCCATCGCCGCGGCGGATGCCGCCTTGAAAGCGGCGAGCGTCACCTGCATCGGCGCGGAGATCGTCAAGGGCGGATTGGTGACGGTCAAGCTGAGCGGCGACGTCGGCGCCGTGCAGGCTGCCGTGGAAGCGGGAGCCGAGGCGGCGAAGCAGTTGAATGTTCTGCTGACAAGGCATGTCATTGCGCGTCTCCATGAGGAGACGGCCGCCATGGTGGCGGGCCCGGTTGACGCCGACGCCAATAAGCCGCAGGCTGCTGCCGAGGAGGCAGCCCCCTCCGGAGACGAAGCGCCGGCGGGCGAGGAAGCCGCGGCGGCGTCTTCAGCCGCTGAGGAAGCAACGGAAGCTTCTCCCGCGCCGGAAGCGGCTGCGGATGAGGCTAAGGTGACCGCCGCAGCGCCAGCAGGGGAGGCCGCCGCGGCAAGTAAGGCGGAAGCCGCGGTCCAACCGGATTCCGGCCGGACCGGAAGCGTGTCTGCGCCTGCCGCCAAGGCCGAAGTTACTGCGCCGGCTGATACGAAGGCAAGCGCGCAGGCAAGCCGCAGCGAGGCACAGACACCGCGCACAGAGCCGGCCGTCACGCCGGCAGCGAAACGAGCGAAGAAAACGAAAAAAGCTACCTCGTAACAAAAAAAGTAACAGAGAGAAGGAGTATTGATGGAAACATTGGATAAGGATCTGAGATCCATTCAAGAAGTCCGGAATCTGATTAAAAAGGCCAAAGAGGCGCAAGCCCAACTGGCCACGATGTCGCAGGAGCAGATCGACGCGATTGTCAAAGCGATCGCCGATGCCGGCTATCAGAACCGTGAGAAGCTGGCGAAGATGGCCAATGAAGAAACAGGCTTCGGACGTTGGCAGGACAAAATCATCAAGAACGCATTCGCTTCGAAGCAAGTATATGATTCGATTAAGGATATGAAGACGGTTGGCGTCCTGAAAGAGGACAAAGCGCATAAGGTGATGGAGGTGGCCGTGCCTGTCGGCGTTATTGCCGGCCTGATTCCATCCACCAACCCGACATCGACCGTAATCTACAAAGCGCTCATTGCGCTTAAAGCCGGGAACAGCATCGTCTTCTCCCCGCATCCGAATGCGCTGAAGTGCATTCTGGAGACGGTGAAGATTATTAGCGAGGCTGCCATGCAGGCAGGCTGTCCAGAGGGCGCGATTGCGGCCATGACGGTTCCGACGATTCAAGGAACCGATCAATTGATGAAGCATGACGATGTCGCCTTGATTCTCGCTACCGGCGGAACCGCTATGGTCAAAGCAGCTTACTCGTCCGGCACGCCGGCCATCGGCGTCGGCCCGGGCAACGGCCCTGCCTTTATCGAGAAGAGCGCGAACATTTCGCTTGCGGTCAAGCGCATCATGGATTCCAAGACATTCGACAACGGCACCATTTGCGCCTCGGAGCAATCCGTCGTCGTCGAAGCCTGCAGCAAGGATGCGGTTATCGCTGAATTCAAGAAGCAGGGCGCGTATTTCCTCTCCGCAGAGGAAGGCGCACAGCTTGGCAAATTCATTATGCGGGCCAATGGCACGATGAACCCGCAAATCGTCGGCCGCAGCGTAGAGCATATCGCGAAGCTGGCGAACCTGAATATTCCGGCGGGCACGCGCGTGCTGATTGCCGAAGAGACCCGCGTCGGCCGCAACGTTCCGTATTCGCGCGAGAAGCTGGCTCCAATCCTGGCGTTCTACACGGAAGACAGCTGGGAAGCGGCGTGCGAGCGCTGCATCGAGATTTTGAACGGGGAAGGCGCCGGACATACGATGGTTATTCATTCCGAGAATGAAGAGATTGTCCGGGAGTTCGCTCTGAAGAAGCCGGTATCCCGCTTGCTGGTCAATACGCCGGGAACACTCGGCGGCATCGGCGCTACGACGGCGATTGCACCGGCGCTTACGCTCGGCTGCGGCGCGGTCGGCGGAAGCTCGACATCCGACAACATCAGCCCGCTCAATCTGCTCAACATCCGTCGCGTCGCTTACGGGCTTAGAGAAATGGAAGACCTGGCTGAGAAGCCGGCAGCGCAGACCGAAGCGGCAAGCATCGATCTGAGCGACAAAGAGCAGTTGATCAATATGATCGTCAAACGCATCCTGGCAGAAATGTAATTCGGGAGGTAGTTCAAAAAGACGATTTTGATCACGATGTGATACTGAAAGCAGCTCGGCATCGAATCTTTAAGCTAACCTGGTTTTTCACAACAATTCATATAAACCATACAACTCATTAGGAGGAATTTAATCATGGCAAACGCAAACGCATTGGGAATGGTAGAAACTAAAGGTCTGGTAGGCGCAATCGAAGCAGCAGACGCAATGGTCAAAGCAGCTAACGTTACTTTGATCGGCAAAGAGCAAATCGGCGCAGGTCTCGTAACCGTCATGGTTCGCGGGGACGTAGGTGCAGTCAAAGCGGCAACCGACGCAGGCGCGGCTGCAGCGGAGCGCGTGGGCGAATTGCTGTCCGTTCACGTTATCCCAAGACCACACACGGAAGTGGATGCCATCCTTCCTAAGACAAAAGCGGAATAATAACCGATTCCGGACAAGCCTGAAGGGGAAGAGGGAGCGGAGATGCGGCTTCTGCCGTATCTGCCTCCCCGCCTGACGGCCCATCGCTTAGCGGCGCGGACGCCCGCGTGTAACCAAAGATGCACGCAATAAAAGGATGTGAAAACATGGCTGTGATTACGGAAAGCGAGCTGCGCAAGCACTTTCGGAATCAGAATCTGAAAGAGGTTGCCGTATATGAGGCTCCGACGGGCGCGATTCTGACCCCTTCCGCCAAAAGCTTTTTGAGCGATCATCAGATTGAGCTTCGTTATGTGGGAGCCCCCGCTGCAGACAGCCCGGCGCCCAAGAAGGAAGTTAAGCTTCAAATCACCAAAAACTTGGACACTAAGCAAGAACCGGCCGAAGGAAAAAAACGTTTCCGTACGCTGTACGGCGGTTTTCTGGAGACGAAGCCCGAGCATATGACCCATTTATATGGCAATATGCTTGTTTTTAAAGATCATCCCCGGATTTTATTCCGCGGCAAGCTGGATTCATTGGAAACCAAAATTTTAGAAGCGCAAATCAGCTGCTTTAAGCTGAACATGACCAAGCTGGTCGACGATTTGGAAGAAATTTTACAGTTCGTGCGAAAAATCGTGCGCTGTGAAGTGTTGAACGAAAGCATAGAGGAATTTCATTTGCTTGGGATGACACCGAAGGAATTGCGCGAGCAGTCCCATTTTCCCAAGAAATACTTTGGATTGGAACATTTTCAACCCAGCTATGATATGGGCGAAGCGGTTGTTGTTATAAATGCGTTGCGCACATTGACGAGGGAGACGGAGCTGCTGGCTTACCAAGCCTTCAAAACGGAGCACGGAGGCGCCGAGCGCGAAGACATCATTCGGACGCTGAACCGGCTGTCTTCATTGTTCTGGATCATCATGTTCCGAATCCGCGTAGGACAGTACAATTCTTGAGGTGAGAATGGTGGATAATCAACTGGTAGAAAGCATCGTGAATGAAGTGGTCAAGCGGGTGCGGGATGAAGCCTGCATCGAAATCGAAGCATCCGGCAAGCATGTGCACTTGAACCGGGAAGCGATTGATGCGCTGTTCGGCCCAGGCTATCAACTGACGAAGGCGAAGGATCTGTCTCAGCCCGGACAATACGCTTGCAAAGAGCGCGTTACGCTGATCGGGCCGAAGGGCGCCCTGCATAACGTCGTCGTGCTCGGCCCGGAACGCAAGGAATCGCAGGTCGAGGTCTCGCAGACGGATGCCGTCGTGCTTGGCATCTCTGTTCCCGTCAGAGAGAGCGGCAAGCTGGAGGGAACTCCGGGCATCGTCATCGCTTCGGGCAGCAATATGATCCGGCTGGAGCGAGGCTTGATTGCCGCGCAGCGCCATATTCACGTGAAGGCGGAAGACGCCGCCACATACAACGTGGAGAACGGCGAAATCGTGCAGGTGAAAGTGTACGGCAAGCGTCCGCTCATCTTCGATGACGTGCTGGTGCGGGTGAGCCCGAATTATGAAACGTACATGCACATCGACTATGACGAGGCGAATGCTTGCGGCTTTGTGAAAGGCACGAAGGGCAAGATTGTGAAAAAGACCAACTAGGACTAGGTCTAGGAGTGTGAAATTATGAACATGGAAGCTCCGGATCGGGCGGCACTGATTGAAGCGGTCGCGGCCGAAGTATTGAAAAGGCTGCGGCAGGCCAGCGAAGCCGAGCCGATCGCATCCAAGAAGCAAGCGGTCCTGCTGGCTGCGGAGCCGGCTCCGGCATTGGAGAGCGTCCTCCAGCCGCATTATGACGTGTGTTATTACGACGAGTCGCTCCGAGACTGCGATTTGCTCCTCATTCCGAAGACATGCATCCAGCTGTTGTCCAACCTGGCCAATGGCATTAGCGCAGGCCCGCGCGAGCGATTCGTGCTGACGCTGCTGTTGAAGGGAAGGAAGGTTGTCTTGCTGGAGGACGGGCTGGCTTACCGGAAATACAAGCCGACAGCGCCTGTCCTGCTGTACAAGCTGTACGACGGCATGGTGGACAAGCTGCGCAGTTATGGTATCCATGTGGTGAAGCAGACGGAGCTGCCGCTGGCTTGCCTGGAAGACGGAGGGGCGGCGATTGTGCCCCAAGCTGACCGCGGAGCGGCGTATGCGGATTCTGATGCGCCTTCCCAGCTGGAATCTCTGCACGGCAAAGTCATTACCGAAGCCGAGCTCAAAAAATGCCGTCTCCAAAACCGGACAGAAATCGTAATTGATCGGCACGCGATTATTACGCCGTTGGCGCAGGATTACATGCGCACGCAGCAGATGCGGGTGCACAGAAGATAACGGGCGAGGTGAACCTATGATCGTGGGAAAAGTGGCGGGCAGCCTGTGGGCTACCCGTAAAGACAATAAGCTGAACGGACTGACTTTTCTGGTGGTTAAGCCGTTATCGGTGGACGGCGCGCCGGTTCAGCGCGATCCATTTGTCGCCGCGGACAACGCGGGAGCAGGCATCGGCGACACGGTGCTCGTCACGACGGGAAGCGCTGCCCGGGCATCGCTAGCCACTGCGGATGTGCCCGTTGACGCAGTCATCGTGGGCATCGTCGATTCGATCGAGGTGGCCCGCCATGAGTAGCGCGATTGGCGTGGTAGAGCTTCGCAGCATCAGCAAAGGATACGAAACGGCGGATCGCATGCTGAAGACCTCACCCGTGGATGTGCATCATCTGAAGCCGATCTGTCCAGGCAAGTTCCTCATCATTATGAGCGGCGATACTGCTGACGTACAGGCGGCGATGGATTCCGCGAAGGCGGAAGCGGGTGAATTCCGGATCAGCGATTTTATGCTGCATGGCGTTCATCCCGGTCTCGTGGATGGCTTGAAGAAGCGCTATTCTTCCGAACCTGTGGACGCCGTCGGAATTATGGAGACGTCAACGGTCTCTTCCGGGATTTATGCGTTCAACGAGGCTTTGAAGCAGTGCGATATTTATGTGAAAAGGATGAACCTCGGCATGGCGATTGGCGGCAAGTTCCTCGCCGTGTTCACGGGAAGCGTGAGCGACGTGGAACAAGGGATGAAGGTGATCGCCTCCTCCATGGATGAAAAGCGGATTGTTCATTGCACCGTGCTTCGTTCCCCGAGCGAGGAAATCAAACAGCATTTCCGATAGGCAGTTCAAAAAGCCGGCTTTTGACGTAAATACCGCCTTTTTGAACATTTCCGATATACCGTTCGATACGAACGCTAACACGCAATTCAACACGCATACTAAGAATGGAGGAGCACGTTCGTGGAGATTAACGAAATCATCATTTACGGCATGGTTATTTTCATGATTCTCGGCGCCATCGACAAGTGCATCGGTTACAAATTCGGGCTTGGCCATCAATTCGATGAAGGACTCATGGCCATGGGCTCGCTCACACTGGCGATGGTCGGGATCATCTCGCTGTCTCCCGTGCTGGCCAAGCTGTTAAGTCCGATTGTCGTCCCGTTGTACAGCGCGCTGGGAGCAGACCCCGCGATGTTCGCGACCACGCTGCTGGCCAATGACATGGGCGGATTTTCATTGGCGCAGGAATTGGCGAAGACTCCGGAAGCCGGCTTGTTCGCCGGTACGATTCTTGGCGCCATGCTGGGGCCGACTATCGTATTCATCATCCCGGTTGCGCTTGGCATCATTAAGAAGGAAGACCACAAATATTTGGCTACCGGCGTATTGGCCGGCATCGTCACGATCCCGATCGGTTGCTTAATCGGGGGATTGGCGGCAGGTTTTTCGATTACGATGATTTTGTCCAACCTGGTGCCGATTCTGCTGTTCGCCCTGCTTATCGTGCTTGGCTTGTGGAAGTTCCCGCAAGGCATGATCAAAGGCTTCACCATCTTCGGACAGTTCATTGTTATCGTCGCGACGCTGGGACTCGCAGCTGGCATTACGCAGCAGTTGACAGACATCACGATTATTCCCGGACTCGCGCCGATTGAGGAAGGAATCAAGATTGTCGGCGACATTTCCATTGTATTGGCGGGCGCCTTCGCGATGGTCTTTGTTATCACGAAGGTGTTCAACAAGCCGCTGATGAAGCTGGGCAAGATGCTCGGCATGAACGAGATTGCGGCGGCAGGCATGGTCGCCACGCTCGCCAACGTCATCCCGATGTTCGGGATGATGAAGGACATGGATGCCCGGGGCAAGGTTATCAACGTGGCCTTTGCCGTGTCCGCGGCATTCGTATTCGGCGATCACCTCGGCTTTACGGCGGGGGTCGCTAAGGACATGATCTTCCCGATGATCGTCGGGAAGCTGGTAGGCGGCATTACAGCCATTTTCGTAGCCGTATATTTGGCGAAGAAAATGGCGCCGGAACCGAACGAAGGGCAGCAGGAGGCCGCGTAAGGCCAGGATTGCCTAGCAAGTAGAAAGCCTAGGTAACCGCTGCTCGGTTGTGTAACGTTTTCTCTCAATACTGAGCTCTCATATATATATTGGATGCCCCGCAGGCCGATTGATCGGCTGCGGGGCTTTTTTTGCAAGAAAAAGAAAGGGAAACTCCACAGCAGTTGCAGTTCAACGCAAGCGGCCTGCTGCTTCGTCTCTGTTCGCAATAGAGCAATTCCGTGCCTCGAAATGATATTCTCTGTATATATAGGACTGGGTACCTATTGTTTATTGGAAAAAATATGAAATAATTAAAATAACCAAAATTATAAAATGTTTACATATCGGTATGACTGCCACGACTTGTTCATCACCTCATCGCTATCATAGAGCCAACTAGATCCCCCTTTAACGCTAATTACAGCATGCCAAGAGACAACTAACTGCTTAGGTATTTTTGTTTCACAACAATATGAAATGGAGGAATTTTTGAATGAGGAGTAAGTCGATAGTTGCTGTTTTCATGGTCATAACATTGCTTGCATCATTACTTTCGACCAGTGTATTTGCTGAAACTACAGAGGTTGACAACGGATTAGCTGTAAGTTCAACAAAGCTACTTCCGCGCAGCGATGTCATGAAGATCGTTGATATGAATCTGCAAGGATATTTAAGTACGGATATCCAGACCCAAGGCAAGACACTTACGGCTTCTGAAGACTTTATTCCGTTGTATGATTTGCAAAATAATATGTTTGCCTATATGGTTCCTCTCTTGGAAAATGGAGAAGATATCGGCTACATGACCGTAGGGGCTATTGAAGATGGATATGCTACCTACAATATTTTGATTGAAGATAATATTATTTCCAACATCCTCAGCAAACTGAATGAAACGAACGCTTCCGACGCAGGTTCCGCTCAGCTCGTATTTATACCGCCAATGCAGTATATATTAAAAAGAGAAATGAATCAAAGCGTGCAGTATTTTGATATAACGAATATAAGGCAAATTCATGAAGTAACAAATACTATTGAGAAGAATCAATCCGTTATTCAAGATGCTTATAAAAACATCAGAAATGAAGAAAATAGAGAACATATGAGGAACTTGCAACAGGCAAGTCCTAGCTACTCGACGCTTGCAGCCAAAGAAGACGTCAGCTTATATTCGGAACGGACGTATGGAAATTTTGTTCCGATAGAGTATTCTAATGGTGTGTATAGTTATGGAGGCAACCAAAATTGGTGGGATAGTGGCAGTAATCAAGCAGAACGGGGATGTGGCCCTGTTGCTGCTGCTAATATTACCAATTACTTAGCTAAAATTAAAGACTCTAGGAAGTATGGGAAATTATACAGCGGAAACACATGGTCATTGTCAGACTTTATGAAGCATATGAATACTTTATACGATTATATAAATCCGGGTATGTTTGGTGAAGTGTCTGTTAGCGACTTTGCTTCTACAGTGGAACGTTACGCCAAGGATAAAGGCGTTACCTTGAGCCGGGTTACGGATAACTCTTCTTTTACATTGGATAATACTGCGAACTACATTAAAGCAGGGTTGTCGATTGATTCGCCTGTGGCCACACTGAATACAAAAAAATGGTCGAATTATGATTATGAATGGCATTGGATGACGATAACGAAATATTACAGAGATCCTAATGACAACCGATGGATTGCCGTGTCAACTTGGGGAAAACGTCATAGTATCGATTACCGGGTTCATTTTGACGCAATGAAATACGGTTGGTGGCAAGGCGGATTGATGTACTTCGAGTGACGCCTCTATGCAGTGCCATGAAGGGTTGTGTGATGGCGAATGAAGGTGGGGTTATGAGAAAGCGCTTCTGGGTTTGTTCACTCCTTGCGATTGTCCTGCTAGCAAGTTGTATGAGTTATAAAAAGGTAACTTCACCGCTTGTGGATGAATTCCGGCAACGCATGCTCGATCATTACAGCGGAATAGATCATATGGAAGTCATGTTTGCTCCAACGGAGCTGCAATTTGTATACACGATGAAGAAGCAATATCAGGAGACAGAGACGAAAGAAATATATCTGGACACGAGGAAGTTTGTTACAACACCTAGTGTGTTCAACGAAGTCATAGAGGGTCAATATTTTGAAGCCTATAAATTCGCAAAAAAGGCAAGAGAGTACCCTCGAATCTCTATCAGCTTTGATATCGATGGGGATAAAGTAAGTGATTATGCTTACGAATCGGTTTATGATGAGAAAAAAGGTTCTGGCTCAGAGCACGAAGCAGATGGGTACTCTACCTGGTATTACAATAATTATAATGGAGAGCTGCCTATTGAAGTGCCGTAATTCAACGGTTCCCGACGGGAGAGGCATGGCAAGCCCGCTGCTCTGTTGTGCGACGTTTTTTCTTCATAGTAAGCTCTCTTATATATTTGATGCCCCACAGACCGAGCGATCGGCTGCGGGGCTTTTTCTGCTGATGCCGGGGCCAATCCCGACATGGAGTTGGATGGTTCCATTTAGGAAGAACTTTCCTTGATATACTGGAACAAGATGGTATACTGTACGGAACGTAACAACGGCGGGCGTAATTTCCTTGAAGAAGAGATAAAGCTAAGGAGGAAATCATCGTGTCCAATATCATACTCATTGGTCCTATACTAACGGGTAAATCCACGCTAGCAGACATTCTGTCACAAAAACTAGGATATCCGCGCTGCAGCGTAGATGATGTGCGTTGGCAATATTATGAGGAAATCGGCTACAGCAAGGAAAAGGAAAGGGAGATCCGCAGCCATAGCGGTTCAGAAGGGGTGTATAAGTATTGGAAGCCGTTTGAAGCGCATGCTGTGATAAGGATACTACAAGAACACAAGGAGCATGTCATAGACTTCGGCGGAGGGCATTCCGTATACGAAGATTCGGAACTCTTCTCTAAGGTAGAGCAGGTATTGCAAGAGGAAAGAAATATATTTTTAATCTTGCCCTCGGCGGATAAAACGGAATCATTGCAGATTTTGAACGAGAGAGAGTTCCATGCAATCAACAAGCATTTTGTTGAGCATCAATCGAACTACAAGCTGGCAAAGCATATAATTTATACCAAAGACAAAACTCCCGAGGAGTGTGCGGAAGAAATCATCTCACTCGTAAGGTGCGGAACTAAATGAATTCGATTTCTATTGAAGAACGGCTTCGCCATTGGGCAGAAGCCTATGAGCGGAACGGCTACTTGCATGGATCGATCTTGGTGGCCATGAAAGGCCGCATCCTGTTAAATGAAGGCTTCGGGATGGCGAATTGGGAGCATCAGGTGCCGAATCGGCCGTCGACGGCTTTCCGCATCGGCTCCATTACGAAGTCATTTACGGCGATGTGCATTTTTCAGCTGCATGAGCGGGGGAAGCTGAGCATAGATGATGCGATCGGCAAGTATATCCCTGATTATCCGTACGGGGAGCGCATCACGATCTATCATTGTTTGACGAACAGCTCTGGAATTCCGAACTATACCAGCTTTTCTGACTTCTGGCCGCATACAATGAGACTTCCTGAGACGCTGGATCGGTTAATAGAATCGTTCAGCGGGCTTGACCTGGAATTCGAGCCAGGCAGCCGATTCGGTTACTCCAATTCGGGCTATGCACTGCTGACGGCCATCATCGCGAACGTATCCGGTCTGTCCTATGCGGATTATGTGGAAGAGCATATATGCCGGCCGCTCGGACTGCGCCATACTGGCTGCGATGAGGGAATACAGGTGATACCAGGGCTGGCTGCGGGTTATTCCTGGTGGGAGCGGCCGATTCATGCGGCATACGCGGATATGTCTTTTCCGTTAGGAGCCTATGGCATGTATTCGACGACGGAGGACTTGCTTGCGTGGGATGCGGCATTGTCATCAGGCCGGCTGCTCAGCCGCGAATTGACGGAGAAGATGTTCGCTCCGCTCCATGGTTCGTATGCCTGCGGATGGATGATCTCGGAGCTATTCGGCCGTCGATGCGTGAATCATTTTGGAGATATTAGCGGCTATTACAGCGATTTGCTCCGCCTCCCCGATCAAGATGCGGCAATTATCGTGCTGAGCAATATGAATGTCGTTCCGGTGACGCAGGTTAGCCGGGAATTGGCGAAGATCTTATTTGAGAAGCCAGTGTCCTTGCCGCTTCCCGCTGTTCCCGTCTCTTTCACTGAGGTTGGGTCGGTAGCGGGGAAATATGCGATGGACAAGGAGCCCTTTCCTGTGCTTGATATTTCCGTCAAGCAAGGGGAGCTGTATCTGACCGTGCCGAAAATGTATGGGGTAAGTTATAAGTTCAAGCTTATCCCGGTCCATTACGATGGCAACCACGCTACCTTTGTGACCGAGATGATTCACGAACGGCTTCAGTTCTCGGCTTCTCAGACGGGTGAATTCGGGTGTGTAGAGTACACGGACTGCTGCGGAGCGCGGCATACCGCCCATCGAGTCGAGTAGAGCGGGATACGGGAGGCTGCTGGCGAACCGCGTGTGCCGCCATATACCGGGAAAGACGCTTCGCAGTCTATGGCGGCAGCAGACGCCGGACGGCACAGGCTCTACGCTTTGCCGGCAGAGCCCAGTTTGTTTATCTTTTCTTTCACTATGGCAACCAGCGCTTCCTTGGCAGGCATCATAATGGCTCTGGGCTCGCACAGAGACGGGTTTTCCTCCAGCACCGCTCGGACTGCCTCGGTCCAAGCCGTGACTAACTCCGTATTGTAGTTCACTTTCGCGTGGCCTAGTTCAATCGCCCTCTTCAATTGAGGAAGAGGAATGCCGGATGCGCCGTGAAGGACAAGCGGAATGCGCACCGCTTCTGCAATGGCCTCCATTTCCTTGAAGCCGAGCACGGGCTCGCCTTGATATTTCCCGTGAACGGAGCCGAGCGCGGGAGCGAGGGCATCGACGCCGGCTTCTCTGACCAGGCGTTCGCATTCGGATTGATCGGCATACCGGATCCCGCCGACGAGTCCGTCCTCCATCCCCCCGACCGATCCGACTTCGGCCTCGACGGATACGCCATGAGCATGGGCATAAGAGGTTACTTTTTGCGTATTGGCAATATTGTCTTGTATCGGCAGATGGGAGCCATCATACATGACCGAGCTGAACCCGGCATCAATCGCTTGCACGCATCGGGAGAAGCTGGTTCCATGATCGAGGTGAAGCGCCACAGGCACGGTAATCTCCAGTTCTTCCTTCACCGCCTTAACCATGGACGCGATGGTGGCGAATCCGCCGAGATACTCGATCATTCGATCGGAGGCCGCCAATATGACAGGAGATCGGGTTTCCTCCGCCGCCTGCAAAATGGCTTGAACCCACAGCAAACCGTTAATATTGAACTGCCCTACGGCATAGTTTTCCTTCCGAGCGCATTGCAGCATCTCTGTCATTGATACGAATGTCATTTTTGTCCCCCTCTTTGCCTAAATATAGTCTCCGCAAGGCTCCTTCTTGGCCTTAAAATACAGAACCGCCATTATTCAAATGCAGGTTTTGGATATCGTGCCGTCACGACTTTTTTCTCGTATAGAAATCGACGCTGTCTTTGCCGTTCGCGCAGCATCGCGATGAACTCGTCGGCAATGTCTTCCTCGATCGTGACGACAGCGCAAGCCATGCATCGTTCGCCGGCTGATCCGAAGGCGGCGGAGATGACATTCGTCACCGTCTCTTCCAGATTCGCATTCTTCAACACAATCGTATGGTTTTTGGCGCCGGTTAACGCTTGAACGCGTTTGAGGTTCTCGCTTCCTTTTTGAACACATATTCGCCTACTGGCTTGGAGCCGACGAAGGATACAGCTTTGACGGCAGGATGCTCCAGGATGCCGTTCACCACGTCATGCGCGCCATAGACGATGTTGAATACGCCTTTGGGCAGCCCGGCTTCCGTGAACAGCTCGACCAATTTCTCCGTCAGGAGGGGCGTTCTCTCGGAAGGCTTGAGGATGAACGTATTGCCAAGCGCGATCGCCATCGGGAACATCCAGCATAGTGGGCCGTGCCGCTTTCCACCCATTCGCCGTTGATGTAGTTTTTGATTTTTCTGATCTCGTTCATGGTGCTTCCTCCTCCGGGTGGCTAGTAAGTATAGTTACGTTTTTGATGAACTTATCTCACTACTTGGTTCTCTTTTGGGTACATACTAATCCCGAGATGGGGGATTGTCAATCTATTTCATGGTTATTTTATGGTTATGTTAAGCAATTGATTGAGTTATGAACTGAATAGAAACGACCTATATTGGTAACTGTTGATTACCTTGTGGTGATATGTTATATTTTTTTGTAAAAGAGAAAGGAGGAGGAGCCGATGCGGGAGAAACGGCTGCAAGATATCGAAGAGTATATCCATTCGGTAGGAACTGTCTCGTTGGATGAGCTGTGCGAGCACTTCAATGTTTCGAAAAACACGATTCGCCGTGACATCAGCAATATTTTGGACAAGGGGACGATACATAAGGTCTATGGCGGCGTCACTTCGGTGTCCAGCCATCTGATTCCGTTCGAGAACCGGGATATTACGAATTCATTGGAAAAGACGGCCATTGCCAAATGCGCGGCTCAATTTGTGGAAGGAAATGAATTGATATTTATCGACTCCGGTACGACGACGCGCAGTATAGTGGAGTATTTGCCGCTGGTTCCGAAGTTGACTATTTTGACTAACAGTCTTGATATTATAAATGCCGCAGCGAATCTGGAGCATATCACGCTAATGGCGATCGGGAATTGCTATAAGCGGGATACGAAATCGTTCGTCGGCAGCGAGAGTCTGCATATTCTCGACAAATACAATATCAACAAAGCATTTATGGCGGCGACGGGCGTATCGACCGAGAGCGGATTGACGAACTCGGATATTTTAGAATACGAGATTAAGAAGAAGATTGTGGATAAGGCGCAGCAGGTCTACTTGCTAGCCGACGCTTCCAAGTTCGGGCGTTCCACGCTGTTGACCTATGCTCCGCTCGATCAAGTCGATACGCTGATCACTTCAGAGCCGCTGCCGCAACAATATCAAGAGTATTGTGACGAACATGGAATTGCCGTCTTCCTGACGGAACATGGAGCAGATACAAGGGGGATATAATTACCGTTATTTTGGCCCGAGAAGGACGCTCTCATTCGCTTAAATCAGAACGTTTGCGCCTCTCATAACTCATGTGGAGGGGAGGGAGACATCCCCGTCAGCCGTTTCCGTGCCGGAGATGTCTGCCCCTTTGCCGTGCTACTCCTCGGCCAGCTCTCGGAACGATTTCACTTTGCCGTGGGAGTGCGGAGTTTGTTTGCGGATTTTATCCGCATTTTCACGCCGGTGCTTCGGAGAGGTCATCGGCTTAGCCTCCTTCATGATAATGGAACATAAGTGCGATAACGTAAGTCATTCGATGGGCCGCTGCACAACCGTAGCGGCCTGTCCGGCGTCCGTGGAACGCCCTCCCCATCGAATGTGTCATTAATATGGTTCCGGACGACTGCTCTTATCCCCGCCAAAGTCAGGAGATGCAGCGGAGGGAAGTACAGGTATAATAAGATGTGAGAGCAAGGATCCATCCTGAGCGGCTCTACGAAGGGAGAGATGAGGGAATGATATATCAAGCAGACTCGAAGCGTTATGATTCGATGGTCTACCGGCGCTGCGGCCGTTGGGGGTTGAAGCTGCCCGCGATTTCGCTAGGGCTGTGGCATAATTTCGGAGGAATCGATTCATTTGAGAACGGACGGGCCATGCTGCGGCGCGCGTTCGATCTGGGGATTACGCATTTTGACCTGGCGAATAACTATGGTCCGCCACCGGGTTCCGCCGAGCTGATGTTCGGGCAAATGCTGAAGGAGGATTTCCGTCCGTACCGGGATCAAATGATCATCTCGACCAAGGCGGGCTATTACATGTGGGAAGGCCCGTACGGAGAATGGGGATCGAGGAAATATCTCATTTCCAGTCTCGATCAAAGCTTGAAGCGGATGGGGCTTGATTATGTCGATATTTTCTATTCACATCGTCCAGATCCGGATACGCCGCTGGAAGAGACGATGATGGCCCTCGACCAAGTTGTTCGCCAGGGCAAGGCGCTGTACGTCGGCATTTCCTCGTATGATGCAGAGCAGACAACCGAAGCGATCCGGATTTTGAAGAATTTAGGCACGCCGCTGCTCATTCATCAGCCGTCCTATTCGATGCTTAACCGCTGGATCGAGGAGGGCCTTCAAGACGTGCTGGAGGACCAAGGCGTAGGCAGCATCGCGTTCTGTCCACTTCAGCAAGGCCTGTTGACGAATCGTTACCTCCACGGGATCCCGGAAGATTCCAGAGCCAAAAAAGCTTCGGGATCTTTACAAGAGGGAGAAGTGTCTGACCAAGTCATCGCCAAGATTCGCCGGCTTCACGAGATCGCGGAACGTCGCGGCCAGTCGCTGGCGCAGATGGCGCTTGCCTGGGTCCTGCGCGGCGGGAAGATCACTTCCGCCCTCATTGGCGCCAGCCGGGTTAGCCAGATCGAAGAAAATGTGAAGGCGTTGGAGCAGTTGGCGTTCACGACGGAAGAATTAGCAGATATCGAACAAGTATTGCAATCATAAGGATAGCAGGGAGGCGTCACCGTCACGTCTCCCTTATTGGCAATTTCTTTGACACCCCAAGAAACGCTGTGCTATTGTTTTTTTGGCTATTGATTTCGAAATGGAAATGATTTATGCCGCTGAAGCTACATATGAAAAGGTGAGGGGGAGAAACTAATGGGGAGATCAAGTTGGAAATGGTTGATCGCCGGGTGTCTGTTATTCGGAAGCATGGCGCCGTTGGCGATGGCGCAGGAAGCCGGGGCGGCCACTGAATCCGCGGCTGAACTGGTGCCGTTGCGCCAGGCGGCGGAATCGATCGGGGCTCTCGTCGAATGGGATCAACCGACGAAGACGATCACCGTAACCTACGGTGATCGGGTATGGACGATTAATTCCGCGAGCGGCCGTTCCGAGGTGAACGGAACCGTCGTTAAGCTTGACGCCGGTGCTTTGCAAGGCAAGGAGAAGGACCCCCGTTATTACGTAGCTTGGAGCACCATGAAGGAAGCGCTGCAGGTTCAAGGGAATTGGGTGAACGGCAAGGTGCTGGCCGATGAGGCCGATTGGAAAACGCGTGCCGCCCAATTTACGGTCCAGTGGGCCGCCCTGGCGGAGGCGCCGCAAGAGGAAGCGCAGCTGGCTTCGCTCTTGACGCCGGAATTGAAGGAAGCGACGAAGGTGGCCCACTTGTCGCGCTTGGCGCAGCAGATTATTCCTATGGTCGGCAAGCCGACGCAATTCGTTCAAGCATCCTCGGACAACGATGGCGTGCATCAGAACGTGCAGGTGTTGTTCAAGACGGACAAGGACTTGACGCTGTCACTTACACTTCGTTACAAGGAGAACGGCTTGTTGAACGATGTATTATACTCGTATCTCCCATCCGGGGGCTACCAGCCGCCGGCCTATGACGACGCCTCCCTCTACAAGGAAGAGACAATTGTTATCGGCGATGGCCACTTCAAGCTGCCCGGTACATTGACCCTGCCGGCCGCAGCGAATGCGTCTGGCACATATCCGGTGCTCGTGCTGGTTCATGGGTCGGGGGCTCACGACCGTGACGAGTCGATCGGGGCGGCCAAGACGTTCCGTGACATGGCGATCGGATTGGCGAAGGAAGGGATTGCCACCATCCGCTATGAGAAGCGGACGCGGGAATATCCGGTTCAATCCGCTGCGATTCCGCGCTTCACCGTGAAGGAAGAGACTGTGGATGATGCACTGCTGGCGGTGCAGTGGGCAGGGCAAGACATGCGGCTGAACAAGGACCGCATCTATGTGCTCGGCCATAGCCAGGGAGGCATGCTTATCCCGAATATCGTCAAGGCCGACACGGGGAAGGCGATCCGTGGGGCTGTCATCGCGGCCGGTCCATCCGGGTCCATCGAAGATTTGATGATCGAGCAGATGGAACGCCAGCTTCAATCTGCCAAAGACAACAAACAACCGGCAGAAGCCATCGCGGCAGCAGAAGGTCAATTGAAGATGTGGAAGCAGATGGTTGCCATCATCAAGGATGAGCAATATACACTCGACAATCTTCCGGCTAACTTCCCGCTGCCGAACGCTTCATGGTGGATCGATTTCCGCAACCACCAGGGTGGAGAGATCGCCAAGGATCAGAAGGTGCCGCTGTTCATCATCCAGGGGGACAATGACGTTCAGGTCGGCAAAGAGCATCTGGACGGCTGGAAGAAGGCTCTCCAAAGCCGCGCGGGCGTCCAATACAAGCTGTATCCGAAGCTGAACCACGTATTCGTGGAGAGTGACAAGCCATCTACCGGCCAAGAGTACACCATTCCAGGCAACGTTCCAGAACAAGTCATGCAGGATATCTCGGCCTGGATTCGCAGTAACTAAACTGATCATATCAAGGACCGTCCGCAGCGCAAAAGCTGCGACGGTTCTTTTTTTATAAACGTAACTGTGTGCTGCCCCTCTTAGCGCTACTATCGCAAACAGTCAGGTGGAGGACGTATGTATGTGATGAGCCTCTTACCATCACTATCCCATGTAGTCAGGTGGACGTATGTATGTGATGAGCCTCTTACCGTCGCTATCCCAACTAGTCAGGTGGACGTATGTATGTGATGAGCCTCTTACCGTCGCTATCCCAAGCAGTCAGGTGAATGTATGTATTTGCTGAGCCTCTTAGCGCCACTATCCCGAGCAGTCAGGTGGACGTATGTATGTGATGAGCCTCTTACCGTCACTATCCCATGTAGTCAGGTGGACGTATGTATGTGTTGAGCCTCTTACCGTCGCTATCCCAACTAGTCAGGTGGACGTATGTATGTGATGAGCCTCTTACCGTCGCTATCCCATGTAGTCAGGTGAATCTATGTATGTGATGAGCTTCTTATCGTCGCTATCCCAACTAGTCAGGTGGACGTATGTATGTGTTGAGCCTCTTACCGTCGCTATCCCAAGCAGTCAGGTGAATGTATGTATTTGCTGAGCCTCTTAGCGCCACTATCCCGAGCAGTCAGGTGCAGCAACAAGGTAGAGTCATACCTGACGGAATGGGATAGCGACCAAAAGGAGCAGAGCAAGGATATATCTGACAGAATGGGATAGCGACCAAAAGGAGCAGAGCAAGGATATATCTGACAGAATGGGATAGCGCTCAAAAGGAGCAGAGTGGGGGACATAGCTGACTGGATGGGATAGTGACCAAAAGGAGCAGAGCAAGGATATATCTGACCGAATGGGATAGCGCTCAAAAGGAACAGAGTGGGGGACATACCTGACTGAATGGGATAACGATCATAAGGATCAGGGACATATCTGACGGATTGGGATAGCAGCAACCAAAAAAGCAGCAGAGTCAAGGCTTCCGGGAACTACAACCGCAATTGGGCCAAGTCTTGTCGCGCCAAGTAATGAGGATGACAATTGTCATACTGACATCATGACAGTCTATACTAACCTGCCCAACCCCGAATATTTATGATAAGGATAGAAGCAAGGAGTGAGGGGGACGCAAGATGGATGCAGTGATTCAGATGGACAATGTCACGAAACGATTCAAAAATAAAACGGCGGTGAACGGGGTGTCGCTGGACGTTAGGCGAGGTTCCGTCGTTGCCATCCTAGGGCCGAACGGTGCCGGGAAGACGACGACGATCTCGATGCTGCTCGGCTTGATGGAGCCGACCGATGGAACGGTCAGGTTGTTCGGCAAGGAGCCGAAGCACCAGCAAGTAAGGCAGCGGATTGGCGCTATGCTGCAGGAGGTCAGTATCATCGACCGGCTGAAGGTGCATGAGGTCATCGAGATGTTCCGAAGCTATTACCCGAAGCCGCTGGCGATGGAGCGGCTGATCGAGTTGACCGGCTTAAGCAAGCCGGAGCTGAATATGTACGCGGAGAAGCTGTCCGGCGGGCAGAAGCGCAGAGCGGGCTTCGCGCTCGCGTTGGCCGGTGACCCAGAGTTGGTCTTCTTCGATGAACCGACGGTAGGCATGGACGTTGCGGCGCGGCGCCGCTTCTGGGAGCAAGTGCGCACACTGGCATCCGAAGGGAAGACGGTCCTGTTTACGACGCATTACTTGCAGGAAGCCGATGATGCGGCCGACCGGATTGTTTTATTTCATCAGGGAAAGATTGTGGAAGATGGCAAGCCAGCAGAGATCAAGGCGCGGCTCCTGAAGAAATCTGTTTCCTTCCAGCTTGAGGGAGATGCGGCTGCTGCCTGCGCAAGCATTCGCCAGTGGCCGAATGTGTCGGATTGCGAATATATTGATGGGCGAATCCACATCCGTACGGATGACACCGACGGCGTGCTGGCAGCCATGTTCTCGCGGCAGCTTCCTGCCAGAGATATCCGCATCGATCATGGGCGTCTGGATGAGGCGTTCGAGCAATTGACTACGAGCACTCAGGAGGTCGCATACTGATGAAGCTGTTATTTGTCCAGTGCAAGATGGAACTGCTGCGCGTTATTCGCAACCCGTACTTTGTATTCTGGTCGCTGCTGATGCCAATGGTCTTCTATTTTATCTTTACCCGCATCGTGAATGTGGGCGTGGATAATAAGGCTTGGTGGCAGGCGCATTATTTGATGTCGATGACCGGATTCAGCATTATGGGATCGGCGATTATGACCTTGGGCATCCGCATCGTGCAGGAGCGCAAGAACGGATGGACTGCATATATCCGAATTACGCCGCTGCAGGGCAGTATTTATTTTGCGGGGAAAATGTTCGGTCAGTTCATGATGCATTTGTTCTCGATTATCACTATTTTCCTGTGCGGGTATCTATTGAATGGAGTGTCCTTGTCCTGGTCTGCCTGGCTTAGCTGCGGCTTGTGGCTGTTGCTTGCATCGATCCCGTTCCTCGGGCTTGGCGCCCTCGTGGGGACGATGAAGCGGGTAGATACGGCGAGCGGTGTCAGCAACGCGATCTTCATGCTGCTGGCGATTACAGGGGGCATGTGGTTCCCGCTGGATATCATGCCGAAGTTCCTCCAGACGGCTGCGAAGCTGCTGCCGGCTTATCATTTCGGGGGAGGAGCCTGGGAGATTGTGCGCGGCGAGACGCCGCAATGGGAGCACGCATTGTTTTTGGCAGGTTATCTGCTTCTGTTTATGATACTATCTACGTATATCCGAAAAAAGCAGGAAGCGGTGTAGTTCATGTCCCGGACGAAGTTCAGCTTGTTCCCCCGGCATTGGGGAATTTATCCTTATATATGGTTAATCTATATGGCCCTGTTTATTTACAATATGCAGTTCGAGCATGGAGTGAAGAAAACCATCGGCTACGCGTTGCTCGCCTTATTTGTCGTAACCTATCGGCAGCTTTATTTCGTTTCCGGCCGGGCCTATGATTCCTGGGTTGCGCTGCAGATGCTGTTAAGCGCTATTCTGCTCACGTTCTATAATCCCAACTATATATTTCTTGGTTTTTATACAGCGAACTTCATCTCATTTTATCGGGACAGGCGAAAATTCAATATTGCGTACGGCGCGCTTGTCGCGTACATACTGTTGCCGATGTTATTTCATTTGCGAGCCATTGATGTGTCGGAGTATATCTTTTTCATTCCTTTTATTGCCACCATATTAGCCTCTCCATTTGGCATGCGGTCGATGCATCGGCGTCACCAACTGGAGAAGGAGCTGGACCAGGCGAATGAGCAGATTCGGGAACTGGTCAAGCGGGAGGAACGGCTGCGAATTGCCCGTGATCTGCATGATACGCTCGGGCATACGCTGTCTCTTATTACGCTCAAGAGCCAATTGGTTGAGAAGCTGATCATGAAGCAGGAGACCGATCGGGCGCGGGAGGAAGCCCGGGAGATTGGGCAGACCTCCCGGGCCGCGCTGCGGCAGGTGCGTGAGCTCGTCTCCGATATGCGTGCCGTCACGGTTGCTCAGGAGCTGGTGGAGGCCGAGCGAATGCTGGGGAGTGCCGGCATCGAGCTCCAGGTGCGGGGAGATCTGTCATTGGAGGGAGTCCCGGATCTGACACAGAATATGCTCAGCCTATGCGTCCGGGAAGCGGTCACCAATATTGTCAAGCACAGCCGCGCGAAGAACTGCCGCATTCAGATCGAGCGGACGAATGCCGTGGTCCGGATTCGTCTGCAGGATGACGGTATCGGCTTACGGAGCGGGAGCGGCATGGGCAACGGTTTGAATGGCATGTCGGAACGACTTGTCTTGATAGATGGAAGCTTGATGTTGGATTCGGATGAGAGCGGCACACAATTGACGGTCACGGTTCCGATTATCGTCAAAGACGGGAAAGATGGAGGAGGTGTGGCATGATAAGGATTGTGATCGCTGAGGATCAGCGAATGCTGCGCGGCGCGCTCGCATCCCTCCTTGATCTGGAGGATGATATTGAAGTGGTTGGGCAGGCCGGCGACGGGGACGAAGCGCTGGCGCTGATCGCAAGGCTGAAGCCGGATGTATGTCTGATGGATATTGAGATGCCGGCCAAGAGCGGCCTGGATGTAGCCGAAGAGCTGAAGCGCCAGCGCTTGAATTGCCGGGTTATTATTTTGACGACCTTTGGCCGGCCGGGATATTTCGAGCGTGCCGTGAAAGCCGGGGTTCAAGGCTATCTGCTGAAGGATGAGCCGAGCGAG
Organism: Paenibacillus thiaminolyticus; assembly: GCF_007066085.1. Classification (NCBI taxonomy): domain Bacteria; kingdom Bacillati; phylum Bacillota; class Bacilli; order Caryophanales; family Paenibacillaceae; genus Paenibacillus; species Paenibacillus thiaminolyticus. The sequence continues at coordinate 2,659,806 of NZ_CP041405.1, read as the reverse complement.
CGGCTTGCCGCGGCGATACGCAGCGTGATGCGGGGTGAACGGGAGATTTCGCCGGAGCTCGCTTTTGCCGTCATTCGTAAAGAAGATAATCCGCTGACCGAGCGGGAGCGTGAGATTTTGAAGCTTGCCGCCGAAGGGCGCACCGCGAATGAGATAGCATCGGCGCTGTATTTATCTTATGGCACCGTGCGCAATTACTTGTCCAGTATCATGAGCAAGCTGGAGGCGAGGACACGCATCGAGGCCATCGAGAACGCAAGGTCGAAAGGTTGGCTATAACTCCCAATTAGCACGAACTGGGATTCCTTCATGTATGCAGACGGCGTCGCCGGCTTCTTCTGCGTGAATGGTAGCGATAATGGACGTCTATACCGCATGTATGATGACGGCAAGACCAACGTCAAGCTGACCGATGAAGAAGTGGACAGCATCGTGCTCATCGACAAGTGTTAATGGGATCTGGTAGCACCAAAAAACGAGGCCGGAGGGAGTGTATTTCCTCCGGCTTTTTGTATCGATTTTATGTAGGATTCGAGAGTCTGGCAGCGGGTAAAAGATAGGAGGAACTCTTTTGGCCTCGGAAGCAGGGGAGAAAAGGGCCGGAAAGATGTGTTATAGTATACATGAATTTAACATGAGAGGGAGGGATTAGGAATTGAAGCTGATGAAGGATGACATCCAGGCCGATGTCGTAATCATCGGCGGAGGATTGGGGGGCGTCGCGTCTGCCTTGTCCGCCGCCGCAATGGGACTGCGTGTAGTGATGACGGAAGAGACGGATTGGATTGGCGGTCAATTGACGTCGCAGGCGGTTCCTCCCGATGAGCACAAGGTCATTGAGTCGATGGGCTGCACCCGTACATACCGGGAGCTCCGCGAGCGAGTGCGGGCTTATTACCGGGCGAACTATCCGCTTACCGAGCAAGCTGCGGATAATCCCCTGCTCAACCCCGGACGGGGATGGGTCAGCCGCCTCTGCCATGAGCCGAAGGTGGCGCTGCGCGTGCTGCATGACATGCTGGCACCGTACACGAGCAGCGGCCGGATTACGATTCTCTACGAGACGATTCCGGTGGAGGCCGAGACGGAAGGCGATATCGTCCGTTCGGTCACGGTATCGCATGTGCGCACACAGCAGTTGACCCGCTTGACAGGTTCATACTTTCTCGACGCAACCGAATGCGGCGACCTGCTGCCGCTGGCCGGGGTGGAGCATGTAATCGGGGCCGAATCGCGCGCCGAGACGGGCGAGCTGCATGCGTCCGAGCAGGCGAATCCCCTTGATATCCAGTCATTCACCCATGTATTCGCCATCGAGTATTTCCCGGAAGGGAACTTTACGATCGAGAAGCCGGAGCAATATGATTTCTGGCGGCAGTATGTTCCGGCGCCGTCCATCTATCCTTTGTTAAGCATGTATACGATCAATGTCAACGATCCGGCCAAATACCGCAAATTCAACCTGTTCTCCGACGGCCAGGATCCAATGCCGCTGTGGACGTACCGGCGGATTATCGATAAGGCCCTGTTCGAGCCGGGCTTCTATGAGAGCGACATCACGCTGGTGAACTGGCCGCAGAACGATTACTACCTGGGCCCGATTATCGGCGTTAGCGAGGCAGAGAAGCGGCAGCACCTGGAGAATGCGAAGCAGTTGAGCTTCTCGCTCCTCTACTGGCTGCAGACGGAGATGCCACGGCCGGACGGCGGCAAGGGCTACCCCGGTCTCCGCTTGCGCACCGACGTGCTCGGCACCGAGGATGGCATGGCCAAAACGCCGTACATTCGGGAATCGCGCCGGATCAAGGCGCGTTATACCATTACCGAAGCCGATGTCGGCAAGGAGATGCGGGGAGAGGCAGGAATTCGCCGCTACCCCGACAGCATCGGCGTGGGCAGCTATCATCTGGATCTTCATACGACAACGGTCTCGCACCGCAAGTTCTACCTTCCTAGTTATCCATATGAGATTCCGCTGGGCGCCCTGCTGCCTGTCCGGATGACCAATATATTGCCGGTATGCAAAAATATCGGTACGACCCAAGTGTCTAACGGCAGCTACCGGCTGCATCCGACGGAATGGAACATTGGCGAATCAGCAGGCTATCTGGTCGCCTATTCGCTGCAGCATCGGATTACGCCGCATCAAGTATATGAGGAGCCATCCCATCTCGACTGCTTCCAGTCGCTCATTCAGGAGAAGGGCGTCCAGATCCATTGGCCGGATGGCTTCGAGATGTAGTCCTCGGCGGAACGGGAGAGGGGGGCGTCGGCCTCCCTTTTTCATGTCCGTATCCCAACCTGAATTGCGCCGCATATGCGCCTCGTCAAGACTGGCCCGGCGAACTGCCCGGGAGAGGCAGCCTGATCAATAGGTCTTCATGCCGGTGCCAAGGACGGCGACGCGCTTCGTTCCGTGCTCCTCCAGCACTTTGACGCTGATCTGCGCCCCTTCATGGAATTTCGGAATATTTATCATATGAATGGCTGTTCTGATCTCGATTGGAAACGATTCTCCGTTCGGCATCACCACGTCCAATGCTAGCATAACAACAGGTTGATCATCGATCATGGATGCTGTCGGCGAGAGAGACGTAATCGTGGCGGAAGCGGGGATGCCTCGTGTCATCACTTCATGTTCTTGTTGTCTTTCGTTCTTTTTCTTGCGCAAGATTGAGGATACCACACACAATACAATGATAATATCGGTCACCAAAATTCCAATGATGATCCACATCGTCGTATTCTCCATTCGGATTCTCCTTCGTCTCGGACAGGATGCCGCCGGAGCCTGCTCAGCAGGCAAGCAACTTGAGCGCAAAACCCGGAAGAGCCTTGAACCGCAATGTTGCTGTTAGCGGTATCCCCATCTGCATCGTGTTGTGCCGTCCCATCCTCATTGGTTCCAGCTCGGGGCGGGGCAGGGGCCGCCGCTTCCCGGTTCCGAACAATATACAGAAGAGGGGACTTCTATTGTATCAACCATTCATTTCCACCGTCCCGTGACTTTGGATTCATTTTACGGCAATTTAGGCCCAAAATGTGGCATCGATAACAGGACTTTTACCCGATTTGTTGAAAAAGAATAGGTTGTCGTAATGATAGGAACGTCCAATATCGCCACGGGAGGGCTATCTATGATTGAAATTCGTTTGTCGGTTGGATATGAAGAATATGAAGATGGAGAGAGGATGTCTGAACTGATCGAGAAGCTGGCGGCCGGAGAGCACAGCGAGCAGCTCGTCAGCTTAATTATCGGCGACTGGGGGCAAGCCTACGAGAATTCCCCTGACGACTTCCTCGACACCCTGATAGCGAATCGGGAACGGTTCCCGAACTTGAAAAAGCTGTTCATCGGAGATATGGACTATGAAGACTGCGAGGTCTCCTGGATTATTCAGACGAACTTGTCTCCCTTGCTGAAGGCATTTCCGAATCTGGAATCATTCACGGCCAAAGGAAGCACGGACCTGCGTCTGGAGCCCTTGGAGCATGCGCGGCTTCAGGAGCTGGTCATTATTTGCGGCGGACTGCCCGCAGAGGTGCTGTCTGACGTCCGGAACGCGAAGCTGCCGGAGCTGCGGAAGCTGGAGCTGTATCTCGGCGTCGATGAATACGGCTTCTCCGGTTCGCTGGATGACGTGTTGTCTGTAGCGGAGCCCGGTTTATTTCCGAAGCTGGCCTATCTCGGGTTGAAAGATAGCGAGATTCAGGACGAGATTGCGCAAGCGCTGGCCGATGCGCCGATTCTGGATCAACTGGAGACGCTCGATCTGTCATACGGCACCTTGTCGGATGCAGGCGCGGAAGCGCTGCTCGCCAGCGCCCGGGTGAAGAAGCTGAAGCATCTTGATCTCAAATACCATTACATGTCGGACGAGATGGTGAAGCGCTGGAAAGATTCCGGGCTGTCCGTCGATGTCAGTGATCAGCAGGATACGGAAGACGACTGGCGCTATCCGTTCCTGACCGAGTAGCGATGAATGTATCTGAGCTTGAACCGAGGGCCGATCTGGCTGCCGTGCGGGAAGGAACGGCCGGGAATGCGCCGTACATCCTGATTGGCAATGCCGGGAACCGGCGCACGGACGGCCTCCAGGCAGCCCGCCGCAGATTCGGGCTGGCACCCGCGCTGCTGCTCACCTATCAGGAGCTGCTGCAGGGAGCCGCCTCGCTGGAGGAAATGCTGGACCGCGTGCGCCGTTCGGGAGCGGGAAGCCCGATCATTCGCCTGGATGCTCCAGGCGAGCATCCCGAAGTCGAACGCGAGCTGATCGCGCTCGGCGCCCTGAACGGGTCCGCCGACGAGCAAGGGGCGGGGGCGCAAGAGAGTATCCCGGCGGACGCGGCGCGGCGCCTTCTGGAAGAGCATGGGCGGATCCGCTATCCGGCCCAATGGTTCCGGGGCTATTGCCGCTTGCTCGCCCGGCTGCGGCTGCAGGCGTCATCTGCCGGCATCCCGGTGCGCTGGGTGAACGATCCCGCCGACATTGCCGTCATGTTCGACAAGCGGCGCTGCTGGGAGCATCTGTCCCGGCATGGCGTGCGCATGCCAGACCTCCCGGCCCCGGCCGGCTCGATTGCCGGCTATGAAGAGCTGCAGGCCGCCATCCGGTCGAGCGGCATGCATCGCCTCTTCCTCAAGCTGGCCTGCGGCTCTGGAGCGGCCGGGGTCATCGCGTATCAGTGCCAGCCCGCGACCGGAGCCGAGCTGGCGGTCACGACGCTGGAGTTGGAGGAACGGGCGGGAGAGACCGTCTTTTACAATTCCGGCCGTCTGCGGCAATACCGGGACCATGCGGAGATCCGCCGCATGGTCGACTGGCTGTGCGGGGAGGGGGCTCATGTGGAGCGCTGGATCGCGAAGGAGCGCCTCGACGGCAAATCATTCGATGTGCGCCAACTCGTCGTGAACGGGTCGGCTTGCCATGCCGTCCTGCGGCTTAGCTCCAGCCCGATCACGAACCTGCACCTGCGGAATGAGCGCCGCCCGCTGCACGAAGGCATGATCGCTTCCGGGGTGGAGGAAGCGGTAGCCTCGACCGCGGAAGCGGCCTTGGCGTCATTTCCGGGCTCGACGGTTGCAGGAATCGACGTGCTCGTCCGGCGCGGCAGCGGGATGACCTATGCCGTCGACATCAATCCCTTCGGCGATCTGCTCTACCGGGTCGAATATGAAGGGTGGAACACCTACGAATGGCAGATGCGTCAGCTGCTGGAAAGGAAGAATCACCAATGATTGATATGAATCAAATCGTGGGCACTCACGATATTGTCATGATAACGCTCGATACGCTTCGGTATGACGTGGCGAAGCTGGAGGAGGCGAACTGTCCGAACCTGTGCGCGGACGGCCCGTGGGAGAAGCGGCATACGCCGGGCAGCTTCACCTATGCGGCGCACCATGCCTTTTTCGGCGGCTTCCTGCCAACGCCGGCGAACACGGACAAGGCATCCCACGTCCGGCTGTTCCATACGCGCAACACTGGCTTGAAGACCCACCCGTACACCTGGCAATTCGATGCGCCGGATATTGTCTCCGGCCTGGCGGCGGAAGGATACCGGACGATTTGCATCGGCGGGGTCATCTTCTTCACGAAGAAGAACAAGCTGGCCAAAGTGCTTCCCGGCTACTTCCAGGAGAGCTATTGGCGCATGACCTTCGGGGTAACGAATCCCCGCTCCACCGAGCATCAGGTGCAGCATGCGCTCAAGCTGCTGGAGCGGGCCGATCCGGGGCAGCGGCAATTCCTGTTCCTGAACGTATCCGCGATTCACGGGCCGAACCATTATTTCATTCCCGGCGCGAGGGAGGATTCGGTCGAGACGCAGCGGGCGGCGCTGCGCTATGTGGACAGCCAGCTCGGCGTTCTGTTCGATGCGCTGCGCAAGCGGGGCAAAACATTCTGCATGGCGTTCTCCGATCATGGCACCGCCTATGGCGAGGATGGCTATCAAGGTCATCGCCTTGCGCACGAGGTCGTATGGAATGTGCCGTACCGGGAGTTTTTTCTGTGATGAGAGAGGGGAGAGGCATGATGAGAGCGCCGAATTCAATCCCGGCTGCGGTGAACGGGCCAAAAGACAGGCTAAAAACAGACAGTCTGACGGAAGGGGGAATGGAGGGGCTGGCGGACGGGCGAACGGACAGGCTACCGGCCGGGCAAATGAACAGGCTACCGGATAGCCCAATGGGCGGGCTTATGGACCCCGAGCTGGAAGAGGAGCGGCGGCGATGGCTGCAGTCCCCGTACCGTTCGTACCTGTATTCGTATCCGCATAAGACGGCCTACCGTCCCCTTGAGCCCGCTCTGCCGCTAGAGGAGCTGTGGCAGCGGGAGGAGACGGACTATTATTTCCTCTATATGCATATTCCGTTCTGCGGCGCTCGCTGCGGCTTCTGCAATCTGTTCACGCTGCCGGACCGGCGGGCCGATGTGCATGAGCAGTATGTGGATGCGCTGGAGCGGCAGGCCCGGCAATGGGCGCCTTGGTTCGCCGGGCGGCCTTTTTCCCGCTTTGCCGTAGGCGGGGGAACGCCCACGCTGCTGGAAGCCCCCTTGTTGAACCGGCTGTTCGATATTGCGGAGCGGGTGATGGGACTGGACCCGTCGCAGGCCTCCATCTCGGTGGAGACATCGCCGGATACGGTAACGGAGGAACGGCTGCATGTCCTCAAGGATCGGCTGACGGACCGCGTCAGCATCGGCATTCAGAGCTTCGTCGAGCACGAGGCTGCGGCGATCTACCGGCCGCAGAAGCCGCGGTTGGCCGAGGAAGCGTTGGAACGGCTGATGGCGTTCGAATTCCCGCTGGTGAATGTCGATCTTATCTACGGCTTGCCTGGGCAGACGCCGGAATCATGGCTCTACTCGCTGGAGAAGGCGCTCAGCTACGGGCCGGGGGAGATCTTCATCTACCCGCTCTACACGCGGGAGAATACGATTCTGAAGCCGGATCGGATACGCGAGCAGGGTGCGGACATCCGGCTGGAGCTGTACGAGATGGCGCGCCAGCGGCTGGAGGAAGCGGGTTACACGCAGTATTCGATGCGGCGCTTCTCCAAGGTGAGCGGCTTCGCTCACAAGCGGATTCTGCCCTTCAGCTGTCAGGAAGAAGGGATGGTCGGCTTGGGCTGCGGCGCCCGCTCGTATACGCGCCGCGTGCATTATGCGTCGCGCTACGGGGTAAGCCAGGCAGCGACGAGAAGCATCATCGCCGACTATGTGGCGGCGGAGCGGCATGATCAGGCCGATTACGGCTTCGTGCTGAACGAGGCGGAACAGAAGCGGCGCTATCTGCTGAAGGCGATTCTGCATCGCGAAGGGCTGGAGCTGACCGCCTATGAGGAGCGCTTCGGCAGTGGAGCGATGCAGGAGCATCCCGAATTGGAGCAGCTGCTGCGCCTCGGTCTGGCCGAGCTGGAAGCGGGCGTGCTGCGTCTGACAACGCTCGGGATGGCGTATTCCGACGCGATCGGGGACGAGCTGATCTCCTCCGCCGTGAGAGAGCGGATGGAAGGATATGAGCTGCGATGAGGGCAGTGCTCTATTATCGGGGGAAGCTGTCGTCCTGCAATTACAGCTGCCCGTACTGCCCCTTCAGCAAGACGAAGGACAGCCGGGAGACGCTGGCACAGGACAAGCGCCAGTTGGAGACGTTCATGGGCTGGATCCGGGCGCAGGAGGAGGCCGGGCATCGTCTTGCCCTGTTTTTCAATCCGTATGGGGAGGCTCTCATTCACCGCTGGTACAGGGAGGCGATGATCGAGCTGTCCGAGCTTCCGCATATCGAGAAGGTGGCCATTCAGACGAACCTGTCCTGCCAGTTGGATTGGACGGAGCGGCTGAATCGGGACAAGGCGGCCTTCTGGGTAACGTACCATCCGGGACAGACAAGCCGGGACGGCTTTTTGTCGCAATGCATGCGGCTGTATGAGCAGGGCATCTCCTTTAGCGTCGGGACCGTCGGGGTCAGAAGCGCCTTTGACGCGATCGAGGAGATCCGGCGGCGGCTGCCGGAAGACGTATACGTCTGGGTGAACGCCTACAAGGATCAGCCGGATTATTATATGGCGGAAGAAGAGAAGCGGCTGCAGGGCGTCGATCCTTATTTTGCAATCAATCTTAGGGATTATGACAGCCTCGGCCGGCCCTGCGCAGCGGGGGAGACGGTCTTCTACGTACAGGGCTCAGGCATCGTGAAGCGCTGCTATCAGGATCGGCGCGTCATCGGCCACTTGTATCGGGACGGGCTGGAAGGGCTGGCGGCAGAGCGTGCCTGCGGGATGAATAACTGCGGCTGCTATATCGGGTATATTCATATGCCGGAATTGGAACTGGGCACAACGTATGCGGGGGGATTGCTGGAACGCATCCCTGTGCGGCATGATTCCATGCGGAAGGAGGTAACAACCATTGTCTGAACACGCAATCACATTATGGCTGACGGGATTCTCCGGGGCGGGGAAGACGACGATGGCGCATGCAATCGCGGCAGCGCTCCGATCGCATGGCCGCCGGGTCGAGTGTCTGGACGGCGATGAGCTTCGCGCCGCCATTGGCAAGGGGCTTGGCTTCAGCCGGGAAGATCGGATGGAGAATATCCGCCGGATCGTATATATTAGCGGGCTGTTGGCCCGCAACGGAATTATTCCGCTTGTCTCGGTGATCAGCCCGTACCGGGACATGCGTGCTTACGCGCGCGAGCAGTTAGCGCCCTTCGTCGAAGTGTTCGTCGATTGTCCGCTGGCCGAGTGCGAACGGCGCGATCCGAAGGGCTTGTACGCGCGGGCGCGGCAGGGAGCTATCCCTATGTTCACCGGCGTCTCGGATGTGTACGAGCCTCCGGAGGCGCCCGAGATTATCCTCCCGACAGACCGCTGTTCCGTGGAGGACGGGGTGCAGCTCGCCCTGAACCGGCTGAAGGAGCTGTCCTTGCTTACCTAGAAGTCTTGGTCACGGCTCTCTGCAGGCCGCTTGCATCCGTCTTTTTGGACCGGAGGCGGAGAGGGGCGGATGCAAGCGGCCAGGAAGCCAGCGGGCCGTGAAGCTACTTCTGACCGGCTTCGTTCAGATAGGGCCGAACATTTTCGATCGGGATGGCAAGTCCGACTTGAATGGATTCCTCGGATTCTTCGCCCTGCTTCACGGTCGTGGTGGCGAAGACGACGCCGATGACACGGCCCTGCTCGTTGAGGACCGGGCTCCCGCTGTTGCCGGAATGGATCGGGGCCTGAATCATTAGCACGGGCCGCTCGCGGTGCTGCAGCGGGGTCAGACCGAGAATACTGCCTTCGATCGCGATATGGTAGAAGGAGAGCGGGTTGCCGATGATATGAACTTGGGCGCCTTCCCGCCACCCGGAGTCTGTCTCCAGGGGCAAGGCGGGCAAAGGCTCCGAATTGTCCCGCAGCTTCAAGACGGCCACATCCAGGGCGGCGTCGCTTGCGACCACATCGGCGAGATACGTCTTATTATTTTGAAACGTGACCGATCCGGTCTTGTCCTCCGCCATCACATGTCGGTTCGTAATAATGATGCCTTCCGCGGCCACATTGAAGCCGGTGCCCTTCCGATCATGGGCATTGACGATGACGACCGCCTGCTTGTATTGCTGTATCTGTTCACTCTGCGATAATTCCTTGTCTGTATGGAGGAAGCGGAGGGCAGGCAGATTGTAGATCTGCGGCCAGAACGCGAGCACATTGCCGAACAGCAGCAGGGCAAGCAGTAGCGTTATCGTTTTTGCCATCCATTTTCTCCGCGGAGCAGGCTCCGTCTCCTCCTCCTCGTCCTCCTGAATCCACTGTTCGAATTCTGCTGCAGTTAACGGTTCCGAATGGCCGTGCTGCGGCCGTTCGCGGAGTGGTTGCGGCCATTCACCGGGCGGTTGCGGCCATTCGCCGGGCGGTTGCGGCCATTCGCCGGGCCGCTGCGCCATGGCAGAGGGCTGCCGTTCGCTGGAGGCTTCGGCTGACTCGGATTGGACTTGTTCCTTGCCCGGCTCCACTTCCAGGAGGTTATTTCCTTCGCTCGCATCCCGCTCTTCCATCGTTTCCTTGCGGGCAGATGGGACACCCCGGGCATCCCCGCTCTCGCTTACGGAGCTACCGGGAACGGATCGCTGTGCCGCTTCATCGGCCGGGGCCGGATCGGACGCTCGCCTGGCATCGTTCGGCTTGCTTGGATTCATCGCTTTATCCTCCTCGCTTCAGGTTCGTGCAGGGACCATGGAATGTGTCATGCCCCTTGCTGCGGGGCTCATACGGATATTATAGCAAATCGCCTTCCGGTCAACGAACCAATCAGGCCGGGCTCGGGAGCTTGAACGGGATGCAAATCGCGGTATGAAATAGTAGAATGAGGAAGAAGCAGTTTGCTGCCGGCGGTTCTAGATTGAAGCGGGATCAGAGCGGGTATGTATTATCGAGAGAACTGTTCGCATTCGATGTCTACAGAAGCCAGAGAACAAGCAAGCGTGAGTCTTGTCTTCACTAGGCAAAGGCTGCTTCCATAAGCTTATCATGAAGAGGAGGAATCCCCGATGTTATGGGATGTTCGAATCAACGTGCACCGATACGATCCTTACCATTCCTGGTATGCTCACCCTTACGCGAGACCGGCGATTCGCAGTGGCCGCTCCAACGCCAAGCCCAGCTTCTATGACATTCTGCATGAGAAGCGGAAGCGGGCCGGCCACCGGGAGAGACAAGCAGACCGGCAGGCCAAGCCGGGGAAGGAGCATGCCATCGTTGTCCGGCCAGTGCGGCTGCAGCCTCCGCTCGGGTAGCGAATGCTGCAGCCCGGAACGCACCGCCGGATTGGTATCCACATTCCGTGTTCCGCCGCAGGCCGGTGCGCCCATTCGCGTTACACGCTATCCGAGATGTTCGAGAATGGTCCGGTAGGCCGTGACCGCTTCGCCGTCGTGAACATTGAAGACGGTCGGATCGACGCCGGACTTGACGATGACGGCATGATGCCTTCGATTGATATAGATGTGCTGTCCGTAAATGCCACGGGCCATCACCTCCGAGCCGTCGCTTCCGTGCGGCGTCCACCACTGATACTGATAGCCGAAGCATTCCTCGGCTTGCCCCGGCTGCAAGTCGGCCCGATCCGGAATGACCGATTCCTTCATCCATTTCTCCGAAATGATCTGCCGGCCGTTCCAGGCTCCCTGATGCAGGACAAGGCGGCCGAATTTCGCGTAGTCCCGCAAAGCGGCATTCAAGAAGGCGAATGCAATATCATTGCCGTGCAGGTCAGTGTTCCAATAGGCATCGTATTCCATGCCAAGCGGCTGCCACAGCTTTTCCTCCAAATAAACTGATACCTTCTTCCCTGTTGTCCGCTCCAGCAGCATACATAGCACTTGGGTATCCACGCTCTTGTACTGGTAATGTCCCGGCGGCTGCATACGAGTCAGCTTGCGCACGTACTCCGAGATCGGCATCGCCGACTCCCCGAAGACATCGTTCATAAACGTATAAATCTCCGCATCGGGATCGGCGTAGTCTTCATTGAAGCGAACGCCGGAGGACATTTGCAGCACATCCTTGATGGTAGCTCCGTCATAGCCGCTTCCGGCCAGCTCCGGCAAGTACCGCGTTACCGGATCGTGGACGTCCCGCATCGCGCCCTCGTCGAAGGCGATGCCCGTCAGGGCCGAGACGAATGATTTGGCGACCGACATGGACGTGGCGGTCGATTCCCGCGTATATCCGTTATAATAGCGCTCTGTTATGATGGCATCATCCTTGATGATCAGCCAAGCGGTGGCTTTCACCTTCTCCATATATTCTCCGGCGGTGGATGCTTGCCCGTTGTAACTGTAGCGGACATCGTCCAGATGCTGCAAGTCCTCGGAGAACCGGAACTTGTCCGCCGGCGCGAGAATATCGTGCTTCGGCAAAATATGGTCCATATTGCGGAAATTCCTGGCGATATGATCCTCGTGCAGGAGCGTATCCAGCTTAGCAAGATCATATTGTGGCTGGCATGCCCCGGTTTGCGTGTCTGTCTTCATCGTTTTTCTCAAGCCTCCCCTATTCAATCTGTGCTTCGGCACTTCCTTAATTTTACTGCACCCTGCGGAGAAGGACAAATTTCACAATGAAATCCAGAGGGCCCGGACAGGAGTTCCCGGCTGCGTGTTGAACTGTTGAGTACCGTAACCTGTAGGTCATTAGACCGGCTGGCACGATTAACAGCAATGCGAAGATATGGCGAACCGGGAGAACGGAATAGAAGGGGAATAGGGTTCTCCGCCGTCAAAGGAGATAGAGGTTCGGACGCCCCTCTTCCGCTGCACGATGATACGGGAACGCTTACATATCTGGGCTACAAGTTGATCGGATCTCGATGCCGCTGACTCCGGAGCCGGAAGCGAAGGAGAGCAAAATTGCACAAGGCAAGGCGGCCAAAGCGGGCGGTTGTACGGCCTCAAATAAAGTATAAGGAGGAACAATGATGAGCATCATGCAAGCGAAGTTACATGGATTCTCGGAATACATTCAACAGCAGATGGAGCAATGGAAGGTGCCGGGACTTGCGATCGCGGTCATCCAAGGGCAGCAGATCGCGATGGCGGAAGGCTTCGGCCTGCGGAATGTGGAGCTGGGGCTGAAGGTGACGCCGGAGACGCTGTTCGCGATTGGCTCCTGCACGAAGGCATTTACGGCCATGTCAGCGGGAATGCTCGTAGACGAGGGCAAGTTGGACTGGGATCGGCCGGTGAAGGAGTATCTTCCGAATTTCAAACTATTTGACGGCTTCGCGACGGAACGAATCACAATCCGGGATATGCTGTGTCACCGCTCCGGCCTTCCGCGGCATGATCTCATGTGGTACAATGCGCCGTTCACCCGGGAAGAAATCATCGAGCGGCTGCAATATTTGGAGCCGAACCACGATTTCCGCTCCAAGTGGCAATACAATAATTTAATGTACACGGCTGCGGGATATCTCGTGGGGCAGCTTGCAGGAGTGCCTTGGGAGCAATGGGTGCAGGAGCGGATATTTGAGCCGCTGCTGATGGCGAACAGTAACTTCTCCATTGAAGAGACGGCACGTCATACGAATGCCGCTGTGCCATATATAGACAAGGACAATCAGGTGCAGGCAACCGCTTACCGCAACCTTGATGTGATTGGTCCGGCTGGCTCGATTAACAGCAATGTCATGGAGATGGCGAACTGGGTGCTGCTCCAACTGAATCAGGGGGCATTCCAGGGGCAGCGGCTAGTTACGGAAGGAAGCATCGCCACGATGCATACACCCCAGATGCCTTGCGATTCCTCGTATTTTTGGAAAAAGGAGCTTCCCATCTGCACTTACGGCCTAGGCTGGTGCATTGAATCGTATCGGGGCTATCAGTTGGTTCATCATAATGGCGGAATTGACGGATTTTCTTCTCTCATCTCCTTTTTGCCGCAGGAGAACATCGGTGTCGTCCTTTTAACGAACAAAAATGGCTCACTGCTTCCGCGCTTCCTCTCCTACACCTTGTTCGACCGGCTGCTGGAGCTGGAGCCTCTTGACTGGAGCGAGCGAATGGCTACGGAGATGAAGCAGTACGAGGAATGGGCGAAGCAAGGGAAAGAGGCGATGCGGAAGGAGGCGGACCGTCCCGGCAATGAGGATCGGGGAAGCGTAACCGTACGGGCAGCGAATGAGTATGCGGGGAGATTCGAACACCCGGCCTATGGAGAGTTGGTTGTCGAGAGGGCGGATGGCCAATTACGCGCCTTGTTTCATGGACTGGCCTTTCCGATGACGCCCCTCGGCGACGACAGGTATGAGCTTTATTTTGACGTCTTCGATCTCTCCATTCCAGCTTCCTTCCATGCGGATACAGGGGGACGTTTCTCTCGTCTTACGGTCTCATTCTTGCTGGATCCAGGAGCGAAGGAGATCGAATTTGTGAAAGTCCAGGACCCGGTGCCAAGCAGGTAGACTTGGGAATCTGGCAACACGGCGGCCGAAGGTGCTCCTGTACATCAACGTCATCCGGCTGTCTCGGATCGGAAAATCGGAAGGAGGCATAACGATGGACACGAGGAGCAGATGCCAAGAGCTGCTGCACAGACAAAAACTTTCGCAAGAAAACTCCCTTGCCCATGTGATGGATTTGCTGGAACACGAGTTCGGAATTCAGTCACAGATCTTCAGCCATTCCTTACTGGCGATACAGTGCAGACTGCAGAGCAACGTATCCTTGAATGAAATGACCGAAGACGAGACAACAGGTAAAAGCGGATTTGAACGCCTCATTGAAATTCGAGCCCTCTCTCATAGACTATTTACTGTCTCCGTGGGGCGGAATACTTAAGGACTTGTCTTATAAGCGGATGGTGATTCACGGGAACCCGCTTGAGCCGGACAACGCATTCCATCTTACAAGCTCGTGGCTGCAGGACCAGCCCGACATCTATCATATGTATGATCAGGAAGAAGCCCTTGGCCTGATTCTATTGCGCTATTTGCAGGCTTATGGTCCGGCAAGAGCCGAGGATTTTGCGTACTGGTCGGGGATTACGGTCACGCTGGCTAAAAAAAATTGAAAAATAGCAGTGCCGATCTCATTTCGATTGGCGATCTATACGATAATAAAAACATATATAGAACGAACAATCCGGCGGCTATTCCGACAGTAAAGCTGCTGCCGAAATTCGATCCGTTGTTATTGGGGCATAAAGAAAAGTTTTATCTGGAAAGCGAGCATTAAAAAAAAAAATTATGGCGCGGCCGGTCATGTCCATCCGGCTGTCCTGATCAACGGCATGATAGCGGGAACATGGAAAGTAAAAGGAAAAAAAGTGGAGATGCGCCGTTTGGAGATGAAGATGGAGGTTTGGGGGCCGAGCTCAGCCAGGAAGCAGAGAGAACAGTCTCTTTTTTCAATCAAAGCTCCGCGCTGCATCGTGCTGGCGGCTAACTCTGCTTCCGTGCGTTCCGAGCCTCTATGAAAATACCGCAGCAGACCGCAGGCTCAGCTTTCCGGGAAACGAAGCACATCGTGACAGTGAACCTGCGCATGCAAGGAGTGTGAGACGCGATGGCAACGAGCAAGACAGCACGTGACGAGGACTTGAAGCTGTGGTACGCGCGGCCCGTGGCCGCGGCGGAAGTGGTGCCTGATGCGGACGGAGAATGCCTCGTCCGGTACCGCGGGCAGGAGCGGGCGTTGAAGTGCAGGGCGAATGCGCCGCTGATTGTCACGCCCGTCTCGTTCGAAGCGGGAGCATAAATGGAAGCTGCAGTCTGGGGGGCTGCAGCTTTTTTGTGCGAAGCAGCGCGGCGGTTCACGCCGAAGGGGCCCTGCGGATCGCGGGCGGCGAGTTCCTCTGATTGAAGCGCGGCGAACAGCGAATAAATGCATTTCCTCTGCGCATCTCCATGTGCCTGAAGTCCGCGCTGCATGCCACGCATGAACGGTACCAATCCTGCGAATTTGCAGCATTTATTCCCTCGGACGGCGCATTTTGTAATGAGTCCTGCAAAAATACAGCTTTTCACACCATTAATGTTAAATACGAACCGAAATCAACGAAATTGCTGTATATTTGCAGCAGTCCCTTTTCCAACAAGCGACACAGGCGAAAATCCTGCACTTTTACAGGAATGAGGAGCAGCTTCTCGCGGTCCCTGTCCAAGACAAAGTTGTTTGTTCATATATATTTACGCTTTTATATAGTGAAAGTGATAACTTTCACTAATCAACATTAATTACTGTGCTATCATGATGATGTAGTGCACAGTACTGTTACGCTGCAGACAAATACAACAAGAGAAGACAAGGGGTTTAAGGGACATGAAAAGGATGAAGAAAGCGGGACTAATGGTGCTTGTCCTGTGCATGGTCGCGATGCTCGCGGCATGCGGAAGCGGTAACAAGCAAGATGCCAAGGAGGCCAATAACGGAGGGGATCAAGATCGGATCGTAACGTCCATCGGAGAAGGTGATGGCAAGCACGGTACGATTAAGGTAGAGGTCACGTTTGAGAACGACGAGATTACTGATATTAAAGTGCTCGAACAGAAGGAAAACGAAGTGTTGGCCGAGCCTGTATATAAAGAGCTGAGAGAGACTATGATCGCCTCGAACAGCGCGGAGGCGGATGCGATCAGCGGCTCGACGGTCACAAGCCAGGGCTACATCGACGCGGTGAAGGATGCGGTAGCGAAGGCAGGCTTGACGCTTGTGGCGAAGCAGGCGGCAGGCAAAAGCCAGACAGACGAGCCGGCCGAGCAGACGTATGATGTCGTCATTATCGGGGCTGGCGGCGCCGGCTTCAGTGCGGCATTGGAAGCGAAGCAGGCGGGCGCTTCGGTGGTCCTGCTGGAGAAAATGCCTAGCGTTGGCGGCAACACGCTGATTTCCGGCGGCGAAATGAACGCGGCCAACACGTGGGTACAGAAAAACTTGGGCATTGAGGACAGCACCGAGCTGTTTATTGAAGATACGCTCAAAGGCGGAGATAATGTCGGCGATCCGGAAATGGTCCGTGTGCTCGCCGAGAATGCGACTGCGGCGGCAGAATGGCTGAAGGATGAAGTGAAGGTGAACTTCCTGAAGGATCACTTGTTCCAATTCGGCGGCCACTCGGTCAAGCGTGCGCTCATTCCGGAAGGGCATACGGGAGCCGAGCTGATTACGAAGCTGAAAAAGCATCTGGACGAGATGGGCATCGATCTGAAGACGAATACGAAGGCCGAGAAATTGCTCACGGATGACAGCGGCAAAGTGATCGGCGTCGAAGCTGCCGGAGCGAACGGCGGCACTATCACCTTCCATGCCAACAAAGGCGTCATTATTGCATCGGGCGGCTTCGGATCCAATGTCGAGATGAGAAAGCAATACAATCCGGAATACGATGAGAAATACATGACTACGGATGCGCCGGGTACGACGGGAGACGGGATTGTGATGGCTGAGGCGGTTGGCGCCGCCCTGACCAATATGGAGAGCATTCAGACTTATCCGGTATGCAGTCCGAAGACCGGTGTAATCTCGCTCGTTGCGGACAGCCGTTTTGACGGAGCGATTCTCGTGAATCAGAGCGGCCAGCGTTTCGTCGAAGAGCTGGAACGCCGCGATGTCATTTCCAAAGGGATTCTGGCCCAGGAAGGCGGCTACGCCTACCAGTTGTGGAATCAGGAGATTGGGGACATCAGCAAAACAGTTGAAACACATAAAGACGAATATGAAATGCTCGTCAAAGACGGCCTCTTGTATAAAGCGGATACGCTGAAAGAAGCTGCGGAGTTTTTCAAGATCGATCCGGAAGCGCTGCAGGCGACAATCGACCGCGTCAACAAATTCGCCAAGTCGGGCAAAGACGAGGATTTCAACCACCGTGCAGGATTGAAGGATATGAGCAAAGGGCCTTATTATATTCAAAAAGCGGTGCCTTCCGTTCACCATACGATGGGCGGACTTGTTATCAATAAGACGACCGAGGTGCTGAACGAGCAAGGCCAGCCGATTCCGGGCCTGTTCGCCGCAGGCGAGGTTACAGGCGTCATTCACGGCAAGAACCGTCTGGGCGGGAATGCGATTGCCGATGCGATCACATTCGGGCGCATCGCCGGCCAGCAAGCCGCTAAGTAAATAGCAAATGTTCAGAAGCCGAAGCCGCAGCATCAAGCTGCGGCTTTTTGCATGGGGCGGCGGGCGTTGAAGCAAGCCTTTTGCCTAGAAGAGTCTGTATCTTGCGACCAAGGTGCAGGCTCTTTTCTATTTTCCGCTGCAAGGGTTCTATCTAAGGAATATTGCCCATTTTGTTATATAACAATAAAAATTTTAAAAAACAGTATTGAACAGTTATTGCCAGTGTTATATAATGACATCAACAAAACAGTTTTGTTATATAACAGTTAAGAGGGGGTGCACGGCATGGATTGTCCCGTATGCAGCGGCAATGGCGATTTGGACTGCTTTAAATGCATGAACCCGATAGCTGAAACCCAGGAACATCATGATTGCCCATTATGCGAGGGCAGGCGGGTTCTGCCTTGCAGCCGGTGCTCCGGCAACGGTTACCTGGAGCAGGAAGCATGAATCGAACCAAATTCAAATCGATGGAGGAGGATTCACGATGAGAGAGACAGGGAGAACGGAACTCGGGCAGATGAAGGAGCATTGGTCTGGAACCCGGTATCAAGGCATCCGGCGTGCGTATTCGCCGGAAGACGTACTGAGATTGCGGGGGTCTGTGCAAATCGAATATACATTGGCCCGGCGGGGTTCCGCGAAATTGTGGGAGCTGCTTCATTCGGAAGATTATATCCATGCGCTGGGTGCCTTGACCGGCAACCAAGCCGTCCAGCAGGTCAAAGCGGGATTGAAGGCCATCTATCTCAGCGGATGGCAGGTGGCGGCGGACGCGAATCTGTCCGGACAGATGTATCCCGACCAGAGTCTCTATCCGGCGAACAGCGTTCCTCATGTCGTGAAGAGAATCAATCAGGCGCTGCAGCGCGCCGATCATATCCAGCATTCCGAGGGCAAGAATGACATCGATTTCTTCGCGCCCATCATCGCGGATGCCGAGGCCGGCTTCGGAGGACCGTTGAATGTATTCGAGCTCGTGAAGTCCATGATCGAAGCGGGAGCGGCGGCAGTCCACCTGGAAGATCAGCTTGCCTCGGAGAAGAAATGCGGCCATATGGGCGGCAAGGTGCTGCTGCCGACGGGCCAGGCGATTCGTCATCTGATCGCGGCGAGGTTGGCGGCGGATGTGATGGGGGTGGATACGGTCTTGATTGCCCGGACGGATGCGAATGCGGCGCAGCTCCTCACCAGCGACATCGACGACAACGATCGGCCATTCCTGACCGGCAAACGGACAGTGGAAGGCTTCCATTATGTAAGGGCGGGATTGGATCAAGCGATATCGCGGGGCCTGGCCTACGCCCCTTATGCCGACATGGTCTGGTGCGAGACCGCCGAGCCGAATCTGGAGGAGGCGGAACGATTCGCACGAGCTATCCATGCCCGCTATCCGGGCAAATTGCTCGCCTATAACTGCTCCCCATCCTTCAACTGGAAACGGAAGCTGAGCGACAAGGAGATCGCCACCTTCCAGCAGAAGCTCGGCGCCATGGGCTATAAGTTCCAGTTCGTCACTTTGGCCGGCTTCCATGCCTTGAACCACAGCATGTTCCGTCTGGCGAAAGGGTACAAGGAGCGGGGGATGGAAGCTTACTCCGAGCTGCAGCAAGCGGAATTCGCCAGCGAGGCGGAAGGATATGAAGCGGTCCGCCATCAACGGGAAGTGGGAGCCAGTTATTTTGACGAAGTGACCCAGCTTATTGCCGGAGGCCTGGCCAGCACTACCGCGCTGGCAGGTTCGACAGAACAGGAGCAGTTCAGCCGTTAATGAACCATATTTCAGCACTTCAGCCATTTTAACAAAGGGGGTTCCACCTATGAACCGTGTGAGCCAGTCAGACCGTGAATTGAAAGGGGATTGCAGCTCCGATGCCCATCGCGTCATCCTGACGCCTAAAGCGCTGGACTTCGTGACGGCGTTGGAAAGGCGGTTCGGGAAGCGCCGCAAGGAACTGCTTCACATGAGAGACGAGCGCCAGCAGAGACTGGACGCGGGCGAGTGGCCGGGCTTCTTGGCGGAGACGGCACAGGTCCGGAATGCGGATTGGACGGTTGCGTCCATCCCGGCCGATTTGCAGGACCGAAGAGTGGAAATTACAGGTCCCTCCGGGGATCGCAAAATGGTCATCAATGCGTTGAACTCGGGCGCCAAAGTGTTTATGGCGGATTTCGAAGACGCCAATTCCCCAACCTGGTCCAACACGCTGGAAGGCCAGGTCAATCTGCGGGATGCCGTGAACCGGACGATACGGTTCGTGAACGAGGCGGGCAAAATCTATGAACTGAATGAGGAACCGGCTGTGCTCAAGGTGCGGCCGCGGGGCTGGCATATGGAAGAGAAGCATCTGTTGATCGACGGTCAGCCGATCTCGGCGTCGCTATTCGATTTCGGCCTTTACTTTTTTCATAATGCGAAGACGTTGATTCGGCAGGGAAGCGGCCCTTATTTTTACCTTCCGAAAATGGAGAGCCATCTGGAAGCGAGGCTGTGGAATGACGTGTTCGAATTCGCGCAGCAGGAGCTGGGCATTCCTCGCGGCACGATTAAGGCTACCGTCTTAATCGAGACGATTCTGGCCGCCTTCGAGATGGATGAGATTCTGTTCGAGCTTCGCGATCATGCGGCCGGCTTGAATTGCGGGCGCTGGGACTACATTTTTAGCTATATCAAAAAGCTCCGGAGCAACCCGGACGTCATTTTGCCCGACAGGGCTATCGTGACGATGGAATCGCCTTTTATGACGGCCTATTCGCTGCTCGCCATCCAGACCTGCCATCGGCGCCAAGCCTACTGCATCGGGGGCATGGCGGCCCAGATTCCGATCAAGAACAATCCGGCGGCCAACGAAGCGGCGCTGGAGAAGGTGCGGAAGGATAAGCTGCGGGAAGCGCTGAACGGTCATGACGGCACATGGGTGGCGCATCCCGGTCTCGTGCCGGTCGCCATGGAAGTGTTCAACGCCCACATGCCGGGACCGAACCAGCTCGGGAAGCTGCCGGAACGCGAGATCACCGCGGCGGATTTGCTGGAGGTGCCTCAAGGGCCGATTACCGAGGCTGGCGTGAGAATGAACATTTCGGTCGGCATTCAATATTTGGAGGCATGGCTTCGAGGAATGGGGGCGGTGCCGATCAACCATCTGATGGAGGATGCCGCGACCGCCGAGATTTCGAGAGCCCAGCTGTGGCAGTGGATTCGCCATCCGCGGGGCGTGCTCGACGATGGGCGCAAAGTCACGGTCGAGCTCTTCGATCGAATCTTTCAGGAAGAGCTGGAGAATCTCCATCTTCGCATGGGCGAAGAGCAAGTCCCCGGCTCCCGCCTGACGCTGGCTGCCTCTTTGTTCCGCGATATGACGGTTGCGGATACGTTTGAGCCGTTTTTGACCCGCCCGGGTTATATGCACTTATCCTAATTACGCATAAGGAGGTTCACGCATATGGCGATGAACAAGGTCGAACACGATACAGACGAGACGATGGAGTACACGGCGTTTTATCCGCTGTCTCCCGTATTTTTGGACTTGTACTATCATTCGAGCAGCGAGGAAGTCCAGGAGTCCTCCTTGCCGCTGTCGCATTATTTCATTACCAATTATTATTGCTACCGCAATGATTGAGTAATTACCCCGCAAGCCGATTACCCCGCAAGCGGATTTCCAACAGAGCCTGTTCGAGAAGCGGATGGGCCTGTTGGAATTTTTCTTTTACCGCTTCCGTTTCAATATTTTCCCCATGCTATATAATAGAAGTATTCCGCTATATAACAGAGGGGATAGCTTATGAATTCTTACGAAATGACGACGAAGCACGGACAGATTATCCAATACATTGAGGAACTTGATATCGGGACGCGCATTTCGGTGCGCAAAATCGCGCAGGCGTTGAACGTGAGCGAGGGGACGGCTTACCGCGCCATCAAGGAAGCGGAGGGCCGGGGCATTGTGAGCACGAGAGAGCGCACGGGCACCGTACGGATCGAGAAGAAAGAGCCGCAGCATATCGATAAACTGACCTTCGAAGAAATACGAAGTCTGGTGGACGGCGAGGTGTTGGGCGGCACAGCGGGCCTCGGCAAGACGCTGAACAAGTTCGTGATCGGGGCCATGCAGCTCGAAGCGATGATCCGCTACATTGAACCGGGAAATCTGCTGATTGTCGGGAACCGGAACAAGGCGCATCACAGCGCCTTGACCTTGGGGGCAGGGGTGCTGATTACGGGGGGCTTCGATACCCCGGCGGAGGTTCGCGAGCTGGCGGACGAGCTGGCGCTTCCGGTCATCAGCTGCAAATACGACACCTTCACGGTGGCTGCGCTTCTGAACCGCGCTTTATCCGAACGGATGATCAAGAAGCAGATCATTTTGGTCGGCGATATTATTCGAAAAGATATTCCGCTCACCGCGATTCACCAAGCCAGTACGGTCGGGCATCTGAAAAAGCTGATCGAGGAATCCGATCACAACCGTTTTCCCGTAGTGGATGATGCGAACAAGCCGGTGGGCATGATTATCGCCAAGGACATTATCGGCGCTTCCGACAGTGAACGAATCGAGCATTTAATGAGCCCCAATCCGATTACGGTCATGCCTCACACCTCGATAGCGACGGCAGGCCATATGATGGTATGGGAAGGCATTGAGCTGATTCCGGTCGTTGACGGGGAGAAGAAGCTGATCGGCGTAATTAGCCGCAAGGATATATTGAAAGCGATGCAATCGGTTCATTCCCAGCCTCAAAAGGGAGAGACGCTGGAGGATCAGATCTGGTCGGCGTTCGAGGAGATTCGGGACGACGATGGCAGGCTTTATTTCCGCGGGCCTGTTCATACGTCGATGATCAACCAGATGGGGTACATCTCCGAGGGCATTCTGGGCAGCATGATCACGCTTGCCGTCACCCGCACGATTAAGCAGCATAAGAAGAAGGATCTGCTGATCGACCACACGTCCGTTTATTATTTGGCGCCGATCGAAATCGAGAACATCGTGGAAATGATTCCGACGGTGATTGAACTGAGCCGCAGGTTCTGCAAGATCGAAGTGGAAATGTTCGTCCAAGGGCAGCGAGTGATCAAGGCGATGGTGACGGCTCGAATTTTGGATTAGCGCGCGCGTTATTCAATCGAAGGCCGGGGAACGCGGCTTCGAGACATGGATTCGCGAGAGCGACGGCCATACCGTCGGGGAACAGCCGAAGCATCGCCCTGAGGTACACGCGTAATATCTTATAGAATGTCAAAGCAGGCAGCCATCCCCCGGGACGGCTGCCTGTTGTCATGTCAATAAGTATCATTTATTCTTCGACGAACAACGGAACTTCTACGAAGCCTTGCTCGGTCGTCTTGATCAGGCCGATATCGGACAGGCGCAGTTCCGGCACGACGATCAGCGCCAGCAGGGACAAGGTCATGAACGCGTAGTTCATCGTGCAGCCCGCATCGTACAGCGCCTTGCTGATGGCGCGCGATTGCTCCGCGACCTCTTCGAACGGCGCATTAGACATCAGGCCGGCTACTGGCAGCGGCAGCTTGACGACGGCATCCTCGGTCACGACGGCGATGCCCCCGTGCATATCGGCCACCGTGTTGGCCGCCTTGGCCATCAGCGTGTCCGAGTTGCCGATCACCATCAGGTTGTGGCAATCATGGGCGACGGTCGTCGCGATGGCGGCCGGAACCTGGAAGCCGACGTCCGACACGAGGCCGAGCGCTTGGTTGCCGGTTCCTTTGTGGCGCTCGATGACGGCGATTTTGCATAGGCCGTCCTCTACGTGCAGCGCCACGCGGCCATCCTCGATGCGGACGGATACCACCTGCTCCTTCGTATCGACATGATTCTCCCGCACTTGAATCGCTCTTGCCTTCTGCTCGCCGGATGCGGCCGGGGCGGCAATGACGAAGTCGTCTGCACGGACTTCCCGCGTCAGATGCACCGAACGGATGGCTTCCTCCGGATAGCTGAACTCCGGCAGATCCACGGCCATGCGCCCGTTCTCGGCTACGACTTGACCGGCGGCAATCGTCATGGCGACGTTGACGTCGGCCAGGTTGCCGTCGAGGATAATGATGTCGGCGAACGAGGCCGGCGTGATCGTCCCGACATCGCGTGCGACGCCGAAGCGCTCCGCCGTGTTGATGGTCGCCATCTGGAAGGCGGTCACCGGACGGACGCCCTGGGCGATGGCGTGGCGGACGACGAAGTCCATATGCCCTTCGTCCACCAGCGATTCCGGGCTGCGGTCGTCGGTGACGAGAATCATGCGGCGCGTATCGATGCCGTGGTCGGTATGCGCCTTGATCGATTCGGCGACGTCATGCCATGCCGAGCCGCGTCTCATCTTCGCGTACATGCCGCGGCGCACCCGCTCGATGACATCCTCCGCCTTGACGCTCTCGTGGCAGCCGCTAATGCCGCTCGCGGCATACGCAGAGATTCTCCAGTCGTCGACCGGCCACGTATAGTGCCCGTCCGCAACTCTCCCCGCGCGCAAGGTCGCCTGGATCTCGCCGATCATTTTCTCATCGCTGAACACGACGCCCGGGAAGTTCATCACTTCGCCCAAGGCGATCATATCGGGCCCCCAGGTGAAGGCCTCCGCCACTTCGGCCGGGCCGATTGAAGCTCCGCTGGTCTCCAGCTCCGGTCCTGTCGACGGCACGCAGGAAGCGACCTGCATATAGGCCGCGAGCGGCGTCGTTCTCGCTTCGTCCAGCATCAGGCGCAGGCCGGGCAGGCCAAGAACATTGGTAATCTCGTGGGCATCGAAGAAGCCGCCGGTCGTTCCTGTCACGAGCACGGCCCGCGCGAATTGCGACGGCGTGATCTGGCTGCTCTCGATATGGCAGTGGCCGTCGAGCAGTCCGGGCGCGACATAGCGGCCGCCTGCATCGATAACCTTCGTGTCTTCGCCGATCATATGACTTGCATCTTTGCCGACAAAGGCAATGCGCGAGCCCTGCACGCCGATGGACATCTCGTCCTGTATCTCCCCGGAGCATACATTGACGAGCTTCGCGTGCTGAATGACGAGGGTTGCCTTTTTGTCCCCTCGCGCCGTCGCGACCAGGTCGGGCACGCAATCGGCAAGATGAGGCCGGGCAAAGCGGTTGCTAGTATCCATTGTGTCGTCTCCTTTGGTGAGCTAAAAATTATGGCAACAGCATAAGTATAGATCAAGGAAAGATTTTCTACACGTTGACCGATTGAAGCGAATCCTATGAAAAATCGGTTTCAAAGCTTTGGTCTCACACAGGACTGGAAAATCATAGTATAATTAGGGCTATCAAGTTCAAAAAGGAGCTGCGCTTGTGTCCATTTCTGCGAAACCGAATTTGTTTATCGGCTCATCAAGGGAAGCGATTGACATCGCGACTGCCGTGCACTCGCAACTCAATTATTACTGTCAAGTTTCCCCCTGGTATGCCGGGGCCTTTGGCGGAAATGAATATACGATGGAGACATTGGAGAGAGAACTTGAACAGCATGATTTTGGTATTTTCGTTTTCGCGCCGGATGATGTGGCATTGCATCGCGGGAAATATGTGTTCGTTCCACGGGACAATACGTTGTTCGAGATGGGGCTTTTTTGGGGAAAGCTGGGGCGGGGCAGAGTGTTCGCCATCATTCCCGGCCAAGTCCGGGAACGCAGCGATCTGATTGAGGGGAAGACGATCCATGAATTCCACGTGCTCTCCGATCTGCAGGGGCTTACGCTGTTGAGCTATGAGCTGCGGACGGATAACAAGCATGAGGCGGCCGTGTCTGTGGCCTGCCAGCAGTTGATCCGCAAAATTAAGGAGGAGGGCTTCTTTCAAAACCCTCGCAGCTTGTTGGCTAACAAAGAAACCGAGCTGCTGCAGAAGCAAAGCTTGCTTCATTTTTTTTGGGAATACACTCGCAATCTGACGACCGCCAGCGCGCAGGAGAAGTATGAAGCGCTGTATGAGGCGGTCCGCAACTCTATCATGCCTCCGCAAGGGTTCCGCGTCACGGGGGCGGCATTATGGCGCAAGCAAGGCCATGATGGCATCGGGCAGGTGGCGGGTAATGTAGGGAGAGGACAATTTTTCTCGTTCAGCGCGGCGGAGCGCCAGCAGGACAAGGATCATCAAATTTATGTGATAGATGTCTTCCTTCACGGAAAATGGTCTTTTTTCAAGCGCGAGGAGCTTGCGCTGGTATATGTGCTATGCTATCCTCTTGGTAGAGAGCACGTGCTGTCCGTGTATTTTGCGGGGCAGAAGCTGCTTGATGAATCCGAATTAGCCGCGATTGTACAGCTGAACAATGATTTGCTGCGAACCATTGACCACTTAATTGGAGGTGATTCCGCATGACGGGCGATCATCCTATTCACTTGCATAAGGGAAGTGCCGGAATCAACAAGCTTAACCGCCAGGCAAGAGGTCCGTTTGGCCGTTCCAGGAAGAAAGGCATTCGTGGAAGCGGTCCGCATAACGCGGCAGATATTGTCTACATTGGCCCTTCCGTCGAAGGCTCGGACGAAGAATATGTGAAGGTGCTCAGCGGTGAAGTCGATCGAGGAAAGCCTTCATTCGCATAGTCCGCGTCAACGCGTAAATCGATACCGAATTCAACCCGTTCAGCGGGCGCAAGATGACTTCTTCCAGCGAGGAGTCATCTTTTTTAGATCCTTGCCGAGGTTGGAGACGGTTGCTGGATTGTCAGCGGAGGGAGTATCATTATGAACAAACTTGTAAGCGTATTCATTTATGTTGGGAGGGATGAACCATGTCGGATAAGAGATGGGCCGCTGCCCTTGTCTTGCTGTTCCTGTCCTTTCTGTATCTGCTCTTGCAGTTCATGTCATCCACCTATCGCAACCAGGCGTTGATTCGTGAGCTGAGCGAGACAGAGACCGGCGTGTCCAATAAGCCCCACGTCATGCTTATCTCGCAGGAGCTGGACAATCCGTACTGGCGAATGATCGAGCATGGGGCGAGAGATGCGGCGAACCGGCTGGGCCTTGCCTTGGAATATGCCGGGCCGCTCCGCATCAATCCGGAGGAACAGACGATGCTGCTGGAAAAGGCCATCGCCGCCAAGGTGGATGCGATTCTGCTGCAGGGCATTCACAGCATCGCTTATACCCGGCTGATTGACCAGGCGGTAGCGCAGGGCATCCCGGTTATAACCGTGGATGCCGATTCGCCGGACAGCAAGCGGCTCAGCTATGTCGGCACCGACAATTATGAGTCGGGGCGGAGACTGGGCGAGATCGTCGCCGAAGCCGGCCTCGCCTTATCCGAGCGTCCGGCAACCAAAATCGGCGTTCTCATCGGCAGCAATCTGGCCGAGAATCAGACGCTGCGGCTGGACGGATTCCGCTCGGTCATCAGCCGGCACCGCTCGCTGCAAATCGTCGATGTCCGGGTCTCGAATATTTCACGGATTGAAGCGGCGCAGAAAGCGTCGGAGATGCTGTATTTGCATCCGGACATTGCGATTATCGTCGGGATGAGCGCGCTGGACGGGGCGGGCATCCTGCAGGCCGCCAAGAGCTCCGGCCGGGACGATGTGCTCATCTTCGGCTTCGATGATATCGAGGAGACGAAGCAGGCGCTTGCCCGCGGCGAGATCGAGGCGAGCATCATTCAGAAGCCGTACCGGATGGGCTATGACAGCGTCTCGATCATTCATGACGTGCTGCAGGGGAGAAGCGCGCCGGCCCATCATCTGATGGATACGGAGGTACTGACGAAGGATGGAATCCGATTGGAGTGACGAACAATGAATATCCGCACGAAGTTATTCGTATTTATTCCTCTTCTTGTCATCCTTGTCAGCGCCGTCACCTATTTTATTTATTTCAGCAGCCGGACGATCCAGGAGAGCTACAATATGATGATGGAGCGCATTTTGTTGTACAAGCAAGTTGCCCAACAGACGGAGCAGCATCTCCGCACGCTCAGCAGCTACTTGATCGACCAGAAGGACACGACATACGACGAGCTGGCGATCCAGCAGGAAGAACTGCTCGCTTTGAAGGGCAACCTGGCCAAGCAGGCGGAGACGGACAGCAACGAAATCTCCGTCCGGAATTATGACCATATGCTGGATTCATTCCTGGAGAAAGTGGAGGAGGTGCTGGGAGCGACCGATGTGCGCGGCTTGCGGTCGTTCGCCGTCTTGTATGAGGATACGGAAAAAATCGCGGGCTTCATTCGGGATCAAGGCCAGTCGCTCGTGGATCTGGAGCTGAGCAGCTATCAGCCATATTACCGGCAAATCCTGCACAATACGCAGCAGATGAACAAGATCGGCCTCGCCTTGTTCGGGGTCAGCTTGCTGCTCAGCATGGTCTTCGTCATCTGGCTGTCGCGGAGCATCAGCCGCCCGATACATATGCTGGTCCGCACCGCCAAGCAGATCGCGAAGGGCAATCTGCAGATTGCGCCTCCCGTGTTCCGGCAAGATGATGAATTCCGGATTCTGTCCGAGGCGTTCCGGCATATGCTGGCCAATATCCGCAAGCTGATTGCCAAGGATATGGAGCATTTGGAGCGGGAGCGTCTTGTGAAGGAGCTGGAGCTGCGGGCGCTGCAGAGCCAGATTAACCCTCATTTCCTGTTCAATACGCTCAATGCGCTGTCGAAGCTGGCGCTGATCGAGGGGGCCGACAGGACAAGCGATTTGACCGTATCCGTCTCGAATCTGCTTCGCTACAATTTGCGCAAGCTGGATACCCCGGTGACGCTGCGGGAGGAAGTGGACAATACCGCGGAATATTTCTCGATTCAGCAGGCGCGCTTCCGAGAGCGCATCCGCTGCGAGATGAGCATCGAGGAGCGGGCTCTGGGACAGTACATCCCGTGCCTGTCGCTGCAGCCCATCGTCGAAAATGCGTTCATCCATGGCGTCGAGGGAATGGAAGAAGGGGCGGCCGTGCGCGTGTCCATAACCCGCTCGGATACGGAAGTGACCGTGACCATCGCGGATAACGGGGCCGGGATGGATGAGGCGACCCGCGCCTCGTTGTTGGGCGAGGGGGAAGCGGACGCCCG
Organism: Paenibacillus thiaminolyticus; assembly: GCF_007066085.1. Lineage (NCBI taxonomy): Bacteria > Bacillati > Bacillota > Bacilli > Caryophanales > Paenibacillaceae > Paenibacillus > Paenibacillus thiaminolyticus. Next base: position 2,631,161 of record NZ_CP041405.1, on the reverse strand, counting down.
CTCCCGCGGCGAAGTGCACCGTTCGACCGGGCTCGGCCTGCAGAACGTCTTCAAGCGGCTGCAACTTTTCTATGGCCGGCAGGATATCGTGGAACTGGAGAGCGTGATCGGGAGGGGGACCACGGTAAGGCTCCGGCTGCCCATTTATGAGGAGGTGGAAGTGGATGTATCGTCTGTTAATTGCGGATGACGAAGCATTGGAACGGGAAGGCCTGGAGTTGATGATTACCCGCGCCATGCCGGACAGCTTCGATATTATTCATGCGCCCAACGGGCGCCTGGCGATCGAGCTCGCGGAAGAGCATCGTCCGGACATCGTGATGATGGACGTGAAGATGCCGGGCATTCAGGGACTGGAAGCGCTGCAGGACATCCAGGCGCTCCACAGCCGGGTGAAGATGGTGCTGGTGACGGCTTATGATCATTTCGCTTATGCGAAGCAGGCCATTGCCCTGGGAGTGAGAGATTACATTGTGAAGCCCGCGAAGAAGGAACAGATCATCGGCATCTTGCAGCGGCTGGTCCAGGAGCTGGAGCAGGAGCGAAGCAAGCGTAACACCGAGCTGGCCTTGCGGGATACCGTCTCGCGGTTGATGCCGCTGGTTGAGAACGAGCTGGCGATGATGCTGATGCATGACCAGGTCCAGGACTGGAATGTGCAGCAGCTGGCCGAACTGGCGCAGTTCCCGCTGCAGATGGGGTATGCCCTTGTCATCGACGCAGCCGCTCCCGGGACGGTCGAGGCATGCGAGGGCGGGAGCCGGCGCTTGCGGCTGGAGACAGTATACAACGCCGTCAGGCATGAGCTGGCCGGCCGCCTGTCCTGTATCGTCAGCCCGATGATAGACGAACAGATGACAGTCTTCGTCCGCTTGAAGGACGGCACGCAATATGCGAAGGAGGAGGTGCTCGCGCTGGGAGAGGAGCTTGTTCCCATGCTGCGGCAAGCGGCGGAGGGCATGGTCCATATCGGAATCGGGCGCTTGAAGCTCGGCATTGACAAGCTGCGCGAATCGTATGTGGAGGCGGCTTGCGCGGCGGCATATGCCCGGGATGCCGCTTCTGCTGCGGCCGTTCATTTCGAACAGGTTCCGGTCCGAGCCGGAAGCTATTCCCGCACGGAACGGCTTGAAGCGACCCGGAGCGGAGCCCATACCGGAGCCCATACTGAAGAGGCGCTTCAGGCAGCCATCCATCAAGTGCAGGCGGGCCGTGATCGGGAAGCGCATGCAGTGATCGAACAGGCGCGAACGATCATCCACGAACGGTTCCATCTGCCGCTTGCGATGGAGGAAGTGGCCGGGATGGTTCATCTTAATCCGTATTATTTCAGCAAGTTGTTCAAGCAGCAGGCCGGAGCGACGTTCACCGACTACATTACGCAGCTCCGCATTTCCCGGGCATGCCAGTATATTGAAGAAAACAAGCTGTCATTGAAGGAAATCTGTTACCAGGTCGGGTACCGGGACCCGAATTATTTTAGCCGCGTGTTCAAAAAGGTGACAGGGGCAGCCCCGACTGAATACCGCAGCCGTCATAGCGGCGACTAGCGGCGAGCTCCTGCATGGGCCGGCGAAGCATAAGTCACAAAGATTCGTACGAAGAGGCCGGCCCGTTCCCCTGCAGCGCAATCGCCTATTCCGTTCATGGTCTGGACGGAATTGCCTCGTGTAAGCGGAATACAGCAAATAAGTGCTAGTTCATCAGCTATCGCCTCCGTATTTTTCCCCCTCCTTAAATCAATCCAGTTGAATGACAAAGGAGTGCAGGTCTTGGCGTCCCGGCAGGGGAGAGAATTATGTTACTTTGAATGTAAGCGATTTCACGATAGGGACGATGAAATCCGCAATCGAAATTCCAAGCGTGAAGGGGGATATGACATGAGGAAAAACATGCTGGTGATGCTCTCTCTAATCTGTATGATGAGCCTGTTCCTGGCGGCCTGCGGCTCCGGTTCGGATGCGAAGCCGCCGGAGGCGGCCGGGCAGGAGGAAGGACGACAGACAGATGCAGACAAGCCGTCTTCCGGCGAGAAGAAGTCGGTTGAGATTTTCAGCTGGTGGACGGGAGCGGGGGAAGAGGCAGGGCTATTAGGCCTGATTAAGCTGTTCAATGAGAAGCATCCGGATATCGAAGTCATCAATGCCGCCGTGGCCGGAGGCGCGGGCACGAACGCCAAGGCGGTGCTCGCCAGCCGGATGCAGGGCGGAGATCCGCCGGGAACGTTCCAGGTGCATGGCGGGGCCGAGCTGAACACGGGCTGGGTCGCGGCCGGCAAGATGGAGGGCTTGAATGAGCTGTTCGCGAGCGAAGGCTGGATGGATAAGTTCCCGCAAGACTTAATCGAGATGGTGAGCGAGGGCGGGGCGATCTACTCTGTCCCTGTCAATATCCATCGCGGCAATGTCATTTTCTACAATAAGAAGGTCTTTGACGATAATGGCTTGACTCCTCCCGCTACCTTCGACGACTTCTTCCAAGCGGCCGATGCGCTGAAGGAGAAAGGCATCACCCCGCTGGCGCTTGGAGACAAGGAGCCTTGGACCGCGACGATGGTATTCGAAGCGGCGCTTCTTGGCGTGCTCGGCCCGGAAGACTTCAAGAAGCTGTACACGGGCGAGATCGCGTTCGACGATGCGAGAGTGAAGGACGCGCTGGAGAAGACGAAGCACATGTTCAGCTATATTAACGACGATCATGCGGCGCGCAACTGGCAGGACGCTGCGCAGCTCGTCGCTAACGGTCAGGCGGCGATGAACATTATGGGCGATTGGGCAAAAGGCTACTTTACGACCGATTTGAGAATGCAGGCGAATGTCGATTTCGGCTGGATTGCGACCCCGAATTCAGGGGACAGCTTCATGGTCATTACGGATACGTTCGGCCTGCCTCAGAACGTCAAGGACGCCGATTCGGTGAAGGAATGGCTGAAGGTGCTCGGCTCTGTGGAAGGACAGGATGTGTTCAATCCGCTCAAAGGGTCGATTCCGGCGCGCATCGATGCGGATGCGAGCAAATACGACGCTTACGGTCAAGCCACAATCGAAGATTTCAAGAAAAGCAGTCTCGTGCCGAGTCTGGCGCATGGCTCCGCGGCTCCCGAAGGCTTCGTGACTCAGGTTAATCAGGTGATGACCATCTTCGTGACGAACGGGGACGTAGAGCAAGCGGCCCGCTCGCTTCGCGACGCCCAGCTATCCAGCGGTATCGCCAAGTAGGCGGCTGACCGGGGCCGCCCCCGGATGGCTCTGACGGACATTGCAGACCGGGGCCGGCGGCGGGATTCCGCTGCCGGCTGCCGTGTTCAGGAGGGATGAATATGAATGCCGCAGACATAGGCGGAAAGACGCTGCGCCGATCCGTTCAGCCTGAGCGGAAGGCGAGGCGGCGAAGAAGGGGCCGCCTCGTGCCGATATTGATGGTGCTGCCCTCTTTTGTCGCGATTGCGATATTTGTGTACGGCTTTATCGGATGGAGCGGATATGTGTCCTTCACCGATTGGAACACGCTGGCCCGCAATTTGGACTTTGCCGGCTGGAAGAACTATCTGTTTCTATTTCAAGATTTCCGGTTCCAATCGGATTTGCGCAATACCTTCGTGTTCACACTGCTATTCATTGCCGTGACGATCAGCTTCGGCCTGCTGTTGGCCATGCTCGTCGATCGGAAGATTCGCGCCGAGTCGCTGTTCCGCAACATTTTTATTTTCCCGATGGCACTCTCCTTCATCGTTACCGGCGTCGTCTGGCAGTGGATCCTGAACCCGTCGACAGGGGTGAACTTGATCCTGAAGGCCATCGGGCTGACGGATGTGCCCAAATGGTATGTCAGCACCGGCATTATCCCGGGCTTCCGCTTCGGGCAGATTGAGCTCGGCCTTCCCGTCGCTCTGATTGCGGTGGTCATCGCCACCGTCTGGCAGCTGTCGGGCTTCGCAATGGCCATGTATCTGGCCGGACTGCGCGGCATCCCCGAGGAATGGAAGGAAGCGGCCAGGGTGGACGGAGCCGGCGAATGGACGATATTCCGGCGTATTCTGCTGCCGCAGCTGCGCCCGATTACGGTCAGTCTCATCATTATGCTGACCCATATTTCCTTGAAAATATTCGATCTCATCTACGCGATGACTGGTCCGGGAGCGATGTTCGTCACGGATATGCCCGGAGTCTACATGTTCGAGACGACGTTCCGGGGCAATCATTACGCGCAGGGGGCCGCGATCTCGATGGTTATGCTCGTGCTTATCTCGCTGCTAATCGTCCCGTATCTTCTGTCAAGCATGAGGAAGGAGGAGGCATAGATGACACAAAAGCGGGTGCAACGGATCGCGTTATACGCCGGTTTGACGTGCTTGGCCTTGCTTTTTCTCGTGCCGGTGTATGTGCTTCTTGTCACGAGCTTCAAAGGTCTGGACGAGATTACGCTGGAGCGGATGTGGGCGCTGCCGAAGAGCCTCGATTGGTCGGGGTATCATGAAGCTGCGTCCAAGCTGTATCCGCATTTGAGCAACAGCTTCCTGCTCGCGGTTCCCGCCACCTTATTATCGGCCTTGTTCGGGTCGATGAACGGCTATGTGTTGTCCAAGTGGCAGTTCAAAGGCTCGAATGCGCTGTTCGCGCTGATGCTGTTCGGGATGTTCATCCCCTATCAGAGTATTTTGATTCCATTGATTCAGTTCATGCAGCGCATTCAACTGTATAATTCGATTCCGGGGCTCATCCTCATTCATGTCGTATATGGCTTGCCGGTCTGCACGCTCATGTTCCGGAATTTCTATGTGGCGATACCGAATGAAATGCTGGAAGCGGCCAAAATCGACGGCTGCGGCTTCTTCGGCATCTACAAAAACATGATGGTGCCGCTCTCGGTGACGGGCTTCGTCGTCGTTGGTATCTGGCAATTCACGAACATCTGGAATGAATTTCTGTTCGCGGTGACGATGACAACGCAGAAGCAGCAGCCGATTATGGTCGCGCTGCAAAATTTGTCGGGCAGCCAGATTGTGCAGTGGAACGTACAGATGGCCGGGGCGCTGCTGGCGGCCTTGCCAACGCTGCTCGTCTATATTTTCCTGGGGAGGTATTTCATTCGCGGCTTGCTGGCCGGATCGATAAAAGGATAATGCGGTGCCGTTTATCCGGCGGGTCTATTCATCTTCAATCCGTTCCCGTTGCGAGTCCTCTGTCATCAGGTCTTCATCGGGATAGTTCCGTTTCAACCCTTGATGCAATTGCAGATTTTCATTGCCGTACGGGCGCGGGCCATGCTGCCCCTTGCGCCATGGCGCGCTTTTGCCAAGCGATTCCGATTCGATGCTCGCGCCGTACGGCCCTTCCGGGAACTCCTCCGCCGTCAAGTCATTGCGCTGCGATTGCACCGTTGACACATCGGTATGGTTATGTTCGGTCTCGTGATCCGATGGATCTATCACTGGGAGCACCTGCCTTCCTTTTTCGAGTAGTGTATCCGTGAAGTCCCGCCGTCATTCGAAGCTCTTCTTTCACCGCGCCGCAAGCAACCGTTCCGGGATGACAAGTTGGAAGAACAACCGCGCGATAAATTGAACCTTTAGCATCTCGAAAAGGGGCGGATTTCACGAAATGCATGTTAATCCATTCATAGCTATGATGCGGCAAGGAGGAGTATAGTATTTCTCGAAAGCGCTGCCAACTCTGTGCTAGCCTGGCTTTTCAGCCCATGGGAGAGCGGCGCTCGTCAACGATGAGGAATTGATATGAGGGGAGCAGCAGCATGATGAAACAGAACAGATCCAATTGGAAAAAATGGCTGAGCGCGTTGATGGCGGTTACGATGCTGACAAGTCTTGTCGTCACTTCCGCGGCCGCTTCTGAAAGCGGTGCCAATGAAGGCTTGGCTAAGAAAGATGTACATATTACCTTGTTAGGGACTTCGGATATCCATGGTCGTTCCATGCCTTGGGATTATGCCTCGGATGCGCCCAATCCGAGCGGAAGCCTGACACAGTTATTCACCGCCATTCAGCAGATTCGCCAGGAGAATCCGAATACGATCTTGGTGGACGTCGGGGACATGATTCAAGACAACTCTGCGGAGCTGTTCAATAGCGAGCCTCAATCGCCGATGATGGTAGCGATGAATGCGATGGGCTATGATGCATGGACGTATGGGAATCATGAGTTCAACTTCGGGCTGGATGTATTGGACAAGGTGAGCAGCCAATTTGAAGGCGTAAGGTTAGCGGGCAATGTATACAAGGACAATGGGGAACGATTGCTTCCTGCCTATACGATTATAGAGAAGGAAGGCGTCAAAATTGGATTGATCGGCATGACGACGCCGTTGGTCCCCGACTTCGAAAAGGGAACGGATCATGTGAAAGGCTTGGTCTTTACCGATCCGGTGGAAGAAACCAAGAAAGTGATTGAAGAATTAACAGGACAAGTGGATGTCATGATCGGGGTTATGCACATGGGGCTGGACAATGAGAACAACACCCCTCATTCCGGCGTGCGGGATATTGCCAACGGGAACCCGGAGCTTGCAGCGATCTTTGCCGGGCATATGCATGCACTGGTCAACAAAGAAGAAGTAAATGGGGTATTGATTACAGAACCGAATAAATATGGAACGCATCTTTCCCGCATTGATTTGCATTTTAGCCAGGAAGACGGGAAGATGGTGCTGACGTCCAAGGATGCCAATACGATCCCGGTCGTAGATGCGGACGGCAACGTTCTTGCTTCCGATCCGGGGCTTGAGACGATCCTGAAGCCATTCCATGAATTTGCGCGTCAAGATGCCAATACCGTTGTCGGCCGGCTCGTTGGCGAGAACCTGGTTCCGACCAACGAAATCGAGGGCATTCCACAGGTTCAGATACAACAAACGCTGCTGTCGGATTTCTTTGCGGATGTGATGCAGCATTACAGTCAAGCGGATGTCGTCGCTTTTCAGATTGATAACGATAAGGCAAGACTAGATGTCGGCGACATCAAGAAGAAGGATATCGCCTATAACTATCAATTTACATTTGGCGAAGTAACGAATTATCAAGTAACAGGCCAAGATCTGAAAGATTATATGGAGTGGGCTGTAGGGTATTTTAACTCCACGCGTCCGGGAGATGTGACGGTTAGCTTTGATTTGAAGCGCCGTTCCTCCAAGTACAGCACCAATGATTTTTTCGGGAACATCAACTATGATATCGATCTGCGGAAGCCTTATGGCCAGCGGATTACTAACTTGCGCCGTCTGGATGATTCCCCGATTCAGGCAACCGATTCGCTGGTGCTCGGAATGAATGCGTATCGAATGGATGCGCTTGTGGCCCAGGGCGGGGCTCTGGAAGGAAGAACGTTCGAGCAGCTCTGGTCTTCCAAGGACAACGGCGCGTTCGGTGAAATGGGCGGCACGATCCGCAACCTGTCAATCAAATATATTAAGGAAGAGAAGAAGGGCGTGCTGGAGCAAAAGGCGCAAAATCGCTGGAAGATTGTCGGCGTCGATACGGACGCCCCAGAGCGCAAAGATGTCATCGAGCTAGTCAATGCGGGCATTCTGAAGGTTCCGGCGACGGAAGACGGCAAATATACGAATGTGGCCTCCATTAACATTTTGGATGAACTACAGGCGGATGAAGCTAAGGCGCTTGCCGAGAAAGCCAATGTGGACGTGAAATTGGTTGCCGGGGCCAAGAACAAAGGTGAACTCTATTCCCGGTTAAACGCTGCGTATCAAGCGGCCCAACAGAACACAACGCCTGCAACGGAGGTGCCGGCCCAACCGGACAAAGCGGCGAAGCCTGAATCTGACAAGACGAATTCGGATAAACGGGAACCGGACACCGGCAAACCGAACACGAGCAAACCGAACACGAGCAAACCGGACACAGGCAAACCGGCACAGTCGGTCACACCGGCGAAGCCAGCTACCCAGGTGACGGTCACAGCCTACTATTTAAACGTGCGCAACCAAGCGTCCCCGAACAGCAAGATCGTAGCCGTTGTCAAGCAAGGAACCATTCTTGAAGTGACGGGTAAAAAGGACGGCTGGATTCAAATTGCCATCAATGGGAAGACCGCATACGTCGATGGGATGTATGTGAAATAATAAGCCCGATTCTCGCGCTAAAAGCTCTCTTCGGAGAGCTTTTTTTGTTGATCCGTGTGCTCGGATGCGCCAAAAATCCCTCAAACGGGGAATATCGGATTCATAAGGGATGCTCTACAATTTGGTATGGATTACGACAAAAAGTGGGGAAAGGAGGATGAAATACATGAAAAACAGAGACCAAAAGACAAGGTTGCGGCTGGCTCTATCCATACTATTCGTCTCTATATGTGCGCTTATGCTTCTGCCGGACCAAGTGTCGGCGAAGCAGGTCCAGGCGGAATATATCAAACAGATTGTATACAAGCCAAGCGGCTTTTCCGGCGTGATGCACTTTTATTAGCGATGGAAGCAAGGTATCTTTTATTGACGTGGACAAGGGTACGCTCCATGCGCGTTGGGTCAGCTTTATTCCACTCAGCGCATTTCAAGAAGGGGTGGAGCTTTATTACAGCCGTGACGGTATCACCGCGGAAAAACAATTCATTAAGATGCAGAATTGGAATGATGCACCGGCCGATCTGAAGTGGCTGACGATTAGCAACTTCGATGGAGCCTTTGGCGAAGGCCATGGCATTACCAATCAACAATACAGGTACAGCGTGGATGGAATCCATGTTTTGATCGGACCGGAGGTTCCGGCCAATGCTTTATGGGGGACCTTAAGCGAGTATGATACCGTGTGGTCAGGAGAGCACAAAACACTGGACTACGATCGCTCTTACGGGACCTATACGCTGGACATCGATTCGATCAGAACGGTCGCCATCGCATCGAATCATGCTGCCAACACGAGCATCGCGAAGGCCGGCCATGAAGTGACGCTTTCTTTTACTGCCATCTTTCCTTTAAAAAAAGCGACCGTCACCATTGCAGGACATCCGATTGAAGCGAAGGAAGAGAGCGGAAAATGGACAGCGCGCTACCGGCTAACCTCTGCCGATGCCGAAGGAGAGATTGCTGTTCGCATTGACTACGAAGAAGAGGACAGCGCTATCGTAAAGTCGCGAACGGAGACGACCGACGGCAGCTCGGTCCGGTTCGATAACACCCCGCCGGCTATTGTCCTGAAGCAAGCGCCGACAGCCTGGACACGCGATAATGTCCAGGTAACGGCCCAGGTTACGGATGAAGGCGGAAGCGGAGTAGAGGTGCAGAAATGGGCCGCGGGAACCCGGACAGCCGATTACTTCGATAGCAATGGGACAATGATTGTCAACGGCTCCTTTGCCGTCCAGAAGAATGGCGCCTATACCGTCTATGCAGCCGATCGGGCTGGCAATGAAGCTGTCGCAACGATTATGATCTCGAATATTAACAAGCAGGCTCCGCAGTTGACGCTGACGCGTTCCCCGGATACGTGGACGAACCAGCCTGTGACGATCTCGGTCGTGATTGGGACCGGCCAAGGAATCGCGGTCAAGCTCCAGAAATGGGCGCGCGGGAAGCAGCCAAGCGGCTATTTTCAAGACGCTGGGGAGCTTCTGGAGGGGAACAGCTTCATCGTGAACGATAACGGCGACTACACCGTCTATGTACAGGATGAAGCAGGCAATGAGGCGATCGCCCAGATCGCGATTACGAATGTGAACACTACACCTCCGCACATTCAGAGCACGTTCGAACCCTCGGGGTGGACCAATCAACCGATTACGGTGAACGTGCTGGCCACCCATGAGGCGGGCGAGATCAAAGTGCTGAAATGGGGCGAGGGCATCCGGACAGCGAGTTTTTTTGAGACGGGGGGATCCGTGATTGCTGATTCCCGGTTCACTGTCTGCGCGAACGGGGACTATACGATCTTCGCCCAAGATGAAGCGGGTAACGCGGCTGTCGAGTATATTGAAGTGAAGCAGATCGATGTAGACAAGCCTGTCATCCAATTATCCGTGCATCCGGAAGGGAAAACGAACGGCAACGTGATGATCGAGGCCCGGATTAGCGACAGGACCAGTTCTATCGCCAGACAGAAATGGGCGGCGGGCAAGCAGCCCGAAAGCTATTTCGAATCCGGCGGAACTAGCTTTACGGGCTCGGATTCGTTCGAGGTCGAAGTCAACGATGTCTATACGGTATATGCCCAGGATGAGGCCGGCAATTCCGCCATCGTAACGATTGAAGTGACCAATATTCATAGGCTGGAGCCCGTGATTTCATTGACTCTATTCCCGACGGAGCCTACCCAAGGTCCGGTCACGGTAACGGCTTCCGTGTACGCTCCGATTGATATCGCGGATCGCAAGATGGCGCTTGGACTTCACGATGCGGCCTTCTTCCACAGCGAAGGCGAGCCTTGGTCGCAGCCGATAGAAGTTCGGGATAACGGCTGGATTAGCTTTTATGCCACAGATACGGCGGGGAACGAGACGGTAAAGCAGCTTGAGATTACAAATATCGATCGGGAGAAGCCGGTCATTATCCTCATTGGCGAACCGGTCATCCATGTTGTCCAAGGCACGGGTTTCCAGGATCCTGGCGCATCCGCGCTAGATAATACCGACGGGGATATCTCTGCTTCCATCATCGTATCCGGACAGGTGAATACCCAGATCCCGGGCGAATATGTTTTGCGGTACAATGTGACCGATAAGGCGGGAAATGCGGCTGACGAAGTCATCCGCACCGTGAAGGTGACTGTTCGTCCGGTTGTCGATGACAACGATAATGGAGGCAGTCTTGGAGGCGGGAGTACATCGCCACAGGATGATCACAAGGTTCCTGCACAGGTGCCTCAACATAATGACCATAAGGACAAGGAAGAGCCTAAGCAACCTGATGTACCCGAAGACAACAAGCAGTGTGCGCCAGAGGGGGCCTGCGACAGCACAAGGAGCATTCCTCGCTTCACGGACGTGGAAGGCCACTGGGCAAGCGAAGCGATTCTTAAGCTTGCGGCCGCTGGTATCATTGCGGGGTATCCCGACGGTACGTTCAGGCCGAGCCGTTCGTTAACGAGAGCGGAATTTGTAACCCTGCTTGTCCATGCGCTGAAGCTGGAAATGCATCGAGAACCCATTTTTACGGATTCCGCGAGCCATTGGGCGAGCGAAGCGATCTCGATTGCTCAAGAGTACGGCTTGATTAAAGGGTACAATGCGAACACCTTCGGCCCAGACGATCGAATAACGCGTGAACAGATGGCTGCCGTCATTGCCCGGGTGTATGCGGGAGATAGAGTGCCTTCATCTGAAGAGTCGGCACTGGCTTATGAAGACGCTGCCGATATCTCAGTATGGGCAGCAGATGCAGTCCACTGGGTAACCGGACAACAGATTATGATCGGGAACGCTCAACGCCAATTCCGGCCGAAGGGGTTCACCTCCCGAGCGGAAGCCGCCGTTGTCTTGGCCAAATTACGGGCCAAATCAACATAAGGCTGCTGCAGCCTGATAGAAGCCTTCCGACCGCTGCATCATGATCGGAAGGCTTTCGCTTTTTCACTCGCTCAAGGTCCGTGGCAGCCGCCGTGCTGGAAGCCGATCCATCAGTCGATAGCCGGTTCGAGACCGGCGAAGGCTCGTCAAACTAGTCCGCATAATCGGCCAAGGTCCCTCATAGACATGTTATCAGTGATGCGGAGTACACCGAATCGAAGAATACTCATGTCAGAGGGGATGATTACATGCGTCGAATCACGTGGATGTTGGCCATCGTGATGAGTGTGGCGATCCTGGTCGCCGGCTGCGGGAAGAAGGACGCAACCGATGTGGTCCATGACCTGGATCAAGTAATGAGCAAATTGGAAAGCTATGCCGGCATCGGCACGATGACGCTGCATTCCGGTACTCAGCCGCTGCAGTATCGCGTGGAGGTGTGGTATCAGGATCCGACCTATTATCGGATTGAGCTGACGAACGAGAAGAAGGACATCAAGCAGATCGTGCTTCGCAATGAAGAGGGCGTGTTCGTGCTGACGCCGAGCCTCAAGAAGATATTCCGCTTCCAGAGCGAATGGCCGGAGAATCAAGGACAGGTATATCTCTATCAGACCTTGGTCCGCAGCATTCTCTCGGATGAGGGCCGCCAGTTCACCGAGGATGGCGACAGCTATGTATTCGATGTGGCAGCCGATTATCAGACCGACTCGCTCGTCCGCCAGAAGATCTGGCTGCACAAGAGCGATTACACGCCGAAGCAGGTGCAGGTCACCGATTCGGAGGCGCAGGTTGTCGTCGAGATGAAGTTCAATCAATTCGAATTCGGCAAAAAATTCGATAAAGATTCCTTCGACATGCAGCGCAATATGACAGGCATGAATCATGCGATGATCCCGAACGGCGAGTTGGATGAGAACGGACAGCTGCCATCGCAGGAGACGCTCGCCCCTACGGACGGAGCTGAAGGCACGGATGCGGCAGAGCAGCAGCATGACAGCGCGAACGTGGAAGAGGATATGGGGCCGTTCGGCTTGATTGAACCGTCCTATCTGCCGGAAGGCGTGGCGAAGCTCGATGAGAAGGAGCTTCCGAACAATGGAGATCATCCGGTCATGATGCGCTATACGGGCACATATTCGTTCACGCTGATCGAATCCCGGCCGAAGGATATGGAAGTCGGGCTTCAGGTCGGCGGGTCGAAGGCGGTGGATCTGGGCTTCACCTATGGACAAATGACCGGCGAGGAACAGAAGACGCTGACTTGGACCTATGAGGGAGTCAAGTATCGGATGCTCAGCGGCGACCTGCCGGAACAAGAAATGGTGAAAATTGCACAATCGCTCGTGGATCAGCCTGGGAAATAACGGCTGCAGCACAGTTCTCCGGTCCGTATTCCGTGGCACTCCACGGATGCGGACCTTCTCGTGATCGGTGCGCAGCGCGAATCAGCGCATCTCCGTCCAACGACCGACCGCGAGCAGCGGAATTTTCCTATGTAATGGTTGGTTATTTCCATCTCTCTTTGGTTGACAGTCTCCGCCATGGGCATTAACATAGGTTTGTTACATGGAACGGGATGAACAGACATGAAGAAGGTGACTGACCATGGAGGCGTATTACCGTCCGACGCGAGCGGAGATTTCGCTGGATGCGCTGCATCACAATATGGAAGCTTTTCGTGCCGCGCTTCCGTCTGCTACGAAGCTGAGCGTCTGTGTGAAGGCGAACGCTTACGGACATGGCGCCGTGGAGATCGCGCGCGCCGCGGAACGGTTCGGAGCGGATTATGTGAACGTGGCGTTCCTGGATGAAGCCGTGCAATTGCGCCGGGCCGGCGTACAGGTGCCGATATTGGTACTGGGCTATACGCCGCCTGCCGGGATTGAAGCCGCCTTTGAGCATGATATCTCCTTGACGGTATTTACCGAGGAGTGTATCCGCAAGCTGGAGGAAGAGGCACCTGGACTGTCGGCCCGGTGCGGAGGGCGCCTGCTCAAGGTGCATGTCAAGACGGATACCGGCATGGGACGACTGGGTCTTCGCACGCCGGAGGATACGGCCGGTTGCGTGCGCCGCTTGCAGTCGATAGCGGGTGTCCTGGTCGAAGGGATGTTTACCCATTTCGCAGGTGCAGATGAGAAGGATCAAGCATACAGCCGTCTGCAGCAGGAGCGGTTCCAGGCCGTCATCGATGAGCTGACAAGACAGGAACTGTCCGTTCCGTTGATACATGCGAGCAACAGTGCGGCGGCAATGGAATTGCCTGAATCCGCATATGATATGGTAAGGGTGGGCATTAGCGCCTACGGGTTGTACCCGTCAGCCGATGTGAACCGGCAGCGAATTCAATTGCGGCCAGTGCTTAGCCTCAAGACGGCCATCGTCCATGCGAAGACGGTTACCGCTGGTGAGGCGATCAGCTACGGCATGCACTACTATACGAGCGCGGAGGAATGCATTGCGACCATTCCTGTCGGATATGCGGATGGGTATTCCCGCATGCTAAGCGGGAAAGCGCATATGCTGATCCGCGGTCAGCGCGTCCCGGTGCTGGGGCGCATCTGTATGGATCAATGCATGGTCTCGCTGGAGCCGCTCGGTCATGATGGGCCCTTGCCGGGACCGGGAGAAGAAGTGGTTCTCCTTGGCGAGCAGGGAGAAGAGCGCATTACAGCGGAGGAGATCGCCGAGCATCTCGGGACGATTCATTATGAAGTCGTCTGCATGGTTGCCCATCGTATGCCGCGCCTCTATATCGAGAGCGGTAAGCCCGTCAAAGTCATTAACCCGTTGCTGTAAGAGGAGGCATACGCCAAATCTGCCATAAATTGTGGCAATTTAGGGGAATGGCACCTTTTACCGAAATCATTTTTACATTTTCGGCAGGATTTTCACGTTGAAGAGAGAATAAGTATCAGGGATTGTCTGTAGGCAGAAGGTCTGCAACATACTCGATATGGATGTAGCATATATATGCTGTTGTATAATTTTTCTACAGAATCGACATAATGGGTACTAGGCAGCAAAGGCTTTGGGGGTGCGAGGACAGGTGGCTAATATTCAGAACACCAAACGAATTATGATCAGCTTGCCCGACCAACTATTGCAAGAAGTGGACGGTATCGTTGCTATGGAAAAATCGAATCGAAGCGAGTTCATTCGCCAAGCGATGAAGTTGTATTTGCAAGAGCGCAAGAAGCGTCACATCCGTGAATCGATGCAGCGCGGCTATATGGAAATGGCCAAAATTAACTTGACGATGGCATCCGAGGCTTTTTACGCAGAAGTCGAAGCGGATGGCACGCTCGACCGCCTGGTTAGCGGGGTGTAGACATTGATTGTAAAGCGCGGCGACGTTTTTTTTGCGGATTTATCGCCCGTCGTAGGTTCAGAGCAGGGAGGGGTGCGTCCCGTTCTCGTCATTCAGAATGATATCGGGAACCGGTTCAGCCCAACCGTCATCGTGGCGGCAATTACGGCGCAGATTCAGAAGGCCAAATTGCCGACCCATGTTGAAATTGATGCGAAGACGCATGGCTTCGACCGCGACTCCGTCATTTTGCTGGAACAGATCCGCACCATCGACAAACAACGGCTCACTGACAAAATAACGCACTTAGATGAAGAGACGATGCGCAAGGTCGATGACGGGCTGCTTATCAGCCTCGGATTGATTGATTTTTAAAACCGATACGACCGACTGAACGAGGCCTGCCTCGTTTTTTTGTTACCGCGTTTGAAAGACCTGTATCATTGGGCGGGGGCTGGCCCCTGCCTTTTTTTGTTGCCTGCTTGAGGGGCTGGCGGCATATATATGCCTCTTATGTTCAATATCCCCGAGGCTCAGAGCAGCCAAGGCCGGCTATACGAGTCATCTGTGCCTCTTATGTTCAATATCCCCATGAGTCAGAACAGCCAAGGCCGGCTATACGAAGCAATTTGTGTCTCTTACGCTCGACATCCCCGTGACTCAGAGCAGTCAGGACATTCATACCAGCCATTTCTTTCACTTTCACTATATATCCACTATCCCAACACCTCAGAAAATAAGGGATCCTGAGCGGAAGGGAGATTCCTCATAAGGGACGTTGGAGGATATTTTACCTGTTCGACAGGGAGAATAATCACAAGGATTCGAAACGAGGTGAGACCCGAATACGAACAAACGAACAACCCAAATACGAACAAGCCCTCAAGGACTTCCATTCTGAGCGGTAGGGATATTGGGCTGAAGGAACCTGGAAGGTATCCCCAAGCGAGTACCTGAACATAAGAGAAGGGACGGCGGCAACGCGCCATCCCCTTGTCGCTTTTGTGCGTATGCGGATATCTGCCTGTTTATGCTGCTAATCATTTTTCCTTGTCCTTCAATGTCCAGATCGTTTTTTTTGGCCTGGGCAATTTCATTGCCTCGACCTTGCTCTTGGCGGAAGCGGAATATTTTAGGCCCCATTTGTCGAAAAACTCCAGCAAGTTATTTCCGCTCAGTTGCGACGCCTTCGTCACGAACAAATCGATGCGTTCTTGATCGGTCTTCGGCAGCAGATCGGCAGGCATCTCGCGAACGTCATGGTTCAGCTTTGTGTACAGATCCCAGCCGTAAGCGAGCTGAAGCTGGCGGAACATGACAAGACGCGTCCAGACATCTGCCTGATTGTCATCATTGAAGTTTTTGTCCGCATTTGTCGTCTCGATGTATTTGAAGGCCGTGTCATAGATGGTCGTGCCGTCGGAGCGCTTCTGCAGCAGGCGTGACGGATTGCCGAAGTGATCCTGAATGTACAGGGAGAAAATGTTAACGGTTACTTCCGTCACCTTGCCCCAGGTCCAGGCATTTTGCTGATATTCATGGCCCGTCTCATGCCACCAACCCCATCCGTCCAGTGTTTTGATGCCATCCACGGTAACCGCATCGATGGCGGACGGATCGTTGAAGAACATGATCGGGTATCCGGCATGCATGAAGCCGGCGCTGATCTGGATGTCTCCCACATAGCGGTAAGGCAGGGAGATGCTTCGATGAGGCAAGCTTCGGTTCGGCGCCGTGCCGACGAGCTTGTCATATTCGGTCAGCATGTCGTCCCACAGCTTCAGCACTTCATCCGGATGATCGAGATTGCGGACGTACTCCGAAGGAAGGGTCAAAATGACTCGATCGGTTTGAAGCTCGGCCCAAGGCGACCCGTAATGGCGAATCGTATCCTGCCAATCCTTCAGCTTTGTCGTGCCTTTAATGTAATAGGGGGCTTGAACGCCGCCGTTCAGATTGACCGTGACGGCAGTTCCTGGATTCGGCTGT
This sequence comes from Paenibacillus thiaminolyticus, assembly GCF_007066085.1. Taxonomy (NCBI): domain Bacteria; kingdom Bacillati; phylum Bacillota; class Bacilli; order Caryophanales; family Paenibacillaceae; genus Paenibacillus; species Paenibacillus thiaminolyticus. The sequence goes on along the minus strand of NZ_CP041405.1, from coordinate 2,614,394 downwards.
GTCGGAATCAAATAGATGAGGCCTCCATAAGGGCTTGTAATCGTATTTCTTCCCGGAGACAATGTTTCCCGCTTCGTAATAACCGGGGCGCGCTTCCAGTTGTCCAGCGACAAGCTGCTCAGGTTGTCGGTATGAGCCCCAATCTGGACATCCAGATTCGTGGTCCCTTCCGGGACATCGATCGTAATCGGCTTGCCCGCTTCTGCGTACACGCCGGTGCTGATCCAGTTCTGAGGCACGTAGAATTGGCGCAGGTAGGAGTAGGTGGAATAGTCTAAATCAACCCAAATGCGCTTGTTGGCTACTTCCGGAGCGCCGGCTTCGGCTTTCCCTGGGAACGCATCCGCGAAAGGCGATTTGGCGCCGGACGGATCGCGAAGAAGCCGTTCCATCAGGGCAGGCAGCAGAGATGCACTGTATGGCTTGGCGGGAGGCTCGACAGGCAGCGTCATGCCGCCCAGTTTGGCCGCATCCTCCTGGACCTGGGCATATACCGGGCTTGCCGGAGACAGGGAGCCGAGCGTCGAGCCCAATGTCAGGGTGATGATATTCATTTTGGCCTTGCCGTCGGAATCGGGGAACCCGATGGCGGCTTCGCCGATTGTTTTCGTTCCGGCTTCAATCGCTTTGGCTTCGGCCATAATATGGTTCGCGTCATAGTGAGCGGCCTGGGACAGATTCAGGAACGGCGCCGAACCATCCCATGTCGTGGCCTGGTTGTTCATGAGCGACAAGCCCGCCGTATTCAGGAGGCGCTGCAGCGGATAATCGGATGCGAGGGATGCAGGGGCTTGAACGGTGCCCTTCGAGACGGATGGATACTGCTCGAATACCCAGCCCTTGGCGGCGAAGACGAGGCGGCCGCCTTCCTGTATGTAGTCCAGCAGCGGCTGCACTTCCTCTTCCTCCACATAGGTATAGTCGATAAAGGCAACCGGAAATGCATCGGGATTAAGCAGAGTCTTGCCGTTCTCATCTGTGGCCGTCCATCGGTCGACATGGGTAATATCGATAGGCAGATCCGGACGGGCGGCGAAATCCGAAGTCTTCGTAATGACGGCAATACGGCCTTGTCCCGCGCGGGCTTGTTCATAGCTGAGCGGTAAATCTTCCGTAATCCAGTTCAATATGTTGCGGGCGATGATCGCATTTCCGCTCGAATCGGGCTCGGTAAGCTTGAAGTATGCCTCTCCGCCAATTGCGGCGATGCGGCCTTGGCCGTAGCGGGCCGCGGCCATAATCGAGGTTGAGCGCGGATCGGCAGCAACGGCGAAGGCATGCTCCCCGAATGCGGCCACGCCGCCGTTATAGGAATTGCCGTCCAGAGGAATGCCGTCCAGATCACGGCTGAGCACGTCGAGATCATGCTGGGAGTAGGATGGTGCAGTTGCATTTACGGAAGAAGAGAACTGCTGCCCAGATGAGGCAGGCTCGGCATGGATTTGGAGGGCAGGCTGCAGCAGGGATAAAGCGAGAGTCATTGACCAGATCGCGCGGATACCGGATAGCTTTTTATTCAACATTCGAACACTCCTTATCTCTAAATAAGTTTGGTGAAAAGGATTGCCGATAGGTTCACAGCCATAATAAACCTTGTTTTTGCATAGCCGGTTCTTCATAGGGGCGATGTTGCGTTTATATTCTCGTGCGCGATAGCGGCGCGGCGGGACAACATACCGTTGCCCGCGAGACATTACGGGCCTCCTTTCATATGGCATATGATGCATGCTGCCATTATAGTGCTCTAGTTGTGTTCTAAATTGTACATAAGCGCAACAATCTTGACAATCAGACGGAACATGATTCGGCTAAAATGCTCCTAACGTCACAGCACTTAGTCCGAAAAGCCCTGACCCAGCCGGGAAGGCTTCATATTCTCTCCGAATTCGACGTGAGCCGCCGTGGGATGCAAGGAACGGAGACAGGAAATGTCGAAGCACGTCCAGCGCAGAGTTCCCCAACGCATCCGGTCGTCTTTCTGCATATAGGCATGAAGGGCGCAATGAAGAAGAGTGTGGATTTTGCGGCTTGTTTTTGCGACAATAATGAGTAGGTTGTAAAGGGTTGCAGAAACAGGTATGGAAAGGAAGTCATACATGACCGTACGTGACGAAACGAAGGAAGTTCAAGCATTAGACGCGGCAATTGACCAGATGAAGACAAGCGAACCGGAGCGTCTCCTTCATCAGCTTACCTCGGAATTGTCTCTTGGACGCGGACAAGTCCAACGAACGATCGAGCTGTTGGACGAAGGGAACACGATCCCGTTCATCGCCCGGTACCGCAAGGAGATGACCGGCGAGCTGGATGAGACGCAGCTCCGGACGCTCGAGGAGCGGCTCGGTTATTTGCGGGGTCTGGAGGAACGGAAGCGCGAGGTGCTCCGGCTCATCAACGAACAGGGCAAGCTGACAGAGCCGCTGCTGGAGTCGATTGTCCATGCCGCGAAGCTGCAGGAAGTGGAAGATTTATACCGCCCTTACCGGCAGAAGCGCAAGACGCGCGCCAGCGTGGCGAAGGAACGCGGGCTCGAGCCGCTGGCCCAGTGGATTCTCTCCATGCCGAGGCAGGGCGATCCGCTGCAAGAGGCGTCCGCGTATGTAAATGAAGAGAAGGGCGTTAAGGCTGCGGAGGATGCGCTGCAGGGCGCCCAGGACATTATCGCGGAGATGCTGGGTGACGATCCGGATATACGCGCTTGGGTACGCCGGTATACGATGGATCAGGGTGTCATTCGCACCGAAGCGAAGGATAAAGAGCAGGAATCGGTCTATGAGATGTACTATGAATATTCGGAGCCGGTCAAGCGGCTGCCGTCCCACCGGATTCTGGCGATTAACCGGGGGGAGAGAGAGGACATCCTGAAGGTGGCGCTCGATGTTCCCGTGGACAAGATCGTAGCGTATATGAGCAAGCGCACGATCCGGGGCGTTTCGGTCGTGAACGATCTGCTGCAAGCCACAATCGAGGATGCTTATAAGCGCCTGATCGCGCCTTCGATTGAGCGGGAAGTGCGTGGGGAACTGACGGAGAAGGCGGAGGAACAGGCTATTCAAGTTTTCGCGCAAAATCTGCGCAGCCTGCTGCTGCAGCCGCCGGTACGGGGACAAACCGTGCTTGGCGTCGACCCGGCTTTCCGGACCGGCTGCAAGCTGGCGGTGGTCGACGACACGGGCAAGCTCCTGGAGGTGGCCGTCACGTATCCGACCGCCCCGCATCATAAGACGGCGGAAGCCGTTAAGACATTCAACCGGCTCGCGGATTCCTATCGCGTCGGACTGGTCGTCATCGGCAACGGCACGGCTTCGCGCGAGACCGAGCAGTTCGTGGCCGACTGGATTCAATCCCGTCCGGACTTGAAGCTTCATTACGCGATTGTCAGCGAGGCAGGGGCGAGCGTCTATTCGGCTTCGAAGCTGGCGGCCGAGGAGTTCCCGAGCCTCGATGTAGCGGAGCGGAGTGCCGTCTCGATTGCCCGCAGGCTCCAGGATCCGCTCGCCGAGCTGGTGAAAATCGACCCGAAAGCGATCGGCGTCGGACAGTACCAGCACGATGTCGCACAGAAGCGTCTGGAGGAGAGTCTGGGTGCCGTCGTGGAGTCTGCGGTCAACCACGTTGGGGTCGACGTCAATACGGCTTCCCCGTCGCTATTGTCCTATGTATCGGGCATCAATGCGACGCTGGCCAAAAATATTGTCAAGCACCGCGAGGAGAACGGCAAATTCACCGAGCGCAAGCAGCTGTCCAAGGTCGCCCGCCTCGGACCGAAGGCGTTCCAGCAATGCGTCGGATTCCTTCGCATACCGGATGGCGCGCATCCGCTGGACAATACGCCGATTCACCCGGAATCGTATCCGGTAGTCGACCGGCTGTTCGCGGAGCTTGGGGTCCGTCCCGACAAGATCGGCACGCCAGATCTGGCTGAGAGTCTGCGGAAGGTGGACGTGAACGGCTATGCGGAACGGCTGGAAGTGGGCGTCCCGACCTTGAAGGATATTATCGGCAGCTTGCTCCGTCCGGGCCGTGACCCGCGGGAGGAACTGCCTCCGGTCGTATTCCGCACGGACGTGCTTCAGATTGAAGATTTGAAGCCGGGCATGGAGCTGAAGGGAACAGTCCGCAACGTGATTGACTTCGGCGCCTTCGTCGATATCGGCATCAAAAACGACGGCCTCGTGCATATCTCGCAGTTGAGCGATCGGTATGTGAAGCATCCGCTCGATGTCGTCTCCGTCGGGGACAATGTCACGGTATGGGTACTGTCCGTCGATGTGAAAAAAGGCCGCGTTGGCTTGACGATGAAGCGATCCAGCGTCGATAACATGCAATAGGGATACCGCGTTCGCCTGCACGCGAACGCTAATAAGCCCCCGCTGGCATCCGTCGCTTAGACGGGCGCCGCGGGGGCTTCATTCGATCGGGGCTACGGCCGCCGTCCGGACATGTCCTCAGGCGCCTTGGATTTGTGGAAATAGCGCTTGCATTTACGGATGAACGCGCTGCTTCGAACGATAAAAAAACCAGCACTCGTTCAACAGCTTGATCTGGCGGCGGTCTTTCTTGTGAAAGGCCCGCATCAGCTGGTTGCATAACCATTGCGGCATGAGTATCCCTCCTTCAGCCCGGGGACGCAGATTCCTTGTTGTAACGCTATCTTATGGGCCGCCGCCGCATTTGGTGCAGGTCCGACGCAAAAAACCGGAACGAAGCGGCGGGCTTCGTTCCGGTTAGGATCGGTCGTTGCTTATTCGGTTCATTGCTTACGGCTTGTTAGGCTGACATTCCGCTTACTGGATGCCGGCAGCTTCGGCCTCCTCTTCGTACCATTGCTCCATCTGGGCCTGCAGGGCCCGTATCTCCGTCAGCAGCGCGATGAGGGGATAATGATCCTCTTGAATCCCGGCGAAGGACTGTTCCAGCCGGTTCATGTATTCCAGTCCATTGACCGCGCGCGCCTCTTCCTGCAGCAGATCCAGCTGCTCGCATTCCGCGATCGCCACGGGCAGCTTCGGCACCCGTTCCGCTGTCAGCTTACTGATTTCCTTATGCAAGCGCAGATTCAGCGCACTCAGTTGGTAGGCGTATTCGGCAGGCATCTCGACGAATTCCCAGTCGCTTCCCAGTTGAAACAGAATATAGCGCATCTTCGCCATCCGGCAATCCCTCTCTTCATCCGCAATTCTACTCTTGACAGTGTACTGGACTTCCAGTACAAATTCAAGTAGGGAAGCAGGGTGATACAGATGACCTATACGAATCAGTCGCTGCAGCAATGGGTGGAGACGGTGTCTTTGCGGGACTTCGGCAAGCCGTTCCGGCATCAAGCGCGCTATAACGGACGGCTGAAGTCGACAGGAGGCCGCTATCTGCTGGCTTCGCATCATATCGAGATCAATCCGAAGCAGCTGGAGGCCTTCGGCGAGGTGGAAGTCGAACGGATCATCAAGCATGAGCTGTGTCATTACCATCTTCATCTGGAAGGAAGAGGCTACCGGCACCGCGACCGTGAATTCAAGGAGCTGCTCCAGGCCGTGGGAGGCTCGCGCTACTGCCGTTCCTTGCCCGGCGCGGAGGGGAAGCGCAGGCTGCCTTACCGCTACCGCCTGGAGTGCATCGAGTGCCGCCACACCTATCTCCGCAAGCGGAGAGTGGATGTGACGAAATATGTGTGCGGGCGCTGCCGCGGCAAGCTTCGGCTCGTTCCGGTCCGCACAGAGACGGGGAGGAAGGATAATGGCTAAGCTGGAAGGGAAGACGATTGTCATCACGGGGCCTCGCAAGGCGGAAGAAATGTCCGCGCTCGTGCGCAAGCAGGGCGGGACGCCTTGGGTGAGACCAATGCAAGGAACGATGCTCGAGGGCTTCGAGCGGCTGGAGGCGGAAGTCGACAGGCTGCTGGAGGCTCCGGTGTCGCTGGCCGTCTGGACGACGGGCATGGGCTTGGACAGGCTGGTGGAAGCGGCCCGCGAAGCAGGCAAGGAGGAGGCGTTCCTCCGCAAGATGACGGAGATGAAGCACGCGGCCCGCGGATACAAGACGGTAAATGCGCTGAAGCGAATCGGCATCGCCCCTGCCGTCCGGGATGATGACGGCTCGACAGCCGGCCTGCTGCGCTCGCTTGACGCCAGCGGGACCGGCCTGGCCGGGCGGCTCGTCTCGCTCCAGCTGCACGGCGATCCGGCGCCGGCGCTTGTGCAGTACTTCAAGCAAGCCGGAGCCGATACAATGGAGCTGATGCCTTACCGCCATACGCCGCCGCCGGAGGATGTGCTGCGTCAGCTTGCGGGCGAGCTGCTCGCCGGGGAAGTGGATGCCGTCGCGATGACAAGCGCTCCGCAGGCACGCTTCCTGTTCGACTACGCGAAGCGGAACGGATTGACCGAGCGGCTCCTGGAGGTGTTCGCCAACCGGACATGGATGGCCGCAGTCGGCAAAGTAACGGCAGCTGCCATCGCTGAGGCAGGGGTACAGCGGATCATGATCCCCGAGGAGGAGCGGATGGGCGCGCTTATCGTGGAGCTGTCCAAGCATTTCGGGAAGGAGAGCGGGGCGGCAGAGTAGGTGCTGGGAGGGAGATGACAGAGACAACGAAATTCATCTCCCCCTGCTTGACATCTGTTCTATCCTGTGATACATTAATACTTGTCATTCCCCGATAGCTCAGTTGGTAGAGCACTCGGCTGTTAACCGAGTTGTCACAGGTTCGAGTCCTGTTCGGGGAGCCATTTTTATACGGAGAGGTACCCAAGAGGCCGAAGGGGGCGCTTTGCTAAAGCGTTAGGGTGTAACAGCCGCGAGGGTTCGAATCCCTCTCTCTCCGCCACTTATGATTTCAACAATAAGTCCCGCAAGGGATTTTTTTGTTATCTGAATGTAAGCGTTTACTTTAAGGGAGTTCAAGTAAGGGAGGCCATATGATGAATGCCAAGCGATGGTTCTACCGTCTGCTGTTCTCGTATATGCCCGTGTTCATCATCGTCGTCAGCTTCTTGTTCTTCGTCTTTTTCCAGACGCTGAGCGAACAGAGCCGGAATGACGCCATGCGCACCAATGCCTCGCTTCTGCTGCAGACGCTGCGCGCGGCCGATGCCTCGCTGAAAGCCATCGATCAGACGCTGGTCTCCGAAGTGGTGAACTCTCTGGAACTTGCCCAGTTTTTTCAACAAACGACGAATGATGACGTTCCGCTCCATATGCGAATCATGAAGCTGATGCGGCGAATGAGCGCCAGCTACCCGCTTATCGACTCGATTTACCTCGTTCGCTTCCAGGACGGCAAAGTGTTCAGCAGCAGCAAGGAATGGAGCCTGGAGCAGTATCTTGACCGGGAATTCATCGCGAAGCACCGGAATCTGAAGAGCACCGATTATCCCTGGACTGGAGCCCGGCCATTCAAGGAATTCGACTTCCAGGAACCGAAGCGCGTCATCTCGCTTGTGCGCAGCGTGCCGAATTCGGGCGGAAGCGGCGGGATGGTCGTTGTAAATGTCGCTGCCGCCTCGGTCATCTCGATGGTGAAGGACTGGTACGGAGCCGAATTGAACAGCATCCGCATCATGGATGGGGATGCTGTTGATCTGCTGTTTGATGATACCGCTAACCCTTCAGGCAAAAGCTTCAAGGTCGTCTCGAATTACATGTCTCCCTATACCGGTTGGGTATATGAGAGCGGGTTCCGCCAAGACAAGGGGGTGCTGTCCGCCGATCGGTGGTTCAATGTGTGGATTATCGGGGGAATGGCGCTTCTGCTCGCTGCGGTGGCCTGGATCGTCTATGTGACTCACCGGCATTATCAGCCGATCGCGAAGCTGGTGAACCGCGTGAACGAGATTGCCGCGACCCCGGCTTCGAAGCGGTCGGACACGGTCCGCTGGGATGAATTCGCCGTCATCGAATCGGCGCTGGATCGCATGTTCGCGGAGCGGGACCAGTCTGTCGAGCAGGGGAAGAAGGATGCGCTATTCCTGCGCAATTACACGTTCCGTCAGTGGCTGGATGGAACATATGAGGATCATCCGCTCGGAACGGCGCAGCATATTGATGTGCCGCTCTCGTCCGAACGGCCATGTCTCGTCGCCGTACTGGAGATCGACAATTACGCCGCCTTCGTCGAGGCGTATTCGAAGCGGGACCGGTTCCTGCTGCAATATGCGGCCAAGTCCGCATGCCAGGAGACCGCGGCTCAGCATGGCTGGTCCTTGTGGACGGACTGGCTGACCGGAGAGCGGTTGGTGATGCTGTGGCAGCCCCCGGAGGAGTGCGATGGGGAGCCGGTTCCGCTGGCCGAAGCCGAACGCCGGCTGGCGGCGATTGTACTGGATATGCTGGTGTGGATTAACGGCTATCTGAAATGGACGGCAACAGTAGGCATGGGCGGTACGGCGCCGTCGATCCGGGTGATCCCGCATGCGCTGGACCAAGCGCTGCGCGCCTTGAACCGGAAGCTGACCTGCGGCTCGAATCAGGTCTTGATCGAGGAGGAGCTGCGCCGGGACCCGCCGGATTTGCAGCCGTTGGCACGCTTGCTCGCCCACAGCCTGACGGGAACGGCCGCGGAACGCGAGGCCCGCCTGTCGGAATGGGTGGAACGGCTCCGCGCCGGGTGTCTGACCCGGGAGGAGGTTCGTCATGCCTGCCGCCAATGGGTGCCGGATGTGGCGCGCCGCTTGAAGAGCACGGGGGAAGAAACGCCGGAAGCTGACTGGTTGGAGCGCCTGGATTCGTGCTTGACGCTGGAGGAACTGGAGCGGACGCTGCGGGACAGGCTGGAGCGGGCGGCAGAGCGCCTGGCCTGCGCCGATCAGGAGCGCAACGTTCAGCTTATCGGCCGTGTGCAGGCCTATGTGCAGGAGCATTTCGCGAATCCGCAAATGTCGCTGAATCTGCTGGGCGATACGTTCGACATCGCGCCGAAGCTGCTGAGCAAGAACTTCAAGGAAGTAACGGGCGAGAAATTCATCGATGTCCTGATCGGGCTGCGGTTGGAAGAAGCGAAGCGGCTGCTGCGGCAGACCGAGCTGCCGGTGCAGACGATTGCGGAGCAGATCGGATATGGAGGGGCTGTCTCCTTCAGCCGGGTTTTCAAACGAATGGAAGGCATCTCTCCGGGGGAATACCGGAGCAGCTATAGCGCCGCCGCTTCGGCGGATATGGCGCAATAAATTGGGGCGACGTGCGTGCACGGCGCCCTTTTGGCGTTCACGGGGATCGTGAGTCCCCTGAACGAATGGGACAATCCCGCCAGGAAGCGACGCGCGGGAGCCTGCAAAAGTGCAGGAATTGATCGCCAGCGGAACCAGAAGCGGCTAAAAAGCTGCAACAGTGCAGTTTTTTGCCCGAAACTGTCCCGATCCGAGCGATGGCGGAGAGAATTGCTGTATATTTGCAGGTTTCACTATTCCACGCCCCAGTGATGCAGGAAAAGATGTACTTTTACAGTTTTTTCGGAGTACAAGTGCGAGAATCCGAAAATCGTGTGCTCCGGATCAGGCGGGTAACGATCAGCTCATAGTGTCCTTGAACGCGCAAGGCGATCCAACCAGGAAGCGGCGTGCGAAAGTTATCAAGCGAAGGGAAAACGGTTAATTGACTCTTTGCCGCAAGGGGAAGCTCGACGGGAGAAAATGGTTCTTTGCCGGGAAAATGGTTGATTGTGCCGGCGGAATTCCGTCGCCTATAATCAGACTCAACCCGGGAGGCATTCGGACTAGTGTTCTGGAAGTCGAAATCCGGAAGCCGAAATTCGGAAGCCGGAAGCTATCGCTTCGCTGTGCGCCATGCACTTGCCATGCACTTGCCATGCACTTCGCCATGATTTCGCCATGACTTCGGCGTGCACTTCGTCATGTACTTCGAAATGCGCTTCATGCGCTTCGATCGGAGATGAGGAGCCTGCCATGGGCCACGCAGATTTGAAAACGGTACCATCCTGCAATTTATGCATCTCATTATGTTGGTCACAAAGGAGGAATGCCCCATGGCAAACGTCACGCCCGGATCTGCATCCCGCCGCCTGACATCGCGCTTCGCGTTTGCCCCAGGCACCGGCAAGCGAATTAAGAAGCATTGGCAGTTCTACCTGTTGGTTCTGCTGCCTGTCGCCTACCTGCTTATTTTCAAATATGTGCCTATGGGCGGCGTGCTGATCGCGTTCAAAGAATATAACGTTGTGCAGGGCATCTGGGACAGCCCGTGGGTCGGACTGAAATATTTTGAGCAGTTCCTCGAGTCCCCCTACTTCTGGAATTACATCCGCAATACGATCGTCGTCAGCCTGTACGGGCTGGCAGTCGGGTTCCCGGCTCCGATCCTGTTGGCCCTGCTCTTGAATGAAATTCGCAACGGCTGGTTCAAAAAAACCGTGCAAATGGTGACGTATGCGCCCTATTTCATCTCGACCGTCATTATGGTGTCTATCGTTATCGTTGCTCTGTCGCCGAACGTCGGCATGGTGAACAATGTGTTGCGGCTCTTCGGGTTCGAAGGGATCGACTTCATGGGACGGCCGGAGCTGTTCAAATCGATTTATGTCTGGTCCGATGTATGGCAATTTACGGGCTACGGCGCGATTATTTATATTGCCGCGCTGGCTGGGGTCAATCCGGAGCTGTATGAAGCGGCCAAGGTCGATGGCGCGACGCGGTTCCAGAAAATATGGAACATCGATTTGCCGAGCATTTTCCCGGTGATGGTTATTTTGCTTATATTGAATGTCGGCAGCATGATGAGCGTCGGCTTCGAGAAAATGTATCTGATGCAGAACCCGCTCAATCTGGAGTCGTCAGAAATTATTTCGACCTATGTGTACAAGGTGGGGCTGCTGAATGCGAACTTCAGCTTCTCCACGGCGATCGGGCTCTTCAACTCAGTCATCAATCTGATCTTGATCGTGACGGTTAACGCGATTGCGCGCCGGCTGTCCGAGTCGAGTCTGTGGTAAAGGGGGCTCTCGTTCATGAGCAACACGACGATCAGGGAATCACTGCCCGACCGCTTGTTCCTCGCTGGCGTGTACGTGTTTTTAACATTGATCCTAGTTATTATTTTATTCCCGCTGCTTCATATTTTGAGCGCTTCGTTCAGCTCGCCGCAGGCGGTGAACTCGGGACAGGTCTGGATCTTTCCCGTCGAGTTCACGCTTGCCGGCTACAAGGCCGTCTTCGCGAATTCCAATATATTGATTGGCTATGCGAATTCGATCTTCTACGCCGTCTTCGGCACGTTGGTCAATGTCGTCATGACGGTGCTCATCGCTTACCCGCTGTCGCGCACGACGTTCTATGGACGGCATCTGCTCATGATGCTGCTCGTGTTCACGATGCTGTTCGACGGCGGCCTCATCCCGAACTATATGGTCGTGAAGTCGCTCGGTCTGATTGATACGCGCTGGGCGATGATCATTCCGGGCGCCTTGGCGGTGTTCCAGGTCATTATCGCCCGCACCTTCTTCCAGTCGTCCATCCCGGAGGAGCTGTCGGAGGCGGCGGAGATTGACGGCTGCAGCGATATCCGCTTCATTACCAGCGTCGTGCTGCCGCTGTCCAAGCCGATTCTGGCCGTCATGACGCTGATGTATGCGGTCGGGCATTGGAATTCGTATTTCGGGGCGCTCATTTATTTGAAGTCGCCTGACATGTTCCCTCTGCAAATCGTGCTGCGCAACATTTTGATTCTCAATTCAGTGGACCCGGCCATGATGGCCAATGTCGATGACATGCTGCAGCTTCAGGGCATCGCCGAGCTGCTCAAATATTCGCTGATCGTGGTGGCCAGCGCGCCCGTGCTGATGATCTATCCATTTGTGCAGAAGCATTTTGTGAAGGGCGTCTTAATCGGATCGTTAAAAGGGTAACACGGCATGCCTCATGCATTTCGATATGAGATGACATTTTCAAGGAGGGTCTAATGATGAGACAAAAAGGATCTGTCTTGCTCGCCATGATGTTGAGCATCTCGCTGCTGCTGGCGGCTTGCTCTGGAGGAGGGGGCGCGAAGCAGGGAGCCGCGGCAACCGATCCGGCCGATGGGGTCAAGGCGGAGGAGCTATTCAGCCCGGTCGGGGAATTCCCGATTGTGAAGGAGCCGATGACGCTGAAAATGTTCGCTCCCCAGTCGGCGGCGATCGAGAATCTGGAGACGAACGAGTTCACGAAGTACCTGGAGGAGAAGACCAATATCCAGATTAAATGGGATGTCGTGCCGGAAGGCGCGCTGGAGGAGAAAAAGCAGCTCATGATGGCGAGCGGCGACTATCCGGAAGTGATTCTGGCAGGCTCCTTCAGCAAGGCGGATCAAATGAAGTACGGCCAACAAGGCGTCTTCATCCCGCTGAACGATCTGATTGAGAAGTATGCGCCGAACATGAAGCAGGCGATGGCGGACATCCCGTACTTGAAGGACGCGATAACGACGCCTGACGGCAATATTTACGCCATACCAAAAGTGAACGAGTGCTATCACTGTACCTATGCCTCGAAAATGTGGATCAACCAAACGTGGCTGGATCAGCTCGGGCTGAAGATGCCGACGACGACGGATGAGTTCTATGAAACCTTGAAGGCATTCAAAGAGAAAGACCCGAACGGGAATGGCAAGCAGGATGAGATACCGCTCACGACCGCCGGGAAAAAGGAAATGTGGGGCGGAGGTCTGGACGCGTACTTGATGAATGCGTTCATCTATAATGATGCCACGACCTATATGTATCTGGACAACGGGGAATTGAAGTTCTCGCCGAATCAAGAGCCATGGCGGGAAGGGCTGCGCTACATTCATAAGCTGTATGCGGAAGGGTTGATTGACAAAGCGTCCTTCACCCAAAACGCGGATGCCGTGAAGCAGGTCGGCAACCGGCCGGACAATGTGATGGGAGCGGTCGCCACCGCGCTGATCAGCTATGTGTATTCGCCGAATGAGCTGACCCCGCGCCACAAGGACTATGTCACGGTTCCGCCGCTGAAGGGTCCGGAAGGTGTGCAGCTTGCAGGCTATTTCGTCGGGGCTGGCAACGGCCAGTTCGCGATTACGAACAAGGCGACGGCCGAACAGCAGATTGCGGCGATCCGGTTCGCGGACTATCTCTACTCGGAGGAAGCGACCCTGTTCAGCAGCATGGGCAGAGAAGGGGATGGGTACCGCAAGGCCGAGGCGGGCGAGAAGACGGCGGATGGAACGCCGGCGCGCTTCAAGCAGACGCCGAAGCCGAATGTGGCCCAGGTGCAGAACGGAACATGGCAAGAGCTTGGCATCATGAAAATGACCAACGAGCTGCGCGACTCCTTCGCCGTGCCGGAGGATATGTATTCGGAAGACGGCTACGGGCTGCGCCTGCGCACTGAATCCAAGAAATACGAGCCATTCGCGAAGCCGGAGATCGCCTTCCCGTCCGATATCTTCATTGCGGCGGAGGATGCTTCCCTGGCCGCGCAGCTGCAGACCTCGATCAATGATTACGTCGAATCGAATATGGCGCAATTCATTACCGGCAGCAAGGATGTGGACAAGGATTGGGATGCTTATGTAAAAGGGTTTGACGGGCTGCAATTAGCGAAGTATCTTGAAATTTATAGCAAGGCGTTGAAAAAATAAGGGGCAGGCTGCCATCCGAAGCACTGCGGTGCGGATTCCGGACGGCGGCCTCCTCGTCACCTGGAGAGTGGCGAGGAACCGAAATTGATCTCAACTGGAGGACAGCGAGCAACCAATCTATCGGTAGAGAGGAGCAGCGGCAGGATGAATCTGAGGCTGGCGGTGCCCACGCCGCAGCAAATGGCGTGGCAGGACTTGGAGTTAGGGATGTTTTTTCACTTCGGCATCAATACGTATTGCGATCAAGAATGGGGAGACGGAACGGATTCCCCGGAATTGTTCAACCCGGTGGAGCTGGATGCGCGCCAATGGATCCGGACCGCGAAGGAGGCCGGCTTCAAGTATGTCATTTTGACGGCGAAGCATCATGACGGCTTCTGTCTATGGCCGACCAAGACGACCGAATATTCAATCCGGTCGAGCCCGTGGAAGAACGGCCAGGGCGATGTCGTGCGCGAGGTCGCGGACGCCTGCCGGGAAGAAGGGATGAAGTTCGGCGTATATGTGTCGCCGTGGGATCGCAATGCGCCATGCTATGCCGATCCGGCTGCATATGACGATTTCTATGCGGAGCAGTTGACCGAGCTGCTGACCGGATACGGGCCTCTCGTCGAGGTGTGGTTCGACGGGGCGGGCTCCGAAGGGCGCGAATACGATTGGAAGCGCATTATCGGCCTCGTGAAGCAGCATCAGCCGGACGCGATGATCTTCAATATGGGCGCTCCGACGATCCGCTGGGTCGGGAATGAGGACGGAGTTGCGCCGTATCCGTGCTGGAACACGGCGCAGAGCGCCCGGGTCAGCATGTTCACGAGCGACATGAATACATGGATGGAAGAGACGCCGGGCTGGGTGCCCGCGGAATGCGATGTTCCGATCCGGAAGCGGCATTGGTTCTGGCATCCCAACGATGAGCACAGCCTGCACACCCTCGATCATTTAATGGATTTGTACTACCGCTCGGTCGGGCATGGGACGACGCTGCTGCTGAATGTGTCTCCGGACCCCCGCGGCCTGCTGCCGGATCCCGACACGGAGCGCGTGCTCGAATTCGGGGCGGCGATCCGCCGCCGGTTCGGGCGGCCGCTGGGCTCCGCCTCCGGGACGGGGTCTGAGCTTGAGCTGGCGCTGGACGAGGAAGCGCTTATCGATCATGTGGTGTCGATGGAGGACATTGCCTACGGGGAACGGGTGCGTGCCTACACGATTGAAGCGGAGGTCGGCGGGGAATGGAAGCCGGTTGCAGCGGGAAGCGCCATCGGCCACAAGAAAATCGACCGCATCGAGCCGACGCGGACATCCCGCATCCGGCTCCGCGTCACAGAGGAGGCGGCAGAGCCGCATATTCGCAGCTTGGCCGCCTATTCGGCGGGCGAATAAGGCGGAAGTGGATTGGCATACGGAGCAGTAACGGCAAGGATGGACCGCAGTGGAAGGAATGCGGTTAATCCTTGCTTTTTTTCATATAATATGAAAGATTTAATAGGTAAAGTTCACGGCTGCCCGATGGCCGTGCGATGTGTCGGTACCGAAGGATTGTGTTAATCATATCATGAAGAGATGGGCCTTAGCGCGCGGATGGCCAATGGGGGAAGCAAGCCGGCAGAACATCATGAAGGAGGTGACGGCGTGAGCAGACAACAGACCAATGACCCGAACGAAGCGGTCAGCGGAGGCAGAGAGCCGGAAGATATTATGGCGGAGGCGATTCAGATTCTAGAGGGAGACGAGGAATCGATCCGGCATGCCTTCCGGTACTGGCACCCGTATGACCTCGCTCTCGTCTACCGGGACGCAATGATAACGCAGCGCTCCCGCTTGCTTGAGGTGCTCGACGTCGATCAGCTTACAGGCATCATGCGCGAGCTGGATCCGGCGCTGCAGCTGGAGTCTTTTCAGATGCTCGGGCACGAGCGTGCTGCGGAAGTACTGAACCGCATGGATAACGACGACTTGGCCGATACGATGGCAGCTGTCAGCGTGGAAGCGAAGGAATTCCTATTATCGCTGATGAAGCGGGAAGAGCGCGATACGGTCCGCCAGCTCTTGACCTATGAGCCGGAGACGGCTGGCGGTCTGATGACGAACCGCTATGTCTGGTTCTATCAGCGCTATACGGTGCGTGAAGCCGTCGAGAAGGTGAAGGCATTCGCCGAATTGACGAAGCATGTGCATTATTTTTATGTTGTAAATGAAGAAAAGCGTCTCGTCGGCACGCTCGCATACCGCGAGCTGGTGCTGGCCCAGGAGACGGAGACGATTCAATCCTTGATGAATGAGAAGGTCATCTCGGTTACGGCCGACACGGATCAGGAAGAAGTCGCCCGCCTGTTCGAGCAGTATGACTTCCTCTCGATGCCGGTCGTGGATGAAAATAACCGGCTGATCGGGATCGTGACGGTCGATGACGTCATCGACGTCCTGCGGGAAGAGGCGCATGAGGATTTCAATAAATACTCGGCTACGGACAAGACGATCGATTTCCGCACGAATCCGTTCACGGCGGCGCGGCGGCGTCTGCCCTGGCTCATTATGCTGCTGTTCCTCGGCTTGGTGTCGGGCAGCATTATCAGCCGCTTCGAAGAGACGCTGCAGCAGGTCGTCGCCTTGACCTTCTTCATGCCGATGATCGCCGGGATGACAGGGAATACAGGCACGCAATCACTGGCGGTCGTCATTCGCGGCCTGGCGTCGGAGAAGCTGGACAAAGGCTCCGTCAGCCGGTTGATCGGACGCGAGCTGGTCGTCGGGCTCATCATCGGCACCGTATGCGGCCTCGCGGTCGCGCTCGTCGCGGGCTTCTGGCAGTCCAGCCTTCCGCTCGGACTTGTCGTCGGCAGTTCCTTGTTCCTGACGGTCATTATCGGAACGATGGCAGGGACCGTCATTCCGCTTATTCTGTACCGGATGAATGCCGATCCGGCGGTAGCGTCCGGCCCGCTCATTACGACGCTGAACGATATCTTCTCGCTCACGGTCTATTTCGGGACGGCGACCCTGTTCTTGTCCTATATCATGTGAGAAGCGTGCTGCTGGGGCCATGCTTTCCCGGAGTTGAGTTGCGCCGGATGCCGAAGAGAACATATCTCCTTCACAGAATAGTGTCCACTATTTGAAAGGCATTTCTTTATATTTTACATGAAATGAGGACATTTTCACGAATGCGGCGATCGTCAGCATGATGAGTCTGTTCTTCGTCCGGGGTCATTCCCGATTTTTGGATTCTTGCGGATCGATGCAGACTGATGCTGCGGATGGACCGTCCTGCACGAATCCGCCGGGAAAAGGACCCTGAAAAGCACCTTGAAAAAATACCGAAAAAAAAGCTTGTCAACGGCCATGTCGTTTGTTATACTCTTAATTGTCGCCGCGAGGTGATGAAGTTTTGAAGGCATGGCCCGTTGGTCAAGCGGTTAAGACACCGCCCTTTCACGGCGGTAACACGGGTTCGAATCCCGTACGGGTCACCATCTTTTCTTATGGATGATATGGCGGACAGCAATGTTCAGTCAGCACGAGCCATTAGCTCAGTTGGTAGAGCACCTGACTTTTAATCAGGGTGTCGAAGGTTCGAGTCCTTCATGGCTCACCAGTTTTCTTTTTATGGTTGCAATGCGGAAGCATCGTTCCCAACATACGTGCGGTAGTGGTGGAATGGCAGACACGCTATCTTGAGGGGGTAGTGGGCGTACGCCCGTGGAGGTTCGAGTCCTCTCTACCGCACCATAACTTTTACGACGAATGAGCGAAGTCTTGGCATACAAGGCTTTTTTTGTTTTTACTGGGATATCGCATTGAACTTGAACCTCGTTTCCATTTCCAAGCGCCGGACGGAGCGAAGGATCGTTCCGAATCTGATCAGGCAGCGAACCAAGAGGTGTTGAATATGATTATTATCAAGACAAAAGAGCAAATTGCCAAAATGCACGAAGCGGGCAAAGTATTGGCGGCCTGCCACAAAGAGATCGCGAAAATGATCCGCCCGGGCATCACGACGATGGAAATCGATCGCTTTGTGGAGCGGTTTTTGAAGGAGCATAACGCAACGCCGGAGCAAAAAGGCTATATGGGCTATCCTTATGCGACATGCGCTTCCGTCAACGATGTCATCTGCCACGGCTTTCCGAGCGAGACCGAGCTGAAGGACGGGGATATCGTCACCATCGATATGGTCGTGAATCTGAACGGTTGGCTGGCTGATTCCGCTTGGTCTTACGCGGTGGGCAACATCTCTGACGAGGCTGCCCATCTGCTTAACACGACGGAAGAGTCGCTGTACAAGGGCATCGAGCAAGCGGTCATCGGCAACCGCCTTGGCGATATCGCCCATGCGATTCAGGCGTTGGCCGAGGCCGAAGGCTTCTCGGTCGTGCGTGAATTCGTCGGCCACGGGATCGGGCAGGATATGCACGAGGAGCCGCAGGTACTCCATTACGGGCCTGCCGGCAAAGGCATGCGCCTGAAGGAAGGCATGGTCATCACGATCGAGCCGATGCTGAATACCGGGGTCTGGCAGAGCAAGCGCGATCCGGACGGCTGGACGGCGAGAACGAAGGATGGCGGCTTGTCCGCGCAGTATGAGCATACGCTCGCGATTACGGCCGACGGCCCGCTCATTTTGACACAGCAGGATTAAATTGCTGAAATACGAGACTGTCCCATTCAGTGCACAAGGATGCGGGGCAAGACAGGACAGCAGAGACTATAGAGGCGGGAAGACGGCGTCTGAAAAGCGTCTGAAAAGCGTCTGAAAAGCGGCGGAAGGCTTCGGAAGATGGATGAGGAAATGAATCCTGCGTTAATGCAGGAATTTACACTAATTTGAGCCGATATTTTATTAAATTGCTGCAGAAGTCAGGCCGTTGGAAAACCCCTGTTTTTTACGAATGGGCGGAGATGAGTTCCACTATATAAAAAATAAAGTGGAGAAAATTCCCATATACTTCTCAACGGCCGGATTTTTGGGGATCCAAGAGACCGCGTCGGATCCTTGGGGCATCATCGTCTTCAGGAAGCATCATTGCCTTCTGGAGGCATCATTGCCTTCAGGAAGCATTATTGCCTTCTGGAGGCATCGTTGCCTCCTCGGGCTTGAACGGATGGAGGGAATTGCTGCTATTTTACAGGAATTTCGGCTCAATGAGTCCACATCCAGAGGAATTGCTGCAAATCTACATCATTTTAGGCCCTTTTGCTCCAAGCCGAAGCGAAACGGGTGAAATTCCTGCAGTTTTGCAGGATCCCCTTTCTGGGAAAGTCGTCCATATTGAATTGCTGTATTTGAGCAGGATTTCAAGTTTACCGAATAGGCGTAGAAATCGTGCAGTTTTGCGGATTTCGCCTACCGGATAGACGTGGCTAGGGAAATGGTGCGGTTTTCAGGCCGTTAGAAAACCCCTGTTTTTTAAGAAGGGTTGGAGATTGTTCATTTTCCTACTCAAAACTTGGCACCCACAGCGTTTTAAATCGATTTTTTTACTGAGAGACGAGATCCGCCACATAAAAAATGAAGTGCCACAAAATCCCTTGGATTTTCTCAACAGCCTGAGAAGTGCACTAATTCCGCTGATCTTTGCTTTCTATTTATATGGTTAGGCTGAAATTGATGCGGTTTTGCAGGAATTGTTGTAACGGAATAAACGTCAGACCGAAAAACTGCATTCTTTCTTGCAGCTTTTCGGCAAGTCGAGCTTTGAGAAGCAGGAGGGGCCGTCTCACTGTAAGCTAAATACTGCTTATGGGACGGCCCCTTTCTTTTGAGTTCGGTCTCGGGGGAACGCGGCCTGGCTTGAAGCGGACTTACGCCGGCAGCACTTCCCGAATCCGCTCCAATGCCCAGTCCAGCTCTTCCTTCGTAATGACGAGCGGCGGGGCGAAGCGGATCGTATGGTCGTGGGTCTCCTTGGCGAGCAAGCCCACCTTCTGGAGCTGCTCACAGTAAGGGCGGGCGGGCTCGGTCAGCTCGAGCCCGATCAGCAGGCCGCGGCCGCGCAATTCCTTGATGCGCGGCGATTGGAGCTTGGCAAGTCCGTCCATGAAGTAATCGCCAAGCTCCCGCGCCCGGTCGGCGAGCCGCTCGCGGACCAGCGTCTCCAGCGCGGCGTTGGCGACGGCGCAGCCGAGCGGATTGCCGCCGAAGGTGGAGCCGTGCGACCCGGGCGTGAACGTGCCGAGCACCTCGGCATCGGCGGCGACGGCGGAGACCGGAATGACGCCGCCGCCGAGCGCCTTGCCGAGGATGTACATATCCGGCACGACCTCTTCCCAGTCGCAGGCGAACATTTTGCCGCTGCGGCCGAGCCCGGTCTGAATTTCGTCGGCGACCAACAGGACGTTGTGCTGGCTGCACAACGCGCGTGCCGCCTTCAGGAAGCCCGGCTCCGGCACGATGATGCCGGCTTCGCCTTGAATCGGCTCCACCAGGAAGGCGGCCGTATGCGGCGTGATCGCCCGCTCGAGCGCCCCGATATCACCGTACGGGATGAGCTTGAACCCGGGCGTGAACGGGCCGAAGCCTGCCTTGTATTCCTCTTCCGACGAGAAGGACGTAATCGTGACCGTCCGGCCGTGGAAGTTGCCGTCGCAGACGATGATCTCGGCCTGGTTGTCCGGGATGCCCTTGCACTCGTAGCCCCAGCGGCGCACGGCCTTGATGGCTGTCTCTACCGCCTCGGCGCCTGTATTCATCGGCAGGATCATCGCCTTGCGGGTCAGGTCGGAGAGGCGCTCGTAGAAGGGGCCGAGCTGATCATTATGGAACGCCCTTGAGGTGAGCGTCACTTTATCGGCCTGGTCCTTGAGCGCTTGGATGATGGCCGGATGACGATGGCCATGGTTCAGGGCGGAATAGGCGCTCAGCATATCCATATAGCGGTGCCCCTCCGGATCCTCGACCCAGACGCCCTCCGCCTTCGAAATGACGATCGGCAGCGGATGATAGTTCCGCGCCCCGTAGTGCTCCGTCTGGTCGATAATTCGCATCGATTGATTCACTCTTGTCTCCTCCTTTTTTCAAAATACGGAAAAATGTAATCAGGTCTGAGCGGAAAAGCCGCTTGGTCTGCTTCTTTACTCTGCACCCTTACGATAACAGAGCGTAGTCTCGGGTGGCCTCCCGCCTGCAATTATAAAATCTGTTCGCCCAGCAGCGAGCCGATCAGGCCGATGGCTAAGCGGACCGTCCGCTTCTGGCTGTCCAGCGGCGGGCTGACCTCCACGAATTCGGCGGATGTGATCAGGCCGGATTCATACATCATTTCGAGGGCAAGATGCGCTTCGCGGTAGCTGACCCCGCCCGGAATAGGCGTCCCTGTACCGGGAGCCTCGGCTGGATCGAGGCTGTCGATGTCGAAGCTGAGATGGACGCCATCGGTTCCGTCGCCGAGAATGCGCAAGGCTTGCTCCATCACATACGGCATGCCCTTGCGGTCGATATCATGCATCGTGAAGCAGGCAATGCCGGCTTGGCGGATGTACGCACGCTCGCCTTCATCAAGCGATCTCGCCCCGATTATGACCACCTTCGACGGATCGATGCGGGACGATTCCCGCCTGATCCGGGTGAGCAGGGGATGCCCCTGATCAAAATTGACGGCCAGCGACATGCCGTGAATATTGCCGCTCGGGCTCGTGTCCTCGGTATTCAGATCGCCGTGGGCATCGAACCAGATAACGCCGAGATTGCGGTAATGTCTCGTCAATCCGGCGATCGTGCCGATGGCGATGCTGTGATCGCCGCCGAGAATGAGCGGAAACCGCCCGCTGGAGGCGACATCCGCGACGCGGTCGGCCAGATCGCTGTTGAGAGCAGCGATTTCCTCCAGATGCTTCAGCTTCGTCCCGGAGGCTTGAGTGCCGCTGTCTTGCGCGCCGGGAGGAAGGACGGCCCCTTCGTCTGTCGTCTGCAAGCCCAGCTGCGACAAATGCCGGACGAGCCCGGCCTTCACTAGCGCATCCGGTCCTTGCTCCGCTCCCGGCCGTGCGCCTCCCTTGCCGTAGGGAACGCGCAGCAATGCAATTAGATTACGGTCCATGGTAAGACTCCTCTCTTGAGAATGTAAGCGTTCACAAATATAGGAAGGAGGATTCAGGATGTAATGGAACAATCAGGATGAAGCTCTATATATTACGGAAGCTTCGGAAGGAAGTTGCGGTTGGGATGCGGCGGTTTTCGGGGAAAAAGCTTAAAAATTAAGCATTTTGAAACCGGAAAGGCAAGCTTTTATGCAGGTTTTTTATGCATAAATGCATAACATCAGTTTATTTTTAATTTATAGGCAGGGGCATCGAGTGCATGATCTGCATACTTGATGAATGGATTTTAATCGCCATGCATCAATATAAAGGAACAAGTTGTTGGAAAAATGATACTTTTTACAATACATTTATAATAGATTGACCTGATGAAAACATAATCTTTCTATGATTGTGGTATCTGGTTTGTTTGATTGCGTTTTGTCTGTATTGTTGCTTGGTTGCATTCAGTCAGGTCTGAAAGGGGAGGAATCGCGATGGAACGCATTGCAATCGATATGGATGAGGTGATGGCCGATACGGCCGGCACGCATCGGGAATGGTACAACCGGGATTACGGCGACACGGTTACGGCCGCGGAGCTGCAGGGCAGAACCTTGGCACAGGTGAGGCCCGATCGGAAGCGGGAGATTGACAGCTACTTCGGGCGCGAAGATTTCTTCCGGCAGTTGAAGGTGATGGAACATAGCCAGGAGGTTATCCGCGAGCTCAGCCGTCATTATGAGATTTTCATCACGACGGCGGCGATGGAGGTGCCGGCCTCGTTCCGCGCCAAGTACGAATGGCTGCAGGAGCATTTTGGCTTTTTGTCCGATATGAACTTCGTCTTCTGCGGGGACAAGAGCATCATTCGCGCCGATTATATGATTGACGACAATGTGAACCAGCTCCGGCGCTTCCGGGGTCAGGGCATTCTTTTCTCCGCACCGCACAATGCGGGGGGAGCAGGGGTTCGTGCGGGTGGATTCATGGCTGGAAGCCGGGGCGTGGTTGATGGCAAAGCTGCGGGATACAGATGAAGCGGCTGTGGAGGGAGGCTTGTCATGCAGCATGAACGCATGATGCCGTTAGCGGAACGATGTCAGCCCTTGTCCGTGCTGGCGCATTGGCGGTTCGAACCCGGACAGGTCGTGTCGGGCTCCATTGAAGCGGGCGCGCTTGTGCTCGCTGATCAGAGCGGCAACGGGAACCGGCTGGAATCGGTTGCGGTGAGGCAGGGGCCGGGCTCCGCGCCGCAGGAGCCGGAGGCTCAGCCAAGCCTGCCGTTGTCGTGGGCAGACGATGGCCTCGTCTTCCGGAATGATGACGCTCCCTCCGGGTGTTATTTCCGGACGGCAGGGGACGCGCCCATTAACCAGGAACGCTTCGAGCGGGGCTACACGATCGAAGCCATCGTCCATCTTCCCCGTCCGTTCCGGGAAGAGAAGCATAGCTGGATGGGGGTGCTCACCCGGCAGGGACGCGGAGCGGATATCGGCAGGCAGGGGGAGAATGAACTGCTCGCCACCTTATCTGTCTCGAACTGCATGGAATATCAATGGGTCAGCCATTCCTGGACACGGGATGTGCCGGCGACAAGTTGGTCGCGTTATTTGAAGGAAGAGGAGTGGCATCATGTCGTCATCATCAACGATGGAGATCGGACGCTGCTGTACGTGAACGGCATTTGCGACTTCAACAGTCCGGCGCGGAGCATCATCGGCATCGCCGCCATCGAAGGCAAGGGCTGGAATGTCGGCGCATCCGAATGGGGAGGGCGTCTGGACAAGCTATTCACCGGAACGATTCGGGAGATCCGCATTGCAGGCGAACCTCTGGAGCGGACGGATTGGTTAGTGGAGATTGAGCCGATGCGGGTGCTGGAAGGCACTAATGACCCCTTCCCTCCGCTGGAACGGGCAGAGAACTATCAATTCGCTTTTGTCCCCGATCCGCAGAAGCTGGTCTATCTGAATCCCGAGATGTTCGAGGCTCAGACGGAATGGCTGGCGAAGCATCAGGCCCGGGGCCGTATCGCCATGACGGCTGTGCTGGGCGATGTCGTTGACCATAGCGAAGCGGAAGAGGAATGGGAGCGGGCGTCACGGGCGGTCGCCATCCTGGATGACGCGAATGTCCCGTACATGATGACTGCGGGCAACCATGACTATGATGCGGCCGGGACCTATTTACGGCATTTCGGGCCGGAACGGTTCCTCCCCAAGCGTTATGTCCGGGGCTGCTCCCCTTCCGGGTACAGCTCGTATGGCATCATCGAAGCGGGGAGCTACCATTACGGCTGGCTGATGGCGGATATGAAGTATCTGCGGCAGGATATGGCTTGGTGCAAGGAGTTGCTGGAGCAGCACAGGACGCTGCCTACCGTTCTCGTCTCGCATGATATCCTGTATGCGGAACGGGATGAAGCAGGGCGGCGGAAGGCCCGAGATTCGGAGAGCGGGCTGCTCATCTGGGAGGAGCTGGTCTGGCCTTTTCCGCAAGTTTTTATGACGGTGAACGGGCATTATGATGGCACGGCGCATCGGATTCGGCATAATGCGAGTGGGCAGGACGTTATCCAACTGCTCATCAACTATCAGGATAGCTATCGCGGCGGCAACGGCTGGCTGAGGCTGGCGGAATTCGATGAGCGTGCGAACCGCATCACGTTCCGAACGTTCTCCCCGTGGGTGGACCATTTGGCGAACTTGAATGGATGCGAGAAGCTGGCTTACCCGGATTACCGCTTGTTGACGGGACCCTATGAATGCTTCTCCATTCCACTGTCATTCGAAGAGCGCTTCGCACTGCGGGAATAGATGATTTAAGGCAGTTGATTTAAAGTGCAAGGCGATTTCCTGGGAAAAGGGGAGGGGCGATGCCGATGTCGCTTTTGGCGGAAGAACGCAAAGGTTATATTATCGAGCAGCTCGATGCGGTCGGCAAGGTGCGGGTCGTCTCGCTCGCTGAACGGCTTCATGTCTCGAACGAGACGATCCGGCGCGATCTGGCGGTGCTGGAGGAGGTAGGGCGGCTGCGGCGGGTATACGGCGGGGCGGTCAAGGTGCAGTATGAGGAAGGCGAGCCTCCGTACCAGCAGCGGCAAGTCCTCAACCATGAAGCGAAGCAGGCGATTGGCCGCCGCGCCGCCGAGCTGATTCAGGACGGGAATACCGTCTATATGGATACAGGCACGACGATTCATGAGCTGGCCCGGGCCGTGAAGGGCAAAAAGCGGGTGACAGTCATCACCAATTCGTTGGCGGTGGCCAGTCTGCTCCGCGAGTCGCTGACGCAGGGCTTGTTCAGCGGCCGGGTCATCATTCTTGGCGGGGAGATTTCGCCGGAGCAGCAGTCGGTAAGCGGGCATCTCTGCCAGGAGATGCTGCGCAATTTCTATGTAGACAAAGCGTTCATCTCCGTTGGCGGGATGTCGGTGATGACCGGAATCAGCGACTATGATATGAATGATTCCGTGATCTCCCGGATGGTGACCGCGAACGCGAAGGAGGTCATCGTGCTGGCCGACTACAGCAAGATCGGCATTCAGGCCTTCTGCCATATCGCGCCGCTGGAGCAGATCGATGTCATCGTATGCGATCAGGAGCATCCGGCGTCATGGACGCAGGAGCTGGAGATCAAAGCCATCACCTGGATCGTGGCGGATGGCGGTATGGAGACGGGGAACCGGACATGAGTCCGGTTCTTTTTTTGCGCTGGAAAACGCCACAACAAACCACAAATCACTCTCTCTCCGCGGCTGAACCTTGACTGTAGTGACCCGGACTGCGGGGCACCGGATAAGAACGGGCTTCAAAAAACGTTAATATCCCGTTCATCTCACGAAAACATTCACTCCTTATAGTGTACATATCACAACATCAGAAGGAATCAAAAGAAACCTGCAGCAAGTGTTGAAGTCAGTCACCGCATCCGGCGTGAATCGGCCGATCGCCTGTTCACGCCGTGAAAGAGAGAGAGGGGAATCCCATGCCAACGAGAGAGACACGCCTGCTCGTCACCGCCCATACCGGCTGTGGCGAAGCGCCTGCCAACACGTGGGCGTCATTGATGGAAGCGGCGGCGACGGGAGCGGATGTCGCCGAGTTGGATATCCGTGTCACCTGCAAGGACGAACCCGTGCTGCTCCATGATCATTCGCTCCTGCTTGAATTGTACGATGCGAGAGAGCTGAACCGGATGCCGGCCAGAGCGAGACTCGGGCCGCCGCACCGCGAGCACGGGCTGGTGATGCTGGCCGATGTGCTGGAAGAGGCGAAGCGCCGCGGCCTGATGCTGAACCTCGATATCAAAAACGGGGAGAGCGTCAATCCGGCCTTGCGGCTCGTGAAGGAGCTCCAAGCGGAACGGCTCGTATTCGTTACGGGCTGTACGGAGGGAATCGAGGTCGATACGGAAGGGATCTCGCTGCTGCTGAATGTGCCGGAGAGCGCTGATGCGGCTTCGAATGAGGGTGCGACTGGGGCTGTAGATGCGGCTCAAAATGCGGCTGCGGCTGGGAATGGGGCTATGAATGCGGCTGCCGAAGGGGCATTCATCCGCTCTGTCTGCGAGCAGGCCAAGCGGCAAGGCTACCAGGGCGTCAATGTCCCCTATGAACGGTGCAGTCCCGACTTCGTCGCCTGCGCGCATGCGCTCGGGCTTATCGTCTCGGTCTATACGGTCGATGATGCCGATGCGATGCGGAGCTTGATGAATATGAAGGTGGACAGCATAACGACGAAGCGGCCGGAACAGCTGCTCCGGCTGAGGAAGGTGGATGAGCGGCATGAAGCGTAAGTGCATCGATGTGATGGGAGGGGGAGTTGGATGTCACAGGAAGCGTCTGCGGTGAAGGCGGGATGGAGCCGGCGGCACCGATCCGGAATCGGCGAACGCTCGCGGTTATGGAAGCGGGTTAGCCGCCATTACCAGTTGTATTTGCTGCTGCTGCCCTGCATCGCGTTCTTCATTATTTTTTCCTATATCCCGATGGCCGGGCTGGTGCTCGCGTTCAAGGAGTATCAATTCAACAAAGGAATCTTCGGCAGTCCCTGGATTGGTTTTACTTATTTCAAAATGTTTTTCCAGGATCCGCAGAGCCTCCAGTTAATCCGGAATACGCTCATTATTAGCGCAATGAAGGTGTTCCTGGCGATGCCGTTCCCGATTGTGCTCGCGCTGATGTTCAACGAAGTGAAGAACTCGAGGCTGCGCAATCTGTTTCAAGGAATCGCATACTTGCCCCATTTCTTCTCCTGGGTCATTGTTATCGGCATGCTGCAGCGCATTCTGGCGCCGGATACCGGGCTCGTCAATCAGATCATTTCCTGGTTCGGCGGCGATGGCAGCACCTTTTTCCTGATGGAGGAGAAGGCGTTTTATCCGACGATGTTTTGGAGCTATATATGGAAGGATGTCGGCTGGAGCTCGATTATCTATTTTGCGGCCATCGTGGGCATCAGCCCTTCGCTGTATGAAGCGGCCAAGATGGACGGGGCGAACAAGTGGCACCAGATCTGGCATATTACGCTGCCGGGCATCCGGCCGACGATTATCGTGCTGTTCATCTTATCGTTAGGCAATATTTTGTCCGCCGGGTTCGACCAGATCTATCTGCTCAAGACGCCGGGCAATATGAATGTCTCGGAAATTTTGGACACGTACATCATCTACATGGGACTCGAGAGCGGCCAATTCGGCTTCGGCACCGCCATCGGCATGATGCAGGGCGTCGTCGGCTTGATTCTCGTCCTGACCGTGAACCGGGTAGCCAAGAAATGGTTCCAATCATCGTTGTGGTAGGCCGCAGGGATGGAGATCCTGCCCGCAGCCGTTCACATATTCAATGCAGAGGAGAGAAGAAGAACATGACAGTGAATCGAATGCAGCTCTGGTCCAAATTGACGGCATTGACGCTTGTATTTTCCATTCTGTTGACCGCATGCGGCGGCGGGGGAATCGATACGAAAAACAGCCAGGAGGCGGGAACCAATGCGGATAACGCTGCCGCCGGCAAGCCATCGACCTGGATTGCCGATCGCAAAATCAAAGGCCTGATTTTCATGGGCAGCGACGTCACCGAGGCCATGAATCCGGAGATTGCGAAGAAGCTGAAGGAAATGACCGGAATTGAGTTGGAGCTGCAGGCCGTCGGGCATGACGGATCGCAGAAGGCGCTAGCGGCGGGTCTGGCGGCGGGCGATCTGCCGGACTTCATCGGCTATTACCTCAACCATAGCGGACGCCCGGAGATGGAGATGATCAACAAGGCGGCGCGCGAGGAGATGTTCCACGATCTGACCCCGTTTTTGCAAAATACAAATATCTATAAAAAGTATACGGAAGAAGGGTATTTGCCGCTCGATACGCAGTATGGCGTGGTGTTCCGGCCGGAATTCAACGGCGCCGCCTATACGATGCATTTGAACATTCCGCGCGAGGGCGGTTATGAGGTGCGCAAATATGTATCGGGCCCTTACATCCGCAAAGATATTGCCGATGCCCTTGGCGTCGATCCGCGCACGATCACGACTTCGGAGCAGCTCTATGAGCTGGCCAAGAAGATTAAGGACGGTCACTTCAAGGACAAGAACGGCAAAGAAGTGTACCCGATCGGGCCGACGGTATGGGGAGGCATCGATCGCGATGTGTTGTATAACGACCTGGTATGGACGGGATTCAATGGTGAAGGGTTCAATCGGGACAAGAGCGGCAGCATTCGGCATGAGAGCCAGACCGAGTATGGCAAGAAGCGCGTGGAATTCGTCCAGAAGCTCCTCCGCGAGAAGCTGATGCATCCCGAATATTATTCAATGGAAGAAAATCGCGCCAAGGAAGGCGTGCTCAACGATTCGTTCGCCATCATCGGAGATATGCATAATTATGTCATCGAGAACAAGGACAACCGCTACATTCCGCTCGGACCGTTGAATTCGGTCAATGGCCCATATCAGATGAACTTGACCTATAAGGGCGGATATGGCGCTTGGTCGATTCCGAAGACGACGGACAATCCGGAAGATATCGTGAAGCTGGCCGACTTCCTGGCGAGCCGCGAAGGCAAGCTGTTGTGGAAGTACGGCCTGGAAGGACGGGACTATGAGCTCGACGCGAAGGGCAACCCGGTGCCGAAGCAGGAGGTGCTTGATCTGCTCGACAAGGATCCGGTCAAGGCGAAGGAGCTTGGCTTTGCCGGCGTAGGCAATGACTGGGGCTGGTACCTCGGCGGCACGGATTTGAATGACCTGGCCGATTTCGGCGAGGCGAGCTATGGCGAAGCCGCCAAGCCAGACATGAATAAGGGCCCGCTGGAGATGGCTGACTATTGGCACTACGACGAGAAAAAGCAGCAGGCGAATATTAAGGACGGCTATGCGGCGTTGGCGTTCATCGGCGAGTTCAACCAAGGCACGCAGCTGACGATGGCGCTCGATAAATACAAAGAGAGCCTGATCCGCGCCTACTATGCCAAAGACATGACCGAAGCGCAGGCGATTCTCGATAGCGCGGCAGCGCTGCTCAAGACGGCGGGGCTGGAAGATTACATCAAGCTGCTGGAAGAAAAGGACAAGGATTCGAAAACGAAGCTCCTGTTCTAAGCGAACGGAGGAGGAGATGAGAGGGCCTTTCCGCCAGAGCGGAGGGGCTCTCCATCCATGGATAAAGGGGAGGAACGAGGATGAGAAAGACGGCTGCGTTCGGACGGCTACTGACGGGGCTTAATTACGCTCTGCTCCTATTGCTGTGCCTGTCCATTATATTGCCGACCTTGAACGTGCTGGCGCTGGCATTGAACGTGGGGACGGATGCGGCGAAGGGCGGTATCTATTTTTGGCCGCGCCAATTCACGCTCGATAATTTCAAGGAAGTGTTCAGCCAATCCAACATTGTGAACGGCTTCTTCATCTCGGTATTCCGCACGATCGTCGGCACCTTCCTCAGCGTGATGCTGACGGCGATGGCCGCCTACGTGCTCAAGAGCAAGACCCTGCCCGGGCACAAGCAGATTACCTTCTTCGTGTTCTTCACGATGCTGTTCAGCGGCGGACTCATTCCTTACTATATCGTGCTGAAGGAGCTTCATCTGACGAACAGCATCTGGGTGTATATTGTGCCTGCGCTGTACAGCGTCTGGAACATGATGATTATGCGCTCCTTCTTCCAGCAGGTTCCGGAAGGGCTGGAGGAGGCGGCACGGATTGACGGCTGCAGCGATCTCGGGATTTTCTTCCGCATCATTCTGCCGACAAGCAAGCCTGTCATTGCGGCCATTTCACTGTTCAATGCGGTCGGGCATTGGAATGACTGGTTCACGGGCACCTTCTATGTGCGTGATCCGAACTTGAAGCCATTGTCGACGGTGCTGCAGGAGATGCTCACGAAGCAGCAGGCATTGACGGAGACGCTGATGAATACGGCAGGCTCGCTGCAAATGGATATGCTGGACAAGATGCAGGTGACCGGTACGTCTCTGAAGATGGCCACGATTATTATCGTCATTACGCCGATTGTGCTTGTCTATCCTTTTTTGCAAAAATATTTCGCCAAGGGCGTCATGATTGGCTCCATGAAGGAATAGCCGATGGGACGATGCATCGATGACCGATGGACCGATGGGCCGATGGACCGGCGGACCTATGGGTCGGCTGACCGAAGGATCGATGGAACGGCTGACCGATAGGCTCGCGGACTGATAGGCCGATGGTCGAAGGGCGGCGATGCCACCTGGCCGGCAGAAATACATCGCTTCACCCGCTGCAATGCTTATGACAGACAGGAGGCCGGCTGGATGAATATTCGAAATCCATATGCACAAGAAGGGGTATGGCTGCGGGGAAGCTTCCACAACCATACGACGAACAGCGACGGGCATCACCCGTTGGCGACGGTATACCGGATGTATCATGATTATGACTTCCTGGGCATCTCGGATCATGATCAGATTACGCCGCATGCGGTGGACAGTCCCATCCCGACGCTCTTCGAGGCGATCGAGGTGAGCAGCCCGCAGGCGCATATGCTGCTGTTGCAGCCTCCGGAGACGCTGATGGAACACTATTCGAATGAATTTACGATCGAGAATTACGGGCGTCTATCGTCCCTCTGTCTGGAGAATGGCGGCATCTCGGTGCTCGTTCATCCGAACCGGTTTTTCTCCCAATATTGGAAATTCGGCGATATGCTGCGGCTGCCCGAGTACACCGGCATTGAGGTGATTAATGGCGACGGACATCCGCAGTATGACATCGCCTTCGACAAATGGGACGCGCTGCTGTCCTCCGGACGCCAAGTATGGGGCTTCGGCAATGACGACTTCCACGCGTACGGCCAGGAACGGCGGGCGTGGAATATGGTGTATGCCCGCGAGAACAGCCGGGAGGCGGTGCTGAGCGCCATCCGGCAAGGCAGCTTCTATGTCTCGACCGGATACGGCTTCGATTCGATCCGCGTCGAAGGGACAGTCATTGTCGCCGACTTATTGTCCGACGTCCATCTGGACGGCATGTACAAGTACGCGTCGGTTATCGGCAAGGACGGCCGGGTGCTTCACGAGCAGACAGGCCGATTTAAGCAAATCGTGTACGAGTGCACGGGGAACGAGCAGTATGTGCGTCTAGCCGTTTATTTGGAAGGGGGCTTCGGCGCGTTCTCGCAGCCGCTGTTCCTGAGCAAGGGGGAAGGAGCGGAATGAGCATACCGCCGCAATTTCGTCCGGACGGCACGTTCACGATCGTGCAATTCACCGATCTGCATGTTGGAGGCGGCAGGACGGAGCTGGATGCCCGCACCTTGGCCTTGACCGAGCGCATCATCGAGACGGAGCGGCCCGATCTGGCCGTCTACTCCGGAGACATGCTGTACGGGAAGGAGACGGCTGAGCCCGTCGCGACGCTTCGCCGCATTGTCGAGGCCGCGGAACGGAGGGAGGTGCCGTTCGCCGTCATTTTCGGCAATCATGATGCGGAGGGCGGCGCCACCCGCGAGGAGCTGCTGGAGGGCATTGCGTCCTGCCGGATGTCGTTGGCGGAAGCCGGCCCCGCGGATATCCACGGGGTTGGCAACTATGTCATCGCGGTGAAGGCGTCCGCCCAGGCGGGGCCAGCCGCTCTCTTGTATCTATTCGACTCCGGCGATATGGCTCCGGCGTCCGTAGGCGGCTACGCTTGGATCCGCCCGGATCAAGTGAACTGGTACCGCCGGGAGTCGAACCGGTTTCAGCGGCGTCATGGCGCATTGCCCAGCCTGGCCTTCTTCCACATTCCGCTCCCGGAGTTCAGGGAGGCCTGGAAATCCGGGCAGGCCGCGGGCATTCGGCAAGAAGACGAATGCTGCCCCCGCCTGAACAGCGGGCTCTTCGCCGCGATGCTGGAGAGCGGAAATATGATCGGCGCCTTCGCCGGCCATGATCATGATAATGATTATGTAGGCAGCGTGCATGGCATTCGCCTCGGGTATGGGCGAGTAGCCGGGTACGGGGGTTACGGAAGCCTCCAGCGGGGAGCGCGGATTATTCGCCTACTGGAAGGGCGGAGCCACTTCCGGACGTGGATCAGGCTGGATGACGGGAGCAAGGTAAGCCATGAGTCTCGCGAATAGCCGCCCCATCGGCATTCTCTCCTTGACCTGGCCCATCTTCATGGAGTCCTTGTTCGGGATGCTGCTCGGCATGGCCGATACGATGATGCTCAGCAGCCATTCCGACGGCGCCGTGGCGGCCGTGGGCGTCGCCAATCAAATCTTGACGGTGGCCGGCCTCATGTTCGGCTTCGTCACGGTTGGCACAAGCGTCATCCTGAATCAATGGCTTGGCGCGGGCAAGCTGAGGGAGGCGGGGGACATCGGGAGGACGGCGCTCACGGTGAACCTCATCTTCGGCCTCCTGTACAGCGTCATTTTATGCACCTGCGCCGACGCCTTCCTGCTCTTGTTCAAGCTGCCTCCCGAGCTGCTGGCGGAAGGCGGGGCTTACTTGACCATCACCGGCAGCTCGGTCTTCCTTATCGCCCTAAGCATGACGCTCGGAACGATGCTGCGGTGCCGGGGCATGGTGAAGGAGATGATGATCATCTCGTTCGGCGTCAACGTGCTGCATATCGCGGGCAACTATTTTGCGCTGATGGAGCCGTTCGGCCTGCCTTCATTTGGCGTGGAGGGCGTGGCCGTGTCGACCTGGATCAGCCGTGCTGCCGCCATGATCGCGTACTGGGCGATATGCAGCCGGCGGCTAGAACAGCCCGTCCGCTTGATGCATCCGCTGCGCATGCGGCGAGCCGATCTTCGCCTTATTTTCAAGCTGGGCATTCCGTCCGCAGGGGAGCATGTTTCCTATAATTTGTCCCAAGTGGTTATAACGTATTTGGTCGCCATACTGGGGGCGGCGGCATTGACGACCAAAATTTATACGCAGAACATTACGTCCTTCGTCTTTGTCTTTTCGATGGCGATCGGTCAAGGCACGCAAATCATCGTGGGCCATTTCATCGGGGCGGCGCACAAGGAGGAAGCCTATCATTCCGGCATCCGCCATCTGAAGCTTGGGGCCGGCGTGACGCTGGGAGTCTCCCTTCTCCTGTTCGCCGTATCCGGGCCGCTGATCGGACTTTTCACCTCCGATCCGCAGATTATACAGCTCGGCCGGCAGCTGATGCTCTTGTCGGTGCTGCTGGAGCCGGCCCGCGCCTGCAACATGGTGCTTATCAGCTCCTTGAACGCGGCGGGGGACGTCAAATTCCCGGTGCTGATCGGTCTCGTCTCGATGTGGGGAATCAGCGTGCCCTTAGCCTGCTTGTTCGGGATTGTATTCGGCTTGGGGCTGGCGGGAATCTGGCTCGCCTTCGCCATCGATGAGTGGCTGAGGGCGCTCGTCATGCTGCGCAGATGGAGCAAGCGCGGCTGGGAACGGCTAAGCATTATTCCGGGCAATGCGGTGGAGGAGCAAGCCGCGGGGTAAACGGAAGAAGGAGAGAGTCATAGGCGGGCCTATGGCTCTTTTTTGGCGATAAAAAGCAGCGCGGATGACATATTTATCCTCCTTATATGACATTTATCATACTCTCGAGTTGACGTTTATGACTACAAGCGGCGGGTTGTCTTTTCTATACTGAGGATAGGAATCTGCCGCTAATGAAGGGATACGTTCCCCATGCGTTATACTAGGAGGAAAAACATAAGATGAGTATGAT
This sequence comes from Paenibacillus thiaminolyticus, assembly GCF_007066085.1. Taxonomy (NCBI): domain Bacteria; kingdom Bacillati; phylum Bacillota; class Bacilli; order Caryophanales; family Paenibacillaceae; genus Paenibacillus; species Paenibacillus thiaminolyticus. The sequence continues at coordinate 2,580,609 of NZ_CP041405.1, read as the reverse complement.
TCATTCCAAGCTAGCCCATCTAAAGAAAAGCGTCGCTCCGTATGAAAAAAACGATACGAAGTCCAGCATGCGGCAGCTGGTTAACACTTTGGGGCCTTTACTGCTGCTCTGGTATGCCGCATACGCAAGCCTTTCCGTCTCGTACTGGCTTACGCTTCCCCTTGTCGTAATTACTTCTGGATTTGTTATCCGTACGTTTATTATTTTCCATGACTGCTGTCATCAATCGTTCTTCAAGAGCCGCAGGGCCAATGATATCCTTGGCACCATTACGGGGATTCTGACACTTGTGCCCTACCAGCAGTGGAAGCACAGTCATTCGATCCATCATGCGACGAGCAGCAATCTAGACAAGCGGGGAACCGGGGACATGTGGGTGCTCACCGTAGATGAATATGCCGCGGCTCCGCTCTCGAAGCGAATTGCCTACCGCATCTACCGCAATCCATTCGTTATGCTGGGACTGGGGCCGATTTTTATTTTCCTGATATCATACCGCTTTAACCGCAGAGGGGCGAGACGGAAGGAGCGCTTCAATACTTACGTAATCAATGTGTCCATCGCCGCTCTGTATGCGCTTCTGTGCTGGGCTATTGGCTGGCAGGCGTTTGTGCTCGTTCAGGGGCCGGTTTTTTACCTATCTGGCATGCTCGGCATCTGGTTGTTCTATGTTCAGCATCAATTCGAGGATTCTTACTTCGAGCACGAGGACGAGTGGAGCTATGTGAAGGCTGCCGTGGAGGGAAGCTCTTATTATAAATTGCCCAAGGTGTTGCAGTGGATAACCGGAAATATCGGGTTCCATCATGTCCATCATTTGAGTCCCAAGGTGCCCAACTATTATCTGGAGAAGGCACATGAGGCAACCCCTCCGCTCCAAATGGCGACGACGATTACGCTCGGGACCAGCCTGAAGTCGCTGCGGTTCCGGCTGTGGGATGAACAGAACAAAACGTTCGTTGGGTTCAAGGATGTGAAGCATGTGCTGGGCAAGCCCAACCGCGCGGCCGATCGCATTCCAAGGAGCACCCAAAGCATCCAGGGAAAATGACCGTTCAGCGGCGTTTGTGTTACTATACAATTACATCGATCATCAGGGAGGACGGCCATGCAGAAGTGGTATCAAATTTTTTACAAAAGCACGGGTCTTAGTCCGTATGTATGGGTCGTCTTTTACATCCTCCCGTTTTATTTTATATTTCGTTCCTCCTCGACATACGAAGTCGTCATTGGCATCGCCATGATTTTGATGTTTTTCGTCTGCTACGTGCTTTCTTTTGTTGTGAAAGGTTGGCAAGTGTACTTTTGGACTTCTTTGCAAATATTGATTTCCATTACGATGACTTTGCTGTTCGGCTATGTCTATTTCGCCCTGTTCTTGGCGTTTTTTATTGGCAATATTCAACACCGGATCGGATTTATTACGCTATACTCGATTCATCTCGTCAGTACGATCGCAACGCTCAACTTCGGATTCGTCACGAAAAATCCGGTATTGATCTCCCAGCTTCCGTTCGTGCTTATCAGTCTCATCGGTGTAATTCTCCTTCCCGTCACCACGTATAACCGCAATAAACGGGAGAAGCTGGAGGGGCAATTGGAGGATGCGAATAAGCGGATCTCCGAGCTGGTCAAGCTGGAAGAACGCCAACGGATTGCGCGCGACCTCCACGACACGCTTGGGCAGAAGCTGTCGCTAATCGGTTTGAAGAGCGATTTGGCCAATAAATTAATAAGCAAGAACCCTGCTCAAGCCCAACTCGAACTCAAGGATGTCCGGCAAACGGCCAGAAGCGCCTTGAAGGAAGTGCGGGAAATGGTTACTCAAATGCGGGGGACGAGGTTAGAGGATGAGCTGTTTCGGATCAAGCAGATTTTGAAGGCGGCCGAGATCGAGTTCACCCTGGAAGCCGAACAGAAGCTAACCAACACCTCCCTGTTGAACGAAAATGTGCTCAGTATGTGCCTGAAGGAAGCAGTGACCAACATCGTTAAGCACAGCCATGCTTCCGCCTGTTCAATCATCATGGAGCCCATGGATACCGAGCTGCGCGTGAAGGTGAAGGATAATGGAATCGGCATCGCGGCGGATTCAGCCGTGTTACGGGGCAACGGGCTGCGGGGCATGAAGGAGCGGCTTGAGTTCGTAAATGGAAGTATGGACATCGTGCCTGATCATGGGACAACGGTCATCATTACAGTGCCGAACGTATGCAAGCAGTCAGAATAGGAGGCGGGGTTATGATTCGAATCGTAATCGCAGAGGACCAGCGGATGCTGCTGGGCGCACTCGCGTCCCTGCTTGATCTGGAAGAGGATATGAGTGTCGTCGGGCGGGCCTCTAACGGGGAGGAAGCTGTGCAATTAGTTCATCAGCATAAGCCGGATATTTGCATCATGGACATTGAAATGCCAGGGAAGAGCGGCTTGGATGCGGCCGAAGAGATAAAGGGCTGGGGATGCAAGGTCATCATTTTGACCACATTCGCCAGAGCCGGATATTTCGAACGGGCGGTGAAGGCGGGGGCGCACGGTTATTTGTTGAAGGACAGTCCCAGTGAAGAGCTGGCGGACTCGATTCGCATCATTATGGCCGGGCGGCGCATCTATGCCTCGGAGCTGGTGGACGAGGCGTATGGCGAAGAGAATCCATTGACCGAGCGGGAAAAAGAAGTGCTGGTGCTTATCGCTGACGGTAAAAATACGAAGCAAATCGCCGAACAGTTATTTATTACGACGGGGACCGTCCGTAACTACATCTCCGTTATTCTGGATAAACTCAATGTGAGCAACCGAATTGAAGCGATTACGCGCTTCAAGGAGAAGGGCTGGTTCAAGTAAGGGATTCATATGGAGAACAATTCCACTTTACATCCGGCTCAAATGATGGTATAGTAACTGTTGTTGTCCTCTTGTTGAGGAATTCAATGTGCGGTAGTGGTGGAATGGCAGACACGCTATCTTGAGGGGGTAGTGGGCGTACGCCCGTGGAGGTTCGAGTCCTCTCTACCGCACCATAACAGAGCTAATGAGGAAGCCTTGGTGATAAGGCTTTTTTTGTGTTTTGGGAACTATTTTTTGGATGAATAATTGCAGCTTCTTGTACAGAACATAGCATTAACGATAATCAGGACCAGGACATAGTATCGTCTCAAGTGTGAAAAAACGGGGCTTGGTGTCCTAACTCTGGCAAATGCTCACCCGCAGATGGACGGCCACGCCGGCCATCGCCGCCCGCTGCGGCGTCCCAAGCGCATGATGCCCTCTATGAGGCTAATCATTCGGTCCAAGAGTGATGAGCGACAAGAGGCGAAGTCGATTGCTCTTCAGCAGGAGAAGGGAGAAGCTCTTCATGTTGCTCTGGAGTCCGATACCGGGAAGAAGAACTATGTAGTGCTTATGAAGTGATTATGAGGTGGTTGCGAAATGACCATGAACTCCCCATGTAGGAGCATAAGTGATCCTCAAGTGATCCTCAAGTGATCCTGTTGGTGGATCACAAGGTGTTCGTATAGAAGTGGATGCTCAGACCGGAAAAGTGCTGAAGGTTGGGCAGGAAGATTGAACCGCATCGCAAGCAAGAAGGGCTGTTCTCCGGATGGAGAGCGGCTTTTTTAGTTGGCGCGTAAGCGGGGGCGAGTAGCCTGTGCGATGGACGAGGGTGAGGAGAGTCAGCGTTATGGGAGGAATAAAGAGGAATAGGGAGGGATGAAGAGAAATAGGGAGAGGTTAAGAGGAAGCAGGAGAACTGAGGAAGGGCTGAATGTGGAAGGATACGGAAGGATGTGGAAGGGTGCCAAGGAGTGAGGAGTGATACGGAGGAATGCGGAAGGGTGCGGAGGAATGAAGAGGATGCTACGGAATGAGGGGGGGAGGGGCCGGAATGAGAATCCGGCAATTTCTTCGCCCCGCAACGACTACTGTGAGCCAAGGAGTAAATCCTGCAAATTTACAGTATTTATTCACCCAAATAGGGGATTTCGTAAGAATTGATGCAAAAATACATCTTTTTGGGAATGTAAACCGGATATGTGCCGTAATAGGGTGAAATTGATGCGTTTTTGCAGGAATTACGCTGGTTGGCACGATTGTGGAATAATTGATGCTGTTTTGCAGGAATTTTGCTTTCTCACACGATTGCGGAATAATTTGTATTGCATGAAAGTCGCTCCTCAACTGAATTGTGGAACAATAACGCCATTTTTGCAGGCTTTGCGCTTCGCCTTTGCCCCACTCGCATGCCATTCGCCTTATGCACATGACCCCCGCCCACGCGCATGACAGCTCGCCCCACGCGCATGGCGCCCGCCCATGCGGATGCCCTTGCCCCACGCGCATGACCCCCGCCCCCGCGCATGTCCCCGCCCACGCGGATGCCCCCGCCCACGCGCATGACAGCTCGCCCCACGCGCATGGCGCCCGCCCATGTGGATGCCCTCGCCCTACGCGCAAGCCATTCGCGCATGACGCCCTCCCTAACGCGCAGGTGCATAATCAAGAACCATCTCCCCGAGGTTCCCTTTACATGCAGCGCATTTCTCTTGCATACTCTCGAATTCACAGAATTATGCTCCTTTGAATAAGGACAGGATTTGAGTAAGGACAGGAGTTAGGAGAATCCGAACTGTTCCGATCGGCTGCCCGCTGGACAGCGATGGCACAATGACCATCCTGGCGCTCCTGCGGCGCCTTCCGTGCTTGTTGTGCATTGACCGGGCTCGGGAGCTATGCTACTTTAATAAAGCGATACTGATAATCATTATCATACATTAACATACAGCCGAGGTGCTTGACTATTGAACGACAGAGGTGCTTGACTACTGAGAACCACAATGGAGGTGCTTGAATATTGATAACGACAATGATGGACTCCGAACAGATTTGCCGCGGCTTGGAGCAATTTTGGTTCAAGCTGCGCGGCGTTGATATTGCGCGCTTCGGGCGTATGGAGCCGCAGCTGCTGAATACGCATGTCCTCGTCCTGTCCAAGCATGGCGAAGGGCGCTTGGCCATTGATTATGCCGAATATCGGCTGGGCGAGGGAGCCGTTCATGTGGCCGCGCCCGGACAGACGATAGGGTTGGCGGCGGAAGAAGGACAGGAGGCGGAAGCGTATGTGATTCGCTTCGATATCCAATCCGATGGGGGGCTGGAGGCGGAATTTCCACTGCGCGGGGAGGTGCCTGTACACCGGGAAGCGCCGACCGTCGTGCTCTCTGAAATATTGTATGACAAGAGCCGCTCTGAGCTGAGGACGGAACGGCTTCTCGCTCAAGCGGCCTTCCACGAGCTGTTGTGCGGGGTGGCAGCTAATATTCGCCTGCTGCCGGACGATCCGCGGGCGGCATTGGAGCGGACGAAGGCGTACATCGATAATCATTTCCACGAGAATCTGACAATTGGAAAGCTGGCGCGGATGGCCGACATCAGTCCGAAATACTATGTCGATCTTTTCAAAAAAACATACGCTCAAAGCACGATCGACTATATCACGGAAGTGAGAATGCGCCATGCGAAGCGCATGATGCTGCAGGCGGATGCCCGGCTGCGGGATATTGCCCAGCAAGTCGGATACAGCGATGAATTTTATTTCAGCCGCAAGTTCAAGCAGCAGATCGGCGTCGCTCCGACCGTCTATATGAAAAAGCGGCGGCGCAAAATCGTCGCTTATACGCCGGGGATTGCCGGCCATATGCTTGCACTTGGGCAAATTCCGTATGCCGCGCCGCTTCATCCGAAATGGACGGCTCATTATTATGAAAAATACCGCTTTGATATCCCGCATCATCTGAGCGCCTATCGCTACAATAAGGATTGGAAAACCAATATCGAAGCGTTATATGCCGCCAAGCCGGAGCTCGTCATTTGCGACTCGGAATATTTGCAGCCGGAGGAGAAGAGCTGTCTGGAAAGCGCAGCCGAGGTAAAGTATATATCCGGCCGGGATCACAACTGGCGGGAGCAATTCCGATTGACGGCCCGCTACATCGGCGCAGAGCCGGAGGCGGAAATCTGGTTGTCCGCTTACGAACAGAAAGCGGCTGCCGCAAGGGAGCGTCTGCAGAAGCTGCTGTTCGGCGAGGCGTTTTTCATTATGTGCATCCACAAAGATTGCTGCTATCCTTGCACCTGCCGCGGAATGAACGAGGTGCTGTACGATGAGCTGCAGTTGAACAGAGCGCCGTATCCGGCAGGGCATCTCGGAAGACAGGAGATGAGCTTGGAAGAACTGGCGCGTCTGGAGCCTGATCGGATCTTGCTGAATGTATGCCAGGAGCCGGAGTCGCTGCAAGCGTGGCAATCTGTCCAGGCTTCCCGATTATGGTCCGATATGAAGGCTGTGCGCCGCAATCATGTCTATCCCATTTCTTCCGATCCGTGGCGTGAATACTCGGCCTATGCTTGCGAGCGGATGATCGACGACCTAATGAAGCAGCTTGCGTGCGAGCTTCGCATGGAAGAATAGCCTGTTCTGGATTTTGTCCAAGTGAATTCCGGAGATTATCCATGTTCGCTTGGGGATGAGCAAGTATATAATTTTCATTGAGAATCGTTATCATTTTATTGATAATAATTCTCATATATTATTCATTGAGAAGGAGCAGGAACATGAATAAAAAAATAGGGGTTCTACTATTATCTTTAGCTATGATGTTCAGTATCGCGGCATGCGGATCGAAGGATGAGCCGGCTGCATCGGCTCCGCAGCAGCAGGAGACGAAGACGGAGAGCGCTCCGGCTGCAAATACAGACAATACGGCCAGCGAGACAAGAACGATTACATATCTTGGACAGGAGTATACCGTCCCTGTGCAACCGGCCAAGCTGGTCATTACCGGCTCGGTGGAATCGCTGGAAGACGCGCTCGTGCTGGATGTTCACCCGGCAGGGGCGATGACGACCGGCGGCGAGTTCGCGCCGTTGTTCGCCAAGATTACGGACCAAGCGGAAGGGATCGGTGAGAAAGCCCAACCGAATCTGGAAGCGATTTTGAAGCTGAAGCCGGACGTGATTCTGGCAAGCACCAAGTTCCCGGCGGAGGCGATTGAGAAGCTGAGCAAGATTGCCGTCACCATCCCGGTCTCGCATATCGCGACCGACTGGCAGGATAATCTGAATCTGCTGGCCGAGCTGTCCGGCAAGCAGGAGCAGGCGAAGCAGGCATTGCAGAACTACAATGACGAGGTCCAAGCCTTGAAAGAGCAAATCGGCCCCGTTCTGAAGGACAAAAACGTGCTGATTCTCCGGCTGCGCGCAGGCAGTTTGTTCATTTATCCGGAAGATGTGTTCTTCAATCCTTCCGTCTATGCCGATCTGGGAGCCTCCGTTCCGGAGGAAGTGAAGAAGGCGGAGGCGCAGCAGATGGTTACAATCGAGCAGTTGTCTCAGATGAATCCGGACTATCTGTTCGTTCAGTTCGCGGAAGCGGAGAACAAAGATAATCCGAAGGCGTTGGAGGAGCTGCAGAAAAATCCGATATGGGGCAGCATCAATGCCGTGAAGAACGACAATCTGTTCGTCAATCTGGTCGACCCGACCGCTCAGGGAGGCACGGCTTACAGCAAAATTGCCTTCCTGGAAGCTCTAAAAAACAGCAAGCTTGTTCAAGCCAAGTGAGCCGATTCCTATGCGGCTAAAGTCATATGCAACAGCGATCATCCTGTGGGGCTCGCCTCTGCTTGCCGTGCTGCTCATTCTAATATCGGTTCAATACGGAGCCAAAAACATCGATACCGGTACGATTTATGAAGCGGTGTTTCACTTTGATCCGGGAAATGTGAATCATCAAATCATTATGCACTCCCGGTTCCCGCGGGTGATTGGGGCTTTGCTCATCGGCGCATTCCTTGCTATATCGGGCGCGCTGATGCAGGGGATGACAAGAAATGATCTTGCATCCCCTTCTATTATGGGGGTGCTGGACGGCTCCGTGTTTGCTGTGACGGTATGCATGATTTGGCTGCCAGGCTCCTCGTCGCTCGAATTGATCGTGTTTTCTTTTATCGGCTCGGCGCTCAGCATCGTTCTCGTATTCGGCATGGCGTCGCTGCTGCCTGGGGGGCTGTCTCCAGTGAGATTGGCCATTTTGGGCACGATTATCGGTACGTTTCTAAGCAGTATTTCGGCAGCGATGGCATCCTATTTTCAGATCTCGCAAAATATCAGCTTCTGGTACAACGCCCGGCTTCATCAGCTGGATCCGGAGCTGATCAAGATGGCGATCCCGTTCGCGGTTGTCGGAATCGCGTTGGCTGTCGGACTGTCCCGATCGATATCGGTCCTGTCTCTAGGCGAAGAGGTAGCGGTTGGACTTGGACAAAAAACGGCGTGGATCAAATTCGGCGCCACCTTCAGCGTCGTCCTGCTGACCGGGATCTCGGCCGCGATCGCTGGAAAAATCGGGTTCGTCGGTCTCATTATTCCGCATATCGTCCGGATGCTCGTCGGGCTCGACTATAAATGGATCATCCCGTGCTCGGGGGTGCTCGGCGCCCTGTTCCTTGCGCTCTGCGACTTGCTCAGCCGATACGTGAATTATCCGTTCGAGATGCCGATTGGCGTCATCACCTCGCTGCTTGGCGTTCCGTTCTTCCTCTATCTCGTGCGGACGAGAGGAGGCGCGAAGCATGAATAACATTTCGGGCGCCCGCTTTGCGGCCGTGCTGCTTGCCGGAGCCGCCCTGATTTTGATCGTCACCTATGTCAGCTTGACCAACGGCATATTTGATATGAGCGTGAAGGATGTTATCGATACATTGCTGCGCATTCAGCCGCAAGACGACTATGATCTCGTTATTTTCGAGTTCCGCCTGCCGCGGATCGTCATTGCCATTCTAGTCGGGATGGGACTTGGCATCGCCGGTGCGGTCATTCAGAGCATTACGCGCAACGGACTGGCGGATCCGGGCATTCTCGGGATCAATGCGGGAGCCGGCGCGGCGATGGTTATTTTTATGTTCTTTTTCCAAGGTCAGATCAAGGGGACCGGGCTGCTGTCGATTATGGCGATGCCGCTGTTCGGCTTGCTGGGCGGACTTCTTGCGGCTGCCCTCATCTACCTGTTCGCCTGGAAGGATGGCAGGCTGGAGCCGCAGCGGCTGCTGCTTACGGGGATTGCCGCCGGATCGGGCCTAAGCGCGGTATCGCTATTTTTGACGCTGAAGATGAACCCGAATGATTTCGAAATGGCCGCGGTATGGAGCTCCGGCAGCATTTACAATGCGAACTGGAAATACATCGTTTCCATTATTCCTTGGCTTGTGCTGTTGCTTCCGGCCATTATTCGCAAGTCATACATTATGGATATTTTTCAATTGCGGGAGGAAAGTGTCATTAGCGTGGGCGTCTCCTCAGAAAAAGAGAAGGCCGTGCTCTTATTGTGCAGTATCGGCATCGTAAGCGCCTGCGTATCGGTATCCGGTGGCATCGGATTTATCGGGCTGATGGCCCCGCATATCGCAAGGCGGCTCGTCGGAACCGCGCATCGCCGCATACTCCCGGTATGCGGAATCGTCGGCGCGCTGCTGGTGCTCGTATCTGACTACATCGGACGCACCGTGTTCGCCCCGGCGGAATTGCCGGCAGGCATCGTAACGGCTATCATCGGCGTTCCCTATTTCATGATTCTGCTGTACCGGGGAAGAAAAAAGCGAGGCTAGACAGTTATTTAGGACGAGATAGGAGTGGACATGAATGTCTAATAGCCATATGGCTCCGCTTGAACCGCTGCTCCCGGATCAAGCGGGCCGTGAAGTCACCGTGCCGCGTTCAGAGCAATGGGATATCTGTTCCCAAGGCAGCGGCCGGCCGTACCGGATTTTTGTGGCCGTGCCGGTCGAAGCGGCGCCGCCTGCCGGCCATCCGGTCATCTACGTGCTGGACGCGAATTCGACGTTCGGCACGTTAGTCGAGACGGTTCGCGCCCAGTCCCGCGCCAGAGTGAAGACGGGCGTCGATCCGGCCGTCGTCGTCGGCATCGGCTATCCGACCGATGCCCCGTTCGATCCGGCGCGGTTCTATGATTTTACGCTGCCGGTTCCGGCCGAAGAGCTGCCGCCTCATCCGCGCGGAGACACGTGGCCGGAAATGGGCGGGGCCGAAGCATTCAGCCGCTTCATTGAAGAAGAGCTGAAGCCGGCCATCGAGCGTAAGTTACCCATCGATCGGAGCAGACAGGCGATTATCGGCCATTCGCTGGGCGGCCTGTGCGTGCTGCAGATGCTGTTCACCCGCCCCGAGGCGTTCCGGACCTATATCGCGGGCAGCCCGTCCATTCATTGGAACAGGCCGTTCATCCGCGAAGCAGGAGCGCGTTTCCTGGCTCGCATGCAGCAGGAACATGCCGATATTCACGTCATGATTGCGGTAGGAGAACGGGAACAAGGCCATTCCAGCCGCATGACTGAGAATGCGAGAGAACTGGCCGAAAGGCTGGCTGCCGTCTCGCCGTCCGGGGTGCGGACCGCGTTCTATGAGTTCGCGGGCGAAGGCCATATCTCACTGCTTCCTGTCTTGATGAGCCATGCGGCCCGCTATGCGTTAACGAGCCCGAGCAAGTCGGACTGAATGATGGGCGGGAGGGCCGAGCGGGTTCGCTACCTGAGTGAAGGCCGGCCCTATCCGCGGACGCAACGAAGCCCCCTATGCCGTCTTCGGCTTTGGGGGCTTGCTGCTGTGAGGTCCTGCGGCCGCTTAAGGGCTCCACCGCTTCGCAATAGTTCGGCTTCTCTCCTTGCGCCTAGTATCGTTTATACATTCCTACGGAGTGGGGGTAAGTGTAATGGAAGCCGAACTGCGCATACAATTGATCGGCGGGCAGATCCGCAATTAAGCTGACATACGATTGCTTGGGCGCGTTCTCGTCCAGGTAACGGGAAATCTCCGTCATAATCGTTTTCCCCCACCCTTGTCCCTGATGGGAAGGCATCACGCAAATATCGACCACTTCAAAAAAGCAGCCTCCATCTCCAATGATTCTGCCAATGCCAATCAGCTTGCCATCCTGCCTCAGCGCTACGGTGAAGAGGGAATTCCGCAGGCCGACGGCGGCTCCCTCCAAGCTTTTGGGACTCAGCCCGGCCGCTTTTCGAATGGCAACATACTCTTCCGGGCTGGGAGCCTCATGCAAAATAAGTACATTGGAATTCATAGATACCCTCCATTTCCCCTGAGCTGCGGGCGGAATTGTGCTGTCATTCAGGGATAATGCAACTCCATATCATTATAGAACAGGCTCAGATTTTTCAAAATACGTACTGAAATATCACCCTTACTCATACAGCGCGTCCTTCAGCTTCGTGGACATGCCTGAACGGCTGCGGGCCGCAGCCAGCGCAGACTTGCGGAGCCGTTCGTTCTCGCGCGTCAATGTCTCCATCCGGTGCAGCATCTCATCGAGCAATTGGCCAGCTTCTTCGCTTACTCCGCCTTCCAGAGCTTTTATTCTCTCCGCGAACGCTTGAATGGATGTTTCCTTACTCATTGAATTTGCCTTCTTTCTTCTGCTTCTATGGCTTCATAGTTGCTCTTCCATTTCACTCTTATTCTATTATAGAACAGATGGATACAAGCCAAAAGAAGGATATAAAAAAGTTGGCCGTATTCATCTTCTGTTTGTGATACAATGATGGTTGCCAATTTAATCGCAGAAGGGATCCTATCACCATGAATATACTAGACGAGAGCCGATTCCACCGATGCTGTACTGCATCACTTTCCACTATCGCAGCGGCGAAGGCGGCAAAACGATGACGACCCGAACCGTCCAAGATGCCATGCATATGCGCCAGTCGCAAATCCGCCGCATGTATCTGTACATGTTTATGATATTTACGCCGGGAGCGGTATTTTCTTCGTTCTTTCCGCTCTTTTACCGCGATATCGGATACACCGACGCGATGTATGGGATGCAGAACGCGATTATGCCGATTATCGGCGTGGTTGGCAACTATCTGTTCGGGTATGTGAGCGACAAATTCGCGCGGATGAAGCCGTTGATTTTAGGGCTGATCCTCGCTTTGATAGCCGTACTTTACTTTGTCTTTCACGTCACGGATCCTTGGACCGTGATGGGTTTGATTTTCCTGTTCCAATTTCTGTGGGTGCCTATGATGACCTTGACGGACGGGATGGCGATGCTGGCTTCCCGGAGACTTGGAGACTCCTATGCGGTCATTCGCGGCTTCGGCGCGGCCGGGTTCGCGGTGTCCGCGCTTATTATTGGCTGGCTGCTCGGCCGTCTGCCGGGGCATGCTGCCATGGGATGGATTATGATGGCTCTGCTGGCCGCAACCGGAGGCGTGCTGCTGATGATCCGCGATCCCCGTCGTCCGGGGGCGGACGACCGGGAAGGAACTGTAGAGCATGGAACGCCCTCGCGTACGGAAGCGGCGAACATGTCCCAATTTTGGAAATACGTGTTCACCCGGCGCTTCCTTTTGTTCATCGCGGTGCTCATTACGTACAACATGACCTTAATATTTAATGATCAATATTTCAGCTTCCTCATTCGGGAGTTGAACGGGACGTCCTTCCATATCGGACTTGGCTGGATGCTCCCGGCAGCAACGGAAGTCATTATTTTTCTGTATTTAGGCCGTGCGGGCCGACAGTTCCGTCCGTTGACGATGCTGGCCTGGTCTGCCGTCATTCTCGGCATTCGGGCGCTCGTCATCTACGTTACCGATTGGCTGCCTCTGATTCTGTTCATGCAGGCGGTTCAGGGAATCGGCATTGCGCTGTTCTTCGTCTATCTTGCCGAGTACATGATGGACCTGATACCGGATCAGTTCCGGGCCAGCGGGCAGGCGGTGATGCAGGTGGCGCTCAGTATTGGCGCGACGATGACAGGCAGCATTATCGGGGCGTATATTTACAGCCAGTGGGGCAATAAAGCGCTCTTCCTCGTAATGGGGGCGGTGTTGGCGATCGCGGCAGGCGGCTTCGCCGCGGCAGATCGGCTGGAACGGCGGAGGGAGCGGACAGAAGCAGCTTCTATCTAACAACCTGACAAACATAATAGCGGAAGTCTGGGCATTTAGCCTGGGCTTCCGTTTTTTTTGCATCACCAAGATTTGTGTTTGGAAAGGTACCTTGCAATATACAGTAGCGTATGTTACGATGTACTCAACTAAAGTTGTACTCTTATTTGATGGATCCCATATTACGTTGAGGGGAGGTTGGCTGGGGCGTGAATACGCAATTCAAGAAAGGCGTGCTGGAATTGTGCGTCCTCGTTCTCACCTATGAGAAGGATCGTTACGGCTATGAACTGGTGAACCGGATTTCAGAGAAATTCCAGGTTGCGGAAGGCACGATGTATCCGTTGCTGCGCCGATTGACCCAGGAAGGGCATTGCTCGACTTATTTGAAGGAATCATCGGAAGGTCCGCCCCGCAAGTACTATAAGCTCACCGATTCGGGAGAGGCGTATATGCGGGATATGGTGAAGGAGTGGACTCTGTTCTCGCAAGGCGTAGACGATATAATTAAGGAGGTTATGAATGTTGAGTGATCGTAAACAGCAGTTTTTGATACGGCTGGAGCAATTGTTGGGAGCGGTTCAAGAATCGGAGCGGCGGGAGATTATGTCCGATTTCGAGTCTCATTTTCAGGAGGCTTACGAGGCGGGAAGATCCGAGGAAGAGATCTTCCGTTCGCTGGGAAGCGAACAGGCGATTGCCCGCGAGATACTGGCCCAGTATGGATTGGAGCTTCCGAGCGTCCAGGAGCCCCCTGCAGCGGAAAAGGAAGCCGAACCGCATGCCGCTTCGGATCGCAGTGCTTTAGCGCATAGCACCTTCACAGCACCGCTCGGATCCAGAATGGATTCTCCACTCCGGCTTATCCGGCTGGAGACGGATGTTGTCGATGTGCATCTCGATACTCATGACGGCGAAGACATATTTTATCATTTTGACTCATTCGATGCCGGCCAATTCGATGTGCGGGAAGCGAGAGAAGGCGATGTCTATCGTCTGACCGTCCAGCTTCGGCGCAGCGGGATGAAGCGGTTTTTCTCTTCGGTAAGCGGCGATCTTCAGGTTCGAATCCCTGCCTCGTTCGGGGGCGCGGTGGAGTTGGCATGCGGATCCGGCGATGCAGAGGTACGGCAGATTCGGGCAGAGCGCTTTGAAGCGGATCTGAAATCGGGCGATCTCACGATTCGTGACAGCACATGCGGACATATAACAGCACGGATGAAATCGGGTGATGCCGAACTGCATGATTGCACATGCGTCAAGGCCGACCTGCATACGCTGTCGGGCGATGTGCGGATATTTAATCTGCAGGCGGACGAGTTCGCGTTGAGGGCGGTGTCCGGGGATATTGAACTGGATCGGTTGGCGGCGCAAGCGTTGCGTGCCGAGGTGCTGTCCGGCGATATGCATATCGTGGAAGGGCAGGGCGCTACCTGGACATTTACGGCGGCCTCCGGCGATTTGGAGCTGGCATCCATCGATGCCGACGTTCACATTGACGTGGCTTCCGGCAGCATCTCGGCGAGGAACGTATGCGGTTCATTGACCGTTATGGCCAAGAGCGGGGAAGTCGAATGCGAGCTCGCTTCCGGGACTCGTCAAGCCGCGCTCGAGAATAAGTCAGGGAACGTCCGGCTTCTCGTCCCATCCGAACTGCAGGAGCTGGAGCTGGAGGCGTCCACCGTGCTTGGATCGGTATCGGTCCGTCTTCCTCAATTCCCGGATGGACAAGCCCAGACAAGCCGGTTCCGCGGACAGCTCGGGGAGAACGGCCCTAAAGTTCAATTGGCGACGAAGGTAGGATCGATTTCCGTAGCGTCGATATGAATCAGCAGAAGGAGGACGAGGAGAAGTGGACTATTTCAGTTCGTACAAGCATTGTGAACAGTTACAGTTGGAAGCGGCACGGGAGGCAGAGCAGAGCCGTTTGTGGCGAACCTTTATGGCGGGAAGATTGACAGCCGAGGAAGTAAGGGAGAGAGCGCTTCATGTTCTGAATGAGCTGCTGAGTTCGGAGCGGGACGACGTAAGGCTGCGCGCGGCCGAGATAATTATGAGCGGCAGCCGCCAGCGCCGATGGTTCGCGTTAAGATAATAATATCATATCCTATAAGGCCGGTACTTCCCTCGCGGGACAGGACACCGGCCTTTCTTTCTATGCCAGCGTAGTGACCAGCAGATACAGATTCAACACGGCGATGATCGTTCCGGCAATCCAGGCGAGGGCCTGCATCCAGTGCGGACTGGCGAAGTGGCCCATCTTGCGCTGGTCTCCGGTAAAGCGAATTAACGGAAAGACGGCGAACGACAATTGCAGCGACAAGATGACTTGGCTGAGAATGAGCAGCTCGCCCGTGCTCTTTTCCCCATAGATGGCGATGACCGCTACCGCGGGAATAATCGCGATCAGCCGGGTAATGAGACGCCGAACCCATGGCTTCAAGCGAATGTTCAAGAAGCCCTCCATCACGATCTGGCCGGCCAGCGTGCCCGTCAAGGTCGAATTCTGGCCGGATGCGAGCAGAGCGACGGCGAACAGGATGCTGGCCATCCCCGTGCCCAGGAGCGGCGCAAGCATTTGATACGCATCTTCGATCTCCGCGATCTCGGTATGACCGGTCCGGTAGAACGTCGAAGCGGCCAGCATGAGAATTGCGGCGTTGACGAACATAGCCAGCATCAAGGCGATCGTCGAATCGAGCGTGGCGAAGCGGATCGCCTGCTTCTTGCCTGCAAGCGAGTCTTCAAAGTTGCGCGTTTGCACGATCGAGGAATGCAGGTACAAGTTATGCGGCATGACGGTAGCTCCCAATATGCCAAGGGCAAGATAGAGCATCTCCGGATTCCGGATAATCTCCGGGCTTGGAATGAAGCCTTGCGCGACCTCGCGAATATCCGGCCGGGACAGGAACAACTCGACGCCGAAGCACGCCATAATAATAAGAAATAACGTGACGACGATGGATTCGATGTAGCGAAAGCCTTTATGCTGGAGCAGCAATACGATAAATATATCGAGAGAGGTAATGATGACCCCGATCAACAGCGGCAGGCCGAACAGCAGCTTAAGCGCGATCGCGGAGCCGATAATTTCGGCCAGATCACAGGCGGCGATGGCCAGCTCGCATAATATCCACAGGGCGAAATTCACCGGCTTGCTGTAATGATCATGGCAAGCTTGCGCCAAATCCCGTCCGGTCGCGATGCCGAGCCGCGCGGACAACGATTGCAGCAGCACTGCCATCAGATTGGAGATCAGCACGACGGAGAGCAGCGTATAATTGAAGCGGGAGCCTCCCGCAATATCAGTCGCCCAGTTGCCAGGGTCCATATAACCGACGGCAACCATATACCCGGGCCCGACAAACGCTAAAAATTTGCGGAACCGGGATCCTTTGGCCGGCACGGGCATCGATTTATAGGATTCGGCCAGCGTTGGCTCATTTCGCTCATGGCGCCATCCGCTGCCGGAGGATTTCGTTCTCTTGCCCATCTCAACTCCCCCTTCCTTAATGACACCACTCTATATGGCGAGGCCGCGCGGCTTCCTGTTTTCCCTTCATATTTATGTGATATTATTACCCTGACAGGCGGCATGTATCAGAGACAGCTCGTTTCTTGCGCGGCAGGGATTCACTTTTCGCCAAAAGAGTATTATAATAAAAATTGAAGTATTGCCTCTCTTCAAAAAAAATGACCCCAGTGAAAACTAATCTCATTCTCAATACCATGCTGTTCCCTGACAGGGAACAGCATGTCGCATTTTAAGGGGAATAACAACGATAGTCATTATCAATGAAGAGGGTGTGTGAAGAATGAATAAGAAGCAATCATTCACAGAATGGATGGATAAATACGGCGAGGCGCTGGCGGCGGCCGGAAGCGCCTGCTTTATCGCGCTGGCGTTCATCGCCGGCTATGCCTCGGAGACGCTAGCGATTGTGTTCTATGCGCTCTCCTATGTAATGGGAGGGTGGCTGAAGCTCAAGGATGGGCTGGTTACGCTCATTCGGGATAAGGATCTGGATGTCAACCTGTTAATGATAGCCGCAGCCTTGGGCGCTGCCAGCATCGGGTATTGGTCGGAAGGCGCAGTTCTCATCTTCATCTTCGCTTTGAGCGGGGCGCTGGAGACATTCACAATGAATCGGAGCTCGCGCGACATTTCCGCCTTGATGGATTTGAAGCCGGAGCAGGCCATCGTCCTAAGGGACGGGCAGGAAGTTATTGTTCCGGTAGAACAGCTGCAAGTCGGCGAGACGGTCCTGGTCAAGCCAGGGGAGCGCATTCCGGCTGACGGGCTCGTGCAGGAAGGAACGTCGGCGGTCGATCAAGCTTCGATTACCGGGGAGAGCGTGCCGGTTGACAAAGGCCCTGGCGATGAATTATTCGCAGGCACGGTGAACGGCCAAGGAGCGCTTTATATAGAAGTCACTCAATCCAGCGAATCGTCGCTCTTCTCCAAAATTATTCGGCTTGTCCAGGAAGCGCAGAGCGAGATGCCGAAATCGCAGCGCTTCATTGAGAAGTTCGAGCGGATATATGCGCGGGTTATTATTCTGGTCACTCTGCTGCTGATCTCCATCCCGCCGATCCTTCTTGGAGAGACGTGGGAGGCTGCGTTCTACCGGTCAATGGTGTTCCTGGTCGTCGCCTCTCCTTGCGCGCTTGTCGCGTCCATTATGCCGGCTACCTTGTCGGCGATATCGAACAGCGCCCGCAAAGGATTGTTGTTCAAGGGCGGCGCTTATCTCGATCATATCTCGAGGGTGCAGGTGATCGCGTTCGACAAGACCGGAACGTTGACGCAAGGCCGATTGACGGTAACCGACCTGGAACCGCACGGCGAACTGCAGGCCTCGGATCTGCTTCAGGCGGCAGCCGCGCTGGAGTCGCTGTCGACCCACCCAATTGCCAAAGCAATCGTGCTGGAAGCGGAGCGCGAGCGGGCATCCGGCAGCGAATCCGCTTGGGCCCGGCCGACAGATTTCCAAGCCCGGTCGGGACTTGGAATCGAGGCAGAGATGGAAGGCGTGCGCTGGCGCATTGGCAAGCCGTCCTTCATTGTGAACGAGACGGATGCGGAGGTTCTTGCTCGGATGGCCGAGCTTCAGAATGAAGGCAAGACCGTTATTGCGGTTGAGCGGGACGGCGCCGTCGTCGGCTTGATCGCACTCCAGGATCGGATTCGTCCGGAGACGCCGGCCATTGTCCGGCGTTTGAAGGAGAACGGTATTCAGGTGGCAATGCTTACGGGGGACCAGGAGTTGACGGCCCATGCGATTGCGGCGGAAGCCGGAATCGACCTTGTATATGCCGAATTAATGCCGGAGGACAAATTAACGATCGTCAAAAAGCTGAAGTCGGAGTATGGAGCGGTAGCGATGGTAGGGGACGGCGTCAACGATGCGCCCGCGCTTGCCGCGGCCAATGTCGGTATTGCGATGGGAGCCGCCGGCAGCGATGCGGCGCTGGAGACCGCAGATTTGGTGCTGATGAATGATGATCTGAGCAATATCGAGCATGCCATTTCGCTTGGCAGACGCACTCAGACTATCGTGAAGCAGAATATTATTTTTGCCGGTGCCGTGATCGTAGGCCTTATCTCCGCCAACTTCTTGTTCGGCATACCGCTTCCTCTAGGCGTCGTCGGGCATGAAGGCAGCACAATTCTCGTCATTCTGAACGGATTGCGTCTGCTTCGATCGTAAGAGCTATCCGCCGTTATCTGGTTCGTAGGTATATTATGAAATGAATTATTTCATATAGCATACAGATAATAAGCCGAAGAGCCGGAGCTGCGCAAGCAGTCTCCGGCTTATTCGCGTTTCCGTTGGGTATCCTAGTATTGTAGTCGGACAATACGGTGTCAGCGGAGGTGAGCAACATTGTGGACGACCGACACCATTATATTTTTGCTCGGCATTTTGCTGCTGACCGGAGTCGTCAGTGCCAAGTTTTCGAATCGTTTTAATCTTCCTTCGCTCGTGCTGTTCATTGCCGTCGGCATGATTATGAACCGGTTCATCTACTTCGACAACACGAAGCTGACGCAGTTATTCGGAATCATGGCGCTGATTGTAATTCTGTTCGAAGGCGGGATGCAGACAAGATGGAAGCAAATGCGGCCCGTTGTCGGCGCAGCCGTCTCGCTTGCTACGTTCGGCGTAGTCGTCACAGCCTTGGTGTTCGGCTTGTGCGCGGCCTATATTCTCGATATTTCCTGGAAGGAAGGCCTGCTCATCGGCGCTATCGTCGGTTCCACTGACGCGGCGGCCGTGTTCGCGGTCATGGGTAGCCAACGGGTGAGGCGCAAGCTGTCCTCGACATTGGAGGCGGAATCGGGTACGAACGATCCGATGGCGTTGTTCCTCACTGTGTCATTCATTGAATGGATTCAAGTGCCGGATGCGAATCTGTTTTCTATGTTCCTGTCGTTCCTGTGGGAAATGGGGTTCGGACTTGTATTCGGGCTGGGCGTCGGCTGGCTGGCGATTCAGATCGTTAACCGCATCCATCTGGACACCTCCGGACTGTATCCGGTATTGTCGATCGGACTTGCCATCGTGACGTACAGCGGAGCCGCGATGCTGCATGGCAGCGGGTTCCTGGCCGTCTACGTCATGGCGCTGGTGCTGGGCAACGCCGATTTGCAATACCGCTTCACGATTAGCCGCTTCAATGAAGGATTCGCCTGGATGATGCAGATTTTGATGTTCATTTTGCTAGGGCTTCTCGTCTTTCCCGGGGAACTGGTTGAAGTGATGTGGCAGGCCATCCTATTGTCGTTGATTTTGATGCTGATCGCCCGTCCGCTAGGGGTAGCGGTGAGCTTGCTGTTCGGGCGCTTCTCGCTCCGCGAGCAGACGCTTATTGCCTGGGCGGGATTGAAGGGCGCCGTGCCCATTGTTCTCGCCACCTACCCGATGATTGCGGGGCTGGAGCAAGGGCAATTATTTTTCAATGTCATCTTCTTTATCGTCCTCACCTCGGCGTTGGTGCAGGGAGCGACCATCTCGCCTCTGGCGAGGAGGCTGGGGTTAGCCGGAGACCCGTCTGCGGGAATATCGCAAGGGCTTGAATTGGTATCGGTCGGGAAGACGAATCTGGATATGGTCAAAAAGTCAATCGAACCGGGAACCTGTGTCGAGAATTGCACGCTGCAGCAGCTGGAACTACCGGAAGATACGCTGATTACCGCCATTGTGCGCGGGGAGGAAATGCTTGCCCCCCGGGGGCATACCCGCTTGCAGGCCGGCGATGTCGCTTATATGCTCGTGGCCAAAAAAAATCTGGATACGGTGCGCAGCATGTTCACCGAGCCGGTCAGGGAGGCATGCTGCTCCGACCGGAAGCGGGAAGCGGACGCAGAGGTACCATAGTAAGAGACAGGATTCGGCATACATCAACAAAAAAGCAACTATAGACCGATATTTGCGGCAAGATCGTAGGTATGCGGTCTTTTTTTTGCTGATTTCCAGGGGCGTGTTACATTCTCAGAGAAATTTTCCCTGTTCCTATTGTGAAATAGGACCTACGATCCGATACTATTATTATGTGCCCTCATTTACCATGACAGTGCTTTGCGCAGCCGGACGGCAACCAGCGGAACTGCGGCATGAACAGGCTTACCGCTCCCCATATGGTTCGCGAGCACCATAGTCGCAGAGCTTGTCTCGAATGAATATCTGAATATCGCCACGAACGGAGATATCGCTATCGCCGTATTCGCAGCTAAGAACGCAACTGTGACAAGGAGATGAAACAATTGAAGGAGAAGCAACAGAAAGACAAAAATAGGACATCAGGGTCAAAAGCGCCTAAAGAAAAAGCGCCCAAAGCTAAATCGGGACAGCGGAAAGAGCGCGCTTTTGTGAATTCAGTGAAGGAGACCGTTCGGATGGTCTCTTCCTCCGTGTTCAAAAATCCGACTCGCTCGGTCGGGGCGAAGCTGTTCCTGGTCTTTGTTATCAACATTTGCATTTTCGTATTCGTCGTCGGGATGTTCGCTTATTCGGTAGCGAAGAATGCGATCGAGGATCGCTCGGCGGAATCCAGCTATCAGACAATGATTCAAGCATCCCAGAAGCTGGACCTGCAGCTGACGCAGTTCAACAATATGACGATGCAGATTATGTTCGATCCGAACTTGAAGACCCAAGTGGCGAAGCTGAAAGGGCTCAAAGATGGCACTTATGATATGATCCAGGGGATTGACAGCATTTCGAAGACGCTGCAGACCTATAGCATGAGCAATGATCAGATCGAGAACATATACTTGATTCCGAAGGAGAAGACCGATCTGGTCATCGCCGCCATGGGCGTTCGCCGCGGTCTGGACAAGGTGTGGGATTCCGACTGGTTCCAGGAGGCGAAGAGCAGCAGCGGACAATCGATATGGGTCAGCACGCAAATGGGCGGGTTGAGCGATGCTGCGGAGCCGACATTCGGGATTGCGAGACCGATGCGGGATCTGAACTCGGGCGAGGCGAACTTTATTATTTATTTGGAAATCAAGCAGCGCACGCTGAAAAATTCGTTGCGGGACATTCATATCGGTGACGGATCCAGTATTCAAATTTTGAATTCGAACGGGCAATATATCCACGCTCCGAACGACGAGCTGCTGACTCAAGCTGCTGCCGAATGGCTTCAGCCGGTCAAGGAAGAAGGGCAGAAGAGCCTGAGCGGAAGCTCCATTGTGTCTTCCGATCAGGATGGCAAGATGATGCTTGTCTATGATCAGATCAAAGTGAATGGCTGGACGCTTGTCGGTGCCGTGCCGGTGACGGAGCTGACCAAGGACGCTAGTACGATTCTCATGGTTACCTTCTTGTCCATGGGTGGAGCCTTGCTGCTCGCGATTATTATTGGCGGACTGGTCGTTCAGTGGGTGGCAACGCCGATAGTGAAGCTGCTCAAGCTGATGAATGAAGGGGCGCAAGGAAATCTGGCCGTTCGGTCCGACGTCAAGACCAAAGATGAAATCGGGCAGTTGTCTGCCGGCTTCAATACGATGATGGAGCAGATTACGTCGCTCGTTCAGAGCACCGAGGCGAGCGCGCGTTCCGTATTGGACACGGCGACTTCCCTGTCGGAAGCTTCCCGTTCGACGGCTACCTCGGCCAAAGAGATTGCCGTGGCGACCGAAGAGATCGCCAAGGGAGCGACCTCGCTGGCTGTCGAGGCCGAGCGCGGGCATGATTTGACCCATAACATGGCTTCTCATATGCAGCATGTGGTCGATGCGAATGAGCAAATGGATACATCTGCCCAAGCGGTTGCCGAATCCAGCGAATTGGGCGCATCCAACATGACCTCGCTCCTGACCAGAACGGAATCGACGGGAGATATGATGCGTTCGCTGGCAGAACGGATCAAGCAATTAAGCGAGAGCACGCAGTCGATTCGCAAAGTATTGGAAATGATTCATAACATGACCAAGCAGACGAATATTCTGTCTTTGAACGCGACCATCGAAGCGGCGCGAGCGGGAGCCGCCGGCAAAGGCTTCATGGTGGTAGCCGACGAGATACGGAATCTCGCCGATCAATCGCGCCAATCGATCGATGTCGTCGGGCAGATTACGGAGCGGATTGAGACGGAGATTACCGAGACGGTAGCAGCGCTGTCTGCCGCGTTCCCGATATTCCAGAAGCAAGCCGAAGCGGTGCAAGAGACGGATGCCATTTTCGGCACGGTTCAACAGCAGATGGGCGGCATGATCGAGCATCTTGGCAATGTAACCGGTTCGATCAACCGCCTGAACGAGGCGCAATCGATTCTCGTCGAAGCGATGAGCAACGTAAGCGCCGTTGCCGAAGAGGCTTCGGCTACTTCGGAAGAGGTAGCGTCGCTTAGCACCGAGCAGTTGAACATCTCCAACCGCTTGGTCGAGCTGTCTCAGGAGCTGGAGGAGGTATCCTCCAACCTGAAGGACACGCTCTCTCAGTTCAAGTATTAAGTATATACCGGTGCTGATCGCACCAGCAGCCACCCGCATCCTTGGAGCAAGGACGCGGGCATGCTCTATTATTAAGCGGAATAGCGGCCTGACGCTTTGGGCTCATTTTTAATTCCAAAATTGAGAATAGTCAGTTGCAACGGCATCAAGATTATGGTATGTTAGGAATAACTTCACATGAACGTTGGTACGGAAGCACCGTCATCAAGCAGATGGGACATGCAGCGCATGTCCTGCTTGATGGCGGTGCTTTTTTGCGTTCTGCGGATCCGTACCCGGAAGGAGAGAGGAAGAGTGATGAAGGCTTGGAATATTGTCGTTGCCCATACGCAGAAGCGAGTGCTGGATGCATGGACGGAATATTGGAGGCAGTCCGATTATGCGGAACAGCTTCACCTCCGGATGTTCACGCAGGCGGACACGCTGCGCCGTTACCTGGGATTGAAGCCGGGCATCCATATGGTGGTGGCCGACCCTGAAGTGCTGCAGGAGATGAGCGAGGAGGAGATGGATGGAATCCTGATTACGGTATTATCAGCGGAGGGGCGGATCGATGCATTTCCGTTGGCCCACGCGGTAGAGATTCCGTATCAGCCCTTACCGCAGCTGTTCCAATCCTTGATCGAGCGCTGCAGGACGGAATACGAAGGCGCTGCCTTCGGGATGGAGAGTCACTCCTGCATGCTGCTCGGCATCAGCTCGCTGGGAGGCGGTGCAGGCAAGACGGCGGCAGCCCTTCATCTCGCCCGCCATGCTGCAGCGAAGGGGAAGCGCGTCCTGCTGCTGAATGTTGACCCGGTGCAGGAGTATGCGCTTCTGGATGCTCGTCCAGAGCCGGCGGCGATCGCTCCGTTGGCGCAGCTTCTGTACTACCTGCGCAAGGATCAGGCGGGAGAGTCTCTGCCGCTGGAATCGTATCTTCTAGGTGTTCCTGATCTCGAAGGCGCGGATATTTTCGCCCCGGCCGATTGGATCAAGGAATGGGAGGGCATTGATGGGCTGCTCATGCGGAAGCTGCTTCGGCTTCTTCGTCAGAGCGGCCGGCACGACCTCATTATTGCGGAGGGAGGGTTCAACCAACCGGCATTCGCTGCCTTGTGGGAAGAGGCGGATCGAATCGTCTGGCTGCTGCAGGATGATTTGCCGCATTTGCATAAGACGGAGCTTCTGTTCCGGCAATGGGAACGCTCCGGCGATGCGGCGGTCCGCAATCGGATTCGCAGACTTGCCCTGCTCGTGAACCGATATATGGGCATGATGGCGAACCGCTGGATGTACCGCGATGCGCCCATTACCGGATATTTGCCGTATATTCCGAGCTGGAAGCAGATGCACCGCATCGATCAGTGGCTGCAGTCCGCCATCTATCAATCTGCCGTCGCAGAGTGGGCCGATCGGCAGCTTCTGCACAGGCTGGCGTCCGGATATGAGGTCTCATGAAGGATAGCACAGCAGTTACTTCCGTTCCGGAAGCGATGGAGGAAGCGTATGCCTGGACCCGGCAGCGCGTTCGGGACAGCCTGGAATGGGGAGACCCCATTCCAGACGAAGCGCTCATGGCGCGGATTGAGCAGACATTATTCTCCAGCTCCCAGGCAGGGCTGTTCACGGCGGAAGCCTTGGAGCAGATCGTCAAGCGGGTCTATTATTCGTTCCGCGGCCTGGACGCCCTTCAGCCGCTGGTCGACGATCCGGACATTACGGAGATTATGATCAACAGCCATCAGGAATGCTTCATTGAGCGGAAGGGGCGGATCGAGCGGCTGGAGATCGGCTTTGAGGATGAGGAGAAGCTGGAGGATGTTATCCAGGCCGTCGTGTCCCAGGTGAACCGGGTCGTCAACGAATCATCCCCGATCGTGGATGCCCGGCTGCCGGACGGCTCACGGGTGCATGTGGTTCTGCCGCCGATCGCCCTGAAGGGCCCGACGGTTACGATTCGCAAATTCCCGGCAGAGCCGATGAAGATGGGCGATCTTATCCGTGTGGGCGCGCTGAGCGAGCAGGCCGCGGTGCTCCTGCAGACGCTGGTCGCAGCCAAGTTCAATATTTTCATCAGCGGGGGGACCGGCTCGGGCAAGACGACATTTCTCAATGCATTGTCGCAGTACATTCCTCCCCAGGAACGGGTCATTACGATCGAGGATGCGGCCGAGCTTCAGATTCGCACTGTTCCGAATCTGGTGTCACTGGAGACGCGCAATGCCAATACGGAGGGAAAGGGAGCCGTCACGATTCGGGATCTGATCCGGGCCTCGCTGCGGATGCGGCCTGACCGCATCATCGTCGGGGAAGTCCGGGGGGCGGAGGCGCTGGATATGCTCCAGGCGATGAACACAGGGCATGACGGCTCCTTGTCCACCGGCCACAGCAACGGGCCCGCGGATATGATCAGCCGTCTGGAGACGATGGTGCTGAGCGGCGCGAATCTTCCCGTCGAGGTCATTCGGCGGCAGATAGCCTCAGCCATCGATATCATCGTGCATTTGGCCCGTCTTCGCAACGGAGCGCGCAAGGTGATGGAGATTTCAGAGATTATCGGCCTGCAGGACGGGGAGGTGCTCCTCGGGCCGCTGTTCCGGTTCGAGGAATCCGGTACAGAAGAAGGCCAAGTGGCCGGTCGCCTGGCCGCGCAGCATATGCTTCGGGACAGGCATAAGCTGGCGATGGCAGGACTGCGGCTGCCGGAGGACAAGGAGGTGCATGCCGATGGGGAAGCAGCCCGAGGCGGCTGACAGGCGGCTGCCGCAATACAGCGAGTATATGCTGAGCCGCAGGGAGAAGGCGGCGGCCCTGAGTGCCGGAGCCGCTGTCATGGCCGCTGTCGGGTACTTGTTCTATCATCACTGGTTGGGGATGCTCCTGCTTGCTGCCGCCGGACTGCGCTATACCCGCATTCGCCGGCACACGCTGCTCGCGCGCAAGCGGGCCCGGCTCGCGCAGCAATTCAAGCAAGCTCTCTATTCCTTATCATCATCGCTCTCAGCCGGGCGTTCCATGGAGAACGCGTTCCGCGAAGCGATAGCCGATCTGAAGCTGCTCTACCCGGGAACCGAGGTGGAGATGGAGCGGGAGCTGCGAATTATTGCGATGCGGCTGGAGAATGGAGAGCCAATTGAACAGGCGGTCATAGATTTGAGCCGCCGGGCGGCACAGGAGGATATTTCGAATTTTGCCGATGTGCTGGTCACTTGCAAACGGACGGGGGGTGATTTGATCGAGGTCGTGCGCAGAACGTCTTCCGTCATTGGCGAGAAGATGGATATTAAGCAGGAGATTGACGTTCTCGTCGCTCAGAAGCGGCTGGAGATGAAAGTGATGATGGCGGCTCCATTTCTGTTTTTGGCCTTTCTTAATCTGGCTTCCCCGGATTTCATGGCAGCACTGTATGAAGGAGTTGGCCGCGTTATCGCAACGGTGGCGCTGTTGCTCTTGCTGCTTGGTGCGTGGTTGATTCACAAGCTGATGGATATCCGTGTTTAGCCTTGGACGCCAGTTGTATCATTTTTTTGGAAATGAGGTGTTGGGAACCGATGATGCCGCCGTGGATGTGGGCTTCCGGCTCCGCCGTTCTCCTGCTCGTGTTCCTGCTGGTGAATCATAGCAATCAGCGGCACTACGGGACGCTGCTGGCCGGATTGAACCCCCGGACGAAGACGTTCCGCTGGCTGGCGGCGCCGCTTCGTTGGCTGGAGAGGGTTCAGCCCGCTCTCGATACGATTCCGGCTCTCTCCCCGGTTCGCCAAGCGCTCATGCAAATCCATGGCCCTGCGCACAGCCATACGATGTACCGGGTGCTGCTGGCTGAGCTGGCGTTATACCTGTACGCGGGAATCTGCGGGTCATTGCTGCTTCCGGCGCTGACGGACGGCAGCGTGACGAATCTGGTTGGCGGCCTGCTGGTTGCCGTCGTTCTGCCGCTGGCGAAGGTGAAGGATACGCTGCACCGGGCTGAGAGGAAGAAGCAGGATCTCCAGCTGGAGCTGCCGGAGCTGATCAGTAAGCTGACCTTGCTTGTGCAGGCGGGCGAGACGGTACAGAAGGCGCTGGCCATCTGCATCGAGCGCAAGCGGGAGGAATGGTGCCACCCGCTCTACGCCGAGCTTGCCAGAATGCAGAAGGATGTGCATAACGGCTACTCGTTCGCCCAGGCGATGGAGCAGTTCGCGAAGCGATGCTCATTGCAGGAGGTATCGATGTTCGTCACGGCAGTGCTGATCAATCAGCGCCGGGGCGGAGATACGTTCGTGTTGGCGATGCAGGATGTCGGCCGGCAGCTGTGGGAGAAGCGCAAGGCGGTGGCCCGCCGGAGAGGGGAGGAGGCGTCGACGAAGCTCGTCTTCCCGATGATGCTGATGTTCCTGGTCATCTTGGCCGTCGTGGGCGCTCCCGCTCTGCTCATGATGAAGTAAGGGGATGAAGCAACGAAAATGAATCAGAAAGAAGGAAGCGGATATGGACAGAAGCTTGCTCTTTTTCAAACGGCTATGGAAAGAGGAAGATGGGCTTGGCATGGTGGAGATAGTCATTATTATCGCGGTGATCGTTGTGTTGGCGCTTGTATTTAGAGAACAGATTAGCACGTTCCTGGAAAATTTGATCTCAAGGGCAACAAAAGAGACAGATAAAATTTTTAAAGAAAAGTAGTTCTGTGTGCATTGTTTTGCAAAGGAGGAGCTGGCTTGAATACGAAGCTGCGCCGCTGGCTGCGTTCCGTTCAGGAGGAGGAAGGCTCGATGATCGTGGAAGCTTCGCTGATATTTCCCGTCATCTTCTACTGTACGCTGGCGATCCTGTTCTTCGCCATGCTCATCTATCAGACGGTGATAAGCTCGCATGCCGCAGCGCTGGCCGCGGAACGGGCGGCGGCCTTCTGGGATAACAGCCACAAGGAGGCGGTGACCGGCGCTTATGACAAAGGACGGCATGACGGAATGTACTGGCGCCTGCTCGACGATCGGCTTTTGGATAAGGTGTTCGGGGGAGGCTTCGGCGGAGAGAACTATATGGTGCAGCTGCCTGCCGTCACTGCCGGCGAGTCACTTCCCGAACGGAAGCTGATGCGGGCCGCCAGACTGGTGCCTGAGGCCTTTCACGGGAAGATGAGTTACGAGAACGGCCTGCTGGATCGAAGAATTACCGCAGCTCTGGACAAGCCCCTATATCAGGTGATGTTCCGGAACATGTCGGGAAGGGAGATCTCGAATGAGGGGCAGGCCGTAACGGCCGTCGTGGAGCCGGCAGAGTTTATTCGTGCGGTGGAGTTCGCGCGCTACATGGCAGCGAAGCTGAAGGAATGGAAAGGGCAAGGCGTTCCGACGGGGGAAGCGGAAGACATATTGAAGAAAGCGGCGGGACAGACTGCGGGACCGTCATGACAAGCAGAGGGGAGTGCTTCCTGTGAATCGCAATCGGCTGAACCGATGGGCAGAGCGGATTTGTAAGGCAAAGGACGGATCGGTGTCAATATTGCTGGTATTTATTGTGGCCGCCATGTTCTTATTCACATCGGTGTTCATTGATTATGCCCGTATCGCGGCGGCTGAGTGGCGAATCGAGGCGTTGGCCCGGACAGGCATCCGCTCGGTCATGTCCGCTTATGAGCCGGCGCTGCAGGAGAGATACCAATTATTCGCATACGGAGCCACCGATCCGGCGCAGATCCTGGATTATGTGATGCAGGATCACAATCAACTGCGATCGACAGGCGTATTCCCTTGGGTTCCTCTGCTGTTGGACAGTCACTCGACATCGGTCACCCGCCCGCTTGCGGACTATGACGAGATGGAACGCCAGATAGTGGAGGATATGAAATATAAAGCGCCGGTGCAATTTGTGTTCGAGCTGTCCGGCAAGCTGAAGCCGATGTCGGGGGCGCTTAAGGAAGCGGCCCAGGCGACAGAACTGCTGGCGAAGCTGCAGAAGCTGGTTGATCGGAGGGACAAGCAGCTGTTGGCTGTCTTGAAGCTTCAGAAAAAATCCCGCGACGAGTTGAACCGCTCTGGGCTGGACAAGGGAATCGCAGCCCATAGAAACGATATGATGGAGGATCGTCCCCTCGGCTCGATTCGATCGGCGGCAGATATTGCAGCCCAATATGCTGATTATGCGGAGAAGAAGCGTGAAGATGACCGCAGGGGAGAGGACGAGGAGCTGCAACATCGGGACGATACGGATCGTTACGAGAAGGATTCGCGCGAGCATGCATGGAGATTGCAGCGGACGGTCTCCCTGCATAATGGGAATCATGACCGCTGGCTTCGCGATG
This sequence comes from Paenibacillus thiaminolyticus, assembly GCF_007066085.1. Lineage (NCBI taxonomy): Bacteria > Bacillati > Bacillota > Bacilli > Caryophanales > Paenibacillaceae > Paenibacillus > Paenibacillus thiaminolyticus. Next base: position 2,551,397 of record NZ_CP041405.1, on the reverse strand, counting down.
CCGAATCGCATCTGAAGGAAGCCAAGGATTTCAACGAAGAGATGAAGCGGGTTATCGAAGAGGTGCGCTCCAGCCCAGACTATGCCGGCTATGATAACGTAGGCCGATCGGATATTCCGGATGGGGGGACGATGGAGAATAACCAGCAGGTTGAAGATGCCATCAAAGAAATCAATGCTTCCGCGGAGCAATTGGTTATGCCTGATTCTTTCTTCGAGGAATGGAGCGGAGAGATGAATCGCCAGCAAGCGGTCATGTCTAAGACCGATAAAGCCGCCTCCGTCTTCCAACGCTTGGCGGAAGGCATATCCGCTTACTCCACCTCTGCTTACACACTGAAGGATAAGGGGAGAGAGCTGATGGAGGCTTACCAAACGTATGCTTCCGAGTTCATCCGGCCGCCCGGCAGCTATATCGAACGGAGAGAGGCCGCCATGATCAATCACCAAGGCAAGGACAAGGAGCGCAAGCGGATAGAGAAGGAAGCGGACAAGGAATTGGACAAAGCGAAAAACTTGCTCTCTTCACTGTCTGAACTGAAAAGCAAATTGCAGGAGCACCAAGCTGCTTTCGAGGATGTCCGCAGCAAGATGGAAGCCATTGATGCGCATAATCAATCGTCAACCGAGGCGCCTGCGGAACGAGCGGCCGGCGAGGATGCCGTCGAGGAGAGCAAGCATTCCATGGATTCCGTTACCACGCTGTATGATCAAGCGGCGGACGGGTTAGTATCGCTGCGCGATCATCTGTACCGGAACGAGTATGCCTATATATACTTCACCTCCTACGACCCGCGGCAATTGAAATCATTGCTGGATTCAGGGAATCCGGGAGAGGAGGTCGTGAAGTCGCTGGGCATAGCCAACCAGGAGCTGGAGTATATTCTATACGGTTTTCACAATCCGGTCGGCAACATTGCGGCCGCCTATGGAGAGATTTTTACGATGCGTCTCGCCATTCGCACGATGGAAGGCTTCGTGGAATTCGGCAAGCTCGGACATCCGCTGCTTATCCTGGCGTCAGCGATTCTCTACGGCATTCAGCAAGCGATGCAGGATATGCTGCTGCTCGTTGCGAAGAACGAGATTCCGATCTCCCGTTATTTGCCGGTGGTGAAGCTGAACTATGCCGATCACCTTCGCCTGTTCATGCTGGCTCATGGAAGCCGGGAAGGAATGCTGAAGCGGATGCTGGCGCTGATCCACTATAATACCGGAATCGATCCGGGTGCAAGGGGGACATATGGCGAGACGGAAGTCCGTCTCAGCACGCCGCTGTGGTTCCTGCCGGGATTGATGAAGCTGCTGGGCCATGCCGGGCTATGGGGCGGTGAGATCGAGAATGGGCGGTATTACGGGGTCAAGCGTTCCGTGTTCTCCTATTAAAGGCAGACTTGCTCCGGCATCTCTACGGCGGGCGCGCCCGATGCCGTACCGCAGCCTGTTCGGTGACTGGCGCGGAAGCATTACGGTTGAAGCGGCTTTGCTGCTGCCGATGGTGCTGCTCGTATTCATGTTCTTCGTGTTCATGATTCAGGCCGCCGTCATCGCGACGTCTCTGCAGTCAGCTGCCATGAATGCCGTGAAGCAGGTATCCGCCCATTTGTATCCTGTCAGTCTGCTGGCCGTCCAGTCCGTTAGTGCGGATGGAGATCGTTCGGGGGAGCCGGGCAAGTGGCTGCCTCCGGCCCAGAGAATGAAGATGACGGTGCAGGAATTCGGTCGATCCTTCGGGAGCGCGCTGCCGAAGCCTGTCAGCGAATGGGTGCAGGACGGCACGGAGTGGGCTGCCCGGCAGGCGGAGGCGGCAGGGGAATGGGGCCAGGCTCGCCTCGCCGAGACGGTGGTCAAGCCAATGCTTGTCCGGTATGGCGTTCAGGGCGTGCTGAGAGAGGAGCGGCTTCGGGTCACGCATATGAAGCTCCCGGATCTGGATAAGAAGATCGATCCTTACTTCGCGATCGAGGTCGCTTATGATTTACCGATGCGCGTTCCGTTCCTGAACACGACGCTGACGTTGTCCGCGCGAGCCGTTGAGCGAGTCTGGGTCGGAGACGGGCCGGCCCCGTCTGATTCGGGCACCAATTCGTCGAGCAAGCCGGCGCCGGCCTTGGTGGAGCTGACGCCCGAGCCGCTTCTTCCCGGCAGAAAAGCCCGGCTGATCGCCAAGGCGGAGCCGAATGAGCGGGTGGAGCTGGTCGTCTTCTACAAGAGCGGCAAGAGCCAGGCGAAGCATGTCGGCTGGGCAACCGCCGATGCGGATGGCCTCGTTACGTGGGAATGGCATGTCTCGGGCAATACGACCACAGGAACATGGCGGCTGGCCGTGAAGACGGAGGACGGGCGAAGCGCTGAACGGGCTTTTGAGGTAAAATAACGCGTTGCGGCTAGAAGCGGACTGAAGCGGATGATAGAAGGGAGAAAGCGATGAACACGATGGATGGTGCGATATGGACATGCGGGGTGCTGCTGCTCGCCGCGTTTGCTGCCGATGTGCGCACGCATAAAATACCGAATCGGCTGACGATGCTTGCCGCTGCCGCCGGGTTCATCATTCACGGTGCCGCGAATGGATGGCAGGGGCTTGCTTTTAGCGGTCTCGGAGCGGGATGCGGGTTCGGAATCATGCTGCTCCTGTACATCATGAAGGCCGTCGGGGGCGGGGACGTGAAGCTGTTTGCAGCCATTGGCGCACTGACGGGAGTCTATTTGACTTGGCAAATCGTTATCTTTTCAATTTTGTATGGCGGGCTCATCGCGGCATGCATTATGCTATGCGGCCGCAGCGGGAGACTTCGCGGCTGGTGGCCTGTGCTGGCGAGCAGTTGGCTGCTTCGCTCCTTAGCTCCCGTTCAGGCGGAAGCCGGGAGGCAAGCAACCTTTCCTTTCATGTGGGCCGTACTGCCGGGAGCGCTTACGGCTTACCTGACCGTGCTCTCCCCCGGGTGATGACCCATTCGAACAGGAAGGAGCGTGAACCTCATTTACGGTTACCGGGTTCAATTTATTCTGGAAGAAAGAATGGGCATGATGCTGACCCGCGATAATCCCGTTCCATCCGAAGCGCTGGATCCGCATCAAGCCAAGATGCTGACCTATAACCGGGTGCCGCATTTCCTTCGCCTAGATATCCGGGAACTCGATCTGGAGCTTTCTTTTGTGTATGATATCAGCGGCAAACGAATGCTCAAGCAGGCTCTAAGAAGCATGCGAATGACTTCAAGTCAATATTTTGAGTGGATGCTGCAATTGGTTCGCATTTTGGAGAATTGCCGGGCCTACATGCTACATCCGGATCATGTGCTTCTGCATGAGGAATGCGTGTTTGTCGACGAACAAGCCGTCGACGGAGGATTGCATGTCGCCTACCTGCCGTTGTTGGAACCGCTGCAGCCGCGGGCGGGCATGGACGGTCTGCGCAGGCTGGGCATTCTGCTCTCCACCCATGTTACCCAGTGGAATGGAGACGGATTCCAGCGGCTGGTTCAATGCTTGTCCCAGGAGGACAATTCCCTCGCCGAGGTACGGAAGCTGCTGCAATCCCTCATTGCCGGAACAAGCGGGATGGAAGCAGAACGCCCGGTCAGCCAACGGCTTCCCGAGGGGATGGCAAGCATGTCTCCGCCGGATGCAGGCATCGGTTGCTCGAGGTGGCCGGGGGACGATAATGAACGATCCGGATCCCTTCATGAACCGGCTGCTTCCGGACCTTTCCCGTCTGCGGCGGGCGTCCCGGTCCAGGAAGGAGCCGAGACGATTCGGGGAGAGGACGAGGATACCGTTCCGGATACCAGGGGAATACCTTCCGGTAAGAGCTATTATGCGGCCGGAGGCGCCGCCATCGTGACGGCTGCGCTGGCCTGGAGATATATCTATATGGACAATCCAGGCCTGAATACGCTGCTTATCTCGGTTGGCATCAGCGTGGGAGCCGTTGCATTGGGGGCCGCCTGGATATCAGGAATGTTGCCCCGCATTCCGGGAATGCTCGCCCGCCGGGAGAGCGACGCTTCATCTGCGGCGGAAGGACCGGAAGTTTCATTCCCTGGGCAGCACTCCGGGGATGAGCTGCTGCGGCCGGAATGGATGAAGCTGGAGCTCCAGGCAGAGGGCGAACCAGCTGCGGCAGATGCCGTTCACCCGGCTGGGAGGCATGGTGTTCGCCTGGCAGGAGCGGATGCCGTTCCCCTGGCTGGGGCGCAGGGCGTTCGTCCAGCCGCGGATTGTGATCGCCAGCCACGGGAATATAACAACTTCCCGCAGGTAGCGGGCAATGAACAACTTTCAATGCCTGATGGGTCGCGGATGGATTCCTTCTACGCTGAGCTCCCTATGCACACATCCTTGCTCGACTGTTCCGGCTCCGAAGCGACGGTCGTCCTTGGACAAAGGCCCGGCATCGATACGGACTTGCGAGAAGGGGAGCGCTTCGCGCCTTATTTGCAGAGGTTGGGAGAGCTGGGCGGAAGTGCGGGAGCCGGAGGGATGGGTATTCCGAAGGAAGCAGCAGCAGCCGTGGATCGCGTCCACGGAGGTCAGCCGCATGCTGCAGGCCGTGATCGCCGTGCCGCTGTTGAACGAATCTCCCTGGCCTTTCCCTTCGTGATTGGCCGCTCGGAACAAGGGGTGCAGTGGCGTGAAGCCAGTGCGGGCGTATCGAAGCATCACTGTGAGCTGGTTCAGGATGACGATGGCGCAGTGGCGATCCGCGATCTCGGATCGCGCAACGGAACCGAGCTGGAGGGGGAGCCGATTATTCCCTATAAGCTGTACCCATTACAGAGCGGGGATCGCTTTTCGGTGGCCGGCACGGTTTTTCAGTTTCATTGCTGAACTTGACCAGGGTAATGCGGGACGACATTTTATTCTCTCTTTTTCAGATGGAGGAATGAATATAAGGGCTGATGCCATAGTGCTTATGACGGAAGGGTAGATGATTTCTTTGTTCACTCAGAGTGGATAAAGGGCGAGTTTGTCTATACAAAGGCGGACAAGGAGGGGGATATTGTTCTGAAGGGACGGATGTCCATATATAGCGATTGGGGAGAATGATAGCTGCATATATAGTAGCGGGGCGCCATAATAGAATAGATCTCTCTCTCAAAAAAGTGTCCTCCATTTGAAAGACATTTTTCCTCATATTCCACAATTGGAGGACAGAAGAGGGGGGCACTCCCCCTTTCCCTCTGTCTGCTCAGATAAGGTGGCATGCGGCATAATGCTGACTGCCCGCCTCCCGGAACAGGGGCGTCTCCTGACGGCATATGTCCTTGGCGGCCGGGCAGCGGGTGTGGAATTTGCAGCCGGAGGGGGGATTGACCGGGCTCGGGATGTCGCCGCGAAGCACGATCCGCGACCGTTTGCGCTTCGGATCGGGGATCGGGATGGCCGACAGCAGCGCCTGGGTATACGGATGGAGCGGTTGGCGGAACAGTTCATCCCGCGGCGCAAGCTCGACAAGCGAGCCCAAGTACATGACGCCGATCCGGGAGCATAAATGCTCGACGACGCTCAGATCATGCGAGATGAACAGATAGGTCAGTCCTCTCTCTTCCTGCAGCTGGCGGAAAAGATTGATAATCTGCGCCTGTATGGACACATCCAGCGCGGATACCGGCTCATCAGCGACAATGAAGCGGGGCTCCAGGATGATAGCTCGGGCGATGCCGATCCTCTGGCGCTGCCCCCCGGAAAATTCATGGGGGTACCGGTCATAATGATAGGCCGCCATGCCGCATACGGATAGGATGTCCTCCACCCGATCCCGGAGCTCTTCCTTGGCGGCCAGCCCGTGCTGCAGAAGCGCCTCGCCGATCGCATCGCCGATGCGCATTCGCGGATTCAGCGAACTGTACGGATCCTGGAAGATGAACTGCAGTTCGGGGCGCAGCCGGCGCATGTCCGTACGGGACAACTGATGGATGTCGGTCCCTTGATACCGGATATCGCCTGCGGTCTTGTCGGTCAGCCGCAGGATAGCCCGCCCGGCCGTGCTCTTGCCGCTGCCGGATTCGCCGACGAGGCCGAACGTTTCGCCCGGGTAGATCGAGAAGCTGATATCATCGACCGCCTTGACGTGGTTAACGGTGCGGTTGAACAGGCCTGCGCGAACGGGATAATATTTTTTCAGGCGGTGAACTTCAATCAATGCTTCGCTCATGGTGTTCCTCCCTTTCCCCGCACAGCCAGCAGGCGACATGATGATCCGGCGCTGTGCGGCGCAATTCGGGATGGGCTGTCCGGCATGATTCCGTCCGCTGATCGCAGCGGTCATAGAAGTAACAGGACGAGCCCAGCTCCAGCGGATTGGGCACCTGGCCCGGTATGGAATAGAGCGTCTTTCGCCGCTGATGCAGCACCGGCTTGGATCGGAGCAGCCCCTTGGTGTAGGGGTGCTGAGGGTGCTCGAACAGCTCCTCGACCGGGGCCTCCTCCACGATTTTGCCGGCATACATGACGACGACATAGTCCGCCATCTCGGCCACGATGCCCAGATCATGCGTAATCAGCAGGATCGCCGTCTGCATCTCCTCCTTCACCTGATGCAAAATATCGAGAATTTGCGCCTGAATGGTGACATCGAGGGCTGTAGTCGGTTCGTCGGCGATGAGCAGGCGGGGGCCGCACGCCAAAGCGGTCGCGATCATGACGCGCTGCAGCATTCCTCCGCTTAACTCATGCGGGTAGGCGTTCAAGATCGCTTCAGCCCGGGGAATGCCGACGAGTTGGAGCAGCTCAACCGCCTTGGCCCGTGCAGCGGCCTCCTTCAGATGAAGATGCCCCCGCAGCGGTTCGGTCATCTGTTTGCCGATGGTCAGCACCGGATTCATGGCCGACATCGGCTCCTGGAATACGATGGCGATCTCGTTGCCGCGCAGCCGCCGCAGTTGCTCCTTGCTCCAATGCCTGATGTCCTGGCCGTCGAAGCGGATTTCGCCGGAGACGACTCGCCCTGACGGCTCGGGAAGCAGCCCCATGATCGACATCGCGGTCACGCTTTTGCCGCAGCCCGATTCCCCGACGACGCAGACCGTCTCTCCTTCCTTGATGCGCAGGCTGACATCATCGACGGCTTTGACGATGCCTTCCCCTGTATAGAAATAAGTGCTTAACTTCCGGATGTCGAGCAGTGCATTCATGAGCTACCCTCCGCTTGTCGCTTTTGCTTCGGATCGAGCGCGTCCCGCAAGCCGTCTCCGAAGATGTTGATGGACATGACCGTGACGAAGATGGCCAATCCCGGCGGGATCCAGAGCCAAGGCCGCTTCTCGAAATCGATGATCGAATTCGCGGCATCGATCATATTGCCCCATGTCGGGGTGGGCGGCATAACGCCGAGGCCGAAGTAGCTGAGCACCGATTCGCTCAGAATCGCTCCGCCCGTGCTGAGCGTCGCCACGACGATCAACAGAGGGAACAGATTCGGCAGGAGATGGTGGAACAGCTTACGGCGGTCGTTCAGTCCGAGCGCCTCCGCCGCCTGCATGAAGTCCCGTTCCCGCAGGCTGAGCAGTTCTCCGCGCACGAGCCGGGCGAGCCCCGGCCATCCGACGAGGCTGAGCATTAGCATGACAATGTATAGCCGGTAGTCGGTCGGCACCTTCCATTCGGACAGAATGGCGCCGATAATGAACAGCAGCGGCAGGCCGGGAATGGTCATCAGCAGATCCGCGGTTCGCATAATCAACTGATCGACCATGCCGCGGTAATAGCCTGCGATCGCGCCAAGAACGGTGCCGATGAGGACCGATAGCACCATGGAGGCCAGCCCGACCGTCAAGGAGATGCGTCCGGCCTGCAGCAGGCGGGTGAGCACATCGCGGCCCAAATGATCGGTCCCGAGCCAGTGCGCCGCGCTGGGCGCCTGATTCATGACGGCCAGATTCACTTTGCCTGCCGCATAGGGCGAGAAGAGGGGACCGATGAAGCAGGCCGCGAACATGAAAGCAATGACCGCCAACCCGCTTAGCGCCAGCTTATTGCGCTGCAGCCGCTGGAGCGACTGGCTCCAGAGCGAGGGCCTCGCCGTTGGCTGAGAGACGGAACGCCGGCGTGATAATTTCCCTGTCATCGATAAATTGGTCATGATCGATTCCTCCTTACTACAGCCGAACGCGCGGATCGGCGACGCGATACAGCAGGTCGGACAGCAATGTCCCGATAACAGTCAGGATCGCGATGAGCATCGTGAAGCCCATGAGCAAGGGATAATCCCGCATGGTGAACGACTGCATATATAACTGCCCGATTCCCGGCCAGTTGAAGATTTTCTCTAAAATCAGCGATCCGCCGAACAGCCCCGGCAGCTCGAAGCCGATGAGCGTAATGGCTGGCAGCATTGCATTCCGCAACGCATGGCGGTACAGAATCACCCGCTCCTTCATTCCTTTGGCCCGCGCGGTGCGCACGTAGTCCTGCTTCATCGCTTCGAGCATATGCGTCCGGAAATATCGGGTCAGCCCGCCGGTCCCAAGCAGCGTCATCACCATGACGGGCAGGAACATATGATGCGCAACTTCCATAATGTAGGCCAGCCCGGCCGCATTGCTTCCGGTTGTAATCATCCCCCCTGGCGGAAGCAGCTTGGCATCGACCGCCAGCAGCTTGATGAGGAACAGCCCGATGAAGAACACCGGTACGGACATCGCCGCGAAGATGCTGATTGTCACGATCCGATCGAACCATGAATATTGCTTATAGGCGCTCAAGACGCCGATAATGACGGCGATGAACCAGGTCAGGAACGTAGAAGCGGCCGCGAGCAGGAAAGAGTTCCAAATATATTGGCTGAACAGGGTGGTGATCGGCTGCTGATGCTGAAGAGAATAACCGAAATCTCCTTTCAGCACGTTGCCGATCCAGATGAGATAACGCTCGATAATCGGCTTATTCAGGCCGTACATTTCTTTCAGCGCCAGCTTGCGTGCTTGGGTCAGATTCATGTCGTTGTCGACGAAATCGCCCGGCGTCAGCGCGTACAGCGCAAAAATAAGGACGGATGCGCCCAGCAGCGTAAGCAGCATATACAGCGTTCTTCTCAGCAAATACGTGCCCAATGGATGCGCCCCCTTTGGCTAAAGATGAATCCGCCCGCCGGCTTCGGCGGTGGCATCAGGCGGGATGCTTTTCTATTCGATGCGGATCGACGGCAGACTCGTGGCGATGCCCCGGTACGGATTCGGGTCAAGTCCTTGAATCCGGGAGTTATAGGCGTAGAGCAGCTTCGAATAGCTGTAAAAAATGTATGGCGGATCCTCGTTCAGCTCCTGATACAGCTTTTTGTAAATCTCCTTCCGCTTCTCGGTATCCAACGTGCCCAACCCTTCCTGAATGAGCTTGTCGACGGTCGGATTGGAGTAGCCTTTGGCCTCCTTCGTGGAGAATTCGGACACCCCGTATGCCGGATCGATGATCATTGGCGTCGAGAAGCTGGCGAGATCGTAATCTCCGCCCTCGACCTTGGCCCGCAGCGAGTTGAAGTCGGCGAACTGCTCCGGCTCGAATTGGATGCCGATTGCTTCATAATTTTCTTTGGCGATGGCGATGAAGGCGTCGCTGTTTTTGCTCTTGGAGGACAGATAGCGGATGACCAGCTTTTGCCCGTCTTTTTCCCGGATGCCTTGAGCCCCGGCTTTCCAGCCGGCTTCCTCCAGCAGCTGCTTCGCTTTGTCCGGATCATAGTCGTACGGGTTGATGCCCTCTTCCGTATAAGCCCAGGAGGTAGGAGAGACCGGCACATTGGCGACTTGAGCGGAGCCTTGCGACACGCCTTCAACGATCGTCTTGCGATCCAGTCCATAGATGAGTGCTTGGCGAACCTTTTTATCCTTCAAATAAGGCTTCGCGTGGTTAAATGCGATATAGCCGTAAGCGCTGGAGGTATTCAACTGCAGATTGACGAAGCCGAGCCGCTGAAGCTTCTCCAGATTATCCTGTGTCGCCGCGAAGGAAGCGAAGTCCTGCTCGCCCGTCTCCAGGAACTGGAACGTGTCGCCCTCGGTCGTCTTGTAAATGAAACGCTCAACCTGCGGCTTCCCGGCAAAATAATGCTCATTCGCAATAAACCGGATTTCCTGTCCCGGCAGATGCTTCTCAAGCTTGTATGGGCCTGCGCCCACCGGCTTCGCATGAAGCTCGCGAATGTAATCGAGATGGCCCGGCACGTAATCTTTGCCATAATAGGCCTTCGACAGCACCATGCCGCCAAGGGTCAGCAGAGCGGTCGCGTTCACTTGCTCAGTCGTGATCTCAATGGTCAACGGATCGATAACACGAATGCCTTCGATCGTATCGGCCTTGCCCTTCTTGTAAGCCTGCCCGCCTTTGATATGCGTCTGGAAAATGTCCGTGCCCCCGTCATAGGACTTGTCGTGCAGAATCGTGAGCGTAAAGGCGACATCGTCTGCAGTCAGCGGCGAACCGTCGTTGAACTTCAAGCCTTTGCGCAGCGTGTACGTATACGTAAGCTGGTCAGGAGATATCTCCCACTTCTCTGCCAGCAGCGGAATAGGGAGTCCCGTCTTGTCAACCGTGACCAGCGGAGCGAATAGGACGGATGCGACATTGCCGTCATAGCCGCTCTGGTGGAAATGCGGCGTGAACGCGCCGCTTGGCTCGATCAAGCCGGCGACAAAAGTATCGCTGCGCTTCTTGGCCGCTTCCGGCAGCTTGCTGATATCTGAAGCGGGAATCACATCGGTGCCCAAATGTTGAACGCTCGTGCTGACGGGATCGGCGGCGGCAGACTCCATGCCGGAAGCGGCAGGCGGCTGGGCCCCGCAGCCTGCAAGCAGGCCTCCGATAAGGGACAGCAGGACGAGCGTGCGGATTAATTTGGCCATGAATGAAAACCTCCTGAACGATGAGATGGAAAATCATTGAAATGTAAGCCAAAGTATAATTAATCCGATCGGATAAGTCAACATTAAAAGTTGATTTCATTTTGGGTAAAAGAATCTGTCGTCCAGGAGGAAGCGGAGAAGCTGCGAACGCAAAAAACGGCGTCTGTCTCAAGGACAGGCACCGTTTATGATGTGGCATGAGCTCGGTATGCCGTATCGCGATAGCAATCAGATGGCCGTCATTCGATCGAATCGCTGTATAGCAAAGCGAAGAATGCAAAAAACGTAGGGGCTTCGCTTACTCGTCCCGCAGCGCCCGCAATGCTTCATCCAGCTCCCCGTAACGGAAGGTGAAGCCGGCGTTCAAGGCGGCTGCCGGATAGACACGCTGCCCTTCCAGTATCAGCATCGACATCTCGCCGAGCGCCAGCTTGAGCGCCCAAGCGGGAGCGGGGAACCAGTGCGGACGGCGATAGACGGCGCCCAGCTTCCGGCCGAATTCATCGTTCGTCACCGCATCCGGAGCGCTTGCATTGACGGGACCGGACAGGGACGGTTCCTGCACGGCATAATCAATCAGACGTACCATATCGTCAATATGAATCCAAGAGAAAGGCTGGCGGCCGCTGCCGACTCGGCCGCCGAAGCCGAGCTTGTAGGGCAATCTCATGAGCGGAAAGACGCCGCCGTCATTGGAGAGCACGGGGGCGATGCGGAGCTTGACGCGCCGTTCGGCGGGAATCGCGTCAGCCGCTGCCTCCCATTGCCGGATGACATCCGACAAAAAATCTTGTCCCGCAAGCGGGATCTGTTCGTCGAAGACCGCCGTCTCGGACGAGCCGTAGCCCGAACTGCCGGAGGCATTGATGAGCAAGGGGAGCTTGCGCGGCTGCTGCTCCGCCCATTCCGCCAGTCTGCGGGCAGGCACAATGCGCGAAGCGACGATCCGGTTCTTCGCTGTCACAGTCCACCGCTGGCTTATCGTCTCGCCGGCCAGATTGACCACCACGTCCACGTCGCGGCAGCTTGGGGGATGAGTCTCCAGTTCGGACCAGCTGACCACATGAACATGCGGATGGGTCTGCTTGGCCCGCAGCTTCGTGCGGGAACGCGACAGAATAATGACTTCATGTCCTTGGTCCAGCCATGCTTTGTACAGCGCTTTCCCGATCAGTCCGGTGCCGCCGCTAATCATGATTTTCAATCCAATCCCCCCTCGAACGGATGCTCCGGCGACGGCTGGCTACTTGTTCAACAGATGCCGGTATGGACTGTAGTCGATGTTGTTTTTGTCCAGGTAGCGGACGAGGCTGCGGTAATCGCGCTTCGGCGTCGCCATAATGTATCCCTTAATGCAGTGATCGCGGGTTACTTCGTTGGCACCGCTCTCAATCGCGACTTCGCCGATCTTGGCGGCGATGGAATGACGAGCGATATCGCGGAACGGCTTCGGAACCGGGGCGACCAGCATATCCAGGAACGTCTTCGCATCTTCGGTCCACAGCTCCCGGCTTTGCTCCACCCAGTAATTTTGCCAGTCGAGCTTGGACATCCCGTCACTCTTTGGCAGCACTTTAAGAAATTTGCGGAACATGAAAAATCCGCCGATCGCCATGAGTCCAAGCAGAACGAAAGTCCAGAACGCGATAGAATTCATGAACCACGTGTTAGGCGCACCGGCCGCCAGTGGTAAATAGAAGAAAGAATGCACACCAATTCACCTCACCGGATGATAATCTATTCGCTTTGCGCGCTTATTTTTCCTAAGATTCGTTCCGAAATCAGCTTTATATGAACATGAACGATAGCTATAGAAATTATACCGCATTCCTAGATTTATTTCGATATTCCTTGTAGAATAAGGGAAATGATTTGAGAGGAGACAGCGTATGCTGAAGATTGGTTCTCATGTATCCTTTTCCGAAAAAGGGCTGTTGACGGCGACGAAGGAAGCGGTAAGCTATGGCTCCAGCTCGTTCATGATATATACCGGAGCGCCTCAAAATACGCGGCGCAAACCGATAGACAAGCTGTTCATCGAGGAAGGCAAGGAATTGATGAACAAGCATGGCATCGACGAGATCGTGGTCCATGCGCCTTATATTATCAATCTCGGATCGTACAAGCCCGCGACGTTCGAATTGGCCGTATCATTCCTGCAGGATGAGATTCACCGCACGGATTGCATCGGCGTAAATAATATCGTGCTTCATCCGGGCGCCTATACGGACAAGGATGCCGAATATGGAATTAACCGCATTGCGGAGGGCTTGAATGAAGTGCTGCGGAACACGAAGGAGACGAACGTGAACATCGCGTTGGAGACGATGGCGGGCAAGGGCACCGAGATTGGCCGCAGCTTCGAGGAGATCGCGGCGATTATTGACAAGGTCGAGGATAACGGCCGCCTGACTGTCTGTCTCGACACCTGCCACATCCATGATGCGGGCTATGATATCGTCAACGATCTGGACGGCGTGCTGGAGGAGTTCGACCGCGTAGTCGGACTTGGCCGCATCGCTGTCGTTCATATCAATGATAGCAAAAATCCAACCGGGGCAGGCAAAGACCGCCATGCGCCTATCGGGGCGGGCTATCTCGGCTTCGACGCGATTCGCAATGTCGTGCAGCATGAAGCGCTGCTCGGGAGACCGTTCATTCTGGAGACGCCGTGGATCGGCAAAGATCCGAAGCAGCAGCGCCCGATGTACGAGGCGGAGATCGCGTTCCTGCGCGGCGATGCCAAGGAGCGCTTCGGCGAAGAGTTCTGGGCGGACGTCGAGCGGATGCGCCACTTCTTCGAGAAGCAGGATGTCGATTCCCGCGCCTTCGTGCTCGAGACGTGGAATGTGCTCAAAAACGACGCCAAGGCGAAGAAGGCCGATCCGCGCGAGCCGATGGAGCGGCTGTACGATATGATCGTCGATGCGGACCTGCTGCCGGATCGAACGGAAGAAGAGATCAATCAGCGTATTACCGCATGGTATACGGGACAAGCTGCAGAATAACGCTTGCGGGCCCCGCGGGCCGCGATGGCCGATAGGGATGCCCAGATATAGAATTGCGGACAGAGAGAAAGATAGACCAATATTGGAGCAGTGGAGGACATAGGCTAATGAAGCATCAGCATACAATGGTTCACGCCCGCGAGCAGGCCGGCGAGAACACCCGGAACCGCGCGCGCATGCTTATCTCCTGCCCGGACCGGGCGGGGATCGTCGCGGCGGTATCGCGCTTCCTGTACGAGCATGAAGCGAATATCGTCCAGTCGGATCAATATACATTGGATCCGGAGGGCGGCATGTTCTTCATGCGGATCGAGTTCGACATGGCCAGCTTGGATCGGCGGTTGCCGCAGATGGAGGAGGACTTCCGCCTCATCGCGGAAGATTTCAAGATGGAGTGGCGCTTTTCGCGGGTCAGCCAGAAGAAGCGGTTGGCGATTTTTGTATCGAAGGAGGATCATTGCCTTGTCGAGCTGCTCTGGCAGTGGCAGGCTGGCGATCTGGACGCTGACATCGCGATGGTTGTAAGCAATCATCCGGACATGCGGGAATACGTGGAATCCTTCGGCATTCCGTACGTTCATATTCCGGTCACCCCGGACAATAAGCCGGAAGCGGCACGGCTCCAATTGGAAGCGGTGGATGGGAAGGCCGATCTAATTATATTGGCCCGCTACATGCAGATCATCGCTCCGGAATTCATCGAACGGTATCCGAACCGGATTATCAATATCCACCATTCCTTCCTGCCCGCCTTTATCGGAGGCAAGCCTTATCAGAAGGCCTATGTGCGCGGCGTGAAGCTGATCGGCGCGACGGCGCATTATGTGACGGAGGAACTGGACGGCGGACCGATTATCGAGCAGGACGTAGAGAGGGTAACCCATCGCGCCGACGTGAACGAGCTGAAGCGAATGGGGCGCACGATCGAGCGCGTCGTCCTCGCGCGGGCTGTCCATTGGCATATTGAAGACCGGATTTTGGTGCACCAGAACAAAACGGTCGTTTTCAGTTAAAGTGAAAACCGGCCTTTTTGAACATCATTTAAAATGTGAGAGTCAACGGCAACGCCCTTCGCTGCAGAAGGGCGTTGCCGCATTTGGGCCCGTCCTGCTGCCGCGTCCGCCCGAATGCAGAGCCGGGAATCGAACCATAATAGAAGGAGCATCGGTTCTTTATGGAAATGATTTCATTCCGGCTGCAGGCGGCTTTTCGTCATGTAAAAAGTGGCGTCGAAGCAAGAGTAATGGTACAATAAATCAAATGCATATAAGGACAAGCTGAGCGAGGGCGGGTGAATTGCCGCGGCCGCTCGTTGGCTTGGACATAGAAGGATATGAGGAGGAAATCAGCAATGACTGTCAACCAAGCGCAATTGGACACGCTCTCTGTAGCGGCCATCCGAACTCTGGCTATCGATGCGATCGAAAAGGCAAAGTCGGGACATCCGGGAATGCCGATGGGGGCTGCACCGATGGGTTATCAGCTGTTCGCGAAAGAGATGACGCATAACCCAGCCAATCCGACATGGATTAACCGTGACCGCTTTGTATTGTCCGCGGGCCACGGATCGATGCTGCTCTACGGATTGCTTCATCTGAGCGGCTATGATCTTCCGATGGATGAAATCAAGCAGTTCCGCCAATGGGGCAGCAAGACGCCGGGGCATCCTGAGTTCGGCCATACAGCAGGGGTAGACGCGACGACGGGTCCGCTGGGTCAAGGCATCGCCATGGCTGTCGGCATGGCAATGGCCGAGGCGCAAATGGGAGCCACTTACAATCGTGACGGTTATTCAGTCATTGACCATCATACCTTCGTCATTTGCGGCGATGGGGACATGATGGAAGGCGTGGCCAGCGAGGCGGCTTCTCTAGCCGGCCATCTGAAATTGGGCAAACTAATCGTGCTGTACGATTCCAATAATATTACGCTGGACGGGGGAGCAGACCTGTCCTTCAGCGAGAATGTGCGCCAGCGCTATGAAGCGTATGGCTGGCAGACGCTGCTGGTCGAGGACGGCAACGATCTCGACGCGCTTGCGCGCGCAGTTGCGCAGGCGAAGCAAGCAGCGGATAAGCCGACGCTTATCGAAGTGAAAACGGTGATCGGCTACGGCAGCCCGAACAAGCAAGGCAAGGGCGGCCATGGCGGAACCCACGGTTCCCCGCTCGGCGCGGAGGAAGCGAAGCTGACGAAGCAATTCTACCAATGGGAGCATGAAGATTTCTTCGTGCCTGAGGAAGTATACCAAAATTTCGAAGAGAATGTGAAGAACAAGGGACTCCGGGCGAACGAAGCTTGGGATCGCATGTTCGAGCAATATAAGCAGGCGTATCCGGAATTGGCCGCTCAGTTCGAGACGGCGGCGAAGGGCGAGCTTCCTGCGAATTGGGATGCGGAATTGCCGGCTTACACGACAGCGGACAAGCCAGTATCGACACGCGTCGCTTCCGGCAACGCGCTGAACGGCTTGGCAGGCAATGTGCCGCATCTGACGGGCGGTTCGGCGGATCTGGAGAGCTCCACGATGACGCATCTCAAAGGCTTGCCGGTATACCGTCCGGGCCAATATGACGGCCGCAACATTTACTTCGGCGTTCGCGAGTTCGCGATGGCGGCAGCCATGAACGGCATGGCGCTGCACGGCGGCGTGAAGGTATTCGGCGGCACGTTCTTCGTGTTCACGGATTACCTCCGTCCGGCGGTTCGCCTGTCTGCCTTGATGCAGCTTCCGGTCACCTACGTGCTGACGCATGACAGCATCGCGGTCGGCGAAGACGGACCGACGCATGAGCCGATCGAACAGCTGGCTTCCGTTCGCATCATTCCGGGCTTGACGGTGATCCGTCCGGCAGACGGCAACGAGACATCGGCTGCCTGGGCGTATTCGATGGAGAACCGTTCGAATCCGGTCGTGCTCGTCCTGACGCGCCAGAACCTGCCGATTCTGGATACGTCGGCAGAGCGTGCGCGCGAAGGCGTGGCCCGCGGGGCGTACGTCGTCAGCGACGCGGCGAACGGCCAGCCGCAGGCGCAAATTATCGCGACGGGCTCCGAAGTGCAATTGGCTGTGCGCGCGCAGCAAGCGCTGGCGGAAGAAGGCATCCACGTTCGCGTCATCAGCATGCCGAGCTGGGATCTGTTCGAGAAGCAGCCGCAGGAATACAAGGATTCCGTCCTGCTGCCGAATGTCAAAGCCCGCCTGGCGGTGGAAATGGCTCATCCATTCGGATGGGAACGCTATGTCGGCGATCAAGGCGACATCCTGGGCATCTCGACGTTCGGCGCATCCGCGCCTGGCGACCGTGTCATGGCCGAATATGGCTTCACGGTAGAGAATGTCGTCAGCCGCGTGAAGGCGTTGCTGTAAGAGCAAGCCTCAGCAATAACATAGACCGTGATCCGGCACGATGTGCCGGGTTGCAATAGCATACAGGCCGCTGGCGGACGGATATGGGCATAGCACTCATTCCGGTGCCAGCGGTCTTTGTAATGGATGGAAGGGTGGATTAACCGTGGAACAAAAGCAAAGCCAATATGTGACGGGGGTGCTGGCAGCCGGATTGTCTTATCTGATTTGGGGCTTTCTGCCGCTGTACTGGAAGGCCGTCGGCACGGTTCCTGCCGGAGAGGTATTGGCGCATCGAATCATATGGTCGCTCGTATTTATGCTCCTTCTCTTGCTCCTGCTGGGGAAATGGAAGGTGGTCGCCGCGGAGATTAAAGAGATCTGCCGGCACAAAAAGCAGGCCGCCGGCGTCGTCATCGCCTCCGTGCTCATTAGCATCAACTGGCTCATCTATATTTTTGCGGTAGAAAGCAATCATGTCGTCGAGGCAAGTCTGGGCTATTACATCAACCCGCTGTTCAATGTATTTCTGGCGACCTTCTTCCTGAAGGAGCGCTTGAACAAGGCCGAATGGCTGTCGGTTGCCATCGCGGCGGCCGGCGTGCTG
Source organism: Paenibacillus thiaminolyticus (assembly GCF_007066085.1). NCBI lineage: Bacteria > Bacillati > Bacillota > Bacilli > Caryophanales > Paenibacillaceae > Paenibacillus > Paenibacillus thiaminolyticus. The sequence goes on along the minus strand of NZ_CP041405.1, from coordinate 2,533,593 downwards.
TGGCTGACGGTACACTACGGCAGCTTTCCTTGGACGGCCCTGACGTTGGCGGCGACCTTCGGCGTGTACGGGCTCATCAAAAAGAAGATTCCGGTTGGCGCCTGGACGGGGTTGACCTTGGAGACCTTCATTATGGCGCCGTTTGCTCTCATCTTCTTGTTCTTTTTCAATTCCGGCGCGGTTCCGTTGGCGGAGGAGCAGCTATCGATCGTGCTTCTGCTGATGGGGGCAGGCATCGTGACGGCGGTTCCGCTGCTTTTGTTCGCGGCCGGAACGAAGCGCATCTCGTTTACGCTGGTGGGCTTTCTACAATATATCGCGCCGACGATCATGCTGCTCTTGGGGTTGTTCGTGTTCCATGAACCGTTCGACGCGTCGCAACTGTTCGCGTTCTCCTTGATCTGGGTCGCGCTGATTATTTTTTCCTGGTCGCGGTCTAGAGGCATGCTCGTGCGCAGAACGGGCGAGGGCAAGCTTGACGCGCGCAAGAAGCTGCAGGCCTAGCCTGAGTCTGAGGCTCGTGCAAGGCCCTAGCCCGAGGCGCCTAGTCCTAGGCCGTGCACAGGGCTCAGGGCCGGCTAGCGGCGGGAAGCTGATGTCCGCGGCCATTCGCGGATAAGCGCACGAAGGGAGTGCGGCGCAGATGCGCCCACTCCCTTTGTTATGCATTGACGTTTATTTACTTTTCCCGATCGGCTGTCCGATCCACTGCTCGTACATTTTCACGACGGAGCACAAATCCTCTTCGCCATACCCGGCCGTCTGCCCCATCTGGAATAGGCTCTTGGCTGCATCCAGCATCGGAGAAGGCGATTGCATATCTTCAGTGAGACGGGAAGCAAGCTTCAGATCCTTCAACATTAACTTCAAGGAGAACTGATTGTCGAAGTTGCCTTCGATAATTTTCTCTCCCTTCAGCTCGGCTGCCTTGCTGCCGGCGCTGCCGTTGCGCACCACTTCGAGAAATGCCGCCGGGTCGACGCCTGCGCGCGCCACCATCGAGAAGCCTTCGGCGAGTGCCGCATTGTTGATGCCGACGATTGCGTTATGTGCCAGCTTCGTAATGGATCCGCTGCCGTTCGGTCCGACATGGACGATTCGGCCTCCCATTGCTTCGAATGCAGGCATTGCCTTATGGAGCGCCTCCTGCGGCCCGCCGACCATGAACACGAGCGTGCCCGCGATCGCGGCTGGCTTGCTCCCCGTAACCGGGGCGTCAAGGAAGGTTCCCCCGCGAGCTTCCACATCCGCAGTCACCCGCTTGACCAGAGAAGGCGAGATGGTGCTCGAATCAATTACGATCATGCCTTCGCGAACGCTGTTCAACAGACCTTGCTCGCCATAATAGACCGCTTCAATTGACTGGTCGTCGCTTACCATCGTCAAGACGATATCTTGATTGAGGGCTGCTTCCTGCGGCGATTGCGTTGCACGGGCACCCATCGCCACCAGCTCGTCCGCTTTGCCGGCGGAACGGTTGTATACCGTCACCTCGAAGCCTTGGCGAATCAGATTGGCGGCCATTGGCGCCCCCATCGTTCCTAAACCCAATACGGCTACTTTCATTCGCATCGTCACCTCACGTTGTCTTTTCCTTCGTCTCCATTGTAACATAGGAAAGCAACCTTCTTGTCCGCACGTTGTTTCTGTATGTTACCGCCCGTTTCATGGTATAATATCAATTAATTTTATCATGTAAACCTTTTCAATACAGTGCGTTCCCTTGTGTTTCAAAGAAAAATCCATTATCCTAGGACTATATTGATTTTCATGGGTTAAAGTGGCAAAGTCAACCAATACTCGAGGAGGGTGTACGATGACCAAAACAGTGCACTTTGATTACAGCAAGGCGTTGACATTCGTAAGTCAGCATGAAATTGATTACTTCAAAGAGCCCATTCGCCTGGCGCATGAGCAGCTACATAATAAGAGCGGAGCCGGTTCGGATTACCTAGGCTGGATCGATCTCCCTTCCCAATATGACAAGGAAGAATTCGCACGCATCAAGGAAGCGGCGGCCCGGATTCAATCCAACTCCGACGTGCTGATCGTCATCGGCATCGGGGGTTCCTATCTGGGAGCGCGCGCAGCCATCGAGATGCTGGGACATTCCTTCTACAACATGTTGCCGAAGGACAAGCGCAAGACGCCGGAGATTTATTTCGCGGGGAACAACATCAGCTCGACGTATATCGCCCATTTGATGGAACTGATCGAGGGCAAGGATTTCTCCGTCAATGTCATCTCCAAATCCGGCACAACGACAGAGCCGGCGATTGCGTTCCGCATCTTCCGCGAGGCGCTGGAGAAAAAATACGGCAAGGAAGAAGCGAAGAAGCGCATCTTTGCGACGACGGACCGCGAGAAGGGGGCGCTGAAAAAGCTGTCGACCGAGGAAGGCTACGAGACGTTCGTCATTCCGGATGACGTGGGCGGAAGATACTCGGTGTTGACGGCGGTAGGTCTCCTGCCAATCGCGGCAGCCGGCATCAATATCGACGAGATGATGCAAGGGGCGCAAGCCGCGGCGGAAGCGTACAGCAATCCCGATGTGGAGCAGAACGAGAGCTATCAGTATGCAGCCGTCCGCAATGCGCTCTACCGCAAAGGCAAGGCTATCGAGATTCTCGTGAACTATGAGCCGTCCCTGCACTATGTGTCGGAATGGTGGAAGCAGCTTTACGGGGAGAGCGAAGGCAAGGACAACAAAGGAATCTACCCGGCTGCCGTTGACTTCTCCACTGATCTTCACTCGATGGGGCAGTTCATTCAAGAAGGAACGCGGAACCTGTTCGAGACGATTATTCAGGTTGCGGAAGTGCCGCATCAAGTAACGATTCAGGAAGATGCGGACGATTTGGACGGGCTGAACTTCCTGGCCGGCAAGACGATGGATTTCGTTAACAAAAAAGCGTTCGAAGGAACGATGCTTGCGCATACGGATGGCAATGTGCCGAATCTGATTGTCACGATTCCGGACATGACCCCTTACTCCTTCGGTTATTTGGTATACTTCTTTGAAAAGGCATGCGGGATCAGCGGCTACCTGCTTGGCGTCAATCCTTTCGATCAGCCGGGCGTGGAAGCCTATAAGAAAAATATGTTCGCCTTGCTGGGCAAACCAGGCTATGAGGCAGAGAAGGCTGAACTGGAGGCGAGACTGTCCCGCTAATCGGGCAGCCGCCGATACATCGAAGATAAGCGATAAGCCGGGAAGCAGTTCTCCGTACGGGAGAACTGCTTTCTTGGCACTCATGGAAGAGGGTGTTCGACAGGAGCGGATACCAGGCCTTGTTGAACATGCATGGAGAGGTGATTCCCCTGTTAGAACGTTACAAGACAGTTCGTCAATTCGGGAGCAAGGAGATTGTCATCAAGAAATCTCGCTTTATCGGATACGGCCGGCCAGTCGAGACCGAGGAAGAGGCAATTGCATTTATAGAGGAAATTAAGCGTAAACATTGGAATGCCACGCACAACTGCTCGGCCTATATGATAGGCGAGCGCGACGAGATTCAGAAGGCGTCGGATGACGGCGAACCAAGCGGAACGGCCGGCAAGCCGATACTGGAGGTCATTCGCAATCAAGGGTTAAAAAATACGGCCATCGTCGTAACCCGGTATTTCGGCGGAATTTTGCTCGGAGCCGGAGGTCTGATTCGGGCCTACACCGATGGGGCCGTTGCCGCTATCGAAGCGGCGGAGGCCATTGAGAAAGTACTGCATCAGGAAGTGTTCGTTGACATTGATTACACATGGCTTGGCAAATTGGAAAATGAATTGCGTAACAAAGAGACGAGGATGGGAGAGACGCAATTTACCGACAAGGTGACCTTGACGTGCTTGCCTGTGGCGTCGGACGCCGACCGGTTTGTCGCATGGATCACGGATCTCACGCAAGGGCAGGCCGTGATTCGGAAGGGAGATCCTACTTATTACATTGAAGGGGAATAAGGAGAACAACCGCTATGCCGAGAAAAGCAGTGGATCAAGAATTGTCGCGTGAGCGAATCTTGGAAGTGGCGCGCCACTTGTTCGTAACCAAAGGGTACCGGGCTATCTCCATGCGAAGCATCGGCCAGCACCTGGGTTATAGCCATGGCTCGCTCTACTATCATTTCAAAGATAAAGCCGAACTGTTCTATGCGCTTGTCCGGGAAGATTTCAATCGGCTCGAACGGCTGTTCGAACGTGTTCTCAACCAGACTCCTTCCGAAGGATTATCCAAGATGGAGCAAGTCCTGCTGGAGTTCATCCGGTTCGGTCTGGATCATCCCCACCATTACGAGATTATGTTCATGACGCGAGATGAGGAATTGCTTGCCTATGCACGGACAGAGCAGGCTCGCTGTCTGGAGATGTTCTCGACCATCGTCAGGCAGGCCATGGCAGGCAATGCGCATTCGGAGCAAGAGCGTCATAATATTCCGCTTAGTATATTTTTGGCAATGCACGGGTTCATCTCCTTCTACATTCAAGATCAAGTCACTTATGAAGAGATCAAACCGGCTGCTCTGGCCCATATTCGTTTTTTGTACCGGAGGGTATTGGATGCGGCCCAATCGGCGTAGTTCCTGCCTTTCCCCGAATATATCCTGCTCATCCGATAGACAGGGCAGTCCGTCAACTCTTGCAGCGGCTGTCCTGTTTTGATCTGCCCCCGCCAGGGTTGTCTTTCCGCTGCCATCCATAAACACGGGAAACAACGGCTTCCCATGCCCGCATCATCCGCTTTGAAATCTGCTGATTGCACCTCCGATTATCGCTGACTTCACCTCCGATTTCGCTGTCTTCACCTCCGATTATCGCTGCCCTCTCCTCCGAAGCACTTTTCCGCTCTTCTCCTTCTTGCCTGAAGCATCAACCCCAAGATTATCCCCCTCCGCAAAAATCCAGGCACTAGGTAATCACCTATCATAAGCATTTCGAATAAGTTGCATAAGAATTAGTTAGGTATTGACGTTCTGTTCTAGTTTTTGGTAAAGTAATCACAATAAACACCGAGTAAACAAGTAGGAATAATGTTATATTTGTTGCGGATTGGAGGAGTCTGGGGTGAATGGTGTCCTGCGGCACAAAGGCGCAATCTGGGGATTCCGCTCGACATTGCTGTTATATGTTTTTCTGCTCATTGTACTGCCCATCGGCGGAATCTATGTGCAATCGTTCAGTGGAGGCTGGCAGGCATTCCGGGAGAGCATTGCCGAGCCGCTGGCCTGGCATGCCGTTGCATTGACGTTCCGGCTGGCGTTGATCGCGACCGCAATCAATATGATTATCGGCACGATGACAGCCTGGGTGCTTCACCGGTACCGGTTCGCGGGAAGAGCATGGCTCAACAGCCTCGTTGATCTCCCGTTCGCGCTGCCGACCGCGGTAGGCGGGCTGATGATTCTGCTTCTGCTCGGTCCCGGCAGCCTGGCGGGCCGCGCGGCAGAGGAGGCGGGCTGGCGTCTTGTACTCGCCGAGCCGGCAATCGTCGTCTCGATGGTCTTCGTCACCTTCCCGTTCGTCATCCGGGCGGTGCAGCCGCTGCTCGAAGAGGCGGATCGTTCCGAGGAGGAAGCGTCCTACACGCTCGGCGCGTCCCGGCTGCGGACCTTCGTGCACGTACTGCTGCCGCAGATGCTTCCGGGCATCCTCAGCGGCGCGATGCTCGCCTTCTCCCGGGCGATGGCCGAATTCGGGGCGGTCGTGCTCGTAGCGGGCAACATCCCAGGCAAGACGCTCGTTGCGTCAGTGTATATTTTCGGGGAGATCGAGAGCGACAATCCCCAAGGCGCCGCCGTCGTCTCGGTGCTCCTGCTCACGATCTCGTTCCTGATTCTCTGGCTGGCCGGCACGCTGCAGTTGCGGAGGGTATCGTCATGATAGACAAATCTGCCTCCCTCCCTGTCTCTTCCCGGCATTCAAGACCGGCGCAGTCTTCCAGAACGCGCGCCGCCTTAATCGGGATGACGTATGCCGTCTTTATGCTCCTGCTGCTGGCTCCATTGGCCCAGATCGGAGCCGAAGCGTTCCGTGGCGGCTTCTCCTCCTTCGCTGCCTCCCTCACCCGGCCGGAGGCGCTGCATGCGATGGCCATGACCGGAGCCGTTGTCATCGTCGTGACGATACTCAACACGATATTCGGCGTCCTGTTCGCCCTGCTGCTCGTTCGCGGGCGCTGGCTGGGCAAGCGGGCCCGGCGGCTGCTGAACAGCATCGTCGATCTTCCGTTCGCCGTATCGCCGGTCATCGGCGGCTTCATGATCGTGCTGCTGCTCGGGCCCCATACCGTGCTGGGCGCCCTCTTCTCCGGGATGGGCATGCCTGTCGTCTATGCTTTTCCCGGCATGGTGCTCGCGACCTTGTTCGTGACGTTCCCGATGATGGTCAGGGAAGTGGCCCCCGTGCTGCAGGAACTCGGCACGCAGCAGGAAGAGGCGGCTTCGACGCTGGGCGCGTATGACTGGACGATCTTCTGGAAGGTCACTTGGCCGTCTATCCAGTGGGCGGTCACGTACGGGGTGGTGCTTACGATTGCCCGTTCGCTTGGCGAATTCGGGGCCGTCCTGGTCGTATCCGGCAACATCATGAATAAGACACAGACGGCGACGACGCTCGTCTATCAGGATGTGGAGAATTTCAATATCGGTTCGGCCGGCAGCCTCGCGCTCGTGTTGGCATGCGTCTCGGTCGTACTGCTTTTGCTCATGGAATGGGCGAAAAAGCATAAAGGGCACAAAGGAGTCGATTGACATGCATATTGAGGTTCGCCAGTTAAATAAATGGTTCGGCGCCTATCACGCCGTTCGTGACGTTAGCTTCTCTGTTGAAGCAGGCCAGCTCATCGGCCTGCTTGGGCCGAGCGGCGGCGGGAAGACATCGGTGCTACGGATGCTGGCCGGGCTGGAGCATCCGGATCAAGGCGAGATCTTGTTCCAGGGGACCGTCGTCAATGATGTGCCTCCGCAGCAGCGGGGCATCGGCTTCGTGTTCCAGAATTATGCGCTGTTCAAGCATATGAATGTCTATGACAACATCGCCTTCGGGCTGCATATTCAGAAATGGCCGAAGCCGCGGATTCGCGAACGCGTGGCCGAACTGGTGGAGCTGACCGGACTGTCCGGCGTGGAACGGAGGTACCCGCATCAGTTGTCCGGCGGGCAGCGGCAGCGGGTCGCATTCGCCCGGGCGCTGGCCCCTGAGCCGCAGCTGCTGCTTCTCGACGAGCCGTTCGCGGCCATTGATGCGAAGATTCGCCAGGAGCTGCGGAGCTGGCTGCGGGAGCTGATCGAGCGCGTAGGCATCACCTCGATCTTCGTGACGCATGATCAGGATGAGGCGATTGAGGTGGCGGACGAGATTATGATCATCAGCCAGGGACGTGTCGAGCAGAAAGGGACGCCATGGGAAATTTATAAAATGCCGGAGACGCCTTTTGTAGCCGAATTCATCGGGGAATCGACCATTTTGAACGATATATACGCCTTGAAAGGCTTCGAAATAGTGAACGTTGGGGAAGAGATGAGAGCCCTCATTCGGCCGGAATATATCGAGGTCGGAAGAGAAGGCGAGGTAAGGCTGGCGTCCGCGAGCGAGTCCGGACGGGTCAAGGCGGTCCATTTCCGGGGCAGCGAATGGATGGTGGAGGTCCAGGTGGGCGATCTGGTGCTGAAGACGTACCGTTCGCTGGAAAGGCCGCAGCTTCAAGCAGGCGAGCAGGTCCAGGTTTTGATCCATCGGGTCTATATGTTCGAGGGAGACGCGAGCTGGATGGTCGAGAACCGGCTGAAGACAGAGCAACTGCCTGTTCATATTACGGGCTGAACGGAGGAGGGGCAAGATGGACAGGGACGAATCACGCGGCCTATCCGGCTTTATTGCGACAGTCATCATCTTTATTCTCTTATTTGGCTGCAGTCCCGGCGGGCGGGATGCCTCTCCGCAGGAGAAGGGGCAGCAGGACCAGACCTCTACTGCCGAATCTGCCCCTCAATCGTCCTCGTCTGGGAAGGCTGCGGTCTCTCCCTTGCCGGAGGAGTCCGGTCAAGATAGCGTCACGCTCGTCATTGGCGCCTATTCCGTCGTGAAGGACGTGATGCAGCGGATACTGCCTGAATTCGCGGCGGATTGGAAGGCGAAGACCGGGCAGCAGGTCGTCTTCCAGGAATCATACGAAGCCTCAGGCACGCAAGCCCGCTCGATTGCCGGCGGCCTGGAAGCCGATGTCGCGCTCTTCTCGATGGAGGGCGATGTCGATAAGCTCGTGCAGGCTGGACTCGTACCGGCGGATTGGCAAGCGCTTGACGCTTATGGAGGCATGGTCACCGGCTCCATCGTCGTGCTCGGTACGCGGGAAGGGAACCCGCATCAGATTCGCGACTGGAGCGACCTGACCAAGCCGGGCATTCAAGTCCTCTACCCGAACCCGAAGACATCGGGCGGCGCCCAATGGGATATTAATGCGATCTACGGAGCCGGCCTGTTGGAGGCGAAGGAGCGGGGAGAGGATAGCCAGCGCCGGGCCAAGGAGTTGCTGATGAGCGTTCACCGGAACGTCATCTCGATGGACAAAAGCGGCAGGGCATCGATGGCCGCCTTCGAATACGGCGTAGGCGATGTCATCGTGACCTACGAGAACGAAATTCTGTCCCGCATGCAGGCGGGCGTCCCATACGAGCTGGTCCGGCCGGAGCGGACGATTCGCATCGACAACCCCGTCGTCGTCGTTGACCAGTATGCACAAAAGCATGGCACGACAGACATCGCCCAGGCGTTCGTAGATTACTTGCGGGAGCCGAAGGCCCAGCGCCTGTTGGCGGAAGCCGGGTTCCGACCTGTTTCTCCGTCAGTGAGGGCGGAGACGGGTGACCGTTATCCTGAGTCGGCCGGTTTGTTCGGCATCGAAGATATGGGCGGCTGGAAGCATATCCGCGAGACCTTGTACAGCAAGCGGGGCATCTGGTACGAGGTGCTTGCAGGGATTGAAGAGTAGAACCCGGTTAAGCGAACGTGGATGAAGTGCGCGTGGCGGTGATGCCTGCGCATTTTCTTTTTCCAGGGAAATGGGTCGGAAGGTTCACGGGTGCCGATGCTTCCGGTTCAGGTAGTAGGGTGAGGCTGTTAGTGCTTATCGAGTTAGTGTGGGTACGGAGGAAGTGCCCGTGTCGCTGTTCGCTGGTGGGGATAGACCTTGCTCACTCCTTATAAGCATTCTCCCTTCGGCTCAGAAAAGCAATCTTTTGCTTAAAACCGATGTAGAAAGTTAGTGCAACACATGTAAGCATGATATACTCAAAATCAGGGCAAAAGAAAATAACAAAATGGTTTTTATTTTTATTATTTAATAAAAAGCCCATTCTGTGGCAAGTGCGAATGTGGAGTGCATATGAAATTCCCGGGGGATTCGCACCAATTTTATTGAAATATTATCCAATTTTGTGATGGAAGTTCAATGGTTTGAAGACTATTTCGTGCTTAATCGCTCACTTGGTGTGAAATTCATGTAAGAAAATGTTTATATTATTATATATTGTGTTATTTTTCGCTGTCGCATCCTACGCGGATGCGTGGATTGAAATCCCGTTATCCATATCGCGTTACGATCCGCACATGGTCGCATCCTACGCGGATGCGTGGATTGAAATGACTAATTAACGACAGGCTCGGGTATGAGGCCGCGTCGCATCCTACGCGGATGCGTGGATTGAAATGCCTATTTCTGCCTTCCGGTTCACCTCGCGATATGTCGCATCCTACGCGGATGCGTGGATTGAAATATTGAGTAGGTGCATCGCGGTCATCGTATCCCACGGTCGCATCCTACGCGGATGCGTGGATTGAAATATCTCTTTGCCTGGACTGTCGTTGTCCGTGAATGTCGCATCCTACGCGGATGCGTGGATTGAAATGTACCCATTCGCGAGTAGTGCTGTGGCTACCCGCAGTCGCATCCTACGCGGATGCGTGGATTGAAATTCGTCGCCTGCAACGGTCTATCTCGCGCTGTATAGTCGCATCCTACGCGGATGCGTGGATTGAAATAATTCGACGACGCGCGAGGTATTACGCGAATCAGTCGCATCCTACGCGGATGCGTGGATTGAAATGATATCACATGTTACGATGAGGCACCGGAGTTTCACGTCGCATCCTACGCGGATGCGTGGATTGAAATGTACTACCTACTTGGAATAGATTCATATGAAATCGTCGCATCCTACGCGGATGCGTGGATTGAAATTCCCATATCCGCGAGCTATAGTCTGATCCCGCGTCGCATCCTACGCGGATGCGTGGATTGAAATAACTTCGTGTATGACTATCAGGCAAAGGAGTTCGGGGTCGCATCCTACGCGGATGCGTGGATTGAAATATACCTGCGATTTCGGATTGGGCATTCGACGGTAAGTCGCATCCTACGCGGATGCGTGGATTGAAATATCCGGAACCTCAAGAGCACGGTCTGGATGATTAGGTCGCATCCTACGCGGATGCGTGGATTGAAATATCGATGCTCAAGCTATTGGCCGGAATGGATTCCGTCGCATCCTACGCGGATGCGTGGATTGAAATTTAGCAGGAGGCTTTCGTTTTGCCACCATAGATTGTCGCATCCTACGCGGATGCGTGGATTGAAATATATTGAATAGGAAATAGGGTAAGCAGCTGCGAAGTCGCATCCTACGCGGATGCGTGGATTGAAATGCTCCAGGAAGAAACTCATTGAACAGTAACCACTGTCGCATCCTACGCGGATGCGTGGATTGAAATATGAAGCGAGACGGGAAACCATTTCCGCTTAGGGGTCGCATCCTACGCGGATGCGTGGATTGAAATCTATGACAGCAGCGTGGTTATTAATCCGTCCTATCGTCGCATCCTACGCGGATGCGTGGATTGAAATATGTATCGCAGACCCGACGCTTTCAGACCGCCCTGTCGCATCCTACGCGGATGCGTGGATTGAAATGTCGCTACGGCAGGAACCATTATGGGCGAGTTTCAACGTCGCATCCTACGCGGATGCGTGGATTGAAATATTAGGCGTAGATCTAATCAAACTGACATCCGCCGTCGCATCCTACGCGGATGCGTGGATTGAAATCTCACGAACTTTTGCTTTTTTTCGTCCCAGACATAGTCGCATCCTACGCGGATGCGTGGATTGAAATAAATGACCATGTGCCAACATGTTCGAATCCCCGCTGGTCGCATCCTACGCGGATGCGTGGATTGAAATGCAATGACATCGAGAATACCCGCATGAATCTGCCGGTCGCATCCTACGCGGATGCGTGGATTGAAATTTGCGTATATATCAATTTTCCATCTTGGTACAGTTCGTCGCATCCTACGCGGATGCGTGGATTGAAATAATACGACGGAACGGAAGGCAGTACGCGCATCGTCGCATCCTACGCGGATGCGTGGATTGAAATCATTAGGATTTGGATTGCTGACGCAATCCCCTGGGTCGCATCCTACGAGGACGCTTATATTGATACCGATTATATTCCCTTTCTCAACTGTAAAGGACACATCTACAGGCGGTTTCGGCAACTGCTGTGGAGATGTCAGGCGGGATAGTATTGCCATAGGTTTGCAAAGGGGAAACCTCGCTTTAAAAGCCTCTCAGTCGATTTGAAAAAATTGAATATTATGGTAATGTGAAAATAAAGATTTCTTGGAAGGGTGAGGATATGGAAGCATCGTCGCTACAATATTTCACTATTGGCGACAGCATAAGACAATACAGAAATAAAGCCAATCTAACGCAAAGCCAGCTTGCCGAGTTGTCAGGCGTCAGCACAGGCTATATCTCTAAAATTGAAAATGATGAGGTAGAGCGTCCTTCATTTGAAAAAGTTTGTCACATAGCTAAGGCATTACAAATCCCTATTCATGAAATCGTCCAACCTTATCTTGAAATCAGGCAAAAATCCAATGTTTTGTTCGGAATCTTACGAGAAGTGATCAAGGAAGATGCGACGGATTTAATTGTTGAAGTGGCATCTGCCTGTTTACATAGTAAAGATATGGACAGCATCGATTTAATGGAAAGATTGTACGAGTTTGTGGATCTGGAAGTGACTAGCGACTCGCTCAAACTCGTGTTGTATGATCTCATTATCCGTCAGTCCCGCGGGCACGGTATCAATAAGTTTGCCGCCAAAGCTCTTTTTCAAAAATACCTGATTGAAAGAAATGACTTTACCAAACTACATGCAACCTATGATTCGGGAAGATATGTTCTCCATTATGTTGACTTTTTATCGGCAGAAGAACGGGTAAGCTTGTATTATAAATTAGGCGTTCATGCGTATAACTTGCGGCTCTTTCAAGAGAGTATTGATTTATGCATGAATAACGTAACCGAGGAAATACCGATAAGCTTGACCAAGGCAGAGTCCATTGCTGTAGTTCATAATTCTTACTATTATTTAGGCGAGTATGACTTGAGCGAATCATATTTACAACAATATATGACATTTCCTTATCCCCACATAAAAGACAACGCAAAATTAATGACCGCTGTTCTGTATTCCAAAAAAGGCAAAAGGGATCTTGCCTTGGCACAGCTTGAAGAATGTTTGCAGAGTTGCGGCGATAATGCTTTGTTGCATGTTATCAAGCAGCTTATGATAATCTATCTTGAGAAGAAGGATTGGACTTCCATTGAAAAGTTGTTCCGGTGGGAAGAGAAGGTTATTTCTATCCCCTGCCATACACCGTATAAAAAGTCGGAACTGGCCCATTACTATAAACTAAAAGGAGACTACTGCGTTTCTGTCGGAAATATTGAAATTGGGGCTCAATGTTATTTGGAAAGCGCCTCGTGGTATTCCAAAGTCAACGACAAATTTAATGAGCGAAGCAGCCATCTCATGATGAAGTTGGTTATGGAAAAAGACGAGCGGATGGACATTGAGATTATAAAAAAATTTCAGAATATCTTCGACCAATGCATGAAATATGAATTGAGGTAACTCAAGGGACGCCATATATGAGGTGTCTTTTTTTATTGAAAAAAATGAGAAAACTCGTCGAATTTTCCTCGAAGTTAAGTAAGGGAATTAAAGGAAAATCATGATACAGTTGCACCAAGAGCGGCTTCTAGATGCGAGCAACTAACGTTATACCTTATCGCGAATGGGGGCAACTTTCATGTCTTTTTTTCTTAACGAAGTCGATTGCTTGAGATACAAAATTGAGAGCGTACCAAGAGTTGGATATTTACCTTGTGGAGTATCAGAAAAGAAAGAACGCCGCTAGACGATATAAAGTCCAGCGGTATGATGCTCAGTCCTCCTTGGAAAGGCTTGGGCGACTCTGGGACATCCAGTATGACAGGCAATGTGATGATGCCGAACGGGAACGATGCGCTGCCATTCCGAACATGGCTGGTTGTGGGTTGAAATGAAAGGCGGCGGTGTGAAGAACGCTGTATGCCTGAGCGTATCGCAAGTTACGTCGCATCCAGCCAGGGGGCATGCCGTAAATAATTGCGTTGGTATGTTCTGTTTGTTCCCTATGTGCACTCTCCCCTTCGGTCAGAAATGTGCTCGTAATCTGAGCGGATGGGAGATTGCTCATAAGGAAGAGAAGAGGGGGATATGCTGCGCCAAGCATGGAGCCGACTGAGCGAGTTAAAAGCAAAAAACGCCCCGCCCAGACGGCATTCCGAGTCTTGAGCGAGGCGATAGATTTTCTTCCAAGGAGGAAGGTACGAAAGTGTTGGTTGATCACGAAAGCTTCCCTCTCGCTCCAGCTCCTGATTATTCCGAGGCCGAGGCGGGCAAGACGCCCTTCAATGGAATGTCGGTCGTTATGCGCCGGACGCCCAGATCGTACAGCTTGCGGGCATCGGCTTCGTCGCGGATGGTCCAGGCAGCGAGACTGAAGCCCTTCTCCCGGGCGGTGGCGACAATGTCAGGATGGTTCAAGACGGCCCGATACTGCAGCAGTAGCGCAGCATGGCCGAGTCCGGTCAGGATGTCGAGATCGACCAATTTGTCGGAGAGCCAGCCTACCTCGATAGCGGGATGCAGGCTTCGAATCAACCGCAAATTGTCCACATGGAATGAAATAATCATGGTTCGTTCCGTCAATTTATAGGTATCCAGCAAATGCAGCAGCCCTGCCGCTTCCTGCTCGTTAATGTGCTCCTTCAATTCCAACTGCAGGCCAGCCCGGCCTTCGGACAGCAGCGCCAGCACCTCTTCGAGGAGAGGGATGCCGCTTCCGGCGTAATCTGGATGGAACTTGATGCCGGCGTCAGCCTTCTGCAGCTCCCCCACGCTCTTGCTTCGGACAGGTCCCGAGCGATCGGTCGTCCGGTCCAGCGTATCGTCATGAATGACGACCGGGACGCCTTCAGCCGAATGGTGCACGTCAATCTCCAGCGCATCCGCGCCCATGTCAAGCGCCCGCCGGAATGCAATCATCGTATTTTCAGGAAAAAGGGCGGCGTAGCCGCGGTGGGCAACGATTTCCACGGGGCTCGTGTGTAAGGGAACAGTCATGGATAGGCCTCCTTCGGTATTGACGATTATGTAGCAGTATCCTTGGGTGAATGAGGCGGCCGGCTGTCGGCTGTATTTTCGTCGGCACAGGTAATCTGCAGTCTGCCGCTTGTTTGCCATGCATATCGATTCGAAACCGATTATACTGGAAGCATGACAGGAGAACAATGGAGAATTGCCAACAGAACATATGAATATTGTAAAGGCACCGCCTGTTCAAGAGGAGGAATAGAGATGATAGACCAATCGATGCAGCTTCCAGGATTCCCCTATGACGAAGACGGTTCCGCCGCAGGTTACGTCAGAGGCTGGACCGTTACGTTCTGGGGAACTGGCGACTCGATGGGCGTGCCGCGCGTATATTGCGCTTGTCCGGTGTGCGAGGAGGCGAGGAAGGAAGGAGTGAACCGGCGCTACCGTTCGTCTGTGCTTCTTGAACGGGGCGAGGAACGGCTGCTCGTCGATTGCGGGCCGGACTGGACGGGGCAGATGGAGAGAGCGGGGCTGTACTGGCTGGACGATATTTTGATTACGCATGCGCATCAGGATCATATCGCAGGCTTGACGGCCTACGCGGATGCCTGCCGCTGGTTGAAGCGGAAGGGGCGGGCGACGATGCCGCCCGAGGTAGGAGAGACGATCCGGACGATGTACCCTTGGCTGGAACGGTATATCGAGTTTCAATATATTGAAGGGCCGTGGCGCTGGAAGGATTGGAGCATTCAGCCCATTCGCGTCAATCACGGCAAGAATGGCTATTCGTACGCCTATCGCTTCGATCCATGGTCAAGCGGAAGGCCCGCGGGCAAGAACAAGCTGGAGATTCACAGCTGGCTTTATGCCTCGGATGCGCTCGGGCTCGGCGAGCAGGAGCTGGCCTGGTTCCGGGGGCTGGATTTGTTGATTCTGGGGACGAATTTCGTCCATGAGGAGGCACCTTACGAGACTCGCTCGGTCTATGACATGCGGGAAGCGGTCGAAGTCCTTCGCGAGGTGAAGCCGCGCAAGACGGTGTTCACCCACTTGTCTCACGGCGTCGACCTCCGGGGGAATTATCCAGAGCTGCCGGCCTCGGTAACGCTGGCCCGTACGGGGCTGAACATTCCGCTGCAATAACAAGGAAGCCGCCGGGAACGGGCCCGGCGGCGGTAGGCAGGCTTTACGCCTGGTTCAGGATGAATTTCTCGATAACATGCCGCACGCCTTCTTCGTTGTTGGTGCGCGTCACGTAATCGGCCACGGCCTTGAGCGAGTCGACGGCATTGCCCATAGCGACGCCGAGGCCGGCCGTCTCGATCATGTCATGATCGTTCCATGAATCGCCGATGGCGATCGTCTCCTCCAGGCTGCAGCCGACATGCTGCGCCAAATGGCGCAGGGCGCTGCCCTTGGTTCCTTCCCGGTGCGTTACTTCCAGGAAGTGAGGCTTCGACTTCGTAATATGGACATCCGGTCCAAGCAGCTCCTTCAATTCGGCGGCGACTGCATCCAGCGTCGCCGGTTCGTCGATGATGAGCATTTTGGTGGAAGGGGAAGCGAGCAGCCGATCGAAATCCGGTTCGATTGTATAAGGAATATCGGACAGCTGGGCATAAGCGATCAGCTTGTCATTCTCCTTGCGGGCGTACAGATGATCGTTGATATAGAGCTGAAGATGAAGTCCCTGTTCATCGCAATAACGGAGCAGGCGCATCGCTGCTTCCTTCGGCACGGCCCGCTCGTACAAAATATGACCGTCCATCACGTTCTTCACGAGGGAGCCCTGATAGGTGATAAGCGGAACGTTGAGTCCGGTCTGCAAGGCCAGGTTGCGGGCGGACGCATACATGCGGCCCGTGGCCAGCGTGACGGTGGCGCCTGAGGCGACAGCCAGCTCAAGCGCGTGCTTCGTGCCGGGCGTAATCTCCTTATCGTCTGTAATGAGCGTATCGTCGATATCAATGGCAATAAGCTTGTACAATGTCGATGTCTCTCCTTTTTCCGAGCCGCCTGGCACTCTCTCTATGTCAGACCGGCGCTCCGATGATAGTCAATAGATGCGAGTTTCTCCCTCTATTGTACCGCATGCCGGCCCCATTTCAATTCAGCGGCGATCATTCCCGCCAAAATCAGCAGACAGCCCACGATCGCCCACAAGCCGAGCGTCTCTCCGGCAAAGGTAACGCCCGTAATGGCAGCGAAGACCGGCTCCATCGCGAAGATGACGGCAACTCTGCTCGCGGAGGTGTATTGCTGGCACCACGTCTGCGCCCAATAAGCGAAGGCGGTGGAGATGCAGATGGAGATAAGCAGGGCGACGATAACCTTCGTCTCCGTCAGCGCTCCCCACAGCGCCGCTCCCGTAAGCTGCGGCTCGAACAGGAAGGAGCTGCCGGCTGCGGCCAGCGCGACGACGGCGAACTGCATCGTGACGAGCAGCACGGTATCATGGATGGCCGCATATTTCCCGGTGAAAGCAATATGGAGCGCGAAGCAGAACGAGCATAGGAGCACATAGCCATCGCCCTCATTCCAGTGAACCGCACCGCCATTAAAGGCGAGAAAATAGAGCCCCGCCAGCGCCAGAGCAGCGGCGATCCAGGTAGGCGGCTGCAGGCGCTGCTTGGCCAGCCACAGGCTGATAAAGGGCACGAGTACGACCGACAGCCCGGTAATGAAGCCGGCATTGGTTGTCGTCGTGTACACGAGGCCGATGGTCTGGAAGGCGTAGCCCCCGAACAGGAACACGCCGAGCAGCGCGCCGTGCAGAAGCAGCGCTCGCGTGCCTGAGCGGCTGCTGCTCTGGCGCCGCCTTCTGCTCAGCAGGGCGACGAAGCCGAACAGGAGCGCGGCTCCGGCGAATCTTACGGCGTTGAAGGCCAGCGGGGGCAGGACGAGCACGGCATGCTGGACGATGAGGAAGGTGCTTCCCCATACGAAAGCGACAAACAACAAGCATAAATCCGACGCTAATTTACGATGTTTCACAGCAAGCGACGCTCCTTTGATGTGCACATGAATTTTCAAATTTTACAGCAGGCGCGGCGAGTTGGCAAGAACGCAGTGCATTGGTGTAGAGCTGCTTCCTTGCTTGCGGGGCCGGGAGCGGGAAGAAGCATGCCGGGAATCGGTGTGGACGGCTTATTTTCCGGTTCGGTATAATGAGGGGAGAACGAGGAATGGAAGTGAATCCATCATGACCACTGGCGAGCATACGAGCACGCTTCTTTTAATACGGAGCTTATATCCTTCATTGACGAAAACGGAGAAAAAAATCGCGGATTATGTGCTGAGAAGCCCGGATGAGGTCCTGTATGCGACGGTGACGGATCTGGCTGAGAAGTCGGATGCCGGGGAGACGTCGGTGCTGAGGTTCTGCCGCAATCTGGGCTTTACCAGCTACCAGGAGTTCAAGCTGTCTCTGGCCAAAGATCTGGTGACCCCGCTCAAGCATCAAGAGAGCGAGATTGACGAGGAGGACGATCTGGCGGCCGTGGCGCAGAAGATGACGCTGGAGAACGTCGCGTCGCTGGAGCATACGCTGTCCCTGCTGAATATGAAGGACCTGCAAAAAGCGGTGGAAGCGATCGTCTGCTCCAACCGGATCTTTTTCTTCGGCGTCGGCTCGTCCGCCATGACCGCGATGGATGCGCAGTACCGCTTCATGCGGCTGGGCTTCGCGGGAGAGGCCGTAACGGATCCGCATGTGATGGCCATGAACGCGGTGCTGATGACCGATCAAGATGTCGTATTTGGTATCTCCACCTCCGGCAGCACGAAGGATCTGGTGGACGCCGTGCGCCTGGCGAAGGAGAACAACGTCTTTTTCATCTGCCTCACGAGCCATGCGAAGTCGCCGATCACGAAATACGCGGATTCGATTCTGCTGATCCAAGCGAAGGAGACGCCGCTTCAGGGCGGGGCGTTCTCGTCCAAAATCGCGCAAATTCATGTGCTGGACATTTTGTCTACCGCGGTGGCGCTGCAGGCAAAGGAGAGGGCGCATCGCGCCATCAACCGGACGGCTCAAGCCGTGCAGGACAAGCTATACTGACAATCGAACGGCCTGCCGCCCATGCGCGGGCTGCCAGGCAAACATAGACAGGCCCGGGCCGCCTTGGCATCCAAGACAGTCCGGGCCTAGTTATCTATTCATTCAGCATGACGAGTCCGATGAAGTCTTCCGCGCTGATATTGCCGAGATAATGATTGATATCCATATCGGCAAGCGCTTCGCGAATCGCCTGCTCCTCATAGCGAACCCCCTGCAGGCGCGCCTCAATATCGCTGACTTCGCCAACTCCGAAGAAGTCGCCGTATATTTTCATACGCTGAATCAATCCGTCCTCGACATCCATGCGCACGTCGACGATTCCGGCCGGGAATTTCTTCGAATGCTCGACGTTGAACTTCGGCGATGAGCCATAGTTCCAATCCCAGTTCTGATAACGCTCCTGCGAGATGCGATGAATCGTCTCCCAATCCTGTTCCGTCAGCTTGTACTGCGGCACCTGATCCGGCTCCATCCCGAAAATATGACGGAGTATCGTATCCTTGAACTGCTCGATTGTCATCGGCTCGGCAAGAAACTCGGAAATGTTGGCGACGCGGGAACGAATCGATTTCGTGCCTTTGGATTCGATTTTGATCGGCTTGACCTTGAGCGCCGAGGCGACATGCTCCATCTCGGAATTGAACAGCAGCGTGCCGTGGCTGAACATGCGCCCGCGCGTGGAGAACTGGGCATTGCCGGATATTTTTTGCTCTCCGACCTGGATGTCATTGCGTCCGGTCAAGTCAGCATTGACGCCGAGAGAACGGAGCGTATCGATGACGGGCTGCGTAAATTTGCGGAAATTGTGGAATGACTGCCCGTCATCCTTCGTGATGAAGCTGAAATTCAAATTTCCTGTATCATGATACACGGCGCCTCCGCCCGACAGGCGGCGCACAACGTGAATGTTATTCGCTTTGACGTAATCGCTATTGATTTCTTCGATCGTATTTTGGTTTTTGCCGATAATGATGGAAGGCTCGTTGATATAGAATAACAAATAACTATCCTCTTCCAGCGGCAAATGCTTCAGAACAAATTCCTCGATCGCCAGGTTGACGCGAGGGTCGGTGATGCCTTGATTGTCGATAAACTTCATGGCTCGTCCGCCTCCTTCTTCTGTTAATTGTAATCGATTTGGAACAAAAGACAACTTATATTTGATATTGATAATCGTTATCAATATAATGAGGATATCGGATGCATAGAAAGAGTATGAGAGTAAATAGGGATTCAAGGAGGACAAACAATGTCAATTGCAAATACAATCCGGGAACGCCGGAGCATTCATCGATTTTCAAATCGGCCTGTCGACAAGGAACTGGTGCTTTCCCTGCTCAATGATGCCGTCTGGGCCCCCAATCACGGGCTGCGCGAGCCGTGGCGGTTCATTTATGCGTCGGGAGAGGCGAAGGATCGGCTCGTGCGCTGTGTAATAGAGCTGGTCGAAGGAACGAAAATGAGGGGCTGGGACGAAGAACAGAAGACGAAGTTCATCCGGACGAACCTGGCCGTGCCTGCTTACCTTATCGTCGTCATGCCTGAGGATCCGCGGCCGCATATTTGGGAAGAGGATCTGGCGGCCGTAAGCGCCCTGATTCAGAACTTCCAGCTGCTGGCGTGGGAGCAGGAGCTCGGAATGCTGTGGCACACCGGGGACTATATTTATAATCGCAAGTTCCGTGAAATGGCAGGAGTGCAGCCGGGCGAGAAAATCGTTGGGGTGCTGCGCATGGGGCATTTCGATGAGATTCCGCCGGCGCGCCCGCGTACGAACGCGTCGGAACGCTTCACCGAGCTATTTTAAAATCATACTCTGAACTGACAAGCGCAGGGCCTAGGGCCGCTGCGCTTGCTTCATGTTGTCAATGTCAGGAACGAAAGTAATCGTTTTCATAATTAGGAAAGGTCTGAGGAGTCGGTTTTCAGATAGCGGTAGTACAGCAACAGTTCGACCGTATACTTGATGATCCAGGCGGCCAACAGCACGCTGACCAGCAAATGGGCGCTGACGAGCGGGGACAGCAGCAGAGTACTTGTATCGGACACATAGATCAGATAGGCCGCGCAGCAGGCAACCGAGAATACGAGGAAGATCAATCCCATCTGGTTCGCCTGCAGCGAGATCAGACGTGACAATTCCTTGTCCTCCGGCTCGTCCTTGGACATGAAATTCACGAAGTACATGACGGCCTGCACGACGGCGGCGACGCCGAAAACATTGCGGGCCAGCGCCATCATCTCTGTGCTGTACAAACCGATGTCACCCTTGAGGCGAAACAGTATCACCCCGTAATAGGTGGTGACGATAATGGCGGCGCCCAGGGATGCCCATGATGTTTTGTGATGCACCGACATAATTGAACCTCCTTGAGCTTGACATAGCATTGCGCCAATACCGGTCTGCAATGTGATTATACAGCATTTAACAGTAGCGTTACAGTGTGCGATGTGCCAATGTTTTTCGGCATTTCGTAGAAAAGGAAAAACCGTTTGACGAATGGGTCTGCGTTACGCATAATGTACCATGAGAAATCATGCGCATCCTGCTTCCTCCGTCTGCCTTCAGGCTGGACCTGGGGAGTACGGAGCGTACGGCAGAACAAGGGCAGACCGGACCGATTGACGATGGCGAAGTTCCGTTGGAACAATCGCTATAGAGATATTGTACGCGACCGTCTGTCCGTCTTCAAGGAGGGGCTTATGGTCACAATTGAACGGTTTGGGCATGGCGGGGACGTATGGACGGCCGCGGAGGCTTTCGGACGATCGAGCGGAGAGTTCGTGGACTTCAGCGCGAACATCAATCCGCTCGGACCGCCGCCGTCCGTCATGGCGCGGCTCGCGGAGGAACTGGAGGGCATTATTCATTATCCTGATCCGGGGCACCGGCGGATGAAGGAGGCGCTGTCACGCCGCCTTCAGGTGGGCAGCGAGCAGCTGTTGATCGGCAACGGCGCGGCCGAATGCATGGCGCTGGCGATTCTGGCGCACGCGCCGCGCGCTGTCGGCGTGGTGGCGCCATGCTTCTCGGAATACGAGGCGCTGTCGCGGCAGTTCGGCGCTGACGTCGTGCGTGTCATCGGACAAGCCTCCCGGGATTACCTGGCAGACTGGCCTGATCTGGAACGGCTGATGGCGGATGCCGATGTCGTCTTCCTCGGCCAGCCGAATAATCCGACCGGCGCCGTATACGAACGGCGGGTGCTGGAGGATGCGGGCCGGCTGGCGGAGCGGAACGGCACGCTGCTGATTATGGATGAGGCGTTCATCGATTTTCTCCCGGATGAGGAGGAGGCGAGTCTGTTGCGGTTCGCGGCAGCCAGCCGGAACGTGCTTGTCATCCGGTCGCTGACGAAGTTCTACGCTATCCCCGGCCTTCGCCTTGGGTATGCGGCGGGCCATCCGGATACAATTCGCGCGCTTGCTTCGAAGCAGGTCACGTGGAGCGTGAACGGGCTGGCGCTGGCTGCGGGGGAAGCGCTGCTGCTTGATGAAGCGGCGGATGACTATGCGGAACGGACCCGAAGCCTGATTGCCGGCGAGCGGGAATGGCTATGCGGGCAGTTGACCGCGCTTGGCCTGCGGCTGTGGACGAGCCGGGCGAACTTCCTGCTCGTTGAGGCCGCGGCGCCGTGGAGCGCCCGGCGCTTGCAGGAAGAACTTGGACGCCGGGGAGTCCTGATCCGCAATTGTGACGGGTATGCAGGACTGGGGGCCGGACATTTCCGCATCGCGGTGAAGGATCGTCAGGCAAATAAACGTCTAGTCGAGGCCCTGCAAGCTGTGTTACATTTATAAGATGTGGATCCTGCAATGTGCAGAGGCCTTCTCCTGTTGGCTTTGCTCATTGCGAGGATATGAGGAACGAGTTGTGAGGATGTCCGGTATCGGGTCGATAGATCATTTTGATGAAGCCCGCTCTGGAAGTGCGTGTTCAAAAAGCCGGGTTTTCAAAACCGGGAAGGTGCCAGGAAAATCAGCACCTTTTAAGCTCTGTGAAGACAGAACGCAGACGGAGCGGACAAGCAAGGGGGAAGCGTGATGCAGCCTTGCCGCGAAGGCATTCGCAGCTATGCATCGGAAGTTATGTCCGGCGTGACGGTATGCTGGGGCAGCGAGACCATGACCGTGGAACTGCCGGAGCGGACTCCGGTATGGAGCAGCGCGGTATGGAACGGCGGCTCCAAGCTGGCGTCGCGCATCATGAACCGGATGGTTCGGACAGGGTTCGATTGCTCCGATCCGGCCGCATATATGCAGGAGATATGCCTCCAGCAAGGCTACGCGCCGGCGACGACGGTCGGCCTGATGACGGCGGCGAAGGTGACCCATGCGTCCGTGATGGAAGAGGAGGGCGACGGCTTCTCCTTGCTGTGCGTCACGACGGCCGGAACGGGCAACGCCGCCCGCGCCGGGCTGCCGCGGCAGGTATACTCCGCTTACGAGCCGCTGAAGCCGGGCACGATCAACACGATCATCGTGCTGGACGGCAAGCTCGCGGAAGCGGCGGTATGGAATGCGGTCATTACCGCTACGGAAGCCAAGTGCGCGGCGTTGGACGATCTGCGGGTGATCGACAAGGAGACGGGCCGCGTGGCGACGGGAACGACCACCGATGCGGTGGCGATCGCGATCGCCGACAGCGGACGCTACGAGGCCGTGCACCGTTATGGGGGCACCGCGACGACGCTGGGCGCCGCCGTGGGGCGGCTGGTGTACGGCACCGTGGCGGAGGCGGTGCGCACGCAGCGGGAAGACGACGGGCCGCTGTTCGAATAAGAGAAGCAGGCGCGCCACTGCCAGGCAGCCGGGGAACGGTGCCACGGCGGTGGAGGAACGGGCTGCAGGCAAGAGGAGTCAGGTGAGCAATCATGATCGCGGCTATAATAATCATCGCAGCATATGTATGGGATCGACTCGTTGGCGATCCAAGGTGGCTCCCCCATCCGGTCATCGGCATGGGGAAAGCGATCTCGGCACTGGAACGCCTTATCCGGAGAGCGGCTCCGTCCGAAGCGGCGCTCAAGCCGCTGGGCTTCTTGCTACCGCTAGTGATGGCGGGCGGGGCATTTGCCTTGACGTGGGGTGTGCTGGCAGGGCTCTATGCTATCAACGTCTGGCTGGGCGCGGCGGTTGAGGCGCTGCTCATCGGCACGACCATTGCCACCAAAGGGCTCCGCGATGCCGGAATGGCCGTCTATGGCCGACTGGTAGAAGGTGATCTGGCGGGAGCGCGGCGCGAGGTCGGCATGATCGTAGGAAGGGATACCGAGACGCTCGATGAACCGGAAATTACCCGCGCTGCCGTCGAGACGGTGGCTGAAAATATTATGGATGCCGTCATCTCTCCGCTCCTGTACGCGGCTATCGGCGGCGCGCCGTTGGCTATGGCCTATCGGGCTATCAATACATTGGATTCCATGGTCGGCTATAAAAATGAGAAATACGCCAATCTCGGCTACGCCTCCGCGCGGCTTGATGATCTGGCGAATTGGATACCGGCGCGCTTGACCGCGCTGTTGATCGTCATATGCGCCCTGTTCGGCTATGACGCGAAGCGGGCATGGAAGACGGCGCTGCGCGATGCGCCGAAGCATCCGAGCCCGAACAGCGGCTGGCCGGAAGCGGCAACCGCCGGGGCACTTGGCATCCGCCTTGGCGGATTGAATTGTTACAAAGGCGTATGTTCCTTCCGCGCCTATATGGGCGATCCCGTCGAGGAGACGGGAGGGGAACATATTGCGGCAGTGTGCAGGCTGCTGACCCGAAGCACACTGCTCTTCGCCATCCTGGCCGCAAGCGTCCTCTGGGCCTGCGGCGGATGGCTCCTGTAGACGAAAGGCGAATGAAGGAGTAATGGGATGAAATGAAACAAAAGCGCACATACAAAGCTCCCCCCGTTCGCCGCAAGCGGCGTCAAGCAGGAGCTAGACGACAAGCCCGGCCCAAGCCTCCGCGCTGCGGCACCCGGCATATCCGCCGCCGTTCAGGCGCATCCAGCGTCATCGTGCGGTTCGCGCTCGTCAGACATTCGCTGACGCAGGCGAATGTGGAGCGGCGGTATATCAGCTATACAGACAGCCCGCTTCTCCCGGAAGCGGAAGAGGTGCTGCGGCCGATGCGCAGGGCAGTCGCCCATCCGGCGCCGCTCCTGTATACGAGCGATATGCGGCGCTGCCGCGAGACGCTGGCTCAGCTGCGTCCGCGCGATGCGGGAAGGGCTCACGTCGATACGAGGCTGCGCGAATACGATTTTGGCATGTGGGAAGGCTTGACGTACAACGACCTGAAGGAGGATCCGGCTTACCGCCGCTGGCTGGATGATATGACCTCCGTTCAGCCGCCGCGCGGCGAGCCATGGCAGACATTCAGCACGCGGACGGCGCATGTCTGGTGGGAGATTCTGCAGAAGGCCGGGAGACAAACGGCTGTGGCGGCGGGACAAGGCGCCCGCGGACAGCGCCATCGGCGGGAATGCGAGCCGGACAGGGAAGGTTCTGATCCGGGCGGCGAGCGCTGCAGAACGGCCCGGCTGCGCCGGAAGCGGCCAGGCCGGGTAGGCAACGCGTATGAGGCGCGGCCTGATGTGCTGGTCGTTACGCACGGAGGAATGGTGCGGAGGCTGTACACGCTCGCATTCCCGAAGAAGACGTTCTGGGAAGCGACCGTCCCGATCGGGGCAGGGATCTTGATTACGGCTGCAAAGTCTCCCCGCCGCTGGAAGTTCCTGCGGGCGGAGCGGCTTCCTTGATGGAGCGAGCGGCGGGTGAGCGAGGGAACAGATAGATGCCCTGAAGTTTGTGAGGAATGTTATTGCAAGGATAGGGTAATTCCCCTATAATCAATAGTCAAGCTATGATGGAAAGACAAGCGAATAGTAATCTATCGGGTCCTTGCGCCGCACGAGCATTGAGCTTGTGCCCAAGGATAATAGGGAAGCCGGTGTGAATCCGGCACGGTCCCGCCACTGTAAATGGAGTGCTGCGCTCAGAATGCCACTGTCTGCGCGGATTCAGGTGAATCCGCTGATGGGAAGGCGAGCACAGCAAGATGCTCCTAAGTCAGGAGACCTGCCCGATAGGAGGACGAGTTATTTCCTTCGCGGAGAGGAGCGGCGTCATTGGAATGGACTTCCTGTTGCTGCTGAGCGGTCATGCTGTCTAACGGCGTGAGATGGCTTTGCAGTTCAGTTCGGAAGGTCCTATCCAGGAGACTGCGTTCCCCCGATCCTAGGATCGGGGGTTTTGTATTTGTGCGCTCTTTGACAATTCCGCCTCGAAGCGGATGGAAAAGTTGGTAAGGCAGGATGCCGCACCAGGAAGACTGGGAGCCAGCCCTTCCGCGTGAAGGGACGGCGTTCGCACTGCTTCGGCAATGAAGCAGGCATGATATTCAGGTAAGTGAGGGAGATAAACATGATGAACAAATGGTGGAACAGAACGATAGCGGTCGCGGCAGCGGCCGTGCTGGCTTTGAGCTTGGCGGCTTGCGGAGCGGCTCCGTCGAAGGAGGCGGACAAGGCTCCAGAATCTGCGCAGCAGCAGGAGAACGGCAATGCGGCTTCTGATGCCGCGAAGACAACCTATCCGCTGACGGTGAAGGATGCGACCGGGCATGAATTCACGTTCGACAAAGCGCCGGAACGGATCATTTCCGTATCGCCGGCAGAGACGGAATCATTATTTGCCCTTGGCCTTGGCGACAATATCGTGGGCGTGTCCGATTATGATGATTACCCGGCAGAAGCGACGCAGAAGCCGAAAATGGGCGGCATCACGAAACCGAATGAGGAAGCGATCATTGCGGCGAAGCCGGATGTCGTATTTAGCGGCATCTCGATGAAGGAAGAAGCCGTCAACAAATTCCGCGAGCTGGGCATTGAAATTTTCAAGGTCGAGCCGAAAACCTATGACGATGTAATCAGCAACATCGAGCTGTATGGTCTCATTACCGATCATCAGAAGGAAGCAAAAGAGATTACCGATCAGATGAAAAAGATGCGCGATGACGTCGCTGAAGCGGTCAAGGGCGTTACCGACAAAAAGAAGGTTTATATTGAATTTTCTCCGGGCTGGACCGTCGGCAGCGGCGAATTCATGAATGAGCTGATCGAGCTGGCAGGCGGCGTCAATATTGCGGCCGCGGACATGACCGGCTGGAACCAGATTAATGAGGAGAACATCATCAAGGAGAATCCGGACGTCATTCTGTTCGCGAAGGACCTTGTCGACAGCGAGACGAACAAGACGCTGGAGGACATTATCCGCGGACGCAGCGGCTGGGAAGCCATCACCGCGATCAAGGACAATCAGCTGTTCGGACTGGACAACAACAAGCTGAGCCGCCCGGGCCCGCGTGTGGCCGAAGCGCTGCAGGATGTGGCGAAGGCGATCTATCCTGATTTGTTCAAATAGATGATGGGATGGACATATCGATGAAAAAAGGGTTTGGCTTTGGAGTAGCGATGTTGGCGCTGCTCCTTTTATCTATTGTAGGCTGTCTGTCCGTCGGATCGGTGAAGATGCCAATGGGTGAGATTGCGAAAATATTGCTGCATCATGTTCCCGGACTGGAATCGCTCATTCCCGTCACCTGGGACGATGCTTCGGCGACCATTATGCTGAAGGTCCGCTTCCCGCGCGTCGTGCTCGCGATGCTCGTCGGCGCGTCGCTGGGGCTGGCGGGGACGGGCTTCCAGGGCGTGCTGCGCAATCCGCTGGCAGATCCGTACACGCTGGGCGTGTCTTCCGGGGCCTCCGTCGGCGCCGCGTTCCTGATCTACTTCGGCCTGCAGTATGCGCTGCTCGGCCAGTGGACGGTTCCGATCGTCGCCTTCGTGACCGGCACGCTGACGCTATTGGCCGTCATGCGCCTGGCGAGAGAAGACGGCAAGATCCCGATCGAGACGCTGATTCTGGCCGGGGTCGTTACGCAGGCGTTCCTAGGCTCGATCGTCTCCTTCCTCGTCGCGATGTCGAAGCAGACGATCAACGAGATTCTGTACTGGGTCATGGGAAGCCTGGCGCTGCGGGGCTGGTCTTTTTCTGCCGTGCTGGCGCCGTATATGGCGATCGGGCTCATCGCCCTGATCGCCTATGCCCGTCCGCTCAACCTGCTTGCCCTTGGGGAGCGGCAGGCGTCTCATCTCGGACTCAATGTCGAGCGCACGAAGTGGGTCGTTCTGCTCGTGTCGACGTTTATTACGGCGGCAGCCGTTTCCGTATCAGGGGTTATCGGCTTCGTCGGGCTCGTCGTCCCGCACATGATTCGGCTGCTGGTCGGCCCGGACTATCGCTTGATCGTGCCGTTCTCGGCTGTAGGCGGAGCGATCTATGTCATGTGGGCGGATACGATCGCGCGGACGGCGCTGGCGCCAACGGAAATACCGCTTGGCGTGGTGACCGCCTTCATCGGCGCTCCGTTCTTCGCGTATCTGCTAATCCGAAATAAACGGTCGAAACGGAGGAGATGGTCATGAAGACGGGAGCCGCGCATCGGGAACTTACAGCGAAGCCGGGGGCCTCATCCGGGCAGATCCGCCCGGGAGAGCCGATTCTTCAGGCCGAGCATATCAGCAAAAGCTACGGCAGCCGAACGGTGCTGAACGATGTCTCCTTGACCGTCCGCGCCGGGGAATGGGTCGGCATCATCGGGCCGAACGGCAGCGGCAAGTCGACGCTGCTGTCGCTGCTGTCCGGCGCCGATTCTCCTGCTGGCGGGCGCATCGAGCTGAAGGGGCGCACCCTGCGCTCCTACACGCGCAAATCGCTGTCGCAAACGATGGCGGTCCTGCTCCAGGAGTCGCTTCCGCCGATTGGATACACGGTCCGCGAGGTTGTTGAGATGGGCCGCTTCCCGTATCAATCCTGGTTCGGCTCGGAGGCGGAGGACAGCGGACCCTATATCGATTCGATTATGGAGCGGCTGCAGCTGATGGAACTGGAGGAGCGGCCGATCGACCGGCTCAGCGGCGGTCAGCGCCAGCGTGTCGCCCTGGCGAAGCTGATGGCGCAGTCGCCGTCTATCGTGCTGCTGGATGAGCCGACGACCTATCTGGACATCCGGTATCAGGTGCAGTTCATGGATGTCGTCCGCGACTGGCAGCAGGACTGCGGCTTGACGGTCGTCTCCGTGCTTCACGATCTGAATCTTGCAGCGTTGTATTGCGACCGGCTCGTCGTCGTGCATGAGGGGCGCATCGCAGCCGATGGCGCTCCGGAAGAGATGATGTCTCCGGATGTCATCGCACGCTACTTCGATACCCGCGCCGCCATCGTGCCGCATCCGGGGAACGGCCGTCCGCAGCTGCTAATGTGTCCGGCCCATACGGACGCAGAACAGAAGGCGGGAACAGAGGCACAGAAGGAAGAGGAAGCCAGAACAGTGGACGATGAAGCAGCCAGAGCATGAAGGCGACGAGAGATTGGGCAGCGACAACGTGAAGGCCGCGGCGTCATGAAGTCTTGTCAACGTGAATGCAGCGGCGTCATGAAGGCGCGTCAACGTGAAGGCAGAGACAACGTGAATGGAGCGGCGTCGTGAAGGGCGCGTCAACGTGAAGACAGCAGCGTCGTGAAGACGCGTCAATGAGAAGCAACGACAGCATGAAGGAGCGGTAACGTGCAGGTTACGGGGTCGTGAAAGCGGCGAGATCCGGTAACGAGGAAGCCATGAACGGGAATCAGGCTGATTCCACGGCATGGCGGGAAATGGAGTGACGAACACGCAGGAGAAGAATCATTTCTGTAATTGGGATGAACATCAATGGCAATGACAGCTAGCAACCAACTATGTGAAGACGGAGATGAATGAGATGAATGAGATGAATGCGATGAATGAACGGCTTAGCGAAGTAATTGGGCGGATCTCTGGTGTGGACAAGACGGCGATGGAGGCAGCCGCTGCGCATCAAAATCAGCTGACGAAGCCTCCGGGGAGCCTCGGGCTGCTGGAGGAGATAGCGGTTCAACTGGCCGGCATTACGGGGACAGTCACCCCTGAATTTAAGCAAAAGGCGATTGTTGTGATGGCGGGCGATCATGGCGTATGCGCGGAAGGGATCAGCGCCTTCCCGGCCGAAGTGACCCCGCAGATGGTAATGAACTTCCTTGCCGGCGGCGCAGCCGTCAATGTGCTGGCGCGTCAGGCCGGAGCCGAGGTCATTTGCGTCGATGTCGGCGTTAACGCCGATTTGAGCCATCCGCAGCTGCAATCGCGCAAGGTGCGCCGCGGAACCGGCAACATGGCCCAAGGCCCGGCGATGACCCGGGACGAGGCGGTGGCGGCGATACTGGCCGGCGTCGACACGGTGGACGAATGCGTTCAGGCTGGCAATCGCATGTTCTCTACTGGGGAAATGGGCATCGGCAATACGACGCCGAGCGCCGCTATTCTGTGCGCCTTGACCGGACTGGCGCCGGAAGAGACGGTCGGCCGGGGAACCGGCATCGGCGATGAGCAGTGGGCGCATAAATGCAACGTTGTGCGCCAGGCGCTCGAAGTGAACCAGCCTGATCGCAACGATGCGCTGGATGTGCTCGCGAAGGTCGGCGGGCTGGAGATCGCCGGATTGACCGGCGTCATTCTCGGCGCGGCGGCCCATCGGCTCCCGGTCGTCGTCGACGGCTTCATCTCCAGTGCGGCGGCGCTGGCAGCGGTGCGGCTCGCCCCGGCGGCGCAGCCTTATCTAATCGCTTCGCATCTGTCCGAAGAGCGCGGTCATGCCGCCTTGCTGGCCGAGCTTGGCCTGAAGCCGGGCCTGCACTTGAATATGCGCCTCGGCGAAGGAACGGGCGGCGCTCTGATGTTCCCGATTATCGACGCTGCGCTGCGCATTATGCAAGAGATGGCGACCTTCGCCCAAGCGGGCGTATCCAACAAAGACACCGACGATAGCGAGGGACAAGAATGACGGGTACGGCCGACGAAGGAAATAAGCTTGTCCTCGTAACGGGCGGCGCGCGGAGCGGCAAGAGCGGATTCGCGGAGCGGCTGTTCATGAAGCGCATCCTGGATGGAGGCATCTACGTCGCGACCGCGGAAGCCCATGATGACGAGATGCGCGAACGGATTCGCCGCCACCAGTCGGACCGGGAGCAATCGGGCTACGGCTGGAAGACGGTGAACGAGCCGTTCCAGCTGCCGGAATGGCTCGCCATCACCAGCGCGGATGCAGAGGCCGCCTATGAGGGGCCGGCCGTACTCATCGACTGCCTGACGCTCTGGCTGTCGAACGAGCTGCTTCAGGCGGAGCGGCAATGGGGAGAGAGCCTGGAAGCCGAGCGCTATCTGGAGGCGCGCATCGAAAGGCTTGCGGAGGAAGCTGGCCGCTTCCGCGGCACGCTGGTGATGGTTACGAACGAAGTCGGGGACAGCATTGTTCCTGTCTACAAGCTCGGCCGGATGTTCCGTGATGCGGCCGGCCGCTTGAACCAGCGCATCGCCGGCAAGGCGGATGAAGTGTATCTGGTGACGGCAGGCATTCCGATCGAGCTGAAGAGCCGGGAGGTGCAGCTATGAAGCGGACATGGCAAGGACTCGTCGCTGCGATGCAATTTCTGACCCGAATTCCCGTTCCGTTCTCGGTGCCGTTCACGAACGAGGTGCTGAAGCGAAGCACCTACTTCTTCCCGCTGGCGGGCTTCTGCATCGGCGGGCTGGTCTGGGCGGCAGGCTGGGGACTCCAGCATCTGCTTCCCGTCTTCCCGGCGGCTGCGCTGACGCTTACCCTGGCCGTTGCGCTTCAGGGCGGGTTGCATATGGATGGCTGGATGGATACGGCCGACGGCGTGCTCAGCTCGCGTTCCCGCGAACGGATGCTGGAGATTATGAAGGATAGCCGCAGCGGCGCGATGGGCGTCATCGCATGCGTTCTGCTGCTGCTGCTCAAATGGACGCTCCTCGTCTCTCTGATGGAGCTGGGCTTGTGGAACGGCTGGGTTATCGTTCCGTTCATCTGGTCGCGTGTCACGATGGTATTGGCACTGGCGAGCAAGCCTCAGGCGCGACCGGAAGAGGGACTCGGCGGGTATTTCCTTGGCGTGAAGGCCGGGCATGTCACGATCGCCTATCTGCTAGGCTTCGCGCTTGCCGCACTGGCCGTCGCAGCATCGGGAACGGCAGATGCCGGATCGAGCCTGGGCGTGCTCACGGGACTGGGACTCTCGTCTTCGGATGCCGCCATCATGATGAGCGTCGCCGCGCCGCTGCTGTGCACGGCGGGGGCCTGCCTGCCGATGCAATACTTGTCGCGCAAGCTGGGCGGGCTGACCGGAGATACGTACGGCGCGATTAACGAATGGACGGAGACCGTCGGCTTGCTGCTGCTTCTCCTGGCGGCAACCGGGAAAGGGTGAAGGATATGAGCGAGAAATCCGGCGCCGGGCAAGGCGCGGAACGGGCGAAGGAGACGGAAGAACGGCCGCAGGGGCGGACGATCATGCTGCAAGGAACCGCCTCCGACGTCGGCAAGAGCGTCGTGACGACGGCGCTATGCCGCATATTCAAGCAGGACGGGTTCCGGGTAGCCCCGTTCAAGTCGCAAAATATGGCGCTCAATTCGTATGTGACGCCGGACGGCAAGGAAATTGGGCGCGCGCAGGGCGTGCAGGCAGAAGCTTGCGGCATCGCGGCGACGACCGATATGAACCCGGTGCTGCTCAAGCCGACGAAGGACATGCATTCGCAGGTCGTCGTCCATGGCAAGCCTTATAAGAACCTGAGCGCCCGCGATTACCGTTCCGGCTTCCTGCCCGAAGCGAAGCGGACCGTGGTGGACGCGGTGAACCGGCTGCGTGCCGCCTACGATATTGTCGTCATGGAGGGGGCAGGCAGCCCGGCCGAAATCAATCTGAAGCAAAATGATATCGTCAATATGAACATGGCTGCCTGGGCGGAGGCTCCTGTCCTTCTCGTCGCGGACATCGATCGCGGCGGCGTGTTCGCTTCGATCGTCGGCACCTTGGAGCTGCTGGAGCCGCATGAACGTGAGCGCGTTCAAGGATTCATCATCAACAAATTCCGTGGCGACGTCACGCTGCTGCAGCCCGGGCTCGACTGGCTCGAAGAGCGCACAGGTATTCCGGTGATCGGCGTGCTGCCTTATGCCGACGATCTGGACATTGAAGCGGAGGATTCAGTCGCGCTGGAGCAGTGGAAGGGGAAGGTGCTCCCGGAGAACGACCTGGATATTGCGGTCGTGGGCTTGCCCCGCATCTCCAACTTCACCGACATCGATCCGCTGGCCGCCGAGCGCGATGTGCGCATTCGCTATATTCGCAAGCCCGAAGAGCTCGGCGCTCCGGATGCCATCATTATTCCGGGGACCAAGAGCACGATGGCCGATTTGCATTGGATGCAAGAGAACGGGCTGGCCGACGCGTTGGTGTCTTATGCGAAGGAAGGGGTCGTGACGGGCATTTGCGGAGGCTATCAAATGTTAGGCGAGTGTCTGCGCGATCCGTACGGAGCGGAGGCCGAAGCGGGCGCGGTCATCGACGGCCTGGGGCTGCTGCCGATGGAGACGGTGTTCGCTGCCGATAAGCGGACGGAGCGCGTCCAGGGAACGGTCATCGCTTCCGGACTGCGCGGGACGGCGCTTGAGGCTTGCCCTATGGAAGGCTATGAGATTCATATGGGCCGTTCGCTGCCGACAGGGACGGATATGTTGGCTGAACCGCTGCTGGAACTGCGGGCTGCGGTCGAGGCAGATACGGCATGCATCGGGCATGACGGTTTGCTGCATCCGAATGGGCGCATCATGGGCACCTATTTGCATGGCTTGTTCCATAATGACGCCTTCCGCAGGGGCTGGTTGAACAGGCTACGCGAGGCGAAGGGGCTTGCGCCTCTGCCCGTCGAATTGAACTTTGCCGGCCAGCGGGAGGCTGCCTTCGACCGCCTGGCGGATCGGGCTCGCAGCAACTTGGATATGGAGCGGATCTATCGTATATTGCGGATTACGGATCCACAGTAGTCCAGAAGGGGATGGGCAGCAATGCCGCCTCCCCGCTGGATGGTAATCGGACAGCGGGCAGCCCGGCGCTTGCGCTGCAGGTGCCGGGCTTGTGGCGTCCGCTTAATTGGCGGGGGGAGGGGGCTCAAGCTCCTATGAGTACTCTCCCTTTTACTCAGAATCTGTCCTGCTCAAAAGTGCTTCTGTCCCCGAGGTATCGTGCCCTCCCGATAAGTCGTCTTCTCCCGATGTGTAGCGCCTCGGTGTTCTTCTGATGTATTATGCCCCGCGAGGTATTATGCCTCCCGATGTATAGCGCTCTGGTGCTCTTCTGACATATCGTACCTCCTGATGTATCGCGCTTGTCCGATGTAGTGTCCTCGCTCCATGGAGAGTGCCTCCCGGTGACTTGTCTCTGCCGACATATCGTGTCCTTCCGATGTATCGTGCCCTCTCTATATTTCGTGCCTCCCGGGATTCTGACCCGATGGGAGAGTGGTCGTAAGGGGCAGAAACCGTTCCTCATCCTCTGTTCCCATGCATGTTCCTCACCATGTTCATTAAGCGTATTCATAGAGCATTGTTCATGGAGCATGTTCCCTCACCATGTTCATAATGCATGTCCTAAGCAAAGCCTCGTTTGACAACATAATTGATAATGATTATCATAATAAATCAATAGAATGGCAGCGCGGCAGCTTTTCATAAAATAGGAAGCCATCTAAGAACACGAACCGGCGCGCGTCCAGTAGACGATGGCATAGGGAGCGGGAGATATGAAGGATAGATTCGACACCGAATGGCTTGTGCGCGAGGGAGCGCCAGACCTTCATCTGACCGTAGCCGGCGTTGAAGATGCCAAGGCGACGGTTGTCCTTGTCCATGGCATCGGCTGGCATGCGGGCTTTTATACCCGCCTGATGAGCCGGTTGAGGAGGGAAGGACTGCGAGTTGTCGCTGTCGACCTTCGCGGGCATGGCAAGAGCTTGGGGGAGCGAGGGCTTCACATGTATGAGGAGCTTCTAGAAGACACGCTTGATGTCGTGGACGCCGCGATACGCAAGTATGGGCAGGAGGTCTATTTGTTCGGCACGAGCTTCGGGGCGTCGGTTGCTTATTACGCGGCGGTCCGCGAGCCGAGACTAAAGGGCCTTATTTTACATAATGCATGGGATATTAGGAATCTGCCCGCATCGATAGACAAGCCGCGCATTGACTCCCTACTAAGCAAATACGGGCATGAGCCCGAGAGAATGATTTCTTTGCCCGTCATGATGGGGCTGAGGATGACATGGCATTTGTTCGACAACAAGCTCCGGCTGCTGGCCATGTTCAAGGATAAGCTTTGGCACCGCAAGTGGTCGGTCCGCTCATGGGCATCTTTTCTCGGGTATGTGCCTGATGAACGGCATATCAACGACTTCAGCCTGCATACGCTAGTGATTACGGGGGACAAGGATGGCATGCTGCCGCTTGACTATACGAAGGAAGTCTTTTGCAGTCTGGCCACGACGGAGAAGGATTTGGCAGTCGTCGCCAATGCAGGGCACATGCTTTTGATCGAGCATGTCGAATGGACTGTGCCGATCATTGCCGGATGGATGGACCGCAGGCTGGCAAGAAGGTAGATCCGTTTCAAGCGGGAGCGGGACGGATAGCAGGTAAGGGACGCAAGCGTGCCGGAACGGAAGAGGGGCATGAAGGGGGGAGGACGAGCAGGGCGCATGGAAGGATGGGCAAAGCGACGGGAAGGACGGCAGGCGAAGGAGAACAATGCCTTCGGCCAACCCAACAACGGGGAGGGCCTGAAGCCTTGAATTGGCAAAGGTAGTCCGCCAGAAGCCGCTTGTGTTGCAGCTGTAAAGAGATTACAATCAAGGGAGTCTGGCAGCCGGCCGGGGTCCCTCTTTGTTGTTTGCGTTTCCGGAAGGGAGAAGAGGGGTAAAGATCTATATTACTCGCGTTGCATTTGCATCGGCGGAAGGAAAGGAATACGCCATGTTTATGATTCTCATCGCCATTTTCACGATACAAATTATCTATGTCTCTTTTTTCACGCTGCGTATGATATTGACCTTGAAGGGACAGCGGTATTTGGCCGCCTCAATCAGCACGGTTGAGATTATCATCTATGTGCTTGGCCTGAATATGGTGCTCAAATATTTGGACGAACCGGTCAGCCTGATCGTGTACGCGGTCGGGTACGGCATCGGGGTGCTGGCCGGCTCCTGGATCGAGGACAAAATCGCGCTCGGCTATGTTGTCTTCAAGGTCATCGTCAACAATCCGGACAGCCCGCTGCCGAATTATTTACGGGATCACGGCTTCGGCGTTACCTCCTGGATCGGAAGCGGCCGGGACGGGAATCGGCTCATGCTTGAGGTGCTGGCGAAGCGGAAGAACCGCAGTATGCTCCAACAATCGATTTTGGAGATCGAACCGAAAGCATTTATCGTCACCTCCGAGCCGACACAGCTTCACGGAGGATTTTGGACCAAGGTCACGCGCCGTTAGGGCGCGAGGCCTTTTTTTATTGTGGTTGGAGAAGGACGGTTTTTTTGGTAAACATAAGAATCCAAAAATTGCAGATAATGAAGACCAGAGACCTGAGTTTTTGTCGAAATATAAGTCTTTTGTTTCATATGGTCAGGATAGGTGTAATTATAAAGTATGCTTATGTGTAGATGCGCTCTCAGCGAGGGCGCGTTCTATTCCGTGCGCTGATTCGCGTACACATTACACATAACTGCTTCCTATGTCAGGCCGGCCGGACTCATCTACATACTTGGCAGCACCCGCAGGGGCCAACAGCTTCTATCAATATTTTTTATAAAAAGAGGTGATGGTGTATGATCCAATTCCAACAAGTGAATAAGGTGTACGAAGGTGGCTTTCAGGCGTTGAAAGACATCAATCTGGAATTCAAGAAGGGCGAGCTCACCGTCCTGATCGGACCGAGCGGCTGCGGCAAATCGACCACGATGAAAATGATTAACCGTCTGATGACCCCTTCAAGCGGAAAAATCCTCATTAACGGCCAAGATATTGCCGAGCAGAACGCTGTCGAGCTGCGGCGCAATATCGGCTACGTCATTCAAAACATCGGATTATTCCCCCACATGACCATCGGCAAAAACGTTGCCGTCGTCCCGCAATTGAAGAAATGGGATAAAGCCAAGACCGAACAACGGGTGGATGAACTGCTGCGGCTCGTTCACCTCGATCCGGAAGTGTACCGCGATCGCTATCCTTCCGAGCTGAGCGGAGGCCAGCAGCAGCGCATTGGCGTCATCCGGGCATTCGCCGCCGATCCGGATATCATTTTAATGGACGAACCGTTCAGCGCCCTCGATCCGATCAGCAGGGAGCAGCTGCAGGATGAGCTGATCCGGCTGCAGCAGGAGTTGAACAAGACGATTATTTTTGTCACCCATGATATGGATGAGGCGATCAAAATCGCGGATACGATCGTGCTGATGAAGGATGGCGAGGTCGTACAGACCGGATCCCCGGAAAATATTCTTCGGCATCCGGCCAATGATTTCGTCCGCACGTTCATTGGGCAGAAGCGGCTGGAAGGAGCGTCCGGCTTCGAGATTCCGATAGTGGATGAAGTGATGGTGCCGAAGCCGGTCACGGCGTATCCGAACCGGGGGCTGGCGGAAGCGATCAAGATGATGGAGAGCCGCAAGGTGGACTCGCTGTTCATCGTCGACCGTGAGGACAAGCTGCAAGGCATCGTATCCATTTATAAGGTGCTGGACCAATACGGCGAGGAGAATAAGCGGGTGAAGGATGTGATGCGGCCGATCGGCTACTTCGTCCGTCCGGGAACGCCGCTGCCGGAGGCGGTTCAGATTATGAACGACAATCGGCTTACGATTTTGGCGGTCGTCGACGAGAACGGCAAGTTCATCGGCTTGATTACCCGCGGCAGCGTCGTGAAGCATTTGGCGGACGTGTATCCTTCCATCATGGAGAGCGCGCCGAATACGTTCAGAGAGGAGGCGTAACCGATGGGTGGATGGTTGACATTTCTGCAAGAGCGGGGAAGCGACATCCTCACAGCACTGGCTGAACATATGGTCATCTCAGCCGCTTCGGTGCTGATCGGGTGCCTCGTTGCGATTCCGCTTGGCATCGCGCTTATCTACAACACCTTGTCCTGGCTGAACAGCATCGTCTTCTTCGTCGCCAATCTGCTGCAGACTGTGCCGAGTCTGGCGCTGCTGGCCATTATGATTCCGCTGATGGGCATCGGCATGAAGCCGGCGATCTTCGCTTTGTTCCTCTATTCGATTATGCCGATTCTGCGTAATACATACGATGGCTTCGAATCTGTGGACCGAAGCGTGCTGGAATCGGCCCGCGGCATGGGCTATGGGACGTTCCAGCGAATTGTGCGCATTCAGCTTCCGCTAGCCTTGCCATATATTATGTCCGGCGTGCGCGTGACGACGGTCTATATTATCAGTTGGGCGACGCTCGCTGCCTTGATTGGGGCCGGGGGCCTGGGACAGCTGATCGTATCGGGCATGGGCGTCAACAAGCCGGAGCTGATCGTTACCGGAGCCGTCGGGGCCATCGTGCTTGCGTTTGTTATCGACGGACTTCTCGGGCTATTGGAAAAAGCACTTACACGCCGTTTTGGACGGACGAGCAGCTTGTCTGCTTAATTTGCCGTCCGTAACGGGGTGTACGGTCCGGGACTAGAGTGAATGAAGGAGGAGGATTCGGTATGACTGGACGAACACGGCCGGCGGGCATCGCGATCGCCCTGCTGGCGTTGACGATATTGTTGTCTTCCTGCGGGCTGGACAATCGGCTTGTCATCGGGGCGCAGACCTATTCCGAGGCGAAAATATTGGCCGAAATGTACAAGGCGCTCATTGAAGACCGTACTGACTTGAAGGCCAAGGTGCTGCCAGACCTGGCAGCGAGCGGCATCATCATTAACTCGATGAAGAAGAACGAGCTGCAGATTGCCACGCTCTATACGGGCGAGATTTTCAACAATCATTTCCCGGTCGTCGAGACGAAGCAGCGGGATGAGGTATTGAAGCAAGCCCAAGAGGGCTTCGATCAATATTTTGACTTTACGTGGTTCGATCCGCTCGGCTTCGAGAATACGTATGCATTCACCGTACGCAGCGATCTGGCTGAGGAACGCGGATATGAGAAAATATCCGATGTGCAGAAGGATGCCGGCAGTCTGCGGCTGGGCGTCGATACGACCTGGCTCGAGCGGGGGCTGGACGGATACAAGGGCTTCCAGGATGAGTACGGCTTCCGGTTCGGGAAGGAATTCCCGATGGAGCAAAGCCTCGTCTATGAAGCGGTGGCGAACACACAGGTCGATATTGTGCTTGCTTATTCCACCGATTCGCGTCTGAAGGCTTATCAATTGAAGACGCTGCAGGATGACAAGCAATTTTTCCCGCCGTATGACGCTTCGACTGTGGTGCGCAATGATGTGCTGGCTGAGCATCCGGAATTGAAGGAGGTTCTCGGCCTGCTTGTGGGGACCTTGGACGAGAAGACGATGATCGATTTGAACTATGAAGTGGATGTCGAGAAGAAAAGTGAACGGGAAGTCGCCGTCAATTATTTAAAACGAGTCGGATTGATTCAGTAAGAAAGGAGGCCCGCTATGGGAAGCTATGAATGGACAATTGCGGATTTGCTCGCGTATATGGGCCGCAATACGGATTTATTATGGGAATATTTCGTGACCCATATCATAATGGTGCTCACCGGCGTCGGTCTTGCCTTCGTCATTGGCGTTCCGCTCGGCGTGCTGTGCGCCCGGTACAAAGGCTTGTCCAAGCTCATTCTCGCGGTGACGAGCACGCTGCAGGTCATCCCGAGCCTGGCTCTGCTCGTGCTGCTGATGCTCGCGTTCGGGCTCGGCACGAAGACGGTCGTCGTCGGCCTGCTCCTGTACTCGCTCAACCCGATCGTGCGCAATACGTACGTCGGGCTGAAGCAAGTCAATTCGAGCTATGTCGAAGCCGGCCGCGGCGTCGGCATGAGCCCGCTGCAGCTGCTGTTCAAGGTGCAATTCCCGCTGGCGCTGACGTATATGCTGACGGGGCTGCGCATCGCGGCCGTCATCGCGATCGGGGTCGCGACGATTGCGCCTATCGTCGGCGGGGACGGATTGGGCCGGGAAATCTATGCCGGCATCAATTCGCAGAACCCGCTGCGCATCTACGCCGGGGCGATCCCGGCGGCGCTGCTCGCCATCGTCGCGGATGTGCTGCTCGCCATCCTGCAAAAACGATGGAACCTCGCCGAACGCAAGTCGCGGAAGAACGGCGTTCAGGCCGATTCCACCCGCTCCGCCACGTAACGCGGCAAAGCCCGCAACCTGATCGTGATCGGGTTGCGGGCTTTTGGTTGGCAGCCTCGGCGTTTATTGAGAAAGGTTCAAATCACTTATTTTTTGAATGTTCTGGAGTTCTCCAGTCACGTGATGAGAGGGCAAGAGGACACCGTTCGAATCGATGTTGAATTTCCCTTGATAAACGCCTAGTACGGTATACGCATCTTGTGCGACAGGACCTTTGTATTTTTTTAGGAACAGCAGGGCGTTATCCCCGCTACGTATCGCTTTATTATCATCAAACGTGTGTAGAATATTATTGTATACTCCGCCCGTCTCAAGAACCTGTATGATTTCATTGGGTTTCACGGATCCTTTGTACACCTGTTTTACTTGGACATCGCTTAGCGTAAAAATGACACTCTTATGTTTAAATGACTTAGATTTTTCCGCATGCGCTTCAACTATCAGCTCGGCGTCATTTTCAAGTTGTTGAATTGTATCATACCTTACACTTAACTCACCGCCGCTGTTCACGGTAAAAAGGGGGATTTGAAAAAAATATATAACAATTCCAGCCAAAAGTATCAAACCGATAATACTCCCATAAATGAATCGTGGTGATCGTATCATTCCAACACCTCCAGTTGGGTATTACATTTATTTACCGTACAAAGCATTGACTCCATCTATATCATCAGATTGGGGGGTATATACTTTACGTGCTGGGTTTCCTGTATGGTACATGATTTGATAAGAGTCATCGACATGATCGAGTCCTAAGGCATGACCTAGTTCGTGGTTTATTGTTGCTGTATTATATAAGTTGCTTCTTGAGTCCATAAGGTCATAGTTCATTTCTATAGAAGACGTAGTATAGTCCCCATACCAGATATATTCTCTAAAATTTGTACACCGTGCATTCCAGTCGGTATTGCCGTAGTTATCGCCACCGAAATAAATATCACCGCCTCCTCCTAGATATACACTCATATTTATTTTCGTAGGAGTGTTAGACCAGTCACGTGCTGCATCATAAATAAAATCTTCATATTTAGATTTGGTTCCTGATTTAACAACCACTCGCAAATTGGTTTTGGAATGTTTTCCTCCTAAAAAAGTATATGCAGACACACTTGTTGCTAGTAATGGAGT
Source organism: Paenibacillus thiaminolyticus (assembly GCF_007066085.1). NCBI lineage: Bacteria > Bacillati > Bacillota > Bacilli > Caryophanales > Paenibacillaceae > Paenibacillus > Paenibacillus thiaminolyticus. The sequence goes on along the minus strand of NZ_CP041405.1, from coordinate 2,492,614 downwards.
TAATAGTAACAACAAGAAGATAATCTTCTTTTTCATGGTTACCTCCTGGGGGATTATTGTCATAATTCCTGTTTCAAACTAACAATTACACTTATTCCACCTTTTGTGAAAACTTGAGGCATCTGAACGGAGCGGCTCCCATTAATTAAGTCTAACATTTTAATGAACTATATTAATCTCGTTTTTTATCCCCTAATCCCTCCTTTAAATCCAAAATTTACATTATGATAGATACAATTGTAAAACATTTACACCAAAATAAAGTGGTTCTTTATTCCCATTTTCCATACTACGGATTAATTCTCGAAAAAAAGATTAGTATGTTAGGCAGCGAAATAACTGCATTGAGTAGGAGAGAAGATATTTTGGGTATGTGTAGATACTCAATGGGAGGAGTGTGTGAATGCTCCGATCCTTAAGAAGGGTTCTCCAGAATAGAAGTGGGACAAGGTCATTCCTCGTTAACTATTTTATTTACTGTTATCTTTTGGAACTTAATAGTAGTAAAAGCATAGGACCGTTTGCAAACGATGATGGGCAAACGCATTCAAGCGTTGTACAATAAAGATGATCGGCAATCAGAAAACGCGTGTTCAAATGGATTCGTGTAACTCAAGATTCGATATTGAGATTGCTTTCTGCAAATCTCTTCGTGATCATTTCGTGATCTAAAGCGGACTTTGTGAACAACCTCTTAAATGGACAGACAGGGTGATGTACATGTCACATGACGGCAGGCGCGGTCATGACAGCGAGGCTGAGGCGCGCGGCGTCATCGAATTTCGTTCGGAACAGGAACTGCAGGCCCATCTTCCTTGCAAGGTGTACCGGTTGGATCAGTCGATCGGCAGCATCTGGGATCATACTCATGACTACATTCAGATCTGGTACGTGCTGAAAGGCGAGTTCAAGCATACGATCAACCATCACAGTTATCATATGGTCAAAGGGAATTTATTCATTATCCCGCCGTTCGCGGTCCATCGGGTCGAGATGGTCGCCGGGCAAGAGGTTGAGATTATCGGCTGCGAATTTTTGCCGCATTTCGTCCTTGAGCCGGCGGAGCGCGACGGCGAGCGGGGCGTTGACTTTTCTTATCTGGAGCAGTTCCTGATGGATGAGAAGCAGTCGACGCCGAAGGTGGCCTTGACGGGTGATACCGATATCCAGGTGGGGCGGCTGCTGCAGGAGATGCTGGAGGAGTATCAGCATACCCGCCGTTATTACGAGCTGGTGCTGAAGGCCGATCTGCTCCGGCTGCTGGCGATTATTATCCGCGAGTATACGAAGCCGGCCGACAAGACAAGCGAAGAAGACGATCGGGTGGAAAAATACCGGGACGTGATTACCTCCGTCACCGAGTATATTCATCTTCACTATGCGGAAGAGCTGAGGCTAGAGCGGCTGTGCCGCGAGTTCAGCTTGTCGAAGACCTATTTTTGCTACTTGTTCAAGCGCTTTACCGGCAAAACTTTCAATGATTACTTAATAGATCTCAGGGTGCGCAAGGCGGTCGAATGCTTGCTGGAATCCGATATGTCGATTACGGAAATTTGCTTCGGCGTCGGATTTAACGATCTGGCTTATTTCTCGCGGATATTCAAGCGTCATACCGGCCTGTCTCCCTCTCAGTACAAGAAGAAGGCGCCTGGGCGCCTGGAGTAGAGAATTCACCTATTTGTCAAGCGGCGAGACGCAGACCCTCGCTCTGGGCGGGCGCAGGCCCGTGCCCCAGACGGACGCAGGCCCGTGCCACGGGCGGACAGAGACGCGCGCGGAGCCAGCGGGTCTGGGGAGCTTGGAGGCATGCTTGACTTTGCAGATGCTATCGTTTATGATAAATTTATCCAAATACAGGGAGAGATGTTAATGTTGGCGGTCGTTCTTAACTAATCAATTCCATAGGGAAGCCTGGCATAGGTTCGAAATTACGTCTTGCTGGACGTTTATTCAAGCATGTGTGAGTCAGACTTCCGGAATTAGTTAAGAACAGCGGATATTCATTTGAAGCCAAGATTAACGTCTTGCGACACCGATCCGTGCTGTTGTTAGAGCACGGTTTTTTTGTGTTCAGGAGAAGGGGAGACGCACGCCTATGACACGCACTCCAGATCCTCGCACGAGATGCGCTGCCCGGGAGGGACCGGGAGCGTCGGGTCGCGCTACGTTATGACAGAAGGCAGAAGATGCGATAGTTGCGCATTCTTTTGCCTTTTTTGTCGTATGCGGACATCTGTATGGGATGAAGATATGAGAAGGAGTGCTGATCAATGGACGACAAAATGATGGAGCGCCTGGAATACGGACGCGTGAAGCAGGAGGTAATGAAGTATGCCCTCTCCTATGCAGGGCAGCGGCATATTGAGGAGATGAAGCCGCTCACCGATGCAAAAGCGGTGCAGCACGCGCTGCTGGAGACGGAAGAGGCGACCCGGATGCTCGCCAAGGGGGCAAGCGTTCCGATTCCTTCCTTGCAAGGAATGGACACGGTGCTGTCTCTGCTTGGGTCAGGATACCTGTTCGCCGAGAAGGATATCGCGCATGTGCGGCAGTTCTTGCACAGCTGCTCGCAGCTGATCGCCTACATGCGGGCCAAGGAGGGGATCGCTCCGACAGTTGCCGCCTATGCCGCTTCGATGCATCCGCTGGACGGGGTGGCGTCCGAGATCGACCGCTGCCTCGCACACGGCCGGATTCGGGACGAGGCGAGCAAGGAACTGCATAAGATCCGGCGCAAATTGACCGCCGTCGAAGACAAGATCCGCGGTAAAATCGACGCGCTGTTGAACCGGTACCGCTCGCTGATGCAGGAAAATCTCGTCAGCCAGCGGAACGGACGTTATGTATTTCCAATTAAAAAGGAGTACCGGAAGCAGATCAAGGGCAGCGTCGTTGATGAATCGTCCAGCGGACAGACCGTCTATGTCGAGCCGCAAGAGTTGGCTGTCCTGCAGCAGGAGCTGTCGATTCTACGTATTGAGGAAGGGAAGGAAGAGGCGAAGATTCTCAGTTATTTGACCGAGTTGCTCGATGGTAAGGCCGAGGAACTGCGCGGCAATGCGGAGACGGTGGGCTGGTATGATTATGTGTTCGCGCGGGGGAAGTATGCGCAATCGATCGAAGGGCAGCCGGTCCGGTTGAACGGAAATGGCGTCGTCGATCTGCGGCAGGCGAAGCATCCGCTGCTCGGCGGCGGCACGGTGCCGCTCGATATTCAGATCGGCCGGGGTTACCGGGCCTTGATCGTCACCGGGCCGAACACGGGCGGCAAGACGGTGGCGCTCAAGACGGTCGGGCTGCTGTGCCTGATGGTTCAGTCCGGCTTGCTCGTGCCTGCCGGAGAAGGAAGCAGCTTCCCGGTGTTCCGGCATATCGCGGCCGATATCGGCGATGGGCAGAGTCTGGAGCAGTCGCTTAGCACGTTCTCGGCTCATATTACGCGGGTCATCGATATGCTGACCTTTGCGGATGAGGCTACGCTCGTGCTTATCGACGAGATGGCGTCAGGCACCGATCCGGGTGAAGGAGTCGCCCTGTCGATCGCGCTGCTGGAGGAACTGGCGCGGCGCGGGACTATGGTCATCGCGACAACCCACTACAATGAGATCAAGCATTTCGCTGGCGTCACGCCGGGCTTCCGCAACGCGCGGATGGAGTTCGATCCGGAGACGCTGCGGCCGCTCTATCGGCTCTGCATCGGAGAAGCCGGCAGCAGCTACGCTTTCCTCATCTCGCGGAAGCTCGGGCTGAACCCGGAGCTGATCCGCAGGGCAGAGGAACTGGCGGCGCGCCGGGAGGAAGGGCCGGGGCTGCGAGTGGAGGCGGATGCGGGGACGGCGGCGGGCTATGACGCCGTATTGCTGCAAGCCGGCGGTTCCCTGTTGGAATCGGTGTCCCGGCCGATGCCTGACTCGGAGGCGTCCGACTATGATAAGGAGGCCGCTTCGCCTGAGAATGGGGCAGCGGAGAATGCGGCTGGAGAGGAAGAGAAGCAGGACCGTCCGCTGGAGATTGGAGATTGCGTCTACATTTCGTATCTGGGACGGACCGGAATCGTATATGAAGCAGCGGATGCACGGGGCAATGTCGGGGTGATGATTGAGCGGCAGAAGGTCAAAATCAATCATAAGCGGCTGTCGCTGTATATCGAAGGCAAGGAATTGTATCCGCAAGATTATGATATGGACATCGTGTTCGAGACGAAGGAGAACCGGAAAAAGCGAAAGCTGATGAAGCGCAAGCATGTGGAAGGCTTGAGCATTGTCCATGAGTCGGAGCAGTGATGCCGGGCGGGGCCTGCGGGCCCCGCCAGATCCGAATCATATGGAGCGCGAACGATGAAAATATTTTAGGTATCGATGGGGACGTGATACAGTAGAGCGAGATAATTGGCTAATTGAGGAGGGGGATTCATGATGCTGCGTGCAGTACTGCTCTGCCTGTCGCTCGTGTTGGCGTCGGGCTGCGGCGCTGCGGAGGATCGATCCGCAGGCGGCCATATGCAGGCCGAACCGGGGAAGGACAGCGGAAGCAGGGAAGGGAAGTCCCACGATGCGGCGCTGCTTGATGCGGCGAAGAAGGGCAAGGAGGTAGACGTCCGGCAATATATTAAGGAAGGTGCCGATGTCAATGCGCAGGACGGCAGCGGACGCACGCCGGCGATGCTGGCGACGCTCGGCGGACATACGGAGGTCGTTCGCATTCTGCTTGAGGCGGGGGCGGATGTCAATATCCAGGCAGATAACCTGGACAACCCGTATTTGTATGCGGGCGCGGAGGGGCTGCTCGATATATTGAAGCTGACGATTGAAGCCGGCGCGGACACGAAGCGAACGAACCGCTTCGGCGGAACAGCGCTCATCCCCGCGGCGGAGCATGCGCATCTCGACGTCATTGAGTATTTGTTGACGGGCTCGAATGTGGATGTGAACCATGTGAACAACCTCGGCTGGACCGCCCTGATGGAAGCGGTAGTGCTGGGCAGCGGCGGGGAGCCGCACCAGCGGGCGGTGGAGCTGCTGATCCGGCATGGCGCGGACGTGAACATCCCGGACCGTGACGGGGTGACCGCGCTCAGCCATGCCCAGTCACGCGGCTTCACCGAGATCGCGCGTCTGCTAGAGCAGGCTGGAGCCAAGGCGGATTCGCCTTAAAGGTGGCAGCGCCTCGCGTTGAAAACGGCCGGGTGTGACGACGCAGGACGGCACAGTGGTTTGTCTCCGTGCTCTTATGTTTACTATCCCATTGGTTCAGATTCCCCGTTTGCTCGTCTAACCCCCTTTTAAGTCCTTATGTGTATTATCCCATTAAGTCAGGTCAATTTTTTATCTGTACCGATGGGATATCGGTCGTAAGAGACACCGAGCAGTTCATTTCCTGCGCCTATGGGATAGTGGTCATAAGAGACACCGAGCAGTTCATTTCCTGCGCCTATGGGATAGTGGTCATAAGAGACACCGAGCAGTTCGCTCCCTGCGCCGATGGGATATCGGTCGTAAGAGACATCGAGCAGTTCGCTCACTGCGCCGATGGGCTATTAGTCATAAAAAGACACCGAGCAGTACACTCCCTGCGCCGATGGGATAGTGGTCGTAAGAGGCTAGAGAGAATGATTAGAGCTATAGATTTCTGTACTGCACAGCCGAGTCGTCCCTGCTCAACGACAGTATTGATTATCAATTTGCCTGGGAGCCTCGGCTTGCCGGGTTTATTTGTGTAAGAAAGTCCAACAATTGTGGACTATAGTTCAATGTGTTTTGCCCGGGCTTTCCTATAATAGAGGTGAGAGGAGCGGCCGGAAGTGTAACCGTTTGCAGCACCAGGGCGGGAAGCAGCCGGTTGAACCAAGACGAAATGGAGTGAGCCAGGGTGAAATTAGGAGTCAGTATTTACAGCTTGCATGCCGCGCTGCAGGACAAACGGATGAAGGTACTGGACGTGCTGGACTGGATGAAGGCGCAAGGAGCCGATCATGCGGAGATCGTGGATATGGATCTCGATCTGGCCAATCATCCCGAGCGAGTGGATGCCATCCGCGAGAAGGCGGCGGCAATCGGTCTGGAATTGTCCAATTACTGCATCGGGGCGAACTTCGCCGGACTCGACGACGTAGCGTTCGCCAAGGAAGTGGCGCGCGTCAAGTCGCATGTGGACGTGGCTCATCGTCTCGGCGTGAAGCGTATGCGTCATGATGTCGCATGGCGGTCCTATCCGGAGACCGATGTCAGCTACTTCGAGAAGGATTTCCCGGCGCTCGTAGAGGCATGCCGCCAAATCGCCGACTATGCGGCGGACTTCGGCATTACGACAAGCGTGGAGAACCACGGCTTCTACATTCAGGCAAGCGAACGGGTGAAGCGTCTCGTGCTCGCAGTCGATCGCGAGAACTTCCGCACGACGATGGACGTGGGCAACTTCACGTGCGCGGACGAGAATTCGCTGAATGCTGTCCGCAATAACATCGGGCTGGCGTCCATGGTTCACCTGAAGGATTTCTACATCCGTCCGGCGGACCGCAATCCGGGCGAAGGCTGGTTCCGCTCGCTGCACGGCAATTACTTGCGCGGCGCCATCGTGGGGCAAGGCGATCTGCCAATGTATGATATTATCCGCGCCGTGAAGGAAACGGGCTATGACGGATATGTCAGCATCGAATTTGAAGGCATGGAAGATTGCCTGAAAGGCACGAAAATCGGAATCGAAAATGCGCGGCGCATCTGGTCTGAAGTGTAAACGCATCAAAATACGATTTTTTTATAACTGTAGTTAAGCAACTATTTCTTATCAAATCTATGGGGGGAAGGCCATCATGAGCAAAGTCAAAGTAGGCGTCATTGGCGCAGGTTCCATTTCGGAAATGCATTTTGGAGGATATCAAAAAAATGATGAGGCCGTGTTGATTGCGGTCTGCGATTTGAACGCGGATCGGGCGAAGGAGAAGGCCGAAAAATTCGGGGCTCCCGATGCGAAGATTTACACGGATTATCATGAACTGCTTGCGAATCCGGACGTAGAGGCGGTCAGCATCTGCACATGGAACAATTCTCACGCAGAGATTGCCATTGCCGCGCTGGAAGCGGGCAAGCATGTCCTCGTTGAGAAGCCGCTCTGCAAGACAGTAGAGCAAGCGCTGGCGGTTCAGGAAGCGCAGAAGAAAAGCGGCAAGACGCTTCAAGTAGGCTATGTCCGCCGCTACGGCATGAATACCCGCGTACTGAAAAAATTTATCGATGCTGGCGACCTGGGCGAAATCTACTATGCGAAGGCTTCCTGTCTGCGCCGCTTGGGCAATCCGGGCGGATGGTTCAGCGATGTAGAGCGTTCCGGGGGCGGGCCGCTTATCGACCTGGGCGTCCATGTCATCGATCTGTGCTGGTATCTGATGGGCAAGCCGAAGGTTAAATCGGTCAGCGGCAATGCGTACAACCGCCTCGGCAACCGGAACCATATCGAGAATCTGTCCTTCTACCAGGCAGCAGATTACGATGCAAACGTGAACACGGTCGAGGATATGGCCAACGCGCTTATCCGCTTCGAGAACGGAGCGTCGCTCGCTGTCGATGTCAGCTTCGCGCTGCATTTGAAGCAGGACGAGATCAGCGTCCGCTTGTTCGGGGACAAGGGCGGCGCGGAAGTTGAGCCGAAGCTGCTCATTATGGGTGAGAAGCATAATACGATTTTGAACATGACGCCGCAAATCGACCATCTCAGCTTTGATTTCGAGCGGGGCTTCCAAAAAGAAGTCGATCATTTTATCGATTGCTGCCTCGGACGCACCAAGACGATCTGTCCGGTGGAAGACGGCGTGGAACTGATGAAAATCCTTTGCGCTATTTACGAGTCGAGCGCGAAGGGAACCGAAATTGTTTTCTCGTAATGCCAGGGCGAAGAAGCGGGAGGGAGGAAGAACAGCATGAACGGCATATACCCCGCTTTAGCTGTTATAACACGCAGCACTGATAATGATATGCTGCAGGCGATTCGGCTGATTGAGCCGAATGTGGCCGTCCTGCATCCAGATGAGGTGCGGGAAGGCGTGCTGGATGCGTATGAGGCGATTGCGCTGCTTGGCGGAACGGAAGAGACTCCTCTTCTGTTCCCCGCGCATCAACGCGTGCTGCTGGAGAGGCAGATTGCGGCTGGCAAGCGGGTATTCGCGGAATATGTGGCCAGCATCGGCCATGTGTATTGCGAGCCGCCGCTGTCGACGCGGTACCATCGTCTCATCTATTGCTCCAAGGAGACGGATCTGGCGGGCCTGCCGCTCGGCGCGCTGCTCGATGACCAGTGCGGCCTGCGGCTGCGCCCCTTCGCGGGGGCGTGCCTGCATGATGTGCCGATTTTGCAGTATGCGCGGGTGCATGCGCATGACCGCGTGGAGCTGGATGATTCCTTCTTCGGGGAAGTGTCCGACCGCGCGCTCTGGTTCGAGCAGGATACGCTGCTCGTCTGCGGCTTCCGGCTCTGCCCGTGGCTGCGCGCGCGCTATTCTCCGCTGCAGCGAATCCGGCATGTCGTCGCCTTTGTCATCGGCTGGCTGCTGGATCGCCCGGTTGAGGTCGCCGCTCTGTCTCCGCTTGAGCCGGTCGTCAGCACCGGCCTTGACGGAAGGCGGGCCGCTTCCTACAGAGAAGCCGCGGAACGCGCCATCCGCTGGTTCGAGCAGTCGGGCGTGCTGTATGATGAAGGCCGCACAGGAGTGCATGAAGGCTGGGGCACCGAGATATACGGCAACGGCAGCCAGCGGCTGAGCCGCCAACAGCGGGCCGATTGCATCGGCGAGACGGCGATGGCCTACTTCATGCATTACAAGGTGACGAACGATGAGCGCAGCCTCGCCATTGCCAATCGTCTGCATGATTATGTATTCCAGTACTTCCTGTGCAAAGAGGATGTCCCCTGGTCCGGCATGATGCGTTTTAACGCAGAGGCGTGGAGCATCTGTTATCAGGATGACGTCTCGCGCGCTATCCTGCCGCAAATGTGGCAGTGCTTCGTAGAGGGCAGCGAGCGTCATCTGGACGACTGTCTGCTGGCGCTCAACTTCCTGCTGAAGACGACCGGGTCGGATGGCATGCGGGTGTCGCGCACGAATAATATGATATTCGACCGCCATCCCGAGGAGCTGCATAAAATGCGCAGCGAGCCGGCCCACTTCCCGAGCGCGCATTACAACGCTTATTATTACGCGGCGCTGCTGCTCGCGTACCAGCTCACCGGCATCCGCCTGTTCCTTGATGCCGGGCGCAAAGGGCTGGAGGCCTTGATGCGTGTCTACCCGGATACGGTGCGGGAGCAGAGCCAGACGCAGGAGCTGTGCCGCCTCGTGCTGCCGCTGAGCTGGCTTTATTGGTCGACGCAGGATGAACGGCATCGTGAGTGGCTATACCGGGTAACCGAGGATTTGCAGCGCTTCAAGCATCCGAGCGGGGCTTATCTGGAATGGGATGAAGGCTATAAGGCGCCGATGTGGGAAGAGAACGGGATGCGGGACAATTCGCTCGTCACCGAGAACGGGCACCCTGTCGTCGACCTGCTCTATTCCAACAACTGGCTGCCGATGGCTTGGATGCAGGCTTACTTCGTGACAGGAGACAGCATATTCCTTGACTTGTGGAAGGAGAGCTCTGACTTCATGGTCCAAGCTCAGCTCACCAGCCCGAACCCGGACATCGACGGCGCCTGGGCACGGGCGTATGACGTCGAGCTCGGTGAAGTATTCGGATCGCCGTCGGACATGGGATGGGGCCCATGGGCGATTGAATCGGGCTGGACGGTGGCGGAGATTGCGAGCGGGCTCATGGTCGGCGAACTGAAGGATGAGCTTGCGGCTCTCTTCCAAGAGCATGCCGCGAATAGGCGGAAGGGAACGGGTTACCCGAACCGCTAGACCGCCGCTTGACCTGCTCAATTGAATTCTGAATACGCGCAGCAGCGCATTAAAATCATAAACTTAATTAAGGAGTGATTCATCATGGCATTGTTAACGAATCCAATCGGTGTCATTACAGACAGCTTCCGTCTTCCGCTTCGGGAAGCTCTGGCCAAGGCGAAGGAAGTAGGCGCGGACGGCGTGCAAATCTATGCGGTGAGCGGGGAGATGGACCCGGATAATTTGTCGAAGGAGGCACGCAAAGAACTGGCGAAGTATATCGATTCGCTCGGCTTGAAAATATCGGCGCTGGTCGGCGATCTAGGCGGGCATGGCTTCCAGGACAAGGAGGCGAATCCGGCCAAAATCGAGAAGTCGAAGCGCATCCTCGATCTGGCACTTGATATGGGAACCAATGTCGTTACGACGCATATTGGCATCGTGCCGCATGAGCAGAACGAGATTTATTATGCGATGCAGCAAGCTTGTGAAGAGCTGAGCCAGTATGCGAACAGCCTGGGCGCGCATTTTGCGATCGAGACCGGACCCGAGCCGGCGGCGCATTTGAAGTCGTTCCTGGATACGTTGTCGGGAAAAGGAGTCGCCGTCAACTTCGACCCGGCGAACATGGTAATGGTGACCGGGGACGATCCGGTGCAAGGCGTTCATATTCTGAAGGAGTATATCGTTCATACGCACGTCAAGGACGGCGTTCGTCTCCGTGAAGTCGATCCGCGCCTCGTCTACGGCATGCTCGGATTCGAGCCGATGTCGCATGAGAAGATTGCGGACATGGCGACCGATGGGCCATTCCAGGAAGTGCCGCTCGGCGAAGGCAAAGTAGACTTCGATGCTTATTTCCAAGCCTTGGTTGATATCGGCTATACTGGCTATTTGACCATCGAACGCGAAGTTGGCGACTCTCCGGAGACCGACATTCGCAAAGCGGTTGAATTCATTAAGCGTTATAAAGGTTAAACACGCAAGCCACCCGATTCACGGGTGGCTTATTTCTTCTTAGGATGAGGGTGGATTGTTCAGCAATTGCCGGAGCCGGTCATGTGCCTCCTGCCCGAGCGCATCCTCTGCTACATTGAGGAAGCTGTCGATAGTCGCGAATTGCCCACGGTAGCGATTGTAGTAGCTCTTCCAGACCACAGGAACGGCATCGGTTCCAACGACCTGCGTCCAGGCGGCGAGCAGTTCGGCGCCCCGTTCCCGGTAGATGGTCACGGCGTCCTCCCCGAGCTGGGCGGCCGGGAGTGCGAGTGCCCGGTAATCGGTTGTTGAGGCGGATGGCCAAGGCTCCTGCAGCCGCTGATGCCGATAAAAGCGTGCGGCGAATTCGGACATCCCCTCATCAAGGAATCCATCGGTCCGCGAGTTGATGCCGATCGCGGAGCCGAACCACTGCTTCGCAATTAAGCGAAGCATGTCGGGCGAGAGCGGACCGTTCAGCTTCTCTTCCCGGCCGAACAGAACGATGCCATCAAGGCTATCGTTCATCCCGGCATATGGAGCTTCGGCGAACGTCCAATGCTTGCCCGGCAGCTCCCCGATCGCATCGGAGAAGAACGCGATAGCATCAGCTGCGGCGTCAAGCCATTGCTCGGACGGCTGTTCCCCGTCGTCCAATGTGTAGACCGCAAGGGATTTTCCATCCGGTAGCGGGCGCTTCGTCTCAGTGTAGTCCGGACTGGCGTAGAACGCGAGCTGGCGGATGCCATTGGCGCGGATATGAGTGGATTGCACGCCGTCTTGCACGCAATGATCCAACTGCTGCCCTGTCGTGACGACAAGCCAGGAAGCGGGCAGTTGGAGATGAACGTCGTAATCGGCCGCATAAAAATAATCGCTCGGGTATCCGGGATAATTCGGCACCCGGTTCCATGCATGGCGCAGCGGATTATATACCGCAAGCTGCGGCGTCCAATAGGTGCCGCCAGCGAATTGTTCGTTATAGGCCAGCCGCCAAGCCCCGTATGGAAGCTGGATCTCGTAGCGGATGCGGAGAGAAACGGAGCCGTTCGGAGCAAGGGGCTGCTTCAATTGTACAGTCAGAGACTGATTGACATGCTCGTACTCCAGAGGCTGGCCGTTCTCCAGCGTTACGGCGGTAGTGGTGACTCCGCCGCCGCTGGCAGACAGGTCGGATAGAGTGGTCCCCAGTAGTCCTTCGGAGGCGAGACGTTGATTGAGCTTCCGTTCATGAACGGGCTGCGTGTCCGGAATGCGGTAGCTATCGGCATACCAATGGAAGACCAGTTCCTTCAAGGCCTGATTGAATTCATTGCGAAAATGAAGCACCGTCGTCGCCTTCAGCGAATGAGTGGCATCATCCCAGACGGCGGTCACTTGATACTGAATAGGAGATGATCCCTGAAGAGCCTGTGCGCTGCTGTCCTTTCCCGTGCACCCGGTAAGGATGGCCAGAAGGGCAAGCAGGGTGATAAAGATGCCGGCATGCCGCAGCAAGGGTGTATTGTATATAGAAACGTCCGTTAGCCTCATTGGCCATCTTCCTTCCGTCATCGGTCCTGTCGTATGTTATGTTCATTGTATCGAAGGGACGTTCCGGGTCCTATTGAATTGACTTACGCCATGCTTACGATTTTGTCATCCGCAACCGAACCAAAAATTCAGGACTATTGTCACAGAAAAATATGGTATTATTACATAAGTGTGAAAAAACTTATTGATACAGAAATCATGACTGGTTGCAGAAAGGAAGGATATTTTGATTTACCGTAAGCCGAAGATGCCAGGTGATATCGAGGCCGTACATATGGAAACGCTTCCCTCGCTTCGAACCAAGCTGATGTTTCTGCAGATGACGCCCCATGACTTGAAGCTATTGAAGCGTTTGATCCCTTATTTCGAAAAGTATGCCCAAGCCATTACCGATCGTCATTATGAGCTGCTGTTCGAAATTCCCGAGATGAAGCAATTAATCGAGCGTCACAGCACGCGTGAACGCTTAACCAAGACATTCATCATCTATCTAAATTCCATTCCGAATGTTCAACTGGATGAAGAGTACATTCGGGTACGGCAGCGGATTGGCATTATGCATAGCCATATCCAATTGGCGCCGGAATGGTTCGTATCCTCCTTTTTACGAATATACGAATTCCTTGTCCCGCTGATCCTGCAGGACTTTCGAACTGCTGAAGCATCGGACCTGCTGCTGGCCCTGCACCGTATTTTGATGCTGGATGCCCAGATTGTGCTGGAGGCCTATCAATCCGCTTACGAGTTCCGCTTGCTTGATACGAACAGCGAGACGATGGAGAAGCTGATTCAAATGGACGGAATACATACATTATTAATGTCTGCCGAAGCTTCAATGAAGGATGCCCAGCATATCCAGGAATCCGCGGAGCAACTGACCGCTTCTATCGAGGAAGTGTCCTCGCAGACGACTGAAGCTGCGGCCACGACGGAAAAAATGCTCGGCACGCTCCAGGATAACCGTTCTATCGTCGAGCAGACGATAGACGGATTGGAGGAAATGACCGACTTGTTCCGCGACACCAAATCACGGTTTGAGGAACTTCAGCAATCGCTGCTGGAACTGTCCGGAGTCGTCGATATGATCAACTCCGTTGCGGATTCCACTCATCTGCTTGCGTTGAACGCTTCGATTGAGGCGGCGCGGGCCGGTGAAGAAGGGCGCGGGTTCGCTGTCGTGGCGGGCGAGGTGCGGAAGCTGTCGGAACAGACCAAGACCTCCGTAGGCGAGGTATATGATGTCATCGCCAACATCCAGCAGCTGGCGACATCCGTTCAGGAACGTACCGACCTGATGGCTGGCAAGATGGAGCTGCAGCATGAGAAGAACCGTGGGGCATTCGAACAGTTGGAGGGAATGATGCGCGCGATCGATGAGATGGGAATGTCGGAAGAGTCGATAGCCTCGATCGTCGAACAGCAAGCGGCAGCCACGGTAGAAATCACGGAGCATATGAAGGAAATCGTCGATCAGACCCGGCAGGTCGTTACGCTGGCAATAGACACAGGGGAACAATTATATGATACGAGCCGCTCGGTGGAAGGGCTGCGGTCAGAGTCGCTGCAATGGTTCCATCATTTGAACGATTCTCAGCTTCTGCGGGTTCTCAAGACCGACCATTTGTTATGGAAATGGTGGATCTATAATCGGATGCTTGGTTACGATAAGAGCGATATTCAAATTATCGGCAATTCACATCAATGCCGGCTCGGGAAATGGATTGAAGCGCAAAAGTCCAATCCGGGGTCGTTGGTTAATGAGCAGCCGGCGTTCCGAGAGATGGTCGAACGGCATGATCAAGTGCATTCTCTGGCGGAGACGGCAGCACGGCAGATCGACGCTGGACAGACGGAGCAAGCCATCCAGAGCTATCGGCAGCTTGGTGAGCTGTCCTCACAACTGCTGGAGGATCTCGATGGCCTGCGAACGCTGTTGGATCAGCATTCACCTAAGTGCCGCTTCGTATAGCATCAGGAGCAGCATTCACCCAAGTGCCGCAGGTATAGCATCAGGAGCAGCATTCACCCAAATAACGCTACGCATAGCACTAGGATAAGGGATCAGCGAGAATGACAGTTGCCGCCTGATGAAATCGACATAGATTGATTGCCCGGGAAATGAATTTCGACAGGCAGGGAAGGATGCTGTAATTCTCGTATCGGCTATCGAAAATAGAGAGAAGCCCCGCTGCGCTTGCGCGTTCGGGGCTTCCAAGATTGCACGGAGGCTATCTGCCTCTATGTTTATCTTTTTTCTTCTGGATGCGAATGCTCCGTTTTTTCTCCTTGAGAGCCTCGCGCTGTTCGCGGGAACGTACCGTCCGCTCTTTCTTCCTCGATTCGAGTTCCAGCCTCAGCGCTTCATGAGATTGCGACGAAATTCCGTGCCGCTGCATCTCTCTGGCGACGATTCTGGCAAGCCGCTTCGGATTGACCGGACGTTTGCAGGCGGTCTCCGTTCCAACGCCGGACTGAACCCTCTCCATTAGCGGATTCATCCGGGTATTCACGAATTCCATTACTTCGGCATCCTTGGGCTCGGCACCAAATACATGGCGGTAAGCCTTCACGTGATTGCCGAATTGCTCCTCAACTACGCCCACCCAGAACGGGTCCTCAAAATAAACGGTTAGTTTCACATTCCATTCCCCCTCAATGAACTTCGAGTGAGGGACATCCCGAGGGGGGAAGGTTACTGACATCCGCATCAGCAATATTCATTGTGGAAGCGGATGCGCCCGGACTACCAACCGGACCGTGTTTTTACACTCGATTCTATTATAACGCTTTGACCCGGTTCGACCATAGCACAAATCTTGATGCACAGACGACGCTTACCTACTTCAGCTTGCCTTTCGATTTCAAATAATCTTCTACGAGTGTTTCGCCATGAAAGGCCTGAACCATCATCCAGTCAGTATACAGCTTGCCGAATTTAGAGGTGAACCAATTCGACGTGTACTGATTGCTTAATGTGAACAATTGGTATATTTCACTAACCGTGTTGGTATGCTTAAATCCATTGTCATCCACCCACTGCACTTTGCGCTTCAAATCGACTTTACGGATATCTTTGAATTCCATTTGCAAGATGGAACCATCTTGTTTGTAATAAATGGCAATACCCTTTCATTAGGATGACCCTTCAGCAATCGCCAACCTTTCATATCTCCACTTGCGGCCACATCATACATCTTTGACTTTTTATTCTGGGCCGTCTTGCTCTTGGCAGAATCTTTCTTCGGAGGGTTCAAAATGGAGTCCGGAATCGACCCGACATAGGTTGTATTCGTAGCCTGGTCATATTTCATTTTGAGCCCTAAAATATCGGCTACAGCCTGGAACGAAATATATAAATTTCCTCCGGTCGAGATGGTATCGTCTTCGACTGGTATGCCATGAATGCTTACCTTGTATTCATTCAATATGCCTGTTGTACGGCGATCTCCGGCGACCTCTCCCAGCTCGCCAGTCTTCTTCACCTCTTTGCCGAGCGATTCCCATGCTTCAATAACCTCGTCGGAGATAACTCCGGCCGGAAGCATGCCAAGATAGAAGGCAGTGCTGTCTTCATCGTACAAATAATCAAGTTGGAACAGATTGGCCATCCCTTCGATGGTAGCGTAGGCCTTATCCTTGTAGAGCAGGACGTTGCTTTGCACAAGTTTGCCGTTCACTTTCACACGGGCTTCATTGAAACTGACATTCATTTTTACATTTTCCGCCGCGAACGCGGATACCGGTGCCAGCAACAGCGTGGCGGCCAGAAGCCCGCTAATCACTTTTCTCATTGCTTTCATGGTTATGGCTCCCTTCCCTTCGACATTTCTTTTTGTCCGTATCGTTGCGAACTCCAATTACTAGAATGACTACCGGATATTCATATATGAAAATAGCAGAATTGACCAGTATACGATTGGGTGATTGTGGTACCCACGTCCGGTTGAAATTTGTGAAGGCTGTTCTAAGAGAAGAGGGCAAGATAGATGAATTATGGGGTGAATAAGATGAGAGGCCGGGACGAGCTAAGGGTCCAATGTCCTTACGTCCTTATTAGCACTCTCCCATTGGCTCAGATTTAACAGCCATAAAGCTAGCTGACACTAGGTGTGCAAGCTGGGCCGAAATAGACGAACAATAAAGAGAATTAAGCTGCAAGTGATTTCGAGTGAATTGCGTTAGGTCTTGTATACGGCTTATTTCCAGGGAAAGAACGGGGACAGACGGATGCGCATAACGAAAGCAGCCGTGTCCATGGACTAACGGTGTTATCCAAGTTTTTATGGAAAATAAACTCATCTACATAGCGCTGCAAGTACTTGGGCCCAATTCCGTGAAACGTATCGTTCAGCCAACGGCATGCTTGTTGGAATGTCTGATATAATGGGCTATTTCTGCGTACCCGAAAAAACTGGTCGATAATGGAGACGCGAGCAGTAGAGTTCGGCTCGACATGGTCGTTAATAAACTGTTCGAGCCAGTACGGTACAGGCGTTTTTCGATAACATGCTTCTTGTTCACTAGCGTCATCTTGAGCTGAGGAAGCTCCTCTTCCGGCTCGATGGATTCAGCAACGATTAGAGCGCATTCTCCTGGATGGAGTTCGACAGATGGGCGGTAGGCTCTGCCATAGAATACGACAATGCCCTGAACATCGCCGGACAGCTGCTTCTTAGCGTGAGCATGACTGACTGCAGCCCGTATCTTATGAAGCATCGACCAGGCGGTCTTATATGTAACCTGTATGAGGGAGCGGAGGCGAACGGCATTGATTCCTTCCTGAGCACGGGAAAATAACCAAAACGCGGTCATCCACTTGCGCAAAGGTGTACGACTGCCTTCCATGACCGTGCCGACGGTGGGCGTAGTCTGATGGCGACAAGCGCGGCATTCATAGATGGGAAGCCGGCGGGTCTTCGTCATATAAGCGGTGTGATGCTTGCATCGCGGGCAAGAGAAGCCATGCGGCCATTTCCATTGAACAAGGTAATCGGCGCATGCGGACTCTGTCGGGAAGCGGCGGTACAATTCCTCTAGAGTAGCTATGTTCTCCACTTTATTTAACACCAACGTCTGCCTCCTTCACAAAGAACATTTGTTCTAATTCCATTATATCGAACATAGGTTCTTGTTTCAAGATTGAAATGGAATATCGCGGAAACTTATAGATATTTTGGAGGAGAACATTTTCGGGGCGCGATTCTGATGGGAAGGGATAGTACTGTAGAGGAAGTATTCAGAACATTGCTTGAAATATACTCAAAATATACCCGAAATACACTCGAAGTATACTCGAATAATACCCGCATATATTCGGGAAGTATCGAAAACATATTCGCATTGGGTTCTGATTAGATGGGAGAGTGCTGTTAAGGTACGGAAGACCCCATACTTGCTGGGGAAGGTTAGAAACAGGAGGTGCTCTGCAATAAAATTGCTTTGCAAAAGAAAGCAGGAAAGAAAGCAGGAAAGAAAGCAGGAAAGAAAGCAACAAAGGGAAAGCAAGAAAGTGAAAGCAACAAAGTGAAAGAGCAAAGAAAAGAAGTAAAGAAAAGCAACAGAACAACAGAGCAACAGAGTAAAGTAAAAGAGTAAAGTACAGAGTAAAAAACAGAGTAAAGTAACAGAGAAAAGCGAGCGTTTGTTCTTATCGAAAAAATAAGATAAAGTACTAGATAGAATAGTGTGCGTGCAGGGCGAGGGAGAATGGAGCAGGGAAGGAGCATTAATAATGGGGCGGTAGAAGGAAGCCGAATGTTATTCGGCTTGAGGTTCACGATATTTTGATTCCCGCCAATGCTGAGAGCATCTGGACCGTACGGTGAACGGCTGCTTGGTTACGGACGGTCAAGCGAGGCGGACGCTGGGCTTGGGGCGAAAGCCGACTTTGAAGAAGATACAGCGTTATGCCGTCGATCGGGGTATTATGCTACGTTCTATCTGTGGAGAAGCCTGGAAGACCGCGCGGAAATCTCCACAGATGAACTTGCATTGTACAATAGCGGACCAGGTTAGTCGAGCTGATTCCATTTGTTGCCGAACTCAGGCGTTTTGAAGCTTCCCAGCATGGTCAGCAGCTCACGCGGATCGGTTGAGGAGAGCAGCAGCTGTTCGTGCTCGGCTCTGGCAAATCCGGCTTGGATGGAGTGGCGAATCATCTCAATCATCGGCGTAAAGTAACCCTGAATGTTGAGGACGCCGATCGGCTTTTTGTGGATACCGAGCTGAGCCCAGCTTAGCGCCTCGAACAGTTCTTCGAATGTCCCGAGCCCGCCTGGCAAGGAGATAAATGCATCGGACAGGCGGTGCATGGTCGCCTTGCGTTCATGCATATCCGCTACTTCGATGAATTCGGTCAAGCCGCTATGCATCATCTCTCCGCGGAACAGGCCGCTCGGCATGACGCCGGTGACTCTGCCGCCGAGACGGAGCATCTCGTTGGCGACTTCGCCCATGAGCCCCACAGTCGAACCGCCGTAGACGAGTTCGAATTGCTGTTCAGCCATTGCTTGGCCAAGTTCTTTTGCCAGGTTGGCGAAGTCGGGATGGTTGCCTAGGTTCGAGCCGGCAAATACACATATTTTTTTCATTAGTATGGCATCTCCTTCAATTCGATAGTACGCACTATCTAGTATAGACATCTTACATAAGGAAGGAAAGAGACGGAAATGGATATGAATGCATTTCAGGAATGGGTAAGCGAATTTTACAAGAAACGGGAATGGTCGCAATATAATTCTTTTATTCGAGTTGGTTTTTTGATGGAAGAAGTTGGGGAAGTGGCCAGAGTGGTCCGGGCTCTGGAAATCGGCCGGGATCGTCCGGATGAGACGCAATTATCCTCGGCGGAGCTCAGACAGGAGCTGGTTGAGGAGTTGGGCGATGTTTTGGCCAATCTGCTGATTCTGTCGGAGAAATACGGAGTCGGTCTGTCCGAGATCGCCGAGGCGCATATGAACAAGCTGTCGGAACGGTTCGGCACGGCGTCGCCGACAAAATAGAAGGAAGGGACTGTGCAATGGGGGAGCGCGCTATACAGGCTTGGCCGGATAGGGAGACGCTTCTCTACAGGTGAGAAGCAGTCTCTTCCTAACCTGAGCTGTCAGCCCTTCAGCAAGAACTGGTTGCCGTCCGGGTCGGAGATGCTGGCGTAGGTTCCCCATTGCATCTCATTGGGTTCGCCATTGAACTCAACTCCGTTGGCCTTCATCGTTGCGTATGTAGACATGATGTCGTCACATTCGAACACGATGGAGGCTTTTTGTTCTTCCCAGCCCTTCATCATCGACTTCGGGTAGAGGACGAGACGGCTTCCCCCGCCTGCCGGAGCGACTTCCAGCCACAAGGCGTTGGGACCCATAGGATGCTCCGCGGTCACTGTAAAGCCGACCTTTTCGGTCCAGAACAGTTTGGCTTGCTGCTGATCTTCGACATAGATCGCGACGGTGGCGATTTGCTTGATCATAGAAATGCCTCCTTTTCTCTTTAATATGCGCCGGGCGTCAGAAAATATTTTATCAGCATGGTATTGTATCCGCCTTCAAATTGGCAGACAGCCGCATCACTGGGGAAGTACGGTTGAAGAGAGATGGCGGGTGCATTTACAATGCGGACGAATTTGTGTATAATACATACCCATCAGGGTATGTGTTTTGAACATTTTTTTTGTTCTCTTTTATACAGTGTGGGGTATATGTCAGGAGGGAGAAGCCGGTGTGGATTCTCGTCATGTTATTGATATTGGGCCTTCTGTATGCCGTGTGGGCGCACCGGCCGGTGCAAGGTCTTCGATATTTGCAGCCGCATGAGCTGCAGGCGCTTCTCGAGGGGGAGGCCCCGGTGAAGCAGGTGGATGTGCGCGAGCCGGTCGACTATTATTGCCGCCATATGGAGGAAGCAGTGTCGATGTATGTCGGCCGCTTGCCTTATGTGTGGAGACAGGTACTGAGCCCTGGGGATACTGTCGTGCTGATCGGGGCGCGGAAGCGGCATATCCGCAAGGCGGCGCGGCTGCTGAAGCGCCGTGGCTTCGGCCGAGTGTACGGGTATTTGTACCCGTGCAAGGCGTTCGTGCCGCGCATGCATCCTTGCTGCGGCTGCGCGTAAGCAGAGCCGGCCGATACAGGCTGCGGCGTTGCGGCGGCTGCAGGCGGCGAAGTCCGGTCAGGATCGGCTGCAGATGGAGCCGGCCTGCCGGGAAATAGAAAGACAGAGCAGCCGGGTTGTCTTAGCGCTGCTCTGTCAGTATGATCGGGCCATGCTTCGTGATGGCCACGGTGTGCTCGTATTGGGCCGACAAGCCGCCGTCCCACGTGCGGGCGGTCCAGCCGTCATCGTCGATCCACATCTCAGGTGTGCCTTCGTTGAGCGCGGGCTCGATCGTGAAGACCATCCCTTCCTGGAATCGGAAGCCTCGCCCGGGCTTGCCGACATGGGCGAACTTCGGCTCCTCATGCAGGGCGCGGCCGACCCCGTGCCCGAGCAGATCGCGGACGACCGAGTAGCCGTTCGCCTCGGCATGCTTCTGGATGGCGTGAGTGACATCGCCAATCCGGTTGCCCGGGAGCGCCTTCTTAATGCCGATATCAAGGCATTCCTTCGCGACCCGCATGAGCCGGCGCGCGGCTGATGATATGTCGCCGACCCCATAGCACCATGCGGAATCGCCCACCCATCCGTCGTACACCGCGACGACGTCGATTTTGACGATATCGCCATTCCGCAGCGGCTCCCGACTGGGAAACCCGTGGGCGATGACATCGTTCACCGAGGCGCAGGTCGCATACGGAAATCCTTTGTAGCCCTTCGTATATTGCTGTCCGCCTTGCTTTTCAATGTAGCGCTCCACGAAATCATTCAGCTCGAGCGTGCTGACGCCGGGCCGGATTCGCTTGGCCAGCTCGCGGTGGCAGGCTGCGACAAGCTGCCCCGCCCCTTTCATCTGCTCAATCTCCGCTGCCGTCTTCAGCTTCACCATCGCGTTGTCTCTCCTTCATCAGAACCTGTTCATCGGAATCCCTGCTCCATTCGATCTTACTTCAACAGAATCCTGTGCTGCCTGAATTCTGCCTTTTATGGGAAAGCGGTCAGATCTAAAACGGTCTGATCGGTAACTGCCGCAGCGGCTCGCAGAGCGGTTGAGACACTCCGCCGGCATGCGGACAATCACCTGATTAGGGTCCTTTGCAGTAAATATATGCCTGAAATGCGCGATGGTGAGTGCGGACGGAATAATTAGCAGTAGTTCGCCGCGATGCCGGCGGCCAGGTCGCGAATGCGGAGGCGGACCGATTCCGGATCCAGCACCTCGGCCTCGGGGCCGAAGCTGAGAATAAAGCCGTACAGCCAAGCATTGTCGGGCAAGGAGACGTTGGCGATCGAATGTCCCGTCTCATCCTCCTGGAGCGACTCCGCCCCGAACCACTCTTCGGCGACATGCCGGATGCCAGGCCCGAAGCGAAGCGTGAGGGAGACGGTGCGCTCGGGAGCATGCCATTCCTTGTCCCATGGCCGTTCCTCCAGGGCGATGTCTTCGCGCTCGAATCGGGTGTCCAGCGGCTCCAACCGCTTCATTCGGACGAGCTTGAAGAAGCGGAACCCGAGCTTGCCGGTGCAGTACGCGTATAAATACCAGGCATGCCCCTTCAGCACAAGGGTGTAGGGCTGCACGATCCGTTCCGTTGCCACTCCCTCGGCGCTGCGATAGGAGAAGCGGACGGCCTGCCGTTCTTCAATCGTTTTTTTTAGCGTCCAAATCATCGCTTCCAGCTTCTCATGGTTCCCCCAGGGGGATAAATCAACGACAAATTGCTTCGTCCGGAACTGGAAGTCTTCCGCTTGCGAAGCGGGAATAATGCTGCTGATCTTCTCGACCAGCATGGCGTGACCCTCATCCGGATAGGAGGAGGACACGCTCTGGAGTGCGGTCACGATCGCGGCCAGCTCCTCGTTCGTCAACAGGTTCCGGTCCAGACGGTAGCCTTCGGCGAGTCCGATGCCCCCGTTCGCTCCTTGGTAGGTCACGATCGGGATGCCGGCCTGGTTAATCGCGTCGATATCGCGGTAAATGGTGCGAACCGAGACCTCGAACCGCTCGGCCAAGTCTTTGGCCTGCACGATCGGGCGATTCAGCAGGAGAATGATGATATTGAGCAGGCGATCGATTTTCACAATTGGCGTCCTCCACAGTATCGATTATCGTAAGCGGCATCCCCCACGGGAAGCTGCTCTTTCCTCTATTGTAGTGGATGGTGCAGTGCGGGGAAAGAGGCGGGCAAGGAAGGGGAGCGTTCATTGACTTTTTGGCTTCGGGCCGATATCATGAAGTAATATACTAGATATATACTAGAATATGAACGATTGAGCGATCAATTAATGTTAGAGATTAATGACAGAAACTAACGATAGAGACTAACGATAGAGACTAATGGTAGAGACTAATGATAGAGACTAATGATAGAGACTAAGGCTTAGAGAGTAACGACAGAGAGCTGCAAGTAACGATAAGTTGAAGGAGCGTATAGGATGACGAGCAGACCAAGCCGCACTACGTTTAGACAGCGATTGGACGAAATGGTTACCGTGCTGCGGGATGATATTATTACGGGCCGCCGGGCCGCTGGCGATTATTTGCCCTCGGAGGTGGCGCTTGCGGAGCAATTCCAATTAAGCAAAAATTCGGTCCGCAAAGGCTTGGAGCGGCTCGTCGAGGAGAAGCTGATCGAGAAGGTGCCCCGGGTCGGGAACCGGATCGCGGATCCGGGGGCGTCAGGCACAGTGCTGCTGCGGTTCGGATATTACCGCTCCGTCATCCAGGAGGCGGCGCTGGATCAGCTTATCGAGGGATTCCAGCAAGCTCATCCGCATATACGGGTAGAACTCGTCCCACTTCCGTACGAAAATTATCCCGATGCGGTCTCCGGCTATATCGGGCATGACATGCTGGATGTGGCGACGGTCAATTACAACGATTTCCGCTGGCTCGCGGATGAGGGGCATCATGACCTGCTGGAGCCGCTGGCTCCCCGCACGGAGCAGTATCCGTTCATCGCGGACTGCTTCCGGCATGAAGGGCAGCTCTTGGGCCTGCCGCTTATCTTCTCCCCGGTCATGCTTTGCTACAACCGGGATCATTTCCTGGCGCATGATCTGCCCGAGCCCGACAGCAGCTGGCGGTGGTCCGAGCTGATGACTGCGGCGGAGCGGCTCGGCCAAGAGCCGGGGACGTTCGGCTTCTACTTCCATATGCTCTCGAACAACCGCTGGCCGGTGTTCCTGCTGCAGAGCGGCGGACGATTCGAGCTCAACGAAGCGGGAAATGTCCCTGTCTGCGGAACGAAGCTAATGGAGGGCCTCCGGCTGACCCGCGAGCTAATCGACAGGCAGAGTGCGTATCCGGCCTACCTGTCGGAGAATGATATGGATGCCGAGCGGCTGTTCCTGCAGGGCAAGCTGTCGGTCATTATCGCGACCTATTTCAGCCTGAACCATTTGATGGATGCGCCGTTTGCGTTCGAAGTGGCGCCGCTGCCTTACTTGAACGAGGCGAAGTCGCTGCTGCTCGCTATCGGCCTGATGGTGAACCGGACATCGGCGGTGAAGGAAGCGGCGCTTGAATTGGTCGATTACTTGCTCTCATATGAAGCCCAGCTCCATATCCGGCAGCATACGTTCAGCATCCCGGCGCACAAGAAGGCGGCGGAATGGAACGGGAAGGAAATGTTCCCGCGGCCGAGCCGCTTCTCGATGTACCGCGAAATTATTCCATCCCTCCGCTTCTTCACGGAGCTGGGGCTGTGTTCTGCGGATCTGCAGCACGTATGCAATGCATTGAAGCTGTATTGGTCGCGTCTCGAAGACGAAGCAGCGATGTGCAGCAGACTGGAAGGCCTGCTGTCCGAGAGGGCCGCCCGTTAAGGGCGGTTTTTTTATAGTGTCAAGAGAAAGGTCATCCCAGGCATGGCCGCGATTTTCCGTTATGTCTTTAATTCGTCTTTTTAAAAACAGGATTGACAGCGCTTTCTTTGGGATCTATGATTGTTTACATACCAGATATGAACTACAGCTTGTCTGGGTTATTGCAATCCATGCATGATGATCAGGGGTAATACTGGATTTTGATAAAAAACGGCAAGGAAAGGGAGGCGGGAGCTGTCAAATCATCTTCATTTCAAAGGTAGTGAAAAACTGCTGTCCGGACGGAAGCGAAGGGGATTGGTCTACATCTAGATTATAAAAGTTATGAAAAGAAGGGATGGTCTAACAAGATGACGAAACGTTCCAGTCTGTTGATGCTGGCCTTTGTGCTGGCGCTGTCCATGCTGCTGACGGCTTGCGGCTCGGGAGGAGCGGGAAGCTCCGAGTCCCCGGGGAAGGAAACGGCAACACCGGGCACTGACCAGCCAGAGGGGCAGCAAGAGCAAACGCTGTCCGGCACGATTACGGTATGGGTGCATCCTTATGTGTCGGAGGAGAAAAAGAACGACATGAAAGCGGTGTTCGACGGCGTTATCTCGGAATACAACAGCAAATATCCGGACGTGAAGGTGAAGCTGGAGGAAATTCCGTGGAAGAACCGGGAGCAAAAAATATTAACAGCGCTGGCGGCAGGGAACGGGCCGGATGTGTTCTATCAGCTTCCCGACCAGATCCCGCAGTTCGCAAGCAAGGATGTTCTTGAGCCGCTAGGCCCTTATATGGATGACAATCAGATGGATGATTTCACCCCGGGCGCACTCGCGGCGGGGACGTATCAGGATACGCTGTATGCGCTGCCGATTCTGCAAGAAGCGCAGCTCATGTTCTACAACGCGGACATCATTAAGGAGATTGGTGAGGACCCTTCAGCGCTCCCGCAGACATGGGATGAGTTCAATGTATGGGCCGAGAAGGCCGTAGCGAAGGGCTATTACGCCCGCGATTTCAACGGCGGCAGCGCATGCTGCAACGCAACGCTGTATCCGATTCTGTGGCAGCAAGGCGGCGACGTCATCGACGGCAACGGCGAGATCGTCATCAACAACGAGGCGGGCGTCCGCACGTTCCAGATGATTAAAGATATGTACGACAAGGGTTGGATTCCGAAGGATTCCATTTCGAACCAGGATCAGTCTGCGGAGTTCCTGTCCGGTAAAATGCTGGCGGTCTGGGGCTCGGGCTTCACCCAAACCGTACTGAAGGAAGAGAAGTTCAATTATGCGGCCGGCCCGCCGCTCACAGGCGCGGAGCAAGCCAGCTTCGGAACGGTCGGCATGTTCGCTGTGCCGAAGAACAGCAAGAACAAGCAAGCAGCGGTAGAATTCATCAAAGTATTGACCAATACGGAAGCGCAGAAAAAGTTCAACAAGCTGGCCACTTATATCCCGACCCGGAAATCGGCTTCGTCCATCTATGAAGGGGATAAAGATATGGAAATCTTCCTGGAAGTAACGGCCTATACTCGTCCCGGCGTAATGAGCCCGGTGGCGCGCACCATTATGCCGAAGATCCAGGCCGAGCTCGCCGCGATGCTGGAAGGCGGCAAATCGCCGCAGGAAGCGGCGGATGCGGCGGCGAAGGCGATTCAGGACGATATGAATAAAAGCTGACTCTTGGCGGGATGCGGCGGGAGGGCGCGGACCGGATGTTGCCGGGCCGCCGCTCAGCCCGCTGCCTCGCGTGGCGCTGCCGGCCTCATTAACAGGGATGGAAGGTGATAGCACGTGCTAACAGTGAAGCAGGGAGCCGCCGCTCGGGAATCTGCCGCACGGCGGCCGCCGGGAGAGCGGTTCCGGCAGGAATTCCGGCGGAACGCCATCGTGTACGTATTTTTGATTCCGATACTGATCCATTTTCTTATTTTCCAAGTGTTCCCGCTGGCCTTCAGTCTCGTGCTGACGTTCATGGATTGGCCTATCATTGGCTCGCCGTCCTTCGTCGGGCTAGCGAACTGGCGTTATTTTTTCACGGACGAGATTGCCTGGAAGGCGATCTGGAATACGGTTCTCTTCTCGGTCTACTATATTGTTCCGACGATGGGGGTCGGGCTGCTGCTGGCGCTGCTGGTTAACTCGGGCGTGCGCGCGGCCGGCTTCTTCAAGAGCTTGTACTTCTTGCCCGTTGTCACTTCATTCGTCATTATTTCGGGAATCTGGGCGTGGCTGTTCAAAGGAACCGAATACGGCATGATTAACTATGTGCTCAGCTGGCTCGGCATCGAGCCGCAGCTGTTCTTCTCGAATTCGTCGCAGGCGCTGCCGGTGCTGGCGGGACTGAGTATTTTCAAAGTGGCGGGAAGCACGATGGTCTACTATTATGCCGGACTCAAATCGATTCCGAACCACTTGTACGAGGCGGCCAAGATCGATGGCGCCGGACGTTGGCGCACGTTCTGGAGCGTCACGTTCCCGCTGCTGCTGCCGATTCATTTTTACGTGGCCATCATTACGACGATCGGTTCTTTTCAAGTCTTCGATTCCGCGTTCCTCATTACGGGCGGGGGACCGAACTATGCAACGACGACTCTGGTGTATTACTTGTATGAGGAAGGCTTCACCGGACTTCGCCTCGGATATGCCAGCGTGCTTGCGTATATACTGTTTTTCATCATTTTCGCGATATCGCTCGTACAGCGCCGCGTGCTGGGCAAAGAGGTGCATTACTGATGCGCGCCCCCAGTGAACGCCAGCATCCGAAGGAGGGGCTCGCATGAATATTCGTTTGAAGCATAAAGCCGCCATTTATGTGCTGCTCGTCATTCTCGGCATCCTGTTCTTTTTTCCTTTTGCGATGATGATTCTCGGTTCGCTGCAAAAGGTGGAGAAGGCAACGGCTGATCCGTTGTTCTGGATTCCGACGAATCCGACGCTGTACAATTTCACGTATATTATCGGGCAGAGTTCGTTCTTGGATTGGATTAAGAACTCGCTTGTCATCACACTCATCCCGGTGGCGACCCAGATTTTTTTCGGAGCGGTGCTCGGGTATATTTTCGCCAAGAAGCAGTTCCCCGGCAGGGAGATCGTGTTCTGGCTCATGATGGCTGTCGTCATGGTGCCCGGCCAGCTGCTCATTATTCCGAAGTATATCATGTTCAGCCAATTCGGCTGGATCAACACGTACGGGGCGATTGTCGTTCCGGAGCTGTGGGCCATTATGGGGGTCTTTCTCGTGAGGCAGTTCATGATGACGATCCCGAAGGATCTGGAGGAAGCGGCTTATATCGACGGCGCAGGAGACTTCACGATTTTTTTCCGCATTATGCTGCCGCTCGCGAAGCCGGCCATCGCGACGATCGGGACGTTCGCGTTCATCAGCTGCTGGAACGATCTGTTCACGCCGCTGATTTTCATGACATCGGAAGAGATGTACCCGATTACGGTCGGACTGGCGTCCTTGCTGACGAAGGAAGGGAATTTCGGAATCGAAATGGCGGGAGCGGCTATCTCTTTCGTGCCGACCTTTCTCATTTTCGTCTTCTTCCAGCGGTATTTCACGGAAGGGATCGCCATGTCCGGAATCAAGTCTTAACATCATAGAAAGAGGAGATTACCCATGAGAGCAGTCGTATCTACAGATGGTGTCGTTCACACTGTGGAAAAGGAGGCGCCGGTTCTCCAGCCTCATTTCGTGCTGGTG
Organism: Paenibacillus thiaminolyticus; assembly: GCF_007066085.1. Classification (NCBI taxonomy): domain Bacteria; kingdom Bacillati; phylum Bacillota; class Bacilli; order Caryophanales; family Paenibacillaceae; genus Paenibacillus; species Paenibacillus thiaminolyticus. Next base: position 2,464,617 of record NZ_CP041405.1, on the reverse strand, counting down.
GATACCGTCTATTCGGCGATAAGTCCGGGAACCGAGATGTCGATGCAGCAAAAGGTGCAGGGGCCGTTCGCTCTGGGCTATAGCGCCGCCGGCATCGTCAGAGAGGTCGGCGAGGGCGTCAGCCATCTCCGACCGGGAGACCGGGTAGCCTGCTACGGGGCGCCGTTCGTCAAGCACGCTTCGCTGCTCGCCGTGCCGAAGCATCTGGCCGCGCCGCTGCCGCCGCAAGTATCGCTGCGGGAAGCGTCCTTCGCGGGGCTCGGCGCGATTGCGATTCACGCGCTGCGCCAAGCGCAGCTTCAATTCGGGGAGCGGGTCGTGGTGGTCGGCCTCGGCATCCTGGGGCAGATCATCGCGCAAGTGGCCCATGCGGCAGCTTATACTGTCATCGGCTATGACCTGCTGCCGGAGCGGTGCGCGATGCTGAAGCAAGCGGGTGTCGAGGCGGTTTATGCCGACCCGCAGGAGCTGGAAGCGGCGATTCGGGAGCTGACGAACGGGGAGGGCGCCGATGCGGTGCTGCTCTGCGCCGGCGGCAGCGCCACCGATCTGATCGACAGCTCGCTTGGCTGGCTGCGGGATCGGGGCAAGGTCGTCATCGTCGGCGACCTGAAAATGGAGTTCGAACGCGAGCGCATGTTCGCGAAGGAAGCGGAGGTGCTCATCTCGCGGGCAGGCGGCCCGGGACGATATGCGCGTGAATATGAGGTGGGCGGATTCGATTATCCGCTCGGCTATGTGCGCTGGACGGAGGGCCGCAATGTGGCCGAGTATGTCCGCCTGCTGGCGTCGGGCCGAATTCGCGTCGAGCCGCTTATCTCGGCGGAGCTGCCGATGGAGAAGGCGGACATCGCCTATGCGCGCTACAAGCAATCGCCGAAGGATACGATTGGCGTCGTGCTGCGCTATGCGGACGCCAGCCGGCCATAGGAAGCGGCACGAATGAGGCGGCCCGGTCCGGGATTAGATGGTATCCAGCCCCGGACCGGGCCATTGAGCGTTGCTCGGTGGGGCGTTTACTCTGTTCGGAGTTGGTTCCGTTGGTGCTTGGTTGTTCGTTTACTCTGTTCGGAGCTAGTGCCGTTGCGCTGTTGCCCGTTGCTGCGTTCCACCGTCCCGGGTTGGCGCTGTTCGTCACTGCTGCCGCGCTTGCAACCTCACTTGCTCCGCCTGCTGAAGGTTCCTCTTCAGCCAGGGAGGGAGAGCGGATGGCGCAGCACCTCCTCGGCGGTCATCCAGCAGACGGCCGCTACTTCCTCCGGGCTGGCGATGCGAGGCTCCCCGCTCTCGCATTCGCACAGGAAGACGATGTCGACGACCGCCTCACCGCGATCGGTGACGAAGGAGGAGCTGTTCACGTAGATGGGCGTCCCGCTAAGGGCCAGCCCGACCTCCTCCATCACTTCGCGAGCGATGGTCTTCTCCAATATATCAGGCACGGTTCCCTCCCGCTCTGCCTTGCCGCCGACGAGCGCTAACGTGCCGCCGGCATGCTCCTCCTGTTGGCTGCGTTCGATAATCAGCCACTTTCCCTCGCGATAAATCGCCGCTTCGACATTAACGATGAACATTTCCCGTCCCTCCCCGTTTTTTGAGTGTACCGGATACATTCCTTGCTATGTCTTGAAGGTTGCCAGCCAGCGTCGGCTCCTATCTCCTCTTGCTTGAGGCGCCCGGGCCGGTTTATTTGAGTTGTCTCCAGGAGGCCCACATTTCCGGCGGGTTCAATTCGTAGATGCTATTCTCCCGGTACATGAAATGCTGCATAACAAATTCCCGGCGCAAGGTCGCGAAATCGTCGTGATAGGAGCGGATGAACGCGTTGATTTCCGGTTCCGTATACTTCCGCCCGTGCTCCAGGCGCGAGACCAGATGCTCGAGCACGATGAGCTTTTTCTTCAACTGGGCCGGAATCGTCTTCAAGCGGCCATCCGCCGTGAAGAAATTGTTGATAACGGACTGCTGGTATTTCTGTTGGGCTTCTTGGTCTTGCATAAGACTATCCTCCTTTTGGGCGGCGTGGCGATAGATGAAGTCAAAGGTCGCCGTCGCGTTTGTTTTCATAAAGTAATCGTTCAATGAAAAATAGATCGTGTTTTTGTCCCGGCGCTCGTTAATGAGAGCCGCCTCCCTCAGCTTGGCGGCATGGTGGGTAATGGTGGCCGGGGTGACGCCGAGCCGTTCGGCAAGCCGCTGCCCGCTGTATTCCTCCTGGGCGATAAGGACGAGCATTTTGATGCGCGTCGGGTCGGAGAGCGCCTTATGATACGCTACGATTTTTTCCAATTGCATGGTATGTCTCACGCCTCACATTTTACGTTATTTAATCATTATCTAATAATATATTTATTAAATTAGATGATAATTAAATAAGATTCCGTTGTCAAGCAGCATTTGGCGAATTTCGGAAGGTCAGTTGTGGTTGTGCTGCTGTGGCAGGTGGAGGTCGAGGGAGGCGTTGAGGGCAGGGGATGGAGTAGGGGAGGGAAGGGACATAGGCAGGGACATGGGTAGTAGGGAGGAGGGAAGGGGCATGAGTAGTATGAGGAAGGAAGAGTGATAAATTTCGAGAGGACAGGCGCGTGTGTGGGCGATTTGGAGCGATGAGGGGTGAAAGCTGCAAAAGTGCAGTATTTTTGGCCGTTTCGGTGATGAAAAGAAGAAATTCCTGCGCAGGAGCATCAATTTGGTGAAAAAACGGGGGGATAGTGGGGACTGAGGGAAAATGATGTATTTTTGCAGGATTGGTGTCGAGTACGCCTGCCCCAAAAAAGAATACTGTAATTTTGCAGGATTGGTGGAAAGGTGCAGGATTGATGCTGCGGCGGGGACCTATGTGGATGTTGCATCGCGATACGGGAAGAGTGGAAATGTTAGAGTTGCACATCCTACGGCGGTATGGCGATAGATGTGTGCTTGCTGCGTATTGTGATGCGGCGTGCGTGTAAACGAGGCAGCTGTGCATCCTGCGTGGAGTAATGCTGCATCTATGCTTTTCACCACGCATACCCGGCCATGGGCGCAGGCACATGAGTCCTGGGGATAATGCAATGTAGGGTGCACCACCTGAGGCTTGGGGATAATTGCAATGTATGGTGCACCACCTGAGGCTTGGGGATAGTGCACCGCATGGTGCAGCACCTGAGGCTTGGGGATAGTGCACCACATAGGCGGGAACCTAGCCTAGCTAACGTGCATCCTGCGCGGAATATGCGATGTACGGTACGGTGCATATCAGGCTACTGCTCATCCTCCACTGTATAGACAGGGGTCTCCCGCCGTTGTCCGCTATGCAACCGTGATCTTTACCTAGACGATTTATGAGAGACGATTCATGAAAAACGGCTACGGATAATAAGAGAATAGGGCTCTAGCAGGCATCATGACAGCGGGGCGGCCGGTGAAGCGGTGAAGCCGGAAACGATGAAGTTGCGCCGGAAACGATGGAGTGAAGCCGGAACCGGTGGCGTGACGCCGGAAGCGATGGAGCGAAGCTGGAGCGACAGCGTAACTGAGAGAGGGCAGGCGCCAGCCGCAGCCGGCAGGCTTCGCTGGTATCTGCCCTCACGCCCTCACGTTATGAACGGCTTACAGCAATACGTTCATGCGGCGGTTGAAATGGCGGCGCAGCCCCTCGCCCAAAATATTGAAGGTGAGGATGGCGAAGCCGATCGCAGCCGCTGGATAGAAGATGAAGCCGAATTTGTTCACGTAGATCTCGGCCCGGTGCTCGGCGAGCAGCGAGGCCCAGTCCAGACTGGTGTTCAAAAACTTCGGCGTGAAGTAATTGACCTCGATCCATTGATGCGTCAGGAAGATGCTTAATACACCCATCTGGCCGATGATGAGCATCACCTTGCCCATGTCGAGACAGAAGTTCACAATCAATTCAGGAAGGATCGCCGGCATATAATAACTCTTCGACATCCGCCACGGGCTCAAGCCGAGACTGTTGCCCGCCTCGACGTACAACTCCCGCGACAACTTATGCGTATGCTCCTGAACGATATGGGCGACGCGGCCCGCCTCGATGACGGCCACGATAAAAATGACCCACCACAGCCGATTGTCCGAGGTCTGGATAAAAGGAACGCTCACCAGCAGCACCGCCGAAAAGATGGACGGCAAAAAGGAGAACACCTGATTCATGCTGTTCACGATAAAATGGGCAATCCCTGTCTTGCGACGGGCCATCAGTCCAAGGGGGACGGCAATCAAATAGCGCACCGCCGTAATCGTCAACACGATGAGAATGGTCGCCTTCGTGCCGATAATCAGCTTGCTCAGCAGGTCGACGCCGTTCTTGTCCGAGCCTAGCGGATTGATCGCCGAGGGCGGGTAGGGCGGCAGCTGCAGCCGGTTGTTCTCGTTGAAGCGGTGCTTCACTTCTTGCAATTCTTGGTCGACAATGGGAAGCTCGGGGCCGAAAAACATAAAGAACACAATAATGGCCAGCATCGCGGCTCCGATCCACAATGTAATATTTTTCATGTCGTTCTCCTTCCTTACCTCGCTTCGAAATGTCTTCTTGCCGCCAGACTGATCCATTGAACGATAAGCACCATGATCATGAAGCAGAAGGCGATGCCGATGATGACGCCGGGCTCATAATTGAAGCCGGTTCCGAAGTTCACGCTGTAATCGATGGCAAGAAATAACCGATAAGCCGCTCCCGGGAAATTCGTGAAGTACTCGACCATAAGCAGATTCGACAAGACATAGACGAAGAGAGAGGAGAGATGTGTCAATATCGTGCCGAAGCTGTTATAGAAGACGTGTTTGTAAAAAATGAGACGCTGGGTCAAGCCTTTGGCACGGGCTACCATTATGTACATCTTGCCGTCCTGATCCGCGATGGAAGCGCTCGTGATGCGTGCGATATACATCGTCGGATATATCGATACCAGCACGGCAGCCAGAAGAAAGGAATACCATTGATCCGGTGAGAAAATGCGGATAAACGGCAGATAGCGGATGACATACCACTGGATCAGCAGCAGCACCAGAAAATCGGGCAGCGATTGAAAAAGCCAGGTCGTCCAGTTGCCGAAGAAGCTCCATTTCGTCCGCGACAGCTTGTAGTCTATAATTCCCTTCAGCACGCCGAGTCCGAAGCTAAGAATAAGCGCCGTGACGATGACGGCAAGGCTCTTGGCTACGGAAGTGAGCACGACTGTTACGATCGGCAGGTTGTATCGATCGATGCCGAGGCTTCCCTCTTCGAACAGAGCGGCAAAAAATCCTTTGATATTGTTCCCGTACTTTGCCCAACTAAAGCTATAATTGATGTCCATCCGATATTCAGCCATGCGGATATCAAGGTCGCGCGGGAACAATACGATGAGGACAACCATCAGCATGGCCAATATGCTGATGATCAACGTTCGTAGAAATTGTGCTCGAAAACTCATCATTTCCTCCTAATATTCACCTATTTCACCTTATGTTAGTGATATCATACACGGGTCAATTCGTCTACATATTTATTCATAAATCTGCAAAATAAGTACAATATTTGTCGATTAGCGCCGATTTTTTATTTATGATAGAGAGAAGAAGTTGAAGAGGAAATGAGGTTAATTCGGCATATTCATTTTTTTGAGACGGTTGGTAAGATTTTGGGGCCCGGCGGCATCTTGTATAAGTGGCTCTTACGGAGTGCGGCCGTCTGGGTTCCTGAGGAGGAGGGGAAGCATAAATGCATATGGCGGAGTGGAGGACGGAGACCGGAACGGATGAGGCGGAAGCGGAGGCCGGAATGGATGAGGAGGAATCGGAGTGTCCGCAACGCGACGAGGAACTGGTAGAGGCGGCCCGAGCAGGCAGCGGGGAAGCGTTCGGCGAATTGGTGCGGCGGCACCGGGAGCGGGCGCTGGGCTGGGCCTGCTCCATGGCCCGCGATGATCAATTGGCGGAGGATATTGTGCAGGAGGCGCTGCTGAATGCGTTCCTGCGGCTGGAGACGCTGCTGGATGCGTCCCGCTTCCAGTATTGGCTGCAGCGCATTGTGCGCAATCAGGCCAATATGAAGCTGCGGCGGGGAGGGCCGTACGGCAAAGAACGGCCCTGGTCGAGCCTGGCCCCAAGGCGGCCCGCACAGGATTCAGAGTTGGACCGGGTGCTGCACCGGCTCTGCACCGCGCCCCCGCGCGAGATGCAGGACCCGCAGGCGTGGCTGCTTCGACGTGAACTAATGGAGCAGATCCGGGAGCTGCTGTCCTGCTTGACGGCCAGGGAGAGACAGATGTTCGAAGCGCATGTATTCCGCCAGCTTCCGCCCTCCGAGATCGCCAGCTTGTTCGATACAACCCCCGGCTCGGTCTATACGGCCCTTTCCCGCTCGCGGACCAAAGTGCAGCGGGAGCGCATCCGGGTCTATTTTCAAGACTATGCCTCCGAGAAGAAGCAGGCCGGACGGCAGACGCGCCGTGTATTGGCCACGCCACTGCGAATATAATCCGAGGGGAGCACGGAAAGATGACAACAACTTGCAACGATTGGACGATGACATGGACCTCTGCGGCGCAGGCGATCTATGCACTGCTGCCGTACACCGACAAGAAGGACCGCTATACACTGACAGACGTTATGGGGGTGTCGGGCCATGCCTTCCGCATCAATATTCATCCGGCCGATGTGAATGCGGCCGGCCCGACGATGTTCGACCCCGAGCAGCTGCTGGAGCACGGCCTCCATCTGCTCGGCTTCGGAACGGAGCCGCTGCACGGATTCCATACGCCCGCAGCCCCCGAGCAATTGCGGGAAGCGGTTGAGTTCGCCCAAGCGAGTATCGATCGGGGCTTGCCGGTCATCGGGTGGAGTCTGTTCGTGCCGGAGTTCGGGCTGATTTATGGCTATGACGATGAGAAGCAGGAGCTGTACTGCCGCGATCCGCAGCAGGATGGGGCGCTTCCGTACACGAAGCTGAACGAGCTGCCGATGAAATTCGTCTACATGCTGCGGGTAACGGACAGTGATGACGTGGATCCGCTGGAGGCGTGGACGAAGGGACTGCGGTCGATTATTGAATTCGCGCGGGGACAGGCGCCGACGCTGTCGGCGGAATACAAGCATGGCCTGGCGGGCTATGACGCCTGGATTGAGGCCTTCCGCAACCGGACGGTCGATCCGTTCGGCAATGCGTATAACACGGCGGTCGTCTGCTGCGCCCGAGAGTTCGGAGTTCGCTTCTTGGAGTCGTTCCCGGAACGCTGGCCGGGGAATTCCGAGCGGGAGGAATCGCTTCGCCGGCTTGGCGCCGAAGCGGCGAAGCATTATGGGGCCGTGGCAGAAGCGCTCCGCGGGCTGCAGCGGCTGTTCCCCTTCCCGCAAGGCGGAGAGCCTAACGATCCGGCAAGCGCGAGCGAGGCGGAGGTTCTTCTGAAGACCGCGAAGGCGGCGGAGGAGCAAGGGGTCGGGGCGCTGGAACGGATGTACGAAGCATTGACGCGGGAGAGCGTGAGTTAGCGTCCAAGATTTTCCCATAGCTCGTAGAAAAAATAAACTTCTTCCATGACAGAGGCATCGTCCTTAGCTACGATTCCTCCCCGGATGCGGCTGAGGATGCCGGAAATATCGTACATGTATTCGCGTTCGACGCTGTATTGAATTCGATTGACAATACGTCTCCATGCATTGGAGGCGTATTCGACTTTGTCCTTAGCCTGCTTCCAATTCTTCTTCTCGACATGCTGCTCTATGGACTGGACCGCTTCCAGCAGCCGATCCTCCTTGCCCAGCGGCTGCTTCAAAAAATTGCCCGAGCCCAGGACGGCGCCGAAAATAACGAGAAGAAGAACGGCCACGGCCAACATCGTCCATTTTCTCATTTTCATGCTGCTCACCTCGCTAAGAACTATTCGCGGTTATCTGTTTCATCGGACAGGTTATCTTTGTACAAGTCAACATACAGTGTGTCGTTAGGCAGGATGGCGGCAAAGCTGACTTGCTTGATATTTTCGACCCCTTGCTTCTTTAGTTCATGATGAAGCCATTTCGTCGTCTTATTCCTCCGTTGGAGGTTATCGGTCAAAATTTTGCCTTCATGCACGACGTCCGTCATCATGCGGGCAGGCGTGACGGTACGATTCAGATCTTTTGGCGTCAACGGCTGATCTTCGGATTTGAGCAAGACGGAGAGTCCGCCGTTCGGCTCCAAGATCGCATATTCGACCTTCGTGATATCGAACGTATCTTTCTCGCGCAGCAGCATCATGATTTCATCGAAGCGGATCCGCATTTTCTTTAAGTTCTGCTCTAGAATTTTGCCATGCTGAATAACTACGGTCGGTTCCGAATCTATTACCTTGGAGAAAAATCGGCTTTTCAATGTCCAAATCTGGAATAGAAATGTAATGATTACGAACACTGTAAGTCCGATGAAATGCAGCCAACCCTTCGAGGACAGATCAGTCGCCAATGTCCCCGCCAACGATCCGATTGTGATGCCGTTAATGTAGTCGAAGTAGGAGAGAGACCCCATCTGCTGCTTGCCTAATAGCCTTGTATAGATCACGAGACTGAAGAAGGCGATTATGGATCGGACGACGACGACCCAGGTTTCCTCCATCATGTACTATCCCAGCCTTTCCCTCTTTTTGAGGTAGTTTTCCCGTGAAAGACAGAAATATGCAAAGAACCGCATGAAGACGGAGAAGTCCGAGTCCATGCGGCAATTATGCGGGCGATGAGATTCAGAGCGAAGCGGTTGTCTTGGAGGCGGAAGTTCTTGCACTGATCAACAGCGAGACACAATGCGCGCCCAGTACGAGGAGAACGAGGGAGGTATAGACTTGATTGCTGTCATTACCGATGAACTGAATAAAGTTATGAACGAAATGAAAAAGAATCAACGGATAGATGTTGTGATGCTTTACCATCAGCAGGCCTAGCTCGAAGCCGACCAACAGAGCATAGATCAGTTGCATAGCGGTGTCCGCCACATTTTGTCCTGACAGCATATTGAGCATATGGGTCAGAGAGAAGAGAACGCTGGATGTGATCACGGCTGCGGCGGCGCTTTTGCGCATGAGGGTCCTTAGAATCAATCCCCTGAATATTGTCTCCTCCACGAAGGCGACGAGCAGCGTGAAGAACAGGAAGAATCCGGATTCGGATAGCGAAATGTCCTGGAAGCCCTTGATGCTGAGAATGACAAGCACGACAAGCAGCGGGGCGTAGTCGATCCAGTCTCGGGCATAGAGAGTGGAGAGAGAGCGGAATCCGTAATGCGCCCATCTCTTCTTCAGTGTCATATAGAATAGCAGTGCAAGCGCAATCGGAATGAAGGCGATCAGCACCGGCGATGTATATGGAAGCTGCTTGATCGTGGCATATGCTCCGGCGGCAAAGACGGCAAGCAATAAGAATAGTTCCACCAATACGACTGTCAACACCGGACGGTTCTTCGAAAATGATCCTGTAGCTTGTAAGGTCATGGCTTCATTTCCCCCCGCTGCTTAATGACTTGCATCCACTGCTTCTCCATCCCGAAATAATGGAGTCCATAGGTGAGCACGGACACGCGGTAATAGTAGTTCTCCGGTTGTTCGATATACTCAAGCTCCCCCGCTACCATCTCCTGTACGGCCTGAAGCCGCCTCATCTCGGATTCAAGCTTGTTCTCGTACTCGGTCAGGCGCGCTTGCCGCGTGTCTTCGTCCAAATAATCGTAAAAGAAAATGCGAAGCAGCACTTCATTGCGGGAGACGGGAAGCGGCTCGGCCAGCCAGCTCACGAACTGTTCATCCCCTGCGGGAAGCAGCGTATATTCTTTTTTGTTCCTGCCGCCTTCGGTCTCGGCTACCGACAGGAGACCCTTATTCGCTAACCGCTTCAACGCGGGATAGAGGCTGCCGTAGCTCGTTCGGTAGAACAGGCCAACCGAGCTGTCAATGGTCTTCTTCATATCATACCCGCTCATCGGACCCTCCATCAGCAGGCCCAATATAATATATTCCAGCATCTGCAGACATCCCTTCACCGTGCACTATAATATATCGAATCGATATATCAATTCGATATATTAATCATACTCGATTGCGGTCGGTTGTCAACAGAAATCCGCAAGGCAGTCATCGTCTTCGCCGTTTTACCCGAATTTCGGCCCAAGACTGTGGTTCCGGTTATGTCTCCGACTTGGACGTTTTGCCGAGTGCGCGGCCAAGACCGAAGTAGTGCCGGAAATTATAGATGAGGGGACTCCACTGCTTCGGGTTGATGTGATGCTCTCCGACAATGATTTCCTCGTGGGCATGGACGTGAACCGCTTGCGTCTCGACGACGGCAAAAGGAAGCGTGCTGTCCGAGATGGGACAGGGTTCCGTCCCGTATAGGGAGCCAGCCTCTCGACATGCTCCCACAGCTCCGGGCCAGGGACATTGATGACACATTCGGGATGCCGCTGCACATTCTCGAGCGCCTTCGAACCGGGACCGATTCCTAAGACAATCGAATCTCCCAGAGCCCAGGACGAGGAACATCGAGCTAATATTGACCGTTCCGTCTTCATTCAACGTGTTCAGCAAAATGACAGGCATTCCGTAATATAAAATTTTCGGGCGGATAACTTTGTAAAATGGAAACATTTCAACTAACATCGAAATATGGAATGCAAAGGAGAGATGACTGTGAAAGCCAACGCGAACGTCGCTATTATCGCTTCGCTCGTTAGCGAACCGTCGCGGGCGGCTATATTTGACCGCGCTGCTGGACGGACGCTTCCATCCCGCGAGCGAACTGGCCTATATGGCGGGCATTAAGCCGTAGACGGCCAGCTTCCATCTGGCCAAGCTGTCGGAAGCCGATGTCGTCAGGGTAGAAAAGCAACGGCACCGTTATTACGGCACCCGGAATCAGGAAGTGGCCCATGTTATGGAGATGATGATATCTATCGCCCCGCCTCCTGCCATTTCCTCTCTTAAGCAATCGGTGCAGGACAAGACGGTTCGGTACGCAAGGACCTGCTATGATCATCTGGCTGGATTTGCAGGAGTGCAGGTAACGGAGGGGTTGTTGGCAAGATGGCTGTTGATAAAGGGAGAGAAGGAGTTTGTCGTTACGGCAAGCGGTGAGGGATTTTTGGCGGAGTTGGGGATCGATCTGGCCCGAACCCGGGCCAAGCGGCGTTCTTTCAGTCATTGCTGCCTCGATTGGAGCGAACGGCGCCATCATCTTGCGGGCGCGCTGGGCCATGCTATGCTGGAGAGATGGATTGAGCTTCGCTGGATTCAGCGCCGGGAGGGCACCCGAGCCATCACGGTTACGGCGGCCGGCAAGCAGGGCTTCCAGGACATGTTCGGGATTGATATGGAGCGAGAGACTGGATCGCATTCATAAAAAAGGGGCCAGCCAGATATTCTGGCTGGCCTTGCGCACTGCGGCCTTGTGTACTGCGCAACTGCTGCGGCCGGACTAGGATAACGCTGTGGCGAGCAAGTAGAACCGATGCTGCGTCACTTCGAAATAGCCTTGCTGCTCGATAAGCTGGTGAATGCCGTACAGCTCTTCTCTATATTTCTCGGCCTCGAAATCCGGAATCTGCCACGGAATGGCCTTCAAATAATAGACCAGCGCGCCGACATCATAGAAGCGTTGGCTCAGGAATTGCTCCGCCTGCTTCACGACCTTGAAGCGATGCTCCTGCACTTCCCGCACGGCGATGTCGAGCTTCCATTCCGCAAATTCTTCAATCAGCGGAACGCCGAACCGCTCGTTGATCTCGAAGCAATCGCTGCCGCCCGCCTGCTGGGTGAAGAAGATGCCCCCATCGGCGAGTACCCGCCGCACCTCCCGCGGCGAATACGATTCGTGCTTGTTCAGCACGAGGTCGAATTGGCCGGTCGCGAAGGGGAGCTGCTCGTCATCCTCCACCGGGAGGACGGCCGCGCCCAGCGGCTCCAATCGTTCTTTGGCGACGGGCAGGTTCGGCGGATAGCCTTCCGTGGCGCAGACGGACTTCGGCCAAGGCCTTAGCCTCGACAGCAGCTCGCCGCCGCCGGTTCCCATATCCAGCATCGATTGCGCGCCCTGCATGAGCGGAATGGCCATACTGCTGTACGACCAATCCAGGCAGTCGCTGTCCATGCGGCCCGTCCCGGAAATATAGGAAAAATCCCATCCCGAAAATGGCTGATTCGATTGCTCTATCCACCATTGAAATTGCGTGTCTTTTGTCATCATATCCAGGTCCCTCCTGTTCGTTATTCCGCAAATCGAATGTCATTCTATACGGATACGATCCGGCGGACCCCGGGCATAAGGGCAAGGTTGTTAGGTCTCGTGCTCGATTGATCGCATGAACGTTCTCCTCTCTATTGATAGGTTCGACTTAAATGAATGCCACTGATAGGTTGGGCTTAAATGAATACCTCTTGATTCATACCTCTTGATTCATACCTGTTGATTGCATAACTGTTGATTGCATACCTTTTGAATGAATGCCTCTTGATTGTGTTGCTTGTTGAAGTGCTTGCTGAATGCGTATAATTTGATTATATCTTTCCAACGGGGTGATGGGAATGCCTTTCCGAATCGTTCGAGGTAGCTAGTCTCCGGGCTGGGTTAACACGCGTGCCAGCCATCAAGGGATCAGTCTGCCCTTGTGACCCGGAACCGGAGCGATTGCAGCAGGGCAAGCCCTATCAGTCCATATCCATTGGAAGGAGAATGAACGATGATTGCATTTGATGAAAAAGCTTTTTATGACCGGATTGGAGCGATCAACGGCTGGGATTTCCGTTCCGTGCGCTCGGTCACCGAAGGTGCGGCTTGGGATTATGGTGCGAAGGTAACGGAATTATGCAGGCCGGCCGATGTGCTGCTCGATATCGGCACCGGCGGAGGAGAGGCGCTATTGCCGCTGGCGGCAGCCGTGAGGCTGGCCATCGGGATCGACCGCTCGCCAGGCATGATCGAAGTGGCTCGGCGTCATGCGGCCCGCTCGTCCGCGTGCCATGTCCGGTATGCATGCATGGATGCGGAAGAGCTGATGTTCCCCGACGGGCTGTTCGACGCCGTCATCTGCCGCCATGCTCCGTTCCACGCCGGGGAAGTCGCCCGGGTGCTGACGGAGGGCGGCGTATTCGTCACGCAGCAGGTGAGCGAGCGTGACAAATGGAATGTGAAGGAGGCGTTCGGACGGGGCCAGGCTTATGGCGAGCCGAACGGAACGCTGATGGGACGCTGCGCCGAGCAGCTGAAGGAAGCGGGCTTCACCGAGGTTCATTGCGAGGAATACGATGCGGTTGAGTATATGCGTGAGGCAGAGGATCTGCTGTTCCTGCTGAAGCATACCCCGATTATCCCCTGCTTCGGAGAAGTCGAGGGGGATGCTGAGCGTTTCGAACGGTTCGTCGCGGCGAACCGCACTGAGCGGGGCATTCAGACCAATTCGGCGCGCTTCCTCATCATTGCCCGCCGTTAGAAGCCGGGCGCAAGGAAAAAGCAATTAGGGTCTCTCATAGGCAGTGCATAGTGATTTGGGTCGACGGTTGGCGTGACGGGTCAACAGCGAATGTGGAGGCGGGATAAACGGCGGCAGGCAAAGCGGAAGCCGGGCAAGCGGGGATGATGGGGGAGGCAGCGAAATCCTGCGTAAATGCAGCAATTTGTGCTGTTTGAGCCGCGATCTGATGAAATTCCTGCAAAAGTACCTTATTTTCAGCGATTTTTATCTTTAGCCTATTGAAAAGTCTGAAATTGATGCAGTTGTGCAGCAATGCCTGTAACGGATTATACGTCATGAAGGAATAATGCATATTTACAGTATTTTCAGCAGGCTGAGGGGTGAGGAAAAGGGGCGGGGCTGTCTCCTGCAGCTAAAAACTATTTATGAGACAGCCCCTTTTAAGGTTGGGATGGATGCCATTTCTAACGATGGTTGTCCAGCCTTCCGAGCAAGTTGTATGTTGGCGCGGCTTCCCATGTCTCATACGGGACGAAGCAAGTCGCACGCATGGCGTCCAAGGTGCGGGATCTTGCTAGCGGGCGGGTGACATACTGGCCGATATTCGACTCGTCGATACGGATGAACTTCGCCTCGAGCACTTCTTCCGGTTGGATTCGGATGTTCCCGCTGACATACTCCGCCCTGAAGACAACGGAGAGCACCCGCTTCGTCGCATTATAATAGACGCCCGTAATCCCGAGAAGCCGTATCGCAATGCCCGTCTCCTCCATATATTCCCGGCATGCCGCGGCATCGAGCGCTTCGCCTTCCTCTACATTCCCGCCGGGGAGCTCCCAGGTGTCTGAACGCCAATGCGTTCGAAGCAGCAGCACTTCCCCTTCCGCGTTCTGCATATAAGCCGATACCGACACGCCATGCTGCGGAGCGGTGTACTCCATAACATCCCCTCCATTATAAAATGATCACGGCCGAGGCATTGAATTCCCCGCCCGGAAATCGTTCCTGCTCAAGTCGTATAGGCATGAACGAGCTGCCGGAGCGCCTGTTTGGCATCGCCCTGGAAGATGCTCCCATGGTAGCAAATGATTCGCTCGATGTCGTAGTCGAGCAGGCGCTGAACGGAGCGGACCGCCTCCTTCAAATCCCACGCATGCCGGGGATTGGCGATATTCAGTCGTCCGTCTTCGATCACGACAGCATCTCCCGCGATGAGCGTCTTGCTCGCAGGCAGATACAACGAGATATGTCCGGACGTATGCCCGGGCGTATGGACGATATCGATGCCGCCGCACCAGGGCAGCCGCTCTCCGTGGGTCACCGTCCGATCGACCTGGGCCGGCTCGATCGATTGCAGGAAGCGAATGAACTGCTTCGCGTCCGGCTTGGCTTCCTCCGGCAAGTCGTCGAGTGTGGCTTCCGCCTGCTGCTGCCGCAGCGGCTTGTGCTTGCCTTCGATGTACGGCTGTTCCAGCTCATGCGCGATGACTCCGATGCGAGGGTATGCCCGCTTCAATGCGGCCAGCGAGCCGATGTGGTCCATATCGTGATGGGTCACGATCAAGGCGGTCATCGAATCGAGACGAATGTCTTGCCGGTTGGCCGCTTCTTCGAGCTGCGGAGTGAAATCCGGATACCCGCAGTCGATGAGTATCGTCTCGTTCCCATCCTGAAGCAGGACAGGAGTTATGGCCTGCTGCTGTCCATTATATTCGAACTTGATCTCGAGCAGATGTATATGATTCATATCGATTATCGATTCTCCTGTTCATCAACCGATTGCACCGCAAACGGTTGACATTAGCGATTATTTTCCCTGCCTGCTGCCGCCTCCGTTAACGAAGGATTCGGCAGCGGGCAAGGGGGAGGGGACAGAGAGGCCCAGCCCGCTCCCCTAGGCGCTATACTATGGCCGGCGCCCCTCGGTGTTACTTTTTCATCCACTCCTGCACATTCCATACTTGCGTGACCCAGCCCTCGTAGAAATTCGGCTCATGGGAGACGAGCAGGATCGTGCCGGCATATTTCTTGAGCGCGTCCTGAAAGGCGTCCTTCGCGCGAACATCGAGATGGCTGGTCGGTTCATCCAGCACGAGCACGTTGCTGTCGGTCAGCATCAGCTCGCACAGCCGAACCTTGGCCTGCTCCCCGCCGCTCAGGAGACCGATCTCCTTCCGGATGTGCTTCTCGGTCAGCCCGGACTGGGCGAGCAGGCGGCGGAAGTCCTTCAGCGTCATATCCGGGCGGAGCGCCGATAAATGTTCCAGCGGGCTATGATCGGGAGCCTGCTCTTCCTGGGCGAAATAGGCGGTCTTGACGCGGTCGCCGAATTGCACGGTTCCGCCCAGAGCCGGAATATAACCGAGCAAGGTCTTGAGCATCGTCGACTTGCCGATTCCGTTATAGCCGACGATGGCAATTTTCTCTCCGCGCTTTACCGTCAGATCGACCGGAGCGAATAACGGCTCGCGATACCCGATCTGAAGTAGTCTTGCTTCGATGACCGTGCCCGCCGGATCGGCATGCACCCGGAAGGCGAAGCGAGGCTGCGGCCCGGAGGATGGCCTGTCGATCCGTTCCATCCGCTCCAGCATTTTTTCCCGGCTCTTGGCCTGCTTCGCCTTGCGAATGCGGTTCTTCTGAATGAAGTCCTCCAGCCGCTCGATCTCCTGCTGCTGCCGCGTGTAGGCGGCTTGCAGCTGCTCCTTGTTCAATTCATAGCTGCGCTTGAACTGTTGGTAATTGCCGGGGTACCGCCGAATCGACTGGTGCTCCAAGTGAAAAATTGTCGTCGTGATTGCATTCAAAAACCGTTCGTCATGGGAGACGGCGAGGTAGGCCTGCTCGTAGCGGGTCAAATACCCGGTAAGCCACTCGATATGCACGTCATCCAAATAGTTGGTCGGCTCATCGAGCAGCAGGACATCGGGCTGCTCCAGCAGCAGCTTGCCCAGCAGCAGCTTCGTGCGCTGGCCGCCGCTCAGTTCGCTCACGTCACGATCCGGGCCGAGTGCGAGAATGCCTAATCCGGCAGCGACCTCCTCGATCTTCGTCTCGATTAGATAGAAGCCGGAATGCTCCAGCTGCTGCTGCAGCTCGCCGTAGCGGGTCAATAAGGAATCGAGATCATCCCCGCCCTCGGCCATCTGGGCCGCGAGCTGATTCATGCGGGTCTCCATCGCATACAGATCCGCATAAGCGGTGCGCAAATATTCGATAATGGTCATTCCCTCCTGCAGATCGATATGCTGCTGCAGGTAGCCGGCGCGGATGCCCGGCAGCCAATCGACGGTGCCGCGATCGGGAAGCAGCTCGCCCGACAGGATGCGGAGCAGCGTGGACTTGCCAGCGCCGTTGCCGCCGACCAGTCCGGCGTGCTCTCCCCGCACCAGACGGAAGCTAATATTGTGAAATACGTTCTTGTCCCCGTACGTATGGGACAGTTGTTCAACCGTGACAATGCTCATATTGGTTCTCTCCTTTGTTCGCTTCAAGATAGGAAGCCAACCGGGAGAACAGCAAAATAAAGACAATTTTCAATTGTATCGGGAAGTGAAAAAAATATACAAAAAATGGGTAAGGTGAACGCGCACCTTACCCATACAGATCGATATGCATGAAAGGAAATCGGTTCTTTATCTTCTGTTCTTCGGTTGGCTTAGAGCTAAAAATGGGCAGATCTATCCCGTCTTAAGCCAAATCCCGTTGAAGAACAGTCGATAAATGCAACATTTTCCTTTCCACCTCATTACAAAGTTAATTCCTTACAGTGTGAAGTATACGCATCAACGCGCCGGTATGTCAAGTCATGCCAGCCGTCCATTAATTCGGACGAACTTAACTTGAGCTCGCTGTATGTTTTTTATGCCCTGGGATAGGTCCAGCGGAACCAGCGTCCGTGTCCGTCGGTCTCGGCAAGCGTCGCTCTGCGCTCCGTCCCGCCGATATATTCATCCAGATGCAGATTCGGGTCCCATATGTTGTTGTACAGGTGAAACAGATCGCGCCTGCTGCCGATCTCTTTGATTTGCCGCTCCAGGCGCCGCTTCGCCTCCGGCGGCATCTGATTGGCGACATGGGTATGGAAGACGCAGATCGCCGCGTCGTCGGAGATACCGGCCGCGAGACTCGGAAGCCGCTCGATCCCGTCTCCCTCGATCAGCTGCAGCGGCTGTCCGGCCAGGCAGCGGGCTGCTTCGTCGAACAGCGCGACTCTGTCCCGGTGTCCGGGCCAGATCAAGGCCTGCAGCCACCGGTAGTCTTCCGGCTCGGACAGGCGGTTGATATGCAGATCAACGCCGATTCGGGCGGTGACAGGCGGGCTTTGTGGCAGTATAGGCGGGTAAGCGTCCCCGTGGATGGACGCCGCAATCCTTACTTCCCCCGCCGTGTTCCCGTATACGTCTCCGGTTCCATAGGTGTATCCGTATTGATCCCAAATCAGCTGCAGCCCCGCGCTCGTGCCGATCTCGATTAGCGCCAATGGTTTGCGTATTTTCTCATAGAT
This sequence comes from Paenibacillus thiaminolyticus, assembly GCF_007066085.1. Classification (NCBI taxonomy): domain Bacteria; kingdom Bacillati; phylum Bacillota; class Bacilli; order Caryophanales; family Paenibacillaceae; genus Paenibacillus; species Paenibacillus thiaminolyticus. The sequence goes on along the minus strand of NZ_CP041405.1, from coordinate 2,446,705 downwards.
AAGGCAGAAGCTCGGGTACAGATAGGCGCAGCGCCTGACCTCATTCGTCTGTACGATCTTCGTCTTCAGCAGCGGCACGATATCGTCGGCGTACTTGAGGCAGAAGTCTTTGAACGGGGGGAACGACTGCCGGATGTCTCCCGGCTCCTCGACGAGACCGTCATAATAGCGGCGCAGATCGTGGTCAGCGCCGGCGAGCAACAAATAGTGAACCGCGCCGAAGAGCAGGTTCGGCACCGGCTGCCCCGGCCTTGCATGCGAGGCGATTCGGAGCAATTCATTATCGGCGGCGATGCGCAGCGCCAGATGCTCGTACAGATCGCAGGAGCCCGTGCATTCTTCGTGCGCAAAGCGTTCGAAACGGTTGGACAAGCTTGCGTTACCCAAGTCAACCCCTCCTTTTTCCACCATTTTACAACGAGCGGGTGATAAGTGAAATTTCTAATTTTTTGTCGAGGCGATTAAGAAAAGTGATTGAGAAGGTGGGATAGATGGAGACTTAGGGAGAACAGGGGACGGCCAGGCAGTTGCAGAGCCAGAGGGGGAGAGGATAGAGCTTGCCAGTTGCAGTGTCAGAGGGAAACAGGATAGAGCTCGCTAGTTGCAGAGCCAGAGGGAAACAGGATAGAACTCGCCAGTTGCGGAGACACAGGGAGATAGGATAGAGCTCGCAATTGCCGAGACAGAGGCTGAGCGGAAGCGCCTGCTCCCGCCCTCCATTTGTTATGCAACTCCGGCCGCCACCGATTCCAGCTGCAGCATCGCCTGCCGCACATCATCCGCCGTCACGTTCCTGTTCATCAGATGAATTGATTCCTGCGGAAGGACCGATGCGGCCGCGACGCGGTCCAGCGTCTCGCGATCCGAGGCGGACAGCCCGAGATCAGACAGGCAGCGGGGAAGGCCCATATCCCGGTAGAACGGCAGCAGCCGCTCGACCTCGGGCAGGTTGCCCTCCAGCGTGAGCTGGACGAGAATGCCATAGGCGACCTTGTCCCCGTGCAGCAGGTGATGCGTCGCCGGGGCTGCCGTCAGCCCATTATGGATGGAATGGGCTCCCGCGATCCGGCCCGCATGGTCGCCGAAGCCGCCGACCGTGCCGCCCGTCATGATGATCGTCTCCACGGCGAGCGTGAACGCATCCGTCAATTGCTGCCGCTCGGCATCCCGCACGCTCTGCAGGCCATGCTCCAGCAGAGCGGTCTGACACAGGCGGGCCGTGAGGTGGGCGATCTGCACCGCCGCGGGCTGCCGGCTCCACTCGCGGACGAGCACGTCGGCCTCGTACCATTTGGCCAGCGTGTCGGCGATGCCGGCCCGCAGGTAAGCGGCTGGCGCGCGCAGGGCGATCTGCGGATCGACCAGCACCATGAGCGGACTTTTCGGATGGAGCGTATAATGCGTGAAGCGCCCCTGCTCATCGTAGAACACGCTGAGCGGCGTCCAGGCCGCACAGTTCGAAGCGAGCGTCGGCACGAGCACCGTGTCGAGTCCGGCTTCGATGCCTGCGGCCTTGACGAGGTCCATCACTTTGCCGCCGCCGACGCCGAGCACAATATCGGCCTGCGCCGCTCGCGCTTCGCGGGCGATCCGGCTGGCCTCCGCCAGCGTGCACTCGCCGCGGTACGGCAGCGGCAGAAGCGTCAGCCCCGTCTGTTGCGGCCAATACGGAGCTGCGGCCTCCCAGGAGCGCTCGCCGTGCACGACGAGCGCCCGGCGGCTGCCGTACGGCTGGAGCAGAGACTCCAGCCGATGCAGGATGCCGGCTTCACAGCGGTAGACGGCGGGAGCGCCTCTCACGATAAGCGGCTGATTCAGCGTTGTCATTTCCTAACCCCCCCTATCTATCCTAGTAATCCCCGCAATCCTGAATATCCTAGCAATCCTAGCAAATCCCCATTGGTTCTTCCTTATTTCCGGTTCAGCATCCACTCCGGCTTCCCGAACCCCTGGAACTGCTCATCGATAATCTGCTCGAATTCCGGCGATTCGACCGCTTCCTTCAGATCCTTCGCGAAGGCCTTGTCCTTGTCGGCCGTGTTGATGACGACCCGGTTGCGGTAGTCGTCCGGCATATTTTCCAGCTGCAGCGCATCCAGCAGATTCATCTTGGCCGCGAGCGCGAAGTTGCCCGGCACAAGGGAGATATCGGCGCTGTCGACGGCGCGCGGCAGCTGGCCGGCCTCGATCGGCTGCAGCACGAGCTGCTTCGGGTTGTCCTTGACGTCCTTCTCCGAGACGCGCAGCGGGTCAATGTCATCCTTCATCGTCAGCAGGCCGGCGTCCTGGAGCAGCCCCAGCGAACGGGCGAGATTGGTCGGATCGTTCGCCAGCGCGACGGTGCTGCCGTCGGCGATCTCGCCGAGCGCCTTGTACTTCGATGAGTAGATGCCCATTGGCGCCGTAGGCACGACGATGAGATCGGTCAGTTCCAGCTTGTTTTCCTTGGCGAAGTTATCCATGTAGATTTTATGCTGGAACAGGTTCGCGGCCAGATCGCCGTTGGACAGCGCCAGGTTCGGCTGCACGTAATCCCCGAATTCGACGATTTCGATCGTGTAGCCTTTTTTCTCCATGATCGGCTTGATCGCCTTCGTCAGCATATCGCTGTATGGGCCGGCGGTGGCCCCGAACTTCAATGTTTTGCGCTCTTCCTGCTTCGCATTGTCCCCGCCGCTGGAGGACGGGCCGCTGCCGCAGGCGGC